>NZ_CP061314.1:1363348-2045022 GCF_018688255.1 Polynucleobacter corsicus
TAGACCATCTCACGTGGCAAACCTAAAGCAACGCCAAGTTCACGCACTTCGTCTTTGAACAATTCACGTAATGGCTCAAGTAACTTGAGATGCATGTCTTCTGGTAAGCCACCCACATTGTGATGGCTCTTAATCGTATGCGCGCCCTTCTTACCTTTACCGGCAGACTCAATCACGTCTGGATAAATAGTTCCTTGAGCAAGCCACTTGGCATTGGCAATCTTCCCGGACTCAGTTTGGAAAATCTCTACGAATTCTTTACCGATAATTTTGCGCTTGGCTTCTGGATCTGCAACACCGGCAAGCTCAGACATAAACTTCTCTTTGGCATCAACCCGAATTACTTTAACACCGAGGTTGCGGGCAAACATCTCCATCACCATGTCGCCTTCGTTTAAACGAAGTAGGCCATGATCAACAAACACACAAGTGAGTTGCTCACCAATCGCACGATGAATTAATGCAGCCGCGACACTAGAGTCAACACCGCCAGATAAACCGAGAATCACTTCCTCATCGCCAACTTGCTTGCGAATATGCGCAACCGCTTCGCTGATGTAGTCACCCATCACCCAGTCCGGTTTGCAGCCACAGATCTCATGCACAAAGCGGCCCAAGATGGCCTCGCCTTGTAATGTATGCGTTACTTCAGGATGGAATTGGAATGCATAAAAACGGCGCTGTTCATCAGCCATACCAGCGATAGGGCAGGACTCTGTTGAAGCCATGAGCTTAAAAGCTGGTGGCATTGTTGTTACAGAGTCACCATGACTCATCCATACCTTCAGAATGCCATGGCCTTCACTGGTAGAAAAGTCTTGGATGCCTTTAAGTAAATTGGTATGGCCATGGGCACGCACTTCGGAGTAACCAAACTCACGGGCTTTACCCAAGGACTCGGCAGAAGCAACGGCACCACCTAATTGGGTTGCCATAGTTTGCATGCCGTAGCAAATACCTAAAACGGGAACGCCGAGTTCAAAGACGATTTGCGGTGCACGAGGACCGCCCTCTTGCGTTACAGAACTGGGTCCACCAGAAAGAATGATGCCTTTGCCACCCTGCTCTTGAATGAACTTGCGAATGAATTCTGGATCACAATCGTAGGGATGGATTTCCGAATAGACACGCGCATCACGCACGCGCCGGGCAATCAATTGGGTGACTTGTGAACCAAAGTCAAGAATCAGTATTTTGTCGTGCACGAAAGGATTACCTTAAATTCAGCCTGCTTTTACTTCTTAATCAATATGGTAATTTGGCGCTTCCTTGGTGATCTTCACATCATGAACGTGTGACTCGCGCACACCCGCTGAAGTGATTTCCACAAAATTCGCTTTCTCATGAAGTTCATCAATCGTCTTGCATCCAAGATAGCCCATTGAAGAACGAATACCACCAGTCAGTTGATGCAAGATGGCAAGGACGCTACCTTTGTAAGGCACTTGACCTTCAATACCCTCTGGTACCAACTTCTCAGCATTCGCTGCACTGATGTCACTTTGGAAGTAACGATCTGCAGAGCCATCTGCCATTGCGCCCAAAGAACCCATGCCACGATAACTCTTATATGAACGGCCTTGATAGAGGAACACTTCACCAGGAGCTTCTTCAGTACCAGCGAACATACCGCCCATCATGACCGAGCTTGCACCAGCAGCCAGGGCTTTAGCAACGTCACCGGAGTAACGCACGCCACCGTCGGCAATTAACGGAATACCTGTACCTTTAAGTGCGGCAGCTACATTCACAATGGCGCTAATCTGAGGCACACCTACACCCGCAACAATCCGGGTAGTGCAAATAGAGCCAGGGCCAATACCCACTTTCACACCATCAGCGCCATGATCAGCCAATGCTTTAGCGGCTTCGCCTGTGGCAATGTTTCCACCGATCACTTGTACGTGAGGATAGTTTTTCTTAACCCACTTCACGCGATCTAAGACACCTTGGCTATGACCATGTGCGGTATCCACCACAATGACATCGACACCTGCACGAACTAAGAGCTCAATACGCTCATCGTTATCAGGGCCAACGCCAACAGCAGCACCAACACGCAACTTACCTTCGCTATCTTTACAAGCATTTGGATGCTCGGTCGCCTTCAAGATATCTTTAACGGTGATCAGACCACGTAATTCAAACTTATCGTTGACTACCAGTACGCGCTCTAAGCGATGCTGACTCATCAAGCGCTTCGCCTCTTCTAGCGAGCAACCCTCTTTAACTGTAATCAAGCGCTCGCGTGGAGTCATCTTCGATTTCACGAGCGCATCTAAGTCTTCCTCAAAGCGCAAGTCGCGGTTGGTAATAATGCCCACCACTTCTTTGCCAGTGAGCACTGGAAATCCGGAGAAACCATGCTCACGAGAAAGTTGAATGACTTGGCGCAGCGTGGCATGTGGATCTACCGTAATAGGATCGCGCAAAATGCCAGATTCGTAACGTTTGACCTTAGCCACTTCCCTAGCCTGTTCAGCAGGCTTGAGATTTTTATGAACAATACCAATACCACCCTCACTAGCCATGGCAATTGCCAAGCGGCCTTCAGTGACGGTATCCATCGCTGCGGATACCAACGGTGTATTGAGTGAAATTTCTCGAGTTAACTTACTTGCCAAGCTGGCATCTCGAGGGAGTACCGAAGAATAAGCCGGTACGAGGAGCACATCATCAAAAGTGAGTGCTTTTTGAATGAGTCGCATGCAAAACCCCTAGTCACAAAACAAGATTATAGCCTCCTCGCCTTTCTTTTAGTTGCGGCAGCCTGGAATTTGGCATCTTGGTTCTGATTGGCCTTCTTGCGGCGGACGGCCTTGGGGTCAACCAGGAGCGCAGAATAGAGCTCCAAGCGATCACCCTCGTAAATAGGGCTGTCCCAATCCTTACGCTTGCCAAAGACGCCAAAACAGCCTTTTCTGGCTAAGTTGGAGTCTTCGGGGCCTTGGGCAATTCCCGCTTTAATGAGAGCAAGCCCTACAGTGGCTGCCTCGGAGGGCAATAAGTGCAGCGTAAAAGGGCTTAACTCAGGCTCACCCAGGCGGGCATCACAAATCCAAATCTTCATGGACTGACTAGCCATAGAGGTCTTCAGCTCGCTTGACGAAGCAATCCACAAAGGTGCCTGCAATATGCCCAAAGACTGGGCCAATGATCTTATCTAGGATGACGCTCTTGAACTCCCAGTGGAGCTTAAATTCCACCTTACAGGCATCCTCTTTGAGGGGAATGAAGTTCCACTGCCCGGAAAAATGCTTGAATGGGCCATCCACAAAGACCATATCAATGCTTTCGGGGCGATGATTGGCGTTTCGAGTATGAAAATACTGATTAATACCCTTAAAGTGGATATTGATTTTGGCATCCAAAACAGTCTCAGATTGCTCAAAAATTTCCACGCCACCGCACCAGGGCAAGAACTCTGGGTAGCGCGCAACATCAGTTACCAAACCGTACATACGGTCTACGGACTGGCCAATTAAAACGGTCTTGTTGACGTCTGCCATAATCGATCTTGAGAAGCTAAATAAATATGAGTATCGTCGATAACAAAAAAGCCTTCTTCGATTATTTTATCGAGGAACGGTTCGAGGCAGGGCTGGTTCTGGAAGGCTGGGAAGTAAAAGCCATCCGCGCCGGTCGCGTGCACGTCAAAGAAGCGTATGTTGTCATCCGTCAGGCGGAGCTGTTCCTGATCGGATGCCATATTACCCCCCTGCTATCTGCCTCCACTCACATAGTCCCCGACAGCACCCGTACCCGCAAACTCCTTCTCAATGCGATTGAGATTAAAAAACTGATTGGCAAAGTAGAGCAAAAGGGCTATACCCTCGTCCCTTTGAACCTGCATTTCTCCAAAGGGAATGTGAAGTGCGAGATCGGACTAGCCCGCGGCAAGAAACAACATGACAAACGTGCCGCTACCAAAGAGCGCGAATGGGAAGTTCAAAAGGGTCGTATTGCTCGGGGCGACCTCAACGCTTGATTGGCCAAGTGAGTGCCTAGCTATTCAAGATAATAATATTTAGCACAAAGCAAAATGCCTAGATTTTCATCTAGGCATTTTTTTCATCTTGCTAGTCAATAGCAGTTAGGGGGTTAAGCTTCCTTCTTGCCCAACATTTCCCAGGTAGCTACTACGCTGTCTGGATTGAGGGAGATCGAAGTAATGCCCTTAGCAACCAACCAACGCGCAAAGTCTGGATGATCTGAAGGGCCTTGACCGCAAATACCAACGTATTTGTTTTGCTTAAGGCAAGCTTCAATAGAGCGAGCAATCATGAACTCCACTGCGGGATCGCGCTCATCAAAGTCAATGGCTAACAATTCCATGCCGGAGTCACGATCTAGGCCCAGGGTTAACTGAGTCATATCGTTTGAACCGATTGAGAATCCATCGAAATGCTCAAGGAATTGATCCGCCAAGATTGCATTCGAAGGAATCTCGCACATCATGATCAGGCGCAGGCCATTCTCACCACGCTTGAGACCTAACTTTGCCATCATGTCGATAACACGCTCAGCTTGCTTGATGGTACGAACAAACGGCACCATGATCTCGACGTTATCCAGACCCATATCTTCACGAACGCGCTTCATTGCAGCGCACTCCAAAGCAAAGGCTTCACCAAAATCAGCTGATACGTAACGGGATGCGCCACGGAAGCCCAACATTGGGTTCTCTTCGTCCGGCTCGTAGCGTGAACCACCAATGAGTTTCTTATATTCATTTGACTTGAAGTCAGACAAACGTACGATCACCGGTTTTGGATAGAAAGCCGCAGCAATCGTTGCTACACCTTCAACCAATTTATCCTCATAAAACTGACGTGGGCTTGCGTAGCCACGAGCAACACTCTCTACTGCGCGCTTGAGATCAGGATCAATGTTTGGATACTCCAAGACAGCGCGTGGATGCACACCAATATAGTTATTGATGATGAACTCGAGACGAGCTAAGCCGACACCAGCATTGGGGATTTGACAGAAATCAAAGGCCAACTGAGGATTACCGATATTCATGGTGATCTTGACTGGAATCTCTGGCAATACACCACGAGAAACTTCAGTTACTTCAGTTTCAATCAAGCCATCATAAATATGACCTTCGTCACCTTCTGCGCAAGAGACAGTCACCATCATGCCATCTTGCAAATGCTCAGTAGCGTCACCACAACCTACTACCGCAGGAACACCTAACTCGCGAGCAATAATCGCTGCGTGACAAGTACGACCACCACGATTAGTAACGATCGCGGAAGCACGCTTCATCACCGGCTCCCAGTTGGGATCAGTCATATCAGCAACTAATACATCACCTGGTTGTACGCGATCCATCTCACTTGGGTCGCGAATAATACGAACCGGACCTGCACCAATCTTTTGACCAATCGCACGACCTTTAGCTAATACCTTGGAGCTACCTTTTAACTTGTAGCGCATCTCCACTTGACCAGCAGCTTGGCTCTTCACCGTCTCAGGACGAGCTTGCAAGATGTAAATACGGCCATCTTGACCATCTTTACCCCACTCGATGTCCATTGGACGACCGTAGTGCTTTTCAATAATGACGGCGTATTTTGCTAATTCGGTAATGTCAGCATCTTCCAATGAAAAACGATTACGCTTTTCTGGGGCTACATCTACAGTCATGACCTTCTCAGCAGAACCTGCCGGGGCAAATTGCATCTGGATTAACTTGGAACCTAAAGAGCGACGAATAATCGCCTTCTTATCTTTTGCCAAGGTAGTTTTGAACACGTAGAACTCATCTGGGTTCACTGCACCCTGCACTACTGTCTCGCCTAAGCCATAGCTGGAAGTGATAAAGACCACGTCTTCGAAGCCAGACTCCGTATCCAAGGTAAACATCACACCAGCGGCACCCAGGTCAGAGCGCACCATGCGCTGGATACCAGCAGATAGCGCCACTTCAGCGTGGGCAAAGCCCTTGTGAACGCGGTAAGAAATCGCACGGTCGTTATACAAGGAAGCAAATACTTCACGAATCTTCTTCAGAACATCATCAATACCTTCAACGTTCAAAAAGGTCTCTTGTTGCCCGGCAAAAGAAGCATCAGGTAGATCTTCTGCGGTTGCAGAAGAGCGCACGGCGAACGAGCCTTTACCAGAGTCATCTAATGTTTTAAATGCGGCACGAACCTCTTCATCAAGACGCGCCTGAAATGGGGCAGTCTCAATCCAGCCGCGAATTTCTTTTCCGGCCTCAGCCAAAGCACGAACATCATCAATATTGAGATTTTCCAAGCGCTTCTGAATGCGCTCAGTCAAGTTGTTGTGCTCTAAGAAATCACGAAACGCCAGTGATGTAGTTGCAAATCCAGTGGGCACACGTACACCCGTGGAAGACAACTGAGAAATCATTTCACCAAGTGAGGCGTTTTTACCGCCGACTGACTCAACATCCGTCATGCGGAGTTGCTCAAAAGGCAGAACATAGGCATTTGCTACATCGTTACTTTGTTGCTGTTGGTTGGACATAAAATACTCTCTAAGGATAAGGAAACTGGTCGAGCGGCCGGATAAAATACGGCATACTTCAATAATTGCATATTGTAGTGCTGACCAAGACCTCTAGGCCAATCTCATGTCTACCCAAACTCGTATTGTTTTTATTGTTTCTGATGGCACGGGGATTACTGCCGAGAACTTCAGCCAATCGATTTTGGCTCAATTTGAGGCCACTTTTAAGCATGTTCGGGTGCCTTTTGTGGATAGCCCTGAAAAAGCCCACGACGCGGTCTCCAGCATCAATCAGGCAGCCTCTAAATATGAAGTCCAGCCGATTGTTTTCACCACTTTGGTGAATCCCGAACTGAACACCATTGTCGGCAAAGCAAATGGCCTGATTCTGGATATGTTCCAGACTTTTGTGGCGCCTTTAGAGCAGGCTCTCGGGGTTAAATCAACCCACGCCATGAACCGCCTTCACCACAATGCAGATACCGAGGCCTACAAAAACCGGATTGAGGCCATTAACTACTCTTTAGCCCATGATGATGGTCAATCCAATAAAAATCTAGCTGAGGCTGATGTCATTTTGGTGGGCATATCGCGGGTAGGCAAAACACCAACCAGTCTTTATCTTGCTATGCAGTATGGGATGAAAGCAGCCAACTATCCTCTTATTCCTGAAGATTTTGAACGTGGGCAGTTACCCAAAGATTTAATCCCGTATCGCAGTAAGATTTTTGGCTTAATGATTGATGCTGAACGTCTGTCAGAGATTCGGAATGAGCGGCGTCCTGGCAGCAACTACGCCAAACTGGAAAACTGCCGCTACGAAATTAATGAGGCCACCGCCATGATGAAAAAAGAATCCATTCCTTGGGTGGCCACCACCAGTAAATCCATTGAGGAGATTGCGACTACTGTCTTGCAATCTATGAAGTCGGATAAAACAATCTTAGGTTAAAAAAGTATTTTTAATGTCTGCTACAAGGATTGCAGAGTTATTTGGCTTTAGTTGGCAGACCTTTTATGGTGGCTTCATCATTTAATTGTTGATCAACTAAGTACAGGGTACCGCCGTAATTTGCCTGGAGGTCATAGCCAGAAAGGCCAACAGTATAAAAAATGATGTCAGGATTAAGTGAGCGTATTACACCACCAGATCCAGCCGAGAAGTTTGCATCAATATCTATCCCGCCTTTTTGACCATCAATTGAAGTCAGTAAAAATTGGTCAATAGCCTTGGTGGATTTAAAAATAACTACCTGATATTGATCTTGGTACCCAGCACCTAAACCCTCACCTGTCTTTAGTGCCTCCATGAAGATGGGGGTGCTTCGGCGCTTGTCATAAAGAACACCCTCTCCCCTAGCAACCACAATCAGTAGGATATTGACATTAGTCGTACTGAAAACGGCATATCCAGCCGCCTCTTCGATTTCCTTTTTAACAGATGGATTTTGCTTAATGAGTGCATCAAGCCCAGTTGTGGACATCTTTAACGTAGCAGCTCGCTTTTGAACAATCTCAGCGGGAGTTAAAGGCTTACCGTCTTTGCCAGTGGATTGACACCCAGAAAGGGTGACTAAAGAAGTAAAGAGCAGCGCAATAATTTTTTTCATGGACTAAATATATCCCATTGGACTGCTGGCCAACTAAAACCTTGCCAGTGAAAACTAAATTTGCTCTAGAGCAAGTATCGGTGCATACAGGCTTAAATATGAATTTCAGACCACCGAGACCAGACTAGTGCTAGGCACGCCTCACCCGAAGGGTTTCGAATAAACACACTGCTGCTGCAGTAGATACATTCAGCGATTCAACTCTGGGATCAATCGGAATGGAGACGCCCTTTGCCTGAGCCATCAAATCATCAGAAACGCCCTGACCTTCACTTCCCATGACCCATGCAACGGGATGCATTAGTACCTTGGGCATGTTGTAGAGATCGAGCTCGCCATCGGCAGTAGCAGCGAGCAAAGGCGCAGCGACTGCACTGAGCACTTGCTGAGATGACCAGCCTTCATAAAGATCTAGCAAGCGATGGGCGCCCATGCCGGCGCGCAATACTTTGCTTGACCAGAGGTGGGCGCAACCAGATAGTGCAATTACTTGAGTAAAACCTGCTGCTGCTGCAGTGCGTAAAA
This sequence comes from Polynucleobacter corsicus, assembly GCF_018688255.1. Classification (NCBI taxonomy): domain Bacteria; kingdom Pseudomonadati; phylum Pseudomonadota; class Betaproteobacteria; order Burkholderiales; family Burkholderiaceae; genus Polynucleobacter; species Polynucleobacter corsicus. The sequence continues at coordinate 1,371,970 of NZ_CP061314.1, forward strand.
TAGTTCCCACATTTCCGGCATCCTGAATGCGATCCAAAACAATCACATCACCAGTGATTGTGGCAACTGACTTTTGGGGATTTAATGCAGATTGAGGAAGGTCCAGCAAGCCTGCAATTTGTGGGGCATTAACCAAATCACTGAGTAAATCCCACAAGCCTTTATCTAATTGATAAACGCGAGTCTCTGGACAAATCTCTGCATGGTCGTAAACGGCCTGGGCAATCTCTGGATTTTGCAAACCCAACTCGGAAGTAATCAATATCTTGAGTGCTGGATTACCTACCCAGGTTTGTACTAAATGGATACCTTCTAACAAAGCTTGCCCACAAGCAAATCTGGCCTTTTGTCCTTTGAGCCCAGTAGCTTGTAATTGACGAATCTCCTTAAACAAGGAATTGTCTTTTGAGCTGATAAATTCCATTTTCATAATTGGGATTATCGACTATGCAGCGCCAAGACATTGCGAACCGGAGAAAAGCTACGGCGATGCTGATCACAGGCGCCAAACTCCTTCAGTGCAGCGAAATGGGCTTCAGTTGGATACCCCATATGCTGAGCAAAGCCATATTGGGGGTGCAGTTCATGCAAGGCCATCATTTGGCGATCACGTGTGACCTTTGCCAAGATAGAGGCAGCTGAGATTGCTGGCTCTTTAGTATCGCCCCTCACAATAGCTTCTGCGGCGATTGGCAACTCAGGACAGCGATTGCCATCAATCAAGGCTTTATCTGGCCAGCCACCTAAACGGGTAGTGAGATCTTCAATTGCACGACGCATTGCCAGCATTGTCGCTTGCAAAATATTGATCTCGTCAATCTCAGTTGGACTTGCTTCACCAATACCCCAGGCTTTGGCTTTGAGCTGAATTTGCTCAAACAAAAACTCACGTCTTGTGGCCGATAGCTTCTTAGAATCCTTTAATCCAGTAATCGGATTCTCAGGATCAAGAACAACAGCACCAGCAACCACTGCCCCCGCCAAAGGACCACGTCCTGCTTCGTCAACACCACATACCCAAATCAAGCTCACACAGTAACCTGATGTTTTGTAGCAGCAATGGTTTGCGCTACAGCCTGTGCAACCAATAATCCCGTTGGCCTACGTAGAGTCTCATGCATTGCTGCAAAACGGGTTTTGAGTTGGGTAACTTTAGTGGGGTTGTTTAACCAGGTTAGCAAGGCATCTGCCAACTTATTCGGAGTAGCATCGTCTTGTAGAAGTTCGGGGACAACAAACTCACCGCACAGAATGTTGGGCAAACCAACATACGGTAGATAGCCCTGTCGTTTCATGATCTGTGCAGTTAACCAAGGTACCTTATAAGAAATCACCATCGGCTTTTTCCAGAGGGCCGCCTGTAAAGTCGCCGTACCACTAGCAATCAGCACAACATCAGCGGCCTCAAGTACTGCATCGGCCTCGCCATCAATCAAATAAATATGAAGGTCAGGATTTTTATCAAGCGTATTTTTAAGTAAAGTCTCCAGCGGTTCACGAAGGCGTGGCGTTGCCACTGGGATTACAAAATGCAGAAGCTGTCCTGGCATACGCTTAGTAAGTTCTGCCATCGTCTCAAAAAAGACTGGTGCAATCAGCTCAATCTCAGAACCGCGACTGCCCGGCAATGCAGAGACGACCGTTCCACTCAATGTATTGCTTGGAAGATTTAAGATTTTTTCTATTCTTTGCTTGGCGCTTGCTGGATTTGGCTCTAGAGGAATCTCGCTCGCCAGTGGATGCCCAACATAAGTTGCGCTGATGCCAGCACGCTCATAGATCTCAGTCTCAAACGGGAAAATGCAGAGCATACGCTCTACCGCTTGCTTGATCTTCGTAATACGCCCCGCTCTCCAAGCCCAGATCGATGGCGAAACAAAATGCAAAGTCGGAATACCTGCTTTACGTAAAGCCAACTCAACACCTAAATTGAAATCTGGTGCATCAATACCTAGATATACATCGGGGCGACCTTCACCCGTGAGATTAGCAATCAACTCTTTCCGTAACTTCAGAATAGCAGGTAACTGTTTAATTGCCTCAACGTAACCACGGACACTTAATGTCTCCATTGGCCAATCTGAGCGCAGGCCCTCGGCCTGCATACGAGGACCACCGATACCGTAGACCTCCAGATGGGAGGTGTCGGGGATCTGCTTTAGTGCGCTCAGTACTGGCGCTGCCAGCAAGTCACCCGAAGGCTCTCCGGCAACACAAGCAAGTTTAGACACTAGATTTTCTCTATCGAATAATGCCGCGCGTAGAGGCGGCAATAAAGTCATGGAACTCTGTCAGCTTTTCTGCAGTTTGCACATCGGATGCACTAGCTAGCGCCATCTTCTGAATCTCTACCTTAGCTTCTTCAAAGCTCAGACCATCTTTATAGAGAACCTTATATGCCTGACGCAACGCAGAAATCGTTTCGCTTGAGAAACCACGACGCTTCAGACCTTCCACATTAATGCCATGAGGGGAAGCTTTATCGCCAGCTGCAATCACAAACGGTGGAATGTCTTGCACCAATGCGGAGGCACCACCCAACATCGCATGTTGACCGATACGGACAAATTGATGCACTCCAGACATGCCACCCATGATCGCCCAGTCACTTACTTTTACGTGACCAGCGATTTGTGCGTTGCTCGAGAAAATCGTGTGGTTACCAATTTGGCAGTCATGTGCAATGTGTACATAAGCCATGATCCAGTTGTCATCACCTATTCTGGTAATGCCCTCATCCTGCGATGTACCCGTATGAATGGTCGTGAACTCGCGAATGGTGTTGCGATCGCCAATAATCAACTGGGTAGGTTCACCACGGTATTTCATATCCTGGGGAGCGCCACCAATAGCAGCGAAGTGGGCAAAGTTATTTTCTTTGCCGATCGTGGTGTAACCCTCGATCACAGTGTGAGAGCCAATCTTGCTACCAGCACCAATTTTGACGTTTGGTCCAATGACAGAATACGGACCAATCTCTACGTCGCTGGCGATCTCAGCTTTACTATCAACAACAGCAGATGCATGAATCCGAGTCATTACGCACCTTTCGTACGAACGGCACAAGTGATATTCGCTTCGGCAGCCAACTCGCCATCCACGGTCGCCTGCACTTGGAACTTATAGATACCGGCACGTTCACGTTCTAACTTAGCCGTCATGATCAATTGATCACCAGGTAATACCGGCTTCTTAAAGCGAGCACCATCAATACCGGCGAAGTAATAAACCGCATTTTCTTCACGCACTTCAGAAAAGGTCAGCAGTGCTGCTGTTTGAGCAAGCGCCTCAATAATTAAAACCCCCGGCATGACCGGAAAATCGGGGAAGTGGCCCTGAAAGAAAGGCTCATTCATAGTGACATTCTTCAGCGCAGTAATACTTTGACGAGGCTCAATCTCCAATACGCGATCAACCAATAGAAATGGATAGCGGTGTGGCAGCAACTTCAGAATTTGATTGATGTCGATGGCGATGGGTTTGCTCATGTATTTACCTGCTGAATAAAGTTTTTAGATTTTTGTAATGGGGAGATATAGCTATTTAGTTTTATCTAATAATCGTAAGCGTTGGCGTATTTTATCGAGGCCTCGCAGAATTGCCGCGTTTTTCTCCCAAGCGCTGTGTGGCATTGAAGGGTAAACGCCGGTGTAATGCTGTCCTGGCTCCGTTATCGAACGAATAATGGAGGTATTGCCCGACACGGTTGTTCTGTCAGCGATTGTCAGATGACCAGCAAAATTGGCTGCGCCGCCAATAATACAAAAGTTGCCAATCTTGGTGCTTCCTGAAATGGCAGCACAACCAGCAATCACACAACAATTACCTACCACTACGTTGTGAGCAATTTGAACTTGGTTATCAATCTTGGTGCCGTTACCGATGATGGTGTCACTCATAGCACCACGATCGATTGTGCTTGACGCGCCCACCTCGACATCATTTCCGATAAGCACAGCACCTGTCTGCGGGATCTTAACCCACTCAGCACCGGTAGCGGAAAAGTCAGAGGCAAAGCCAAAACCATCCGCACCAATGACCGCTCCACTATGAATAATGCAGCGCTCACCAAGCTTAGTTTCTGAATAAACAGATACATTGGGATAGATCAAGGTATCGCTGCCAATATTCGAATTTCTGGCGACAGAAGTATTACCCAACAAGACAACTCGCTCGCCTAATTTAACGCCAGGACCAATTTGCACAAATGGTCCGATATGGCATGAAGCTGGAATGCTGACGCTAGGATCAATGGCGGCACTAGGATGCACTCCAGGCGCATAAACAGGTGCAGAAGCTTTAGCAAAGTGCTGCGCCATTCTGGCAAAAGTGGCGTAAGGATTTTTAGAGACAAAAAACACTCTACCCGCTGAGTTGCTTCCTGGGTTTGCCTGAAGAAAATCTAAGTCCGCCTGACTAACAATTAAACCACCTGCAGCACTATCACTAGCCTGTTGGCGATACAGCGGATTTGAAAGAAAGGAGATTTGACTGGATTGGGCTCGCTCGAGAGGAGCGAGGCCTTGAAGCAAGAGGGAGCCATCCCCCACCAAGCTTACTTGAAACTGTTCGGCCAGCTCGATGGCGGTGGGCATAAAACTTACTTAAGACTATTCAAAGCCTTGATGACATCATCAGTAACATCAACCTTGGGATTGGCATAGGCTGGATCTTGAATAATGACATCAATTTTTCTTTGTTCAGCAATCTGCTTGAGGGCTTGATTGGCTTTTTCAGCAATCTTGGCGCGCTCTTCAAAGTTACGCTGATTCAGATCCTCAGTGTACTCACGCTGTTTGCGCTGCAATTCACGATCCTGGTCAGCCAACTCACGTTGACGACGTGCACGCTCAGCCTCAGACATGACCGCTGAATCACGATCTAACTTTTCTGCAGCAGATTTGATTTTTTGGGCGCTGTCACGAATTTCATTTTGACGTTTTGTAAATTCATTCTGCAACTTAGTCTGGCTAGCTTTAGCCATGTTGGATTCGTTGAATACTTTTTCAACGTTCACAGCTGCAACCCGAGTTCCAGCGTCCTGAGCCAATGCCGATGGCAAAGTAATAAGTGCTGAAACAGCAATTAAGCTGTACTGAATCCATTTGGAAGATTGATGAAGCTTCATAAAACTTTCCTTAAACAATTAAAACGCTGTACCCACTTGGAACTGCAAACGTTGGACGTTATCCGTCGGCAATGATTTGATTGGAATACCGTAACTAAACTTGAGCGGACCCAATGGTGATATCCATGATAAACCCAAGCCATAAGAATATCGCAATACGAGATTGATATTCTCCGCATAGACATTACCGCCGTCTACGAAACCAAATACCCGCAAGGTTTTATCCACTCCAGAGCCAGGAACTGGCACGGTGTACTCCACGTTACTGACGATCTTGGACTGGCCACCAGTCGGCTGATTCAAGCCAGTATTCGGATTATAGAAAGTGGGGCCTAGTGAGCCTGGAGCATAGCCTCGAACTGATCCAATACCACCAACATAGTAGTTTTTAGTGATCGGGAATGGGTATTTTCCGTAAGCTTCGCTGTAACCTACCTCGCCGTTAAAAGACAAAATATTGCCTTTGGAGAAAGAGTGGTATTTCTGGTACTGGCCAAATATCCGGTAGAACATCATATTTCCTAGCGGGGTTCCGGCCTCAGCACTCAACTGCTGCAATGATCCAGAAGATGGGATTAAAGCGCTATCACGACCATCACGTGACCAGCCTACGGTGACGGGTATGTTGTAGGTGGTCAATGTCGCAGGGTACCCAGGTGAAGCTATGCCATAACTTTGAGCGTAACTTAAATATGGAAGAGGAGTATTGCTTGTAGTCTGAATCTGAAATGCCTCTACACCAGTTCCAAAGAATACCCGGTCAACTTCTGTGTATGGAACACCAAACTTGATATTGCTACCGACGGACTTAATTTGATAATCAGGATCACCAACGTAATACAAAGGCTTAGATGATCTGTAGTACAGATCGGTATAACGACTGATACCATCCTCAGTGAAATAAGGATCGTAGTTTGACAGGGCCAAGCTCTGATTAATCTTACCCAAAGACATATTTAAACCTACCGCAGTACCCGTACCAAATGCGTTGTCTTGATTAATACCGGCGGAGAGGATCAGCTTTTCAGTTGAAGAGAAGCCCGCACCAATCGTAACGGCACCCGTTGGCTTTTCAGTTACCTTTACATTGACGTCCACTTGATCTGGTGACCCAGGAACGTCCTGAGTAGAAACATCAGTCTCAGTAAAGTAGCCCAAACGGCCTAGACGTTTTTTAGACAGGTCAATCTTGTCACTATCAAACCAGGAGCTCTCAAACTGACGCATCTCGCGACGGATCACCATATCTCGAGTTTTGGCATTACCGGTAACATTCACTTGACGAACATAAACACGTCGACCTGGATCGACCACTAAGGTCAAATCGACCTCACTTAATTCGCGACGAATATCCGGCTGGGGGTTGATGGTTGCAAACGCATAGCCATACGAACCCAGAATTTCAGCAATTGCCTTGGTGCTCTCAGTCAACTTAGCCGATGAAAAGGTATCGCCTGCCTTAAGACTTACCAGCTGAATTAGCTCAGCCTCTTTACCCAATAGATCTCCAGCTAAACGCACATTCTTGACTGTGAACCTATTGCCCTCACGAATACTCACCGTGAGATAGATGCCCTTTTTATCCGGAGTAATAGAAACCTGAGTAGATTCGATGACAAACTCGAGGTAACCACGATTGAGATAATAAGAGCGAATGTTCTCTAAGTCAGCAGTGAGCTTTTGCTTGGAGTACAAATTATCTTTGCTGTACCAAGAAAGCCATCCGCCCGTCTTTAGTTGCATCTCGCTTTTGAGAGTGCTCACACTAAAGACATTGTTGCCGATAAAATTAATCTCTTCGATTTTGGCTACAGGGCCTTCATCAATATTGAAGTAAATCGCCACTTGATTGCGCTCTACCGGGGTAACAGTGGCAACTACCTCAGCGGCATACATACCCTTACCAACATACTGACGCTTGAGCTCTTGCTCAGCTTTGTCAATCAGCGCTTTGTCATAGAAGCGGGCTTCAGCCACACCAACTGCTTTTAAGGACTTACGGACAATTTCTTGATCAAACTCTTTCATCCCGGTAAATTCAATTCGGGAGATAGTGGGACGCTCTTCAATGATCACAATCAAAACATTGCCTTGAGCCTGAATCTGTACATCTCGGAAAAAACCAGTGCTATACAAAGCCTTAATAGCCTCAGCACTCTTCTCGTCCGTAAAGGTGTCACCCACTTGAACAGGCAGATAGCTAAATACAGTTCCTGGCTCTACTCGTTGCAGGCCCTCGATGCGAATATCTTTGATCACAAAGGAGTCAGCTGCCTGTGCGCTTACACAAAAACTAGCAGCAAGGATCAGGGTTAACTGAGCAAGAAATCGAGTTACCGAGCGAAAAGAGGGGATCAGAAAATTCAAGATGAAAGGTAGCGTTGCAAATCGTTAAACAAGGCTAGCAAGGAAAGAGATATCAGGAGCAAAAAACCCACTTTTTGGAGTTTTTCCTGCAGTGATAAAGACATTCGCTTACCAGCAACCAACTCCCATGCATCATACAGGAGCTGACCCCCGTCGAGCATTGGTAAAGGCACTAAATTCAAGAGTCCAATACTGATACTCATGAGAGCCAAAAAGGCTAAAAATGGTTGCCAGCCGACCTGGGCAGATTTACCTGCCATATCCGCAATACTTAAGGGTCCACCGAGCTGCTTTAAGGTTGTTTTACCCGTAAATAAACCCAACATTAGCCTTACGGAGACCTTGGTTATCAGACAAACCCGCTGATATGCAAAACCGATGGCATCTATCGGCCCCAACTTGAGCTCTATCCACTCCGTGGGTGGAGTCACTTGAGGAAACAAACCGAGCGCCTGAAATGGATCGGATTCGGGTGCAATCGGCGGTAAATCACCCTGCCTAAAGGATTTGACCTGACGGGTGCCAGCAGCATCCCGAATCTCTAGGGCAAAACCTTGCCTCCCGGTCATGGCATCTAAGAGAAGCCAACGCAATGCATTCCAACTGGGAACTGAGTCAAACTCATCAAGAATGGGGTTAGCGTTATTGTCAGAGGAAAGGGATTGCCAACCAATAACCTGATCACCTGCCGCTACCCCCAGTTTTGCAGCAATCGATTGCTCGGGTGGAGCTTGAAGTCGAGCAGGAAGTTGGGGCACGCCCGAAACATAAATCAGGGAGAGCAAAATGACTGCCAACAGGAAATTAGCAAAGGGTCCCGCTGCCACAATCATGGAACGTTGCCACAGGGGCTTGACGTCGAAGGATTGGGGGCGCTCTTGCGCTGAAATGATTTGCTCACGATCACGGCCGTCTAGTAATTTGACATAGCCACCCAAAGGAATAGAAGCAAGAACCCACTCAGTGCCGTTATCGGCGCGATAAGTAAAGAGAGGCTTACCAAAACCTAGGGCAAAGCGAAGTACTTTGACCCCACATAAACGTGCTGCTAGAAAATGGCCATACTCATGAAAACTGACCAGCACACCGAGCGTGACTAAGAATGCAGCAAGAGTGATTAAGGCCTGCATCAAAAGATCAATCTATTTCTGAATGTTGCGAATGAATTGATTGGCAGCTTGACGAGCCTGAGTATCCGCCCCAAGAATAATTTCTAAAGAATCAGCAGGGCTCGATGGCAAGGCATTTAAACAGTGCTCCACCACCTTCGGAATGCTTAAATAAGGCAACCCATCTTCTAAGAAAGCGGCAACGGCAACTTCATTGGCGGCATTGAGAACGGCAGGCGAAGTTCCCCCTGCTTTTGCAGCGGCAAAGGCCAGACTCAAACAAGGAAATTGAGAAAAATTAGGCTCTGTAAAACTGAGGCCACTTAACTGCGTCAGATTCAAAGGGGCAACACCAGCAGCAATCCGTTCTGGCCAAGCCAGTCCATAGGCAATCGGGGTACGCATATCAGGTTGACCCATTTGCGCTAAGACTGAGCCATCGCGATAACGCACCATCGAGTGCACCACGCTTTGCGGATGAATCAAAACTTTAATTTTTTCAAGCGGCAAACCAAATAACCAAAAAGCCTCAATGACTTCAAGACCTTTATTCATCATCGTCGCAGAGTCAACCGAAATCTTACGACCCATCACCCAATTCGGATGGGCGCAGGCTTGATCAGGCGTAATACCCGCTAAGTCTGCAAGGGGTCTATCCCTAAACGGTCCACCAGAAGCAGTTAGCCAAAGCTCTTCAACACCTAAATGGACGGATGGGTTTTTTGTAAAGCGATCTGGTAGACATTGAAAAATCGCATTGTGCTCGCTATCAATCGGCAGCAATTCGCCGCCGCCCGCTTTCATCGCCTGCATAAATAAATTACCCGACATCACCAGCGCTTCTTTGTTAGCGAGCAATACACGCTTACCTGCTTTTGCTGCTGCCAATGTTGGGACTAGGCCAGCGGCGCCCACAATCGCTGCCATCACAGTATCGCACCCAGATTCTGTTACTGCACTAACCAAAGCCTCTGGTCCATGGAGAACTTGAGTAGGAATCTTTTTTTCTTGCAAAATTTTGCTCAGTTGAGCGGCGCCAGCAGCGTCCGCAACCACTGCAATAACAGGCTTGAACTCGACACATTGTTCGGCTAAACGCTCAATTTGTTTTGCGGCGGTCAGTGCGACTACCTTAAAGCGATCAGGATGGGCACGGATGACGTCTAGGGTGTTGACACCAATCGATCCCGTCGACCCTAAGATAGCAAGCTGTTTAAGAGCCATTAAATCAACCCTGCCAGTAATGCGGCAATCGGCATTGTTGGAATGAGTGCATCAACGCGATCTAGAACGCCACCATGACCCGGCAGTAAATGACTGCTATCTTTGACGCCAGCCAAACGCTTTAACTGAGACTCAAATAAATCTCCAAAGATACTGAACGCCGTTAATACTGTCACCATCAGGAACATTGACACCCAACCAAATTGAATAGCCCAAGCGCCAAATAAAGTATCGCCTAGCGGTAAATACGTGACGCATAAGAATGCATAGAGATAACAAAGCAGCAAACCACCTAGCGCGCCCTCAATCGATTTTCCCGGACTGATGTTCACGGCCAGCTTATGTTTACCAAAAGATTTACCAACGAAATAGGCGCCAATATCAGCAACCCAAACTAAGGCCATCGCTGTTAGTAAAAAGACTAGGCCTAATTCACGCAAGAAGACTAATGCAAACCAAGTTGCTGGCAGAATGATCAAGCCGACAATGCTATAGAAAGGTTTGAATTTTTGAAGCGAGAGGTCCATTCCTTTGGCCAAGATGAATGGCGCCAAAAAGAACCAAAATAAGACCGCCATCATCAGCAAAGAAAACTGCCATGTGATTGCTTGCATTCCTAGCAACAATAAAATGATAACTAAACAAAAAACAGCATAGAGCCATGCCGCCTTTTTCGCTTCTGGAGCAATCATACGACTCCATTCCCAAGCGGCGGCAACTAAGGCGACCAGGAAAAAAATACCTAAGTAAATCGGTGGCAAGAAAAATAAGATAGGTAATAGCACTGCCATCAAGATAGCGGCAGTAATGATTCGGGTTTTTAGCATGGGGAAATAAGAAAAGATTTAGACTGCGTCGATCAATGACTCAGATGCTAACTGAGCGCTAGTGCGCCCAAAGCGACGCTCGCGCTGACTAAACCAATCAAAAGCTTTATGTAACTGAGCTTCATCAAAATCAGGCCAGAGAGTATCCGTGAAATACAGCTCGGTATAAGCCAGTTGCCACAGCAGGAAGTTGCTGACGCGCTGCTCGCCACCAGTTCGAATAAACAAATCTGGTTCTGGCGCATAAGCCATAGACAGATAGGGTTGCAATAATTCTTCAGATACTTGTTCTGGCTTCAGACTAGGGTTGGCGGCCAAAGCTTGGCGCATCGCCTGCAAAATATCCCAGCGTCCACCATAGTTAGCTGCAATAGTGAGAGTGAGCCCTTTGCAGGCAGCTGTTTTTTCTTCGGAGAACTGCACCATTTCCTGAATTGCAGAATCAAAGCGGCTTAAATCCCCAATCAGGCGAAGGCGGATATCGTTTTCAGCCAAACGAGAGACTTCACCCTTTAAGGATTTCAGGAATAGCTTCATTAAAAAGCTAACCTCTTCAGGAGGGCGACGCCAATTCTCAGAGCTAAATGCAAACAGGGTGAGATATTCCACGCCTAGTTGGCGACACTCCTGAACAATCTTACGAACAGCACTCAAACCTTCTGAGTGGCCTGCTACTCGCGGCATAAAACGCTTACTAGCCCACCGCCCATTACCGTCCATGATGATGGCGACATGGCGAGGAATAGCGCTAACCTTTGGAATAACTAAGGTTGAGCTAGTATGCTGAGTCATAAGTCGAATAGTAAAAATGGATCTGACGACTAAACCGTCATGATCTCTTTTTCTTTTTCAGAAACGATCTTATCGATATCAATCACCGCGCGGTCAGTCATCTTCTGAATATCATCCGTTGCACGACGCTCGTCATCCTCGGAAATTTCTTTATCCTTGGTGAGGCGCTTTAAATGCTCATTGGCATCGCGGCGTAAATTACGTACAGCGATCTTCGTATCTTCACCTTCGTTTTTGACCACCTTAGTCAAATCACGACGACGCTCTTCAGTCAACGCAGGCATAGGTACACGGATCACAGTGCCTTGCGAGGCTGGGTTGAGACCCAAATCTGAATCACGAATTGCTTTCTCAATTGCGCCAACCATTGTTTTTTCAAATGGCTGTACGTTGATTGTTCTAGCATCAGCCAAACCTAAGCTAGCTACTTGGCTTAGTGGCGTTGGATTACCGTAGTAATCCACCTGGATGTGCTCCAAGATTCCAGGATTTGCACGACCAGAGCGAATCTTTGCCAAATTAGTTTTCAGAGCCTCAAGAGACTTCTGCATCTTTTGATCGGTAGTGCTTTTAATTTCTGCTGCGGACATCAGGCCTCCTATTAAACGTGTACTAAGGTGCCTTCAGACTCACCCTGAACTACGCGCATCAATGCGCCCGGCTTGAGAATCGAAAACACTTTGATTGGTAATTTGCGATCACGGCACAATGCAAAAGCAGTTGCGTCCATGACCTGCAAGTTTTTGATAATCGCTTCATCAAAAGTCATTGTTTTATACAAAGTAGCTGTTGGGTCTTTCATTGGATCGGCGCTGTAAATACCGTCTACCTTAGTAGCCTTGAGCATGATCTCAACCCCCATCTCTGCACCGCGTAAAGCGGCTGCAGTATCAGTAGTAAAGAATGGATTTCCTGTGCCAGCGGCAAAGATCACTACCTTACCTTCACTTAGAGCACGAATCGCACGAGGGCGAATGTAAGGCTCGACCACTTGATCCATTCTCAAGGCAGACTGCACGCGAGCTTCAACCCCTTTTTGGCGCAAGGCATCTTGTAGTGCAAGAGAATTCATCATGGTGGCGAGCATTCCCATGTAGTCAGCTGTTGCACGATCCATGCCGGCCGCACCGCCTGCTACACCTCGGAAAATGTTTCCGCCACCAATCACAATAGCTAATTGAACGCCGCTATTGACTACCTCGGCTATTTCTTTCACCATAGAATCAATCGTGATTGGATTGATTCCAAAAGCATCATCCCCCATGAGGGCTTCACCAGAGAGTTTTAAGAGAACACGTTTGTAGGCTGGCATCGTTTTATTTTCCGTAATTTGCTAAGCAAATTATCTGCTTAGCTTATTGATCTTTAAGTACTTTTTAATATCTTGTCCAAATTATAAAGGGCTTGGCACAGATCAAAGAAAAGGGCATGGAAACCGAGGTTTCTATGCCCTTTTGGGTATTACAGCCGTACTGGGAGAGCCCAGAAAGCTCAGAGCTAATTAAGCCCCTTTAGCAGCGGCAACCTGAGCAGCCACTTCAGCCGCAAAGTCGTCTTGACGCTTCTCAATGCCCTCACCCACAACAAACATAGTGAAACTCTTGATTGTGGTGTTAGCAGCTTTCAGCATTTGCTCAACAGATTGCTTGTCGTTTTTAACGAAAGTTTGGTTCAACAAAGAAACCTCTTTGAGGTACTTCTGAATAGAACCTTCAACCATCTTCTCAACGATTTCTGGTGGTTTGCCAGATTCAGCAGCCTTTTGAACGGCAACACTACGCTCAACAGCAATGGCTTCAGCAGGAACATCAGCCATCGACAAAGCCACCGGCTTCATTGCAGCAATATGCATTGCTACGTCTTTAGCTGCAGTCTCATCACCTTCGAATTCAACCATGACGCCAATACGAGTGCCGTGGAGGTAAGAGACCAACTTGGTGCTACCAGCGAAACGCTTAAAGCGACGCGGCATGATATTCTCGCCGATCTTACCGATCAAGGCACTACGAACTTCATCCACAGTTTGGCCATTCATTGGCAATGCAAGTAAGGCAGCAACGTCAGCTGGATTCTTTTCAGCAACTAACTTGACGCATTCAGCAGTAAAGGCCAAAAAGTCATCGTTCTTAGAAACAAAGTCGGTTTCGCAGTTCACTTCCAACAAAGCACCGGTAGTGCCATTGATGAATGAAACCACAATACCTTCAGCAGTAACGCGGGATGCGGCTTTACCAGCTTTGCTACCGAGCTTTACACGCAGAATTTCTTCTGCACGAGCCATATCGCCATCAGCCTCAGTCAATGCTTTTTTGCACTCCATCATCGGAGCATCAGTCTTGGCGCGTAACTCGCCAACCATTGCAGCGGTAATAGCAGCCATTATTCAGCTTTCCCTTCTTCAACAAACTCTTCTTCGCCTTCTTTAACAGCGGTCAAGATTTCTTGAACAGAGTTTGATTTACCTTCGAGGATTGCGTCAGCAATGCCACGAGCGTAGAGAAGAACAGCTTTGCTGGAGTCATCGTTACCAGGGATGATGTAATCAACACCTTCTGGTGAGTGGTTGGTATCCACTACAGCGATAACTGGAATACCAAGCTTGTTAGCTTCAGTAATAGCAATCTTGTGATAGCCAACGTCCACAACAAAAATTGCATCAGGAACACCGTTCAAATCTTGAATACCGCCAAGCGCTTTTTGCAACTTGTCGAGATCGCGATCATTAGTCAAAGCTTCTTTCTTAGAAAGCTTTTCCCAATCACCAGCTTCTTTAGCAACTGCCATATCCTTCAAACGCTTGAGGGAACCTTTAACAGTTTTGAAGTTGGTGAGCGTACCGCCCAACCAACGGCTGTCGATGTAAGGCATACCAGCACGAGCAGCTTCTTCAGCAATGATCTCGCGTGATTGACGCTTAGTACCAACGAATAAGATAGTTCCACGGTTAGCAGCAACTTGTTTTGCAAATTTCAGGGCGTCCTGAAACATTGGCAATGTTTTTTCTAAGTTGATGATGTGAATTTTGTTGCGATGGCCGAAAATGTAAGGGGCCATTCTTGGGGACCAGAAACGGGTTTGGTGGCCAAAATGGCAACCGGCTTCCAGCATTTGACGCATAGTTACTGACATAACTTCTCCTAAGGGTTGGTTTCTGAGATTGAGTCCTAGCTGCGCTAAAAAGCGCCACCCTGGAAGGCTCAACCCGCTATTTCAGATCAAAATTGATCTGAGAACAAAATTATAGCTTAAGTATCAATGGTCTAGACGCCCCACTCCCAGTTCTTCACTAGAAAACCTACTCAGAAATGCCATTAAATGGTGCATCTGCCTATTAATTAGGCATATTCCCACTGGCAAAAAGCCTCAAGTCGTTGATAATCAAGGCATGAATAGTGTATTTACCACCGAAAAAGACATCCAAGGGATGCGCGAAGCTGGCCGCTTAGCCAGTGAAGTTCTTGACCACGTTGCTCCGCACGTGAATGCTGGTGTGAGCACAGCTGAATTGGATCGCATTTGTCATGAGTACATGCGTGATGTCCAAAAGACTATTCCAGCCCCCCTAAACTACCAGCCACCGGGCTACCCACCTTTTCCGGCGTCGATCTGCACTTCGGTCAATGATGTGATCTGCCATGGCATTCCTGGCGAGAAGATTTTAAAAACTGGTGATGTTGTCAACCTCGATATCACTGTCATTACGCCTGATGGCTACTATGGTGATACCAGCCGCATGTTTATGGTTGGTGAAGTTTCAGTATTAGCCAAACGCCTCACCCAAATTACTTTTGAATGTATGTGGCTTGGCATTGCACAAGTCAAACCTGGTGCATCACTAGGCGATATTGGTCACGTCATTCAGACTCATGCTGAAAAAGCAGGTTATTCAGTGGTTCGTGAATACTGCGGTCATGGCATTGGCAAAGTGTTTCATCAAGATCCACAGATTCTTCACTACGGCCGTCCTGGCACCGGCGAAAAGTTAACAGAAGGCATGACCTTCACCATTGAGCCGATGATCAATGCCGGTAAGCGCGATATTCGGACAATGCCTGATCAATGGACAGTGAAGACTAAAGACCGTAGCCTTTCAGCGCAATGGGAGCACACACTTTTAGTAACGGCGACTGGCGTTGAAGTGTTAACTTGGTCAGAGGGTAGCAATCCAATTCCTGATTGCGTTAAAGGTCTCACATTTAGACCAAACCTAGCTAACGCTTAATTACTCAATTAGTTCAAGCGCAATGGGTCAAACTCTCACAGCGATGAAACCTATTGCGGATATTGCCAGCCTAAGGGCTGCACGAGAATTAGCCTATGAGGACTTTCGCAAGCATCATGTGGTTGGTCGATTAACTAAGCAACTGAGTAAGCTCAGCGATGAACTCCTCATTAGTTTGTGGAATTCATGCGACTTAAGTGCGGATGCTGCACTGGTGGCGGTAGGTGGATTCGGTAGGGGCGCACTCTTCCCTTACTCCGATATTGATATTCTGATTTTGCTTCCAGCAGATAAGCAATACTTTGAAGAGGTACTTGCAAGCAAGATTGAAAAGTTTGTAGCGAAATGCTGGGATACCGGATTAGAAATTGGCTCCTCAGTGAGAACTGTTGCCGAGTGCGCATCTGAGGCAGAGCAAGACATCACCGTTCGTACCTCCCTACTGGAATCACGACTCATCTGCGGCAAGAAATCCCTCTTCAAAGAGTTTGAATCTGTTTATGAGGAGACTTTAGATCCAAAGTCATTCTTCCAGGCTAAGTTAGCAGAGCAAATTCAGCGTCACTATAAATATCAAGACACGCCCTATTCCTTAGAGCCAAATTGCAAAGAGAGTCCCGGCGGCTTGCGTGACTTACAGGTAATCTCCTGGGTCAGTAAAGCAGCACACTTAGGCAATACATTTAAGGATCTCAGTCTTGCCGGCCTCATTACCCAACGCGAGTTAACCGAGCTTAATCGTAACCAGCGTTTTTTAGAAACCCTGCGCGCAAACTTGCATCTACTGGCGAAGCGTAGGCAAGATGTTTTGGTATTTGACTTACAGACACCATTAGCAGCAGCCATGGGCATTACAGAAGAGTCCTCAAGGCTGGCCAGTGAGGCAATCATGCGCCGCTATTACTGGGCAGCCAAAGCAGTCAGTCAATTAAATGATGTACTACTGCAAAATATTGAGGCACTCCTTTTTCCTCAAGAATCCAAAACAACCCATGCCATTGCTGGTGAAGGTAATGAGTGCTTTATTGAGCGACAAGGCGTCCTAGACATTACTGACCCTCAGTTGTTTCAGAAGCATCCAGAACAAATTCTGCGAACCTTCTTAGTTTTTGCGCAAACAGCAAACGTCAAGAGCTTATCGGCAACGATCTTTAGAGCCCTGTATAATGCTCGCCAAAAAATGGATAGTCAATGGCGTAAAGATCCAGTCAACCGCGCACTCTTTATGGAAATCCTCAAAGAGCCTGACGGAGTCAGTCGCGCTTTTCAACTCATGAACCGCACCAGCGTACTCGGTCGCTATCTGCCAGCCTTCAGAAGAATTGTTGGTCAGATGCAGCACGACTTGTTTCACGTTTACACAGTGGATCAACATATCCTGATGGTGCTGCGTAATGTACGCCGCTTTATGGTGGTTGAGCATACGCATGAGTTTCCCTTTTGCAGTAGCCTGATTGCCCATTTTGAAAAACCTTGGCTCTTGGTCATTGCTGCACTCTTTCATGACATTGCCAAAGGGCGTGGTGGTGATCACTCCGCGCTTGGTAAAGCAGACATGCGCAAGTTTGCAAAGGATCATGGCCTAGATAAGGCAGATACTGAGCTCTTAATTTGGTTGGTTGCAGAGCACTTGAACATGAGTCAAGTAGCGCAGAAGCAAGACATTACCGACCCCGATGTGGTGCAAGCGTTTGCTAAAAAGGTGGGTGATGAGCGCCATCTCACTGCGCTGTATCTATTAACGGTTGCGGATGTTCGTGGAACCAGCCCTAAAGTGTGGAATGCCTGGAAGGGTAAGCTACTGGAGGATCTCTATCGCGTTACCTTGCGTGTACTGGGTGGTGCAAAACCAGATGCCTCTTCAGAGCTTGCACAGCACCAAGAAGAATCCCGCGCCATGTTGCGACTCAATGCAATTGAAGATTCTGCTTATGACAATCTCTGGAAGCAATTGGATGTAGCTTTCTTCTTACGCCAAGATGCTGCCGATATTGCTTGGTTAACTCGCCATCTCTACAACAAGGTCGATAGCGACATTCCTGTAGTACGGGCTCGCCTCTCTCCAGTTGGTGAAGGATTGCAGATTGCCGTCTACGTTAAAGACCAAGAAGATCTTTTTGCCAGAATTTGCGCCTACTTTGAACGCCACGGCTTCTCGATTTGGGATGCCCGCATTCATACAACAAAGCATGGCTATGCATTAGATACATTTCAAATCTCAGGTAGTAATTTGGTGGATGAAGGTGGAAGCTATCGCGATCTTATTCAGTTGGTGGAATATGAGCTCACAGCTGCACTGCAAATCAATGATCCGCTACCATCACCCAGCATGGGTAGGCTCTCGAGACAGTCTCGCACCTTCCCTATTCAGCCTCGGGTACACATGACTCCGGATGAGCGTGGTCATTACTATGCTTTATCCCTGTCAACGAGTGATCGCACCGGCTTACTTTATGCAATCTCTAGAATATTAGCCAAGCATCAAGTCTCATTACATACTGCACGCATCAATACATTGGGCGAGAGAGTGGAAGACGTATTCTTATTAGATGCGGCTAACTTGAGTAAAAACCCGAAGCTGCAGATCTTGTTGGAGACGGATTTGTTAGAGGCTTTGGGGGCTTAACAAACTCCAGCTGGACCGTATCTGAAAAAAGATGAGTGGCCGTTTAGACTGGCCAGTGACCTAGGCCAACAACTCCAGCATTGCGGCCTCATCAATGACCGGAACGCCCAACTCTTCTGCTTTGGTGAGTTTGCTTCCGGCATCTGATCCTGCGACTACGTAGTCGGTTTTCTTGGAGACTGAGCCTGCTACTTTGGCACCCGCTTTTTCGAGAAGATCTTTTGCTTCGTCTCTGGTCATGGTCGGGAATGTGCCTGTCAGTACAAAGGTTTTTCCTGCTACTGCGGCACTGATGACTTTTTCTTCTACGGAGAGCTGCATTCCTGAGGCTAGGAGTTGTTCAATTACTTCACGGTTATGGGATTCTTCCATAAAGCTGGTGATGGAGTCCGCTACTACTGGGCCAACGTCCTTTACTGTCAGTAAGTCTTCGAGCTTGGCATCCATGAGGGCATGCATAGATTGGTAGTGATTAGCCAAGTCTTTGGCGGTTGTCTCACCTACGTGACGTATACCCAAGGCAAAGATAAATCTGGCTAGCGTAGTATTTCTAGATTGATTGATTGCCTGTATGAGGTTATCTGCAGACTTTTCACCCATGCGCTCTAGGTTGGCGATTGCAGTAAAGCCGAGGCGATAGAGGTCGGCCGGGGTTCTGACTAGATTGTGATCAACCAATTGATCAACGATCTTCTCGCCTAAACCTTCAATATCCAATGCTCTTCTATGCGCAAAATGAATTAATGCCTGCTTACGTTGAGCTCCGCAAAATATGCCGCCACTACAACGGGCAATCGCTTCATCAGCCAATCGCTCGATATGTGAATCGCATACAGGGCAGTTTGTTGGCATGACAAATTCTGATGTGTTGGCTGGTCTACGCTCCTTAACCACCGACACCACCTCAGGAATTACATCCCCCGCCCTTCTCACAGAAACAGTATCGCCAACGCGCACATCTTTACGCTTGACCTCGTCTTCATTGTGCAAAGTAGCATTCGTGACGGTGACGCCACCCACTTCAACAGGAGCAAGTCTGGCTACTGGAGTGATGGCACCAGTGCGACCCACTTGGACATCAATACCAAGAACGGTGGTTAAGGCCTCTTGTGCTGGGAACTTATGGGCTAAAGCAAAGCGTGGGGCTCTAGATACAAAGCCTAACTTAGCTTGCTCTGCAAAGGAATTAACCTTATAGACCACGCCATCAATGTCATAAGGCAAAGAATCGCGCTTTGCACCCACTTGATTGTAGAAAGCCAAAATGTCATCAACTGATTTGAGAACACGGCGTTCTGAGCAAACTGGTAAACCTAGTTTGACATAGGCGTCTAGAAGTTGTTCGTGAGTGGCTGGTAACCAGGACTGTGGCTCCAGTGCACCTAAGCCATAGGCAAAAAATGACAATGGTCTTTTGGCGGTGATCTTGGAATCCAATTGACGCAAGCTCCCGGCTGCAGCATTACGAGGGTTGGCGAATTCTTTCTCACCCTGGGCTGCGGCTTGCTCGTTCATTTTCTGGAAGTCTTTAAGATACATAAAGACTTCTCCGCGCACCTCTAATACTTTCGGGATATTGCCCCCGGATAGCTTTAGCGGAATAGCCCGAATGGTTTTGATATTTGCAGTGACATCTTCACCACTAGCGCCATCACCACGGGTAGCAGCCCTCACTAAGGAGCCATCTTCATAACGCAAGGAGATTGCCAAACCATCAAATTTGAGTTCGCCTGCGTAATCCACTTGAGTAAGCTGCAAACCTTCACGGCAGCGACGATCAAAAGCAATCAGCTCGGCATCTTCAAACGCATTGTTTAAGGAAAGCATCGGTACTACATGTGTAACTGAATCAAATTCTTTGAGGGCGGTGCCACCCACTCTTTGTGAGAGCGAATCTGCGGTAATCCATTCTGGATGATGTGCCTCTATTTCAATGAGCTCTCGGTAGAGACGGTCGTACTCACTATCAGGAACTATCGGGTTGTCTAGAACATAGTAAGCATGCTCTAAGCGCGCTAACTCAGTCTGTAAGAATGCGTAGCGATCCGCTAAATTTGTCGGACTAGAGGACGACAAAGCGATTCCTTAACTAAAGAGTCTGCTAGCAGTAGAAGAGCCAGCTGGAACGCCACCCTTCTCAAGATTGGCATACAAGCCATCGAGATGCTGACGAATACTAATCACGGCAGCCTCAGTCAGATTAATACCGTTGTCATCTACCAAGCGGCCATTAGCAGCTTGAGCGATTTCAATGCCTTCGCCGAGCATGCGCTCGAAAGCGCGCTCTTCATGCGATACCAAGGGCACCTCAAGCAATAAGGTTACCTGCTTAATTGGTGCATTGGGATTAATTTCTGAACTAGTAAAGATGAGTGCGCCATTACTAAAGAACTCATAAGCACGGCCATTACGAGAGAGTCTAAAACCCCGCTGACGCATCAAGGCATCAAAGTTGGCGCCTGGTGTAGCCTCATCGAAGAGTACATTAATACTTAATTGAATGTCGCTCTCAGCAGCCATGGTATCCAACTCTTTGGCACTCTCGAGCATGGTGTTTACGCTGGGCATATCAATCTGGGAGCCCAAGGTTTCTGCAAGGGCTTGAGCACGTGAACAAAAATCAGATAACTCGAGAACCCCAATCGGACCACGACGGCTAGCGAGCTGAATTGCCAGTTGGAGCTCAGAGTATGAAGCCTCGGGACGCAGAGCCTCCCAATCCTCAGCAGCATCAACATCCGCATTGAGTCCTTCGCACATCCAACGCGCTGCTGAAGTTGCAGGAACCTCATTCCATGCGTTGATCTCGTCTAGGATTTCAGCGCCGCTAATACTCTCATCAAAACGCAAGGTAATAACGCAGTCGATCCTGGGATCAATAGAGAAACTATCTGGAATCGAGGGTGCAGAGAAACTAATATCGCCAAACGTAGGTTCAGCACGCTCTCCTGTCTCAGCAAAGCCTTGCCCTAGAGAAGGCTCTTTTGCAAAACGATCATCAGAAGCATATTCGCCGGCAGCTTTTGCCTTACGACGTGCACGGGCGTATTTGAAATTCATAATGGCTACTGAAATCAGAATCAGTAGGCCAATGACAGCCAAAGCAAATTGCAAGTCAGACAAACCCAATGCTGTCATGATTTGCTCTAAATCCACTTAAGCTGCCTCCACCATCGATACCGCAGAAGAGATATCAACCGCCACAATACGAGATACACCCTGCTCTTGCATGGTGACACCAATCAACTGGTGAGCAATTTCCATGGTGATCTTGTTGTGTGAGATGAATACAAATTGAGTCTTACTAGACATTTTGGCAACCATCTGCGCATAACGCAAGGTGTTCGCATCATCTAATGGCGCATCAACCTCATCAAGTAAGCAGAATGGTGCGGGATTGAGGAGGAATAATGAGAAGACTAAAGCGATTGCAGTTAAGGCCTTTTCACCGCCGGAGAGTAAGTAGATGGAACTGTTCTTCTTGCCTGGAGGCTGAGCCATGACTTGAACACCAGCATCCAAGATTTCTTCACCAGTCATTACCAACTCTGCATGACCACCACCGAAGAGCTCAGGGAATAACTTACCGAAATGCATGTTGACCTGATCAAAGGTGCCCTGCAATAGATCACGGGTTTCCGCATCAATCTTGGCGATCGCATCCGTCAAAGTTTGCATTGCTTCATTCAAGTCAGCAGATTGAGCATCCAAGAACTGCTTACGCTCACGCGAACTGGAGAGCTCATCTAGGGCAGCCATATTGACTGGGCCTAAAGATTGAATCTCAGAGTTGAGGCGGTTTACTTCAGTTTGTAGCGCTCCTACTTTCAGATCCGGACTAAAACTCACTTCCAGTGCAGATAGGTCAGCTTCAGCATCTGACAACAAGGTTGCAAATTGCTCAAAGTTCAAACGGGCAGCCTGTTCGCGCAACTGTAAGTCGACTACCTTGTCGCGCATCGGTTGAAGGCTACGCTCAATCTGCAAGCGCACTTCATCAGCTTCACGTAATTGATGCAACAGTGCATCTTGTTCTGTGCGGGCGTTAGCTAATGCTGCTTCGCGAGCGCTGCGGGCCAGTAACAATCCTTGTAATTTATCTTGAGCTTCTTCGTCGCTGAGAGTTTCAAGCTCTTGCTCGGAAGTCGCCTGCTTATCCTGAATCTCCATGATCTGCACACGCGCAGTACTTTGGTCGCGTTGCAAGTCGGAGATACGCTGCTGTAAAGAACGAGTTGCAAATGCCGCTTCTTGAGCAGACATTTCTGAAGAGCGTAGGGATTCGCGCAGGCGATCGCGCTCTTGGGTGGCTAGCTCCAGTTTTTCTTGAGCAATAGCTAAATTTTCTTGTAAACCTTGTTTGGATTCTTCTGACTGTGCGAGCTCTTGTGCAGATTGCTCTTGAGTTTGAGTCAATTGCTCCATTTGCTGACGCAACTCACTTAACTCACCCCGAATTTGTTCGGCGCGTTGGCTGTACTTTTCTTCAGCTTGAGTTAACTGCATTCTTTCCACTTCAAAGCCATGCACTTCTTGTACGGCTTGCTCTGCAGCAATACGGGTTTGCTCTGCAGCTTGATGAGCAGCTTGGTAATTAGCAGCGCATTGATCTAACTCACCTTGCAACTCACTCTGAATTAACTTCTGTGCACGTAATTGCTTCTCAAGACCTTCCATCTCTTGAGCACGTGCCAACATACCAGCTTGCTCAGAGTCAGCTGCGTACAACTGCACACCCACACGACTGACTAAATGGCCTTGCTGAGTCACGAAAGCACCGCCAGCAGGTAACTTCTCACGGCGATGCAATGCATCTTCCAAACTATTGGCAATGTAAATGTTATCTAACCACTCTTGCAATACAGCAGCTACGCGTGGTGCGCCTGCACTTTGAACACGAGTTAATAAGGGTGTGAAATCTGCTGGCACAGTCGTGTGCGCAGGAGAAATATCCTCAGTTAACAAAATAGCTAAACGACTTGGGGGTGCATCATTGGCTAAAGCTAACGTTTCTTGAACACTCTTAGCGGTAACCGCAGCTAAGCGCTCGCGTAAGACTGACTCTAAAGCAGCTTCCCAACCGCTCTCCACTTTGAGCTCTTGCCACAAACGCTTGCTCTCTTTTAAGCCCTTGCTCTCAAGCCATGGACCAATCTTGCCTTGAGCTTGAACGCTAGCTTGCAAGGCAGTTAATGCAGTGAGTTTGGCTTCGGTTTGAGCTAGCTCTTGGTTAGCAGATTGAATCTGTTGTTGTGCGGTATTGCGAGCTTCATCAGCTGCAGGAACACGTTGTTGCGCCTCGCCTGCTTTTTGTCTCGCTTCATCTACCTTACGTTGCGCCATCGCATGACGATCAGTAGCCGTTTGCAATGCTTCGGCATCTGGTCTACGCATGCCAGCGAGTTCAGCCTCAAGACGGGTATCGCGCCCCTTGAGCTCCTCTACTTGTGACGTGATGGCTTTAACGCGCTCGCCTAAACTAGCTAAGCGCTGATCAATCGTAGCTAAGTTCTCGCGAGCATCATTCAGTTCGCGTGCATGAACTTGATAAGCCTCTTCGCGTGCTGGCATTTGCTCTTGCAGGCCAGATAAATCCGCGATTAAGGTTTGCTCTTTTTCTGCAGCTAGGCTGAGCTCATGCTCAGCAGTGCGCTGCGCTTGAGCTGCATCAGTTTCTTGAACAGTCCAACGTTGCAGTTGAGCTAGTAAATCTTGAGATTGCTGTTGCAGACGCTGACGCGCTTCTTGCACGTAACGAATTTGTGATTCTACTTGGCTGACATCAGCATTCGTTTGATACAAATCGCCTTGAGCTTGAGAAACTTTATCTTGTAGAGCGTACTGCTCAGTACGCATGGTCTCGAGCTCAGTCTCCACATGACGCATTTTGGCAGTCTGCTCTTCTAAGCTAACTTGCGTGTCACGAATACCGTTAGCATGACGCTCTTGCTCTTTACCAGCCTCGGTCTGGCGCACGAACCACAAAAGCTGTTGCTGAGACTTCATCTCGGTAGATAGCTCAGCGTGACGCTCGGCTACGGTTGCCTGCTTCTCTAAACGAGTGACTTGCTGATCGAGCTCACGCAAAATATCTTCTACGCGTACTAAGTTTTCTTTTGTATCTTCTAGGCGGGATGCAGTTTCTTTACGGCGCTCTTTATATTTAGAAACACCAGCTGCTTCTTCCAAGAAAACACGCAACTCTTCTGGCTTTGCTTCCAAGATGCGGTTGATGGTGCCCTGCCCGATGATCGCGTAGCCTCTTGGGCCCATACCGGTACCCAAGAAAATATCTTGAATATCTTTACGACGTACAACTTGATTGTTGACGTAATAACTAGAATTACCATCACGCGTCAAAACACGTTTAATACCCAATTCGGTAAAAGCACTCCACTGACCTTGAGCGCGCCCTTCGGAATTATCAAAAATGAGTTCAACGCTGGCACGACCCGAAGGTTTACGCAAACCCGAGCCATTAAAAATCACGTCTTGCATCGATTCGCCACGCAATTCACTAGCGCGAGACTCGCCCAAAACCCAGCGTACGGCGTCAATAATGTTCGACTTTCCGCAACCGTTAGGACCCACAACACCGATCAATTGACCTGGCATTTCAAAATGGGTTGGATCGACGAAGGACTTAAAGCCGGAAAGTTTGATGGATTTCAGTTGCACGGCGTACTTTGCAGGGAAAAAAGGGGTTCAAATAAGGGGGTAAAAATTATTACTAAAGTGGGAAGATGATAGCAAGCTTAAGGCTCCCCACACGGGTTTTTGCCCCACCGATATAATGATTAATCTTTATCCAGGGACAAAACCCCTTAACAATCTGATAGTTAACTGAAAAGCATGAGCAAATCACCACAAAGCATCATCGATCAAGCCTGGGAAAACCGCGCAAACCTGTCTCCTGAGGCCGTTTCCGGGGAAATCCGCAACGCCGTGAACGCCGTGCTCGAAGGCCTGAATACAGGCAGTATTCGCGTGGCCGAGCGCCGTAGCGTTGGCAAATGGGAAGTAAACCAGTGGGTCAAAAAGGCAGTTTTGCTGTCTTTCCGCTTGGAAGACAACAAACCGATGGGCGCTGGTGGCTATACCCAGTTCTACGATAAGGTGCCGAGCAAGTTTGAGAACTACACTGCCGAAGACTTCGCCAATGGCGGTTTTCGCGTGGTTCCCCCTGCAATGGCTCGTCGTGGCTCATTTATCGGTAAAAATGCCGTTTTAATGCCTTCATATGTCAATATCGGCGCTTATGTCGGTGAAGGCACCATGGTGGATACCTGGGCAACCGTAGGCTCATGTGCCCAAATCGGTAAAAACGTCCATCTTTCTGGTGGTGTTGGTATTGGTGGTGTTTTGGAGCCAATCCAAGCCGGTCCAGTGATTATTGAAGATAACTGCTTTATTGGCGCCCGCTCTGAGGTCGTTGAAGGTGTCGTTATTGAAGAAAATGCTGTTCTCTCCATGGGCGTTTACATTGGTCAAAGTACCAAGATCTACGACCGCGAAACCGGTGAGATCCATTACGGCCGTGTACCAGCAGGTTCCGTTGTAGTTCCAGGTTCCCTTCCCTCTGCTTGTGGCAAGTACAGCCTGTACGCTGCAATCATTGTGAAGAAGGTAGATGCTCAAACTAGAGCTAAGACTGCGATTAACGAACTCTTACGAGATTAAGTTTTAAAGCTAAATATATGAGCTCCACCTTAGAGTTAACTGAGGCCCTTATCTCCTGCCGCTCGGTAACCCCGGCGGACGGAGGTTGCCAGGAACTCATTGCCAAACGCCTTCAAGCCATCGGCTTTCATACAGAGAGCGTTGTGAGTGGTCCTGAGAACTTTCAGGTTACTAATTTGTGGGCAATCAAAAAGGGTGTCTCTGGAGATCAAGGCAAAGTCTTAGTTTTTGCTGGCCATACTGATGTTGTGCCTACTGGCCCATTAGAAAAATGGACCAATGATCCATTTTCTCCAACTATTAGAGATGGTGTGCTTTACGGTCGTGGCGCTGCGGATATGAAAACCTCCCTAGCAGGATTTGTAGTTGCTACTGAAGAGTTTGTTATCACCCACCCAGATCACAAGGGCACGATTGCCTTTTTAATTACTAGTGATGAAGAGGGTCCAGCGAACGATGGCACAGTCATCATGTGCGAGCGCTTGCAAAAGCAAGGTCAGCGTTTAGATTACTGCGTGATTGGTGAGCCAACTTCAGTTGATCAACTCGGCGACATGATTAAGAATGGTCGCCGTGGATCACTCTCGGGCAAGCTTCGGGTTAAAGGCATTCAGGCGCATATTGCCTACCCTCACTTGGGTAAAAACCCAATTCACCTTTCAGCGCCAGCGATTCAAGCGCTTGTTGAGACTGAGTGGGATAAGGGCAATCAGTATTTCCAACCTACGAGCTTTCAGATTTCGAATATTCACGCGGGTACTGGTGCGAATAACGTCATTCCTGGTGAGTTGGCGATTGATTTCAACTTCCGCTTCTCTACCGAGAGCAAGCCAGAAGAGTTACGTAGTCGCTTAGAGGGAATTCTCACTACTGCAGGTCTCGATTTTGAAATTGATTGGGTCTTAGGTGGTAGCCCATTTATTACGGGTGATGGCGCCCTTGCTGGCGCCCTACGTAAAGCCATTAAAGCAGAAACCAAGATCGATACAGAACTCTCCACCACTGGCGGCACGAGTGATGGTCGCTTCATTGCGAAGATCTGCAAAGAAGTAGTTGAGTTTGGACCGCTCAATGCGACTAGCCACAAGATTGATGAGTGCGTGATTGTGGATGATGTGGTGCCACTCAAAAATATCTATCGCAAGACACTCGAGCAACTTGTTGCTTAAGCCTGTTTCGTCAATTACTTTTCATACAAAAACTCCTCATGGACCCTGCGCCCCAGCAATCTCTGACGCTTGATCAATGCATTGATCAGATTGCACAGCAATTAGAAACAGCTGATTTACATTATGGCCATGGCGCCATTGATGCACAGAGTGAAGCCCTTTGGATTGTCAGCAAACAACTTGACTTCAGCCCTACAGATGCACTCGATCACTTGGAGCAAGTGATGAATGCCGAGCAAATTACTCAGGCGCTTGAAGTGACACAAACCCGTATCTCTACACGTAAGCCATTAGCCTATATCTTGGGTGAAGCCTGGTTAATGGGCGTACCTTTTTTCTCTAGCGAGCAGAGTATTGTTCCTCGCTCCTGGATAGCTGAGCTCATCGTAGATGGCTCGCTAGAACCTTGGTTGCCGGCTGATGGCAAAGCGCTCGATCTTTGCACTGGTAATGGCTCTCTAGCGATTTTGTTAGCTTTAACTTGTCCTGATATTCATGTGAGTGCATGTGACATTAGTTTGCCTGCATTAGCAGTAGCATCTCGCAATCTCGATCGTCATGGCCTGACTTCACAGATAGAACTTTTTGAGGGTGATCTCTGGAATGCGCTACCAGAACCCCATGAAGATAATCTATTTGATCTCATCATTTGTAATCCGCCTTACGTCAACGCCAACTCGATGAACGCCCTGCCTGCTGAATACCATGCAGAGCCCGCTCTTGCGTTGGCAGGTGGCGATGATGGCATGGATCTGATTCGGAAGATTATTGCCGGTGCTCCTGACTACCTATCTGAGCGTGGTGCCATTCTGATTGAGATTGGCAATGAGTATGAGCACTTTAAAAAGGCCTTCCCTCAAATTCCTGTCATCTGGATGGAAGTATCTGCGGGCGATGAGCAAGTGCTACTGATTCAAGCAGAAGACTTGCGCTAAATTCAATTCTGAGACTTAGCTTAGCTCAGCTCTGCCGCTGCAGAGATCGCTTGATCAATACGCTCTACTGGTATCACTCTTAATCCTGGAATCTTGGTCTTAGGCATATTGGCCTTCGGAATAATGGCTACAGTAAATCCGAGTTTGGCAGCCTCTTTCAAGCGCTCCTGACCACGTGGGCAGGGACGAATCTCTCCCGCTAAGCCAACCTCACCAAATACGATCAACTCTTTAGGCAAGGCCTTGTTGCGAATCGAAGACTGAATTGCCAACAACACTGCTAAGTCAGCTGCCGGTTCTGAAATCTTCACACCACCGACTGCATTTAAAAAGACGTCTTGATCAAAGCAGGCAACACCGGCGTGGCGATGCAACACTGCTAAGAGCATGGCTAAACGGGCTTGCTCTAAACCAACGGCTAGGCGGCGAGGATTGGGAATATGCGCGGTATCGACTAGCGCCTGAATTTCTACTAAGAGTGGTCGACTGCCTTCTTGCGTCACCAATACGCAGGCGCCCGGCACCATCTCCGCATGCTGAGAAAGAAAAATAGCCGAAGGGTTTGCAACACCACGTAGACCTTTTTCAGTCATCGCAAATACACCGAGCTCATTGACTGCGCCAAAGCGATTTTTAATCGAGCGCACTAATCTAAATGAAGAGTGGGTATCACCTTCAAAGTAAAGAACGGTATCCACAATATGCTCGAGCACACGAGGGCCGGCTAAGTGGCCATCCTTTGTGACATGCCCCACCATCAAAACACAAATACCACTAGATTTAGCAGCTCTAGTTAATTGAGCAGCGCACTCTCGCACTTGGGCAACCGAACCTGGAGCTGAGCTCAATACTTCTGAATACAAAGTCTGAATAGAATCGACTACCAAGACCTGTGGCTTTACCGTATCCATAATGGATAAGAGTTTTTCCAACTGAATCTCTGCCAATACCTCTAATTGAGGTGCGTCTAATGCAATGCGTTTGGCACGTAATGCAATTTGCGCTGCAGACTCTTCACCACTGCTATAGAGCACATTCATGCCAGCAGCACTCATCTCAGCAAGGGCTTGGAGCAAGAGAGTGGATTTACCAATGCCAGGATCACCACCTAATAGAACAACACCACCAGGAACTAATCCACCCCCCAGTACGCGGTCAAACTCCTCTACGCCAGTACTAAAGCGCGGCAGATCTTCAGCCGATATGGCGGAAAGTTTTTGACGGGGGAGTGACTGTGCCAGCCCCTGAAAGCGGGTGTTGGAGCTGACCTCGGGAACACCCTCTTCCAAGGTATTCCATGCCTGGCATGAGGGGCACTGCCCCTGCCATTTAGCGGAGGTGCCGCCACATGACTGACAGATATAGATTGTTTTTATTTTGGCCAAGGGATTAATCGAGCTGAGTGCCCGCTTTATTTTCTTGAGCACGCTTAGGTGCATCTTTACGACGTTGCTCTACATCTGCTGCACGAGCAGCGGCTGCTTTTTGCTTCTCTTCAAATTCTTTTTGATTAGCCGTGCGCTCAGCGGCTTTTTCAGCAGAAGCACGTTCAGCAATCTTAGTAGCGTCACGCTGATCTTTAATGCTAGCCCGTAACTTGCGCTGCACCTCATGCAACTCCACTTCTTGCACACGAATAGGATCAATCTCTTTACGATATTCGGCACGAGCATCTTTTAGGCAGCTATTGACCCAATATTTCTGATAGCACTCAGAGTTGGTTTTTTCCCAGCGGTATTTAGCCCAATCACGCTGCAACTCAAGATCACGCTCAATCTTGTCCAATTGCTCAAGCTGCGCCTCTTCGGCAGGGGTAGCAAGAACTAGACTGCTGAAGGAGCAAACCAGCAGGAATGCCCCTAATGAAAGCAGGGATCGTAAGGAAACAGGCTTTGTCAAATCTCTACCTTTGCGCCAAGCTCAACCAAACGATTGGCAGGAATCTTAAAGAAGTCAGATTGACGACCGGCATTTTGATACATCCAGCAAAACAAACGCTCACGCCATATCGCCATACCCGGCAATTCTGTCGAGACAATAGTATCCCTAGAAAGGAAGAATGAGGTATCCATCAAATTGAATTTGAGGTCCGATGAATTCTCAATCAACTCAATGATCTTGCCCATGTCCGGCGTTTCATTGAACCCATACACGGCCCTGACTATAAAAATATTATTTCCTAGGTCACGCAAGGTAATGCGCTCTTCATCTTTTACATAAGGCACATCCCAAATACTCACCTTGAGAAAGAGCACTCTTTCATGAAGGATGTGATTGTGCTTCAAGTTGTGCAAGAAAGAGACTGGTAAATAGTCTACGTGAGCAGTCAAAAAGATGGCAGTACCTTCAACACGATGTGGAGGATTTTTCATTAGCACATCAATGAAGCCCTTGAGCTCAATACCCTCCTCCATTGCGCGTTGACGTAATAATTTACGACCTTGATACCAAGTCATCAGCAATAGGAAACAAGCTGCACCTAGCAGTAATGGGAACCAGCCGCCTTCCATAATCTTCAATAGATTAGCAGTCAGAAAAGCCAGGTCAACAATCAGAAAGGCGCTGATAACTAAAGTGACTAAGAGGGTATTCCAGCGCCAAACAACACGCATCACGATAGCCGCCAAGAATGTCGTTGCAATCATGGTGGTGGTTACCGCAATACCGTAAGCAGCAGCTAAATTAGCCGATTGCTTAAATGCTAAGACCACTGCAATCACTAAAACTAATAAAGTCCAATTTACGAGCGGCATGTAGATTTGACCGATTTCACGATCAGACGTGTGAAGAATTTTCATGCGCGGGACAAAGCCCAACAAGATAGCTTGACTCGTCATGGAAAACGCGCCAGAGATCACAGCCTGAGAGGCAATAACCGTAGCTAACGTTGCCAAGATCACTAAAGGAATGACAAAGCCCTCAGGCACCATCAAGAAGAATGGATTGGTGATGGTCTCAGGATGACCCAAGAACATCGCGCCCTGACCAAAGTAATTTAAGAGCAAACAAGGCATCACAAATAAGAACCAGCCCATGCGGATAGGTTTAATGCCAAAGTGCCCCATATCAGCATAGAGTGCTTCGGCACCAGTTAATACCAAGAAGACAGCGCCCAGAACAATGAATCCCTGCAGAGCATGCTCGTGCATAAATTGAATGGCGTAAATAGGATTAATTGCTGCAAAGATAGCCGGGTTCTCAATTACCTGATACGCGCCCATAAGGCCCACAACCAAAAACCAAACCAGCATGACCGGGCCAAATAGATTACCTACTACAGCGGTACCTGTTTTCTGAATAAAAAAAAGTGCCACCAAAATAATGATGGTGGCCGGAATAACGAAGCGCGATAGCTCAGGGGAAATCACCTCCAAGCCCTCGACTGCAGACAGCACTGAGATAGCTGGAGTAATGATGGCATCGCCATAAAACATACAGGCTCCGAAGACGCCAGCCATGATGATGGCAAGAGAGCGCTTTGAACCAGTTGGCGCGGTACGCAATGCCAAGGCCATTAAAGCCAGAATGCCGCCCTCACCATGGTTATTGGCGCGCATCACAAACATCACGTACTTAAGAGACACCACAATTGCAAATGCCCAAAAGACCATGGAAATCACGCCATAAACAGCTTCGGGTGAAAAAGGAATGCCATGCTCAGGACTAAAACACTCCTTTAAAGCGTAGAGAGGACTGGTTCCAATATCACCGAACACCACTCCAATAGCTGCAAGCATGAGTGAAAACGAGGCGCCTTTAGGGTGAGCGTTCTCTTGCCGAGAAATCTCAACCGGTCTTAATAGAGAGGATTGCGAAAACTCCTGGTTACTAACTGACATGAATAAGCCTCATCACAATGTTGCGTGGCAATATATTACTCCTTATAGGGGCTGACTCTGCAGTCTTATTTCCATCAAAGAACCGCGTTTTCAGGTCTTATTTACAGGAATAGCTCGACAGTACACACTAAAAAATGCTAGAATCTCAGACTCAGACGCGGGGTGGAGCAGTCTGGCAGCTCGTCGGGCTCATAACCCGAAGGTCGTAGGTTCAAATCCTGCCCCCGCAACCAGTATTACAGCTCTAAGCCCTTATTTAATAAGGGCTTTTTGCTTTTCTAGGGTTCAGTAAAAAGACAAAAACCATCAAACTAAAGAGTTTGATGGTTTACAAGCCCCTTATTCAGAAAGCATTCAGCGGCAAGAATCCAGATTAAAGGAGCAATTTCTTTCCCCTCATTTTGACCGGCCTAGCTCTTAAAGAGATCTACTAAAAACGCATCAATTTCACGAGTTGACTTCTGCGTAGCATCATCATCTTTACCAACATGAGGATTTAACTCAACACAAGTATCAGAGTATTTAAACTCTTGATTTGTTTGGGTGTTAATAAGATTGCCTGCTGTCTTTTCAACAATCCTACAAGACCTAACAGTTTGGGCGTCTTTTGAAACTACAGGAGGAATCGCTCCCAGCGGTGAATCAAAGGCGTGGGGACCTACTTCATATTCAAACATTTCTACATTTTGATTGGCCGCCTTTAATCTGCCTACGTAATCTCGGCAGGCAGTTATAGGGTTGTAGTCGTCGGTGACCCCATGATGAAGTCGAATAGGTTTGCCAGTGGTTTTAGTGTCGCCAATATAACTAGTCACACAGTCGGCATAAAATGGAATGTGTGCGGCAAATTGAGTACCACTCTTATTCCACATTTTATTAAATCTCTCAAGACTGGCAAATAGAGTTGCTTGTCCGCCTCTGGAAAAGCCCATCATGACAAACTTATTGGAATCAAGACGTGGATGCTTAGCTAAAATTTCCATTGCTTTATAGCTATCAAGAGCTAAGTTCAGTCTGCCAAGCAGAGCTTGATTAGGACCCACAATAGTGAGACCTCTTCCTGTAAAGCCATCCATACCGAAAGTGGCGTAGCCTTGCCCTAAAAAATGATTGGACCAATAGTCTATATTTGCCCCCATTCCACTTGAGCCATGTACCAAGAAAACAACTGGAATTTTTTGACTTGCTGGTTTGGGTGGAAAGCGAAGAATGCCGTTAACAGTCACCTCCTTGCCATTTTTGTCCCCGAGCAAAAACTGCTTGTCAGATATCGTTAAGCTCGGAATGGAATAGATTTCTGAGCGTGGCGGGTAAACGATGTCAGTCCCAGCCTGCGAGTAGAAAGATATAGCGGCTAGAAAGGCTACAAGTAAATACTTCATTTGATTTTGTCCCCAGTGTTTTTATTAATTTATATTGCCAAAAAAATAGTAGCAGAATCTACGCTGAAGATCCTTAGTGGAAAGCCCTTGGAAGCTATAGTTCACTAGATTTAGGTATCCTCGGTCCCGGGCCACAAAGAATCACAATAGCCCACTTTTTGGGCTATTTTTCTAGGGCCTTTAGTTTTGCTTGTAGATCGGCTGATAGGCTAGCAAACCACTCATTCTCTTTTCCCGATATGGGAAGGATTTCTCCATATTCAATCATCTGGGCGGGAACGAGATCAACAATGTAAATCCAAATTTGATCTTTGCTTAGACCAGAGCTTTTAATTAAAGCTTCCCTCATTGCCAATATAAGTTTTTCTTTTAGTTCCGGTGGTCGTCCTGCCCGTATTTGTCCATGTAAGAAGATTTGGCCATCATGGACCGGCTTACCTCCCATAAAGTGTTTACCGGCAGGGGTTTCTTGAAATATCACTTGAGCAAAGTAGGTATTCGCGCCGGTACACGCATTGTGGGTCTTCGTAATGGCCTGAGCAATATTCTCCATTTGTACGTCGCTTAGTTTGGCATTTGAATAAGTCACTGTGTAGGTCGGCATTTTTTACTCCAAAAGTGTTTTAATCTAAATTTACCTTATCACTAACAGGATCTGCCATCACAAGCCCTGGTCGATTCCGCCCCGAATCACCAAGAAACAACAAAACTACCTTCGGGATCATGCAGTTCCGATGTACAGAATGCAGGGCAACGCCGGGCCTTAATGCACGTGACTTTTGGGATTCATGGGCATCTTATTAGGATTGCTATTGGACATATTCCCACCATTCATCATCTGCTGATGAATTACTTTCATCTCTTCATGCATTGCTGGATCGCAGTACTCATGACCGGCGCTACTGGCGCCACCACCCATTTGATGCGTGTTAGCACCCTTGTACCCCAATAAAGCAGGATCCAGCATCCCGGCAATCATGGCGATGTGTCCAAAGACTAAAAATAATGCAACGCAGATCGCATGGATTTTCAGCTTACCCATTTGATCTAAGGATTTGTTCACAAAACCAAACTCCTGCAGGGCAATCCAAATCAGAGGCAAGCCACCAATCAGATAACTAGCAACCGCAATCACATCAATCGCGGTGCGCCACTCATTATTTTTAGTAATGGGTAGTACTGCAGTAGTCATTAGATATGCGATCACACCAATGAAATACAGCCCCACCGTCGTGCCCGCAAATCGATTGAGGTGATAAACAAAGCCATCGAACTTTCGGGTAAACAAGATATATAGCTCAGTGATTGCTAGGGTTTCAGCAAGCACTATCGGTATAGCCATAAAAATGAGTAGATTCCAAGGCTGATTGTCAGCCAACAACTCCATGTAGTGAGTCATGTTCATTACGATTCTCCAAAACGAAAATTATCAAAAGGCATCTCAATGCCACAATCAAAAGTGATTACAGATAATTTCTGGGAGGCTTGTAAATAGATTCAGCAATATTAGATGCGGGTGTTGAAGCATCGCTGTGTAAGTGTACGTCGACCTGCTGTGATACAAAAAACTCAGGAGAAACACTCAGAATGGCAACAACTGCACAGCAATAATGGGTAGCGCTAACACTAGTACTAGACTTACCATCCTCAGTGAGGCCAGTAGATACAGCCTCTTGGCAGTGGTCATGACTAGTGGCTACAACAACACTGCTGGCAACATTTAAATCAACAGGCATCATCGCAGCGTTGACTTGGCTAACGAAAAAACTGAGGAAGAGAAATGCGATGAATTTCTTCATACTTTTAGTTTACGCCAAATATCAATACAAAGATGCTAAAAGATCGGACACTTCAAGCAGTTAGGGCCAAATGCGCGATGAATGCAGATCTGTTTTCTCCAGCCTTTTTTGCTTTTGCATCTAATCTTGCCAATACTCTTTTTGGCAGGGTGATATTGATTCGCTCAATTTCATCCGAAAGCAATGCTGGATCAATTTCCACAATCGCCCAAGCCCAACCCTTAAATTCTTTTTTCTTTTGTAGTTCTCTTAAGGAGCTAGGCTTTGGTATTGCTTGACCTCCATCTAAAGCCATCTCAATCCAAAGCTCTATAGCCTCTTTGGCCTGATCTATTGCTTCATCAAGACCACTGTCAGCAGCAGAAAAACAACCAGGCAAATCTGGGACAACAACTCCCCATGCATTTTTCTCGTTTCCTGGCTCAATCGCTATTGGATATTTCATCTAAGACCCCTCCTTTAATCCGGCTTGTTTCAGTATTTTTTCTACCAACCCCAAACCCAAGTCTTTTTTTGGATGCGGGATACAGACATGTCCAGACTTTGTTGTATGAGTAAATATGTGATGCGATCCTTTTGTTCTGCTCAACACCCATCCATCAACCTTTAAAAGCTCAATTAGCTTTTTGCTATGCATTGATCTCCCTTATATTATACACACCATACACACAACTTAATTTATTTGCTCTAGCTTGGCTCTCGATGCCATAGTCGCCCGCTATCCTGCCGCCAAAATAGCAACTCACCTTGCCTACCCTCTGATTTGGCCGGAAATTTCCAAACTTGTGCACCAGTAGTTGGCGTTTGATGAAACGGAATATTCATACTCTGGTATCGGGCGGTGACTGTTGGGTGGGGATGACCATAACGATTGCGATACCCGTTTTGTGCAAATGCTTCATCGGGACTGAGTGCCGTTAAGAGCTCTTGAGAAGAAGATGTTTTGCTACCGTGATGTGGCGCCATGAATATCAAATTCTTACCCTTTAAATGATTAAGAGCTGTTTGGGTTAAGCGCTCTGTGATTTCGGCCTCACCCTGCTTTTCTACATCCCCTGTTAGCCAGAATGAAGTGGTTTGATTGCGCACTTCGAGAACGCAACTGACCTCATTGGGCTTTCTGGGGTGTTGATCCTCAAAAACCGTCTGCTCATGTGGATGCCAAATATAAAAGTCCACCCCATCCCATGACCATTGCTGCCCAAAGCGACAGGGAATGGCAGGAATCTTTCTCTCTTCTAAATTAGCGAGCAAAGGGTTGGTGCTAGGCAAGGATCCCATCATGGAATCGAAGCTGACTTCTTTCAATAGAGTTGCAGCACCTCCAATGTGGTCACTATCACTATGACTAATCACCATGCGATCAATGTGATGAATTCCTCTACCCCTCAAATACGGCAGGATGATTCTTTGCCCAGCATTGTCTTTCCCCTGAATGGGTCCAGTGTCGTATAGCAGTCGTTTGGTTTTGGTTTCGATTAGAACTGCCGTGCCTTGGCCGATATCCAATACCGTTGCACGAAACTCGCCTTTTTCTAAATGGGCATTAGTCAGCGGCTGAATAAATAGGGTTGCGCACAATACGAGACCCGCTACTCTTGACATCCAGCTCTCTTGAATAGATCCTGGGCGAATAGCAATAACGATGCCAATGGTTGATAAGGCTATCGCCCACCAAGCAGGCTGGCTAGACCAAGCAATTGACCATTTCCAGCTCGCCATCCAGGCAAGCATGATGGCCAAGTAGTCCATCGTGGCATGGGCTGGTATCAACAACCACTTACCAATGAAGTCAGGCAATAAAGCGCCAGCAATAGCCAAGGGTGTCACGATGTAGCTCACTACGGGGATAGCAATGGCATTTGCCAGCGGCGAAACGATCGAGACTTGATAAAACCAATACAAGGTCAGTGGTAACAGTGCGATGGTGACAACTGCTTGCACTCGGCAAGCCTCACGGAGTGCCTGAATCACTCTGTCTTTCCAATGAACCTCCAACTCTCTGCCGGTGGGCAGCCCCAGCAAACCATCAGAATCTTGCATGGCATACAAAATCGCAGCTACCGCTCCAAACGATAGCCAGAAACCCGGTGTGTAGGGTGCCATCGGATCAATGACTAGTACAAAAAATAGGGCCCACCACCAGATATCAAATGAGCGAGGATTTCTGCCGGACCATAAGGCAAAGGCAACTACTCCAACCATATACATCGTACGTTGTGCCGGAATCTGAAAGCCTGCCAACCATGCGTAAACGAAGGCTGTCAAAAAACCTACTGCAGCAGCGACCTTACCAACCGGAACCCAAAGTGGCAGTGTGTTTCGACGCCAGAGAAATGTGGCGAGCATAGCCCCAAATCCTGCCAACATCGTGACATGAAGACCTGATATGGAGATGAGATGTCCAATACCAGTAGCATTAAATACCCGCCAATCATCTTGGTCGATTGCATTTTGATCGCCCATCACCAAAGCTGCAATTACTCCACCATATCGCGCATCTCTGGGTAATAGGCGTTGAATCTTTTGCCTTAACTTCCAGCGCTGATACTCCATTGCTAGAGCAAATTCTGTAAAGGCGATATCTTTCTCAAGAATTAGCTTTCCTGACCTGACTGCTCCACTGGCACCAAAGTCTTGATGGAAAGACCAGCGCTCAAAATCAAAAGTATGGGGATTGAGAGATCCATAAGGTCTTTTGATTTTGACTTTGAATTCCCAGCGCTGACCTGGA
Source organism: Polynucleobacter corsicus (assembly GCF_018688255.1). Classification (NCBI taxonomy): domain Bacteria; kingdom Pseudomonadati; phylum Pseudomonadota; class Betaproteobacteria; order Burkholderiales; family Burkholderiaceae; genus Polynucleobacter; species Polynucleobacter corsicus. The sequence continues at coordinate 1,409,803 of NZ_CP061314.1, forward strand.
ATGATTTCTGGCACATCCTGAGGATTGCGCCATGCGGGCTGCCAACTCAAATAGATCTGCGCAGGAAAAGATTCAATTAGCTCTCTACCTAAGAATGCCTGATCTACCTCAAAAGAAAACTTGGCACCACCAGGAGAGCTCTGTGGCAAGGCATTGACTCTACCCTCAAGCACAAGGTCTTTACCCTCATACTCGATGGAGAGGATGTTACTTAAACGATCTTGCGCGTAATCCGCATTCCAAGCAAACCCCATGGTGCAACAACAGATTGCCATGAATACGCTACTAGCGTTGCGATATTGAATCGATAAGCGATTGAGATAAACGCCAAATAGGGAAACAATGATGATCGCTGCGCACATCCAGCCCCAATACTCTGGCACAGCAGGCAAAAATAGAAGAAGCGATCCCCCGGCGATAAACGCCGCAATATTGGTGCGCAAGCTCTTAAGAAGCGGATTGTAGGTTTAGGTTGTCAGTCACTAGGGATGACCAACGGGGTAATGCTTGCATAGCGTTTTGCCAAACTGCCTTTGAAAATGCTGTGTCACTGATTCCACGAATGTCTGCCAATTGGGTAGCGATTCTAGGAAGCAAAGCAGGTTCATTGAACTTGCCGCCCTCCTCTTTTAACCAGGCCGGTGGAATGTCGGGAGAATCGGTTTCGGTAACGATGCAATCCAATGGCATTTCTTGTAGAAGTCGTCGAATTTGCAAAGCGCGATCGTAGGTTGCCGCCCCACCAAATCCCAACTTGAATCCGAGTTCAATAAATTGCTCAGCTTGCTGATGGCTACCATTAAAAGCATGCGCGATACCGCTAGGAATGGTTCTTTTACGTAGCGCTTTAAGAATAGCATCCTGCGAACGTCGCACATGCAAAATCACTGGCAGCTGAAATTGCTGAGCCAAATCCAATTGCTTGTGGAAGAAAAATTCTTGGCGCTGGGGATCGAGTCCCTCGACAAAGTAATCCAATCCAATCTCCCCTATACCCACAAATCGAGGATCATCTAATGATTGCTCAAGCTGATTTTTAAGAGTATCAATATCGCTCTCTTTAGCACGATTGATATACAGTGGATGAATACCTAAGGTGTAAACCAATCCTGGAATTTGATCACCGTACTGATTTGCTAAATTTTTGGCTGGTCTCCAATCAGAAGCCTGAACTGTAGGTATCAGAATGGCTTTAACGCCTTTATCTACCGCACCTGAAATAATCTGCGGAAGAATATCTTTGAACTCTGGCGCATCTACATGGCAATGGGTATCCACCCACGCAAGATCTTGATAGGCTTCGCTCATTGTGCGAAGGTCTTTAATACTCCGCGCTCTAAATGCAAAATCCGGTCACAACGTTTCGCGCGAATGGGATCATGAGTCACAATCACAAAAGCAGTGCCCTGCTCACGAGCAATGTCTAACATTAAGTCAAATACACCATCGGCAGTTTCAGTATCGAGGTTACCCGTCGGCTCATCCGCCAGCACACAAGAAGGATTACCAACTAGGGCACGGGCAACTGCAACACGCTGACGCTCACCGCCAGACAGTTCGCCTGGCGTATGCTGAACACGCTTTGCTAGACCAACGGCATGCAACATTACTCTTGCTCGCTCCATAGACTCTTCATTACTCAGACCACGAATACGTAAAGGTAACGCCACATTCTCAACGGCACTAAATTCATCTAAGAGATGGTGGAACTGGTAAATAAAACCCAGATTGTGATTGCGTAGTTGATCTAGTTTTCTTACAGGCAAATTATGGAGATTCTGCCCAGCAAGCATGACAGTGCCAGCGCTGGGCGCATCTAAGCCACCCAATAGATGCAATAAGGTGCTTTTACCTGAGCCAGAAGATCCTACGATGGCAACCTTCTCAGAAGCGCTTACCTGCAAATCAATTTCTCGCAGAACATCAACTGCAGTCGGTCCTTTGCCATAGGTCTTTGCTAGACCTGATGCACTCAAAATAATTTGATTGGAATTACTCATAGCGTAATGCCTCCGCAGGCTGAACTTGGGCGGCGCGACGACTTGGATACAGAGTAGCTAATACAGAAAGGCCAAAAGCCATTAGGCCAACAGTGAGCACATCAGACAAACGAACATCCGATGGCAACTCGCTAATGAAGTACACATCACGCGGTAAGAAACGCACGCGGAAGATGGCTTCAATTGCAGGAACAATTACGTCAATATTTAAAGCAATTAGGAGGCCCAAGCCAACACCCGCTAGAGAGCCCAATAAGCCGATTGCCAAACCTTGCACCAAGAAGATTCTCTGAATGAGCCCCGGACTCGCGCCCATCGTTCTCAAAATTGCAATATCAGCCTGCTTCTCATTCACCGTCATCACCAAGGTGGATACCAAATTGAAAGCGGCAACCGCAATAATTAAGGTCAGAATAATGAACATCATCTTGCGCTCAGTTTGAACAGCCGCAAACCAATTACGATTAGATCGGGACCAGTCACTCACCCATAAAGCTTGTGGCACAACTTGAGCTAACTCAGCAGCAATCTCTGGAGCGCGCTGCATATCATCCACTTTTACGCGCAAGCCAGATGGATCTTGCAAACGCAGTAAAGCAGCAGCGTCTTTCCAATGCATGATGGCTAAAGAGCTGTCGTATTCATAATGACCGCTATCGACAATGCCCACTACTTGTAGTGTTCGCATTCTGGGCATAGCGCCTGCCGGAGTCAGATCACTCTCTGGCACGATCAAATTAATACGATCACCAAGACGAGCGCCAACCATATTGGCAAGCTGTGCGCCTAAGGCAACCCCAAAGGCGCCTGGTTTTAAATCCTCGATGCTGCCGGTAACAAACTGCTTAGGTAAATCAGAGACCTTGCCCTCTTCGCTTGGCAATACGCCACGAATTGAGACGCCACGCATGACGTTCTCGCGACTGAGCAAACCTTGCGAGCTAACCAGCGGAGCGACACCTACTACGTGAGGCTGGGCAGCGACCTTGAGTGCAATCGGCTCCCAATTGGCTAAACCATCTGGGGCAGTAATTTCAACATGAGAAAGAACGGACAACATACGGTCGCGCACTTCCTTCTGAAAGCCATTCATCACTGAGAGCACCACAATCAGGGCGGCGACACCTAAAGCGATACCCGCAGTGGAGATTCCGGAGATAAAAGAAAGGAAACCATCACGCTTACCCACCGTCTTACGACGCTTGGATCGGGTATAGCGCAGGCCAATTTCTAGCTCAATAGGAAGTCTCAACATACTTACAGTTTAGTGAATTAAACGAGCAAACTGATGGATTCTGTAAATGCCACCTAAAATCAGGGGAATGACTGCCAATTTGACCTCCCAAACAAGTTCTTCGCGACGCTTTACCCTGATGGTGTCAGGGGAAGATGCTGTTGACGCTGGATTAGAGCGGGATACCCCGCCCAGCGGACTTCCGCAAGAGCGCTTTCTACTGGGCGATCAACTGCCGATTGCCCCAGTCTTACTATTAGGTCAAAGCAGTCTAGCAGTGAACCCAAATGAAGTGATTGCCTGTCTACAGCCAGTCCACTTTCATGCCACCCGGGATCATTTAATCCTGATGGCCCAAAGTCAGATTGATCTGACAGCAAAAGAATCTGCCAACTTGCTACAAGTTGCCCTCCCCTTCATCGAAGAAGATTTTAGAAACAAGGTCTTATTTCAGGGTCAGCGTGATTGGTTTATTGCAGCAGGTCCATTTGCTAGTCTTGCAACACACTCTATTGATCAAGCGCATGGTCGCAATATTGATTGGTGGATGCCACGTGATACAAACGAGCCTGGCATCGCTAAGCTCTGGCGCAAACTCCAAAATGAAATTCAGATGCTCTGGCATATTGACCCCGTTAATCAGGAGCGCGAACAACGCGGATACCCCAGCATTAACTCCTTATGGATTAGCGGTATCGGTAAACTGGCTGATATTCAGACCCCTCCATTCATTGAGCATGTAAATCAGATATATGGAGATCATCCCCTCTTGGCTGGCTTAGCTCAATATCTTTCAATTCCCTGGCAAGGTGAAATTGATTTCTCAAAGTTGCAAAATACTTTTGCGTGGATTGATCGTCCTGGAAGCATTTGGGATAAATTAAGAAAAGCGCTTTTAAGTAATGAGCTAGATGAAATCGAAGTGATCGATTTTCCAAAGGGTCATACTCGCCACAGAGTCTTCACAGCCAAAGACTTAAATAAGCAGTCATGGGCTTTCTGGAAAAAATCAGAACCCTTAACTTGGCAAGAAATCATTTCAGCATGAGCCTATTCTCTCAGCGCCCCTTCTCTGATCGCACGGCTAGCTGGTTACAGCAAAGTGGTCTACACCCATTGCTGGCAAGACTATACGCGGCTCGCGGCATTGATAAACCAGAGGAACTCTCTTTAGATCTAAAGCAACTACTCTCACCAGTAAAACTGAAGAACTGCATTAGTACTGCCAGTCTACTAGCCGATATTTTGGAGCGCAAAGAATCGATGCTGGTAGTAGCAGACTATGACTGTGATGGCGCCACTGCATGTGCTGTAGCTCTGCGTGGATTGAAGATGCTGGGTGGGCCAGATACTCCCATTCAGTTTCTAGTGCCAAACCGTTTTACGATGGGTTATGGACTAACACCAGAGGTGGTTGATCTTGCTGCTCAGCAAGTTCCCAAGCCAAAATATCTCATCACGGTGGATAACGGCATTGCCAGCGAAGCTGGAGTAGACCGAGCTCGCGAGCTTGGAATGGAAGTCATTGTGACTGACCACCACCTACCAGGCGATCGACTGCCCAAAGCTACTGCAATCGTCAATCCCAATCAACCGGGTTGTAGCTTTCCGAGCAAAGCGCTTGCCGGTGTTGGCGTGATGTTCTATCTATTAGTTGCTTTACGAGCAGAACTTCGACAGCGCGGTAAATTTACTGCTGAAACACAACCCAAGATTGAGAACCTATTGGATCTCGTGGCCTTGGGCACTGTAGCGGATGTGGCACAGCTGGATCACAATAACCGTATCCTGGTTTCGAATGGTCTGAAGCGTATTCGTGCAGGCGCATCTCAGGCAGGTATTCAGGCACTGTTTCAGGCGGCTGTGCGCGATCCTCGCAAGGCCAATACCTTTGACCTAGGTTTTGCCATCGGCCCTCGTTTAAATGCAGCAGGCCGTCTGGCGGACATGGCTTTGGGTATTCGTTTATTAATTTGCGATCAACCCGAAGAAGCCATTGAGCTAGCTTATGAACTCGATCGCATTAATCGTGAGCGGCGTGTCATTGAAGGCGGTATGCAAGAAGCTGCTCTCGCTCACCTAGCTGAAGATCAATTGGCAGGCACTATGGCTGAGCGTTCCAGTATCTGCCTATGGAATGCAGAGTGGCATCAAGGCGTGGTTGGCATCGTGGCCTCTCGTCTGAAAGAACGCTTTAATAGACCTGCGATTGTCTTCGCTCCTGCCGATGGCGCTAATGGGGAAGAATTGCGTGGCTCAGGTAGATCGCTGACAGGTTTTCATCTGCGCGATGCCTTGGATATTGTTTCTAAGCGCGAGCCCGGCTTAATTCTCAAGTTTGGTGGCCATGCCATGGCAGCAGGCCTCAGTATTAGAAAAGCCGATTTTGAAAAGTTTGACGCTGTGTTTCAGCAGGTTGCCAATGGCTTACTCAATGATGAATTGCTAGAGCGTCGCCATATTCATGATGGTCCACTAGATCTGTCTGAATTTACACCCGAAACCGGCGATCTCCTAGCTGAAGAAATCTGGGGACAAGGCTTTCCGCAACCCATTTTTTATGGGGAATTTGAGATTGGGCAGCAAAGCCTCATGAAAGAAAAACATCTGCGTTTGCAGCTACGTCCGGTGGGAAGCGGTCCATTGGCTAGCAAGCCATTTACTGGAGTCTGGTTTAACCACACCCAATCCTTACCGGCCAAGGCCAAGCTGGCCTATCGCATAGTCACTGACCGTTTTCAAGGGCAGGCACGCGTACAACTCATGATTGAGGCGCACGACGAGGGCTAGGCTGTAATAACCCCCTTATAATCAGGGGATGGAAGCCGAACAACTCAATATTATTTCAAATACCCTGTCCGATCTGCTCACCCGTGAGCAAGCACTTCGGGGGTATCTTTGACTTCGAAGTAAAGTCACGACGCCTTACTGAAGTTAACTCTATTCTTGAAGATCCCACCATCTGGGATGATCAAAAGAAAGCGCAAGCCCTCGGCAAAGAGAAAAAATTGCTCGATGGTGTTGTTGCCACCCTCACCGATTTAAACAGCAATATCACTGGCGCCCTCGAATTATTCGATATGGCTAAAGAAGAAAGTGATTTTGAAACTATTACTGCTATCGAGCAAGACGTTGAGAGCTACAGCAAGATCATTCATGATCTCGAGTTCCGCCGTATGTTTCATAACGAAATGGATTCTTGTAATTGCTTTATCGATGTTCAAGCGGGCGCTGGTGGAACAGAGGCTTGCGACTGGGCGAGCATACTTCTGCGCCAATACCTGAAGTATTGCGAGCGCAAGGGCTACAAAACAGAAATCCTAGAAGAATCCGATGGTGATGTTGCCGGTATCAAGAGTGCCACTATCAAGGTGGATGGTGAATATGCTTACGGACACCTACGCTCAGAAACTGGTGTACACCGTTTAGTACGCAAGTCACCCTTTGACTCTTCCAATGGTCGCCATACTTCTTTTGCCAGTATCTACGTATACCCAGAGATTGATGACTCGATTGAGATTGACGTTAATCCAGCAGATATTCGTACTGATACCTATCGTGCCTCTGGTGCGGGTGGTCAGCATATTAACAAAACCGACTCTGCTGTTCGCTTAACCCACCTACCTACTGGAATCGTGGTGCAGTGTCAGAATGACCGAAGCCAGCACCGCAATAGGGCTGAAGCGATGACGATGCTCAAGTCACGCCTGTATGAGCATGAGATGCAAAAACGTCGTGCCGAACAAGATAAGCTTGAAGCCAGTAAAACTGATGTGGGCTGGGGTCATCAGATCCGCTCCTATGTGCTGGACCAAAGTCGGATTAAAGACTTACGTACTAACGTTGAGATCTCGAATACACAAAAAGTATTAGATGGCGATCTCGATGCCTTTATTGAAGCCAGCCTGAAGCAAGGCGTTTGATTTACTACCCCTATTCCAGTTATTAATACTCCATATGAACGATCCAGTGAATTCAACTCCCCACCAAGCTACAGCTCCTGAATCTGTAGATGAAAACCACATCATCGCCGAGCGTCGTGAGAAATTAGCCAAGCTACGTGAAGGTGGCATCGCGTTTCCGAACGACTTCGTACCGACCCACTTAGCTACAGATCTTCACACTCACTACGACAGCCTCACTAAAGAGGAATTGGCAGCCAAGAAGGTACATGTCAAAGTGGCTGGTCGCATGGTGCTCAAGCGGGTGATGGGTAAGGCCAGCTTTGCGACTATTCAAGATCGCAGTGGCCAGATTCAGTTCTACATTAATGATGAAATCAGCGGTGCCGATATTCATGGTGCATTTAAGCACTGGGATATGGGTGACTTTATCTCTGCTGAAGGGAATCTATTTAAAACTAATAAGGGTGAGCTCTCAGTTGAATGCAGCAAGCTGCGCCTGCTGAGCAAGTCTTTACGTCCACTACCAGATAAGTTCCATGGTTTATCAGACTTAGAGACTAAGTATCGCCAACGCTATGTTGACTTGATCGTCAATCCAGAAAGTCGCAATACTTTCAGAGCGCGCAGTAATACGATTGCTTCTTTGCGTCGCCACATGCTCGATGCCGACTTCATGGAGGTGGAAACACCCATGCTCCACCCGATTCCGGGTGGCGCAACTGCTAAGCCATTTATTACGCACCACAATGCTTTAGACATGCAAATGTTCTTGCGCATTGCACCGGAGTTGTATTTAAAGCGCCTGGTAGTGGGTGGCTTTGAACGCGTGTTTGAAATTAATCGTAACTTCCGTAACGAGGGTGTTAGCCCACGTCACAATCCAGAATTTACGATGATGGAATTCTATGCAGCCTATACCGATTACCGTTGGTTGATGGATTTTACGGAAGGCTTGATTCGTGCTGCTGCAATGGACGCACAAGGTACCGCTGTTCTAACCCACCAAGGTCGTGAACTGGATCTGAGTAAACCCTTCCAGCGCTTGACGATTACCGAAGCCATCCTGAAATATTGTGGCCAGTCAAACAAGAGCTACGAAGCTGCTCAATTAGAAGACGCTGCATTCATTCGCGCTGAATTGAAAAAAGGTGGCGAGAATCCAGACTCTCCTACCCTCAAGAACGCTGGCATTGGCGCCCTTCAATTAGCTCTCTTTGAATTGGTTGCTGAGTCACACCTATGGGAGCCAACCTATATCATCGATTACCCAATCGAGGTGAGTCCTCTTGCCCGTGAATCTGATACCCGCCCTGGTATTACCGAGCGCTTTGAATTGTTCATCACAGGACGTGAAATCGCTAACGGCTTTTCAGAGTTAAATGATGCGGAAGATCAAGCTAATCGCTTCCGTAAGCAAGTGGAGCAAAAAGAAGCGGGCGATGAAGAGGCAATGTACTTTGACCATGACTTCATTCGTGCGCTGGAATATGGCATGCCCCCGACTGGTGGTTGCGGTATTGGTATTGACCGCTTAGTCATGTTGTTGACTGACGCACCAAATATTCGTGATGTCATTCTCTTCCCACATCTGCGTCGCGAAGAAGAGTAATCAGTCCGATCAGCACTACCTAGAAATACAAAAGCCGCAGAATTAAACTTCTGCGGCTTTTTTCTTTATGCAACTGATAGATACTTAGGTAGCAGAATATAACTTCGTATTCTCGCTATCGATTACCGTAACATTGACCGGAATACCCAAGCTCACGCTAGAAGACACGGTACAGAAATCCTGAAATTGCGCCAATACGCGATCAAGGTTTTCCAAAGTCTTTCCTGGTACACCAATCCGAATCTCCACCTGGATTGCCATGATCCGCAAACGGTTTTCTGCATTTCTACCTATTTCGCAACTGGCTTTAGTTTCGATTGGCTCAGGATTTTGCTTGAACTTTCGTAATGCGAATAGCAAAGAATCAGATAGGCAATTGGCTACTCCGGCCAATAAAAATTGTGACGGTGTAGCGCCTTGAGATCTACCCAATGGCGGTGGCTCGTCTCCATAAATAGGATCACGCTCTTCGTTGTAATGGATGGCAAATTGATAATCGCTTTGCTGCACTAATTTGACCGATGGGGAGTCGCTCATACACTTCCTTTTATTTAGGTAATTTTTTAAAGAAGGTGACTGCAAGAACTAATAGGAAAAAGGTTAGCCAGAGAAAAGACCACTCCGGTACTTGCAAGCCCAAGATTGCTGGTAACTTTGCAGAACAAATACCATCTGCTTTAAATAACCAAGGCAAGCCTTGAACCAATTGAAATTGATTGATCCAGATCTCTAGTGGATCAATTCCACACGAGATTTCTGGGTGCGAAAGCAACCAGACTTGACGTCCTACCACTGAAAGTCCGTAGGCCGCTGAAAGTGTTGCCAGTACATGGAAAAGCTTTCTCAGGGGATTAAAGCTAGCAGCTAAAAAACAAAAGATGGCGATACCTAAGTACCCAACCCTTTGCAGAATGCAAAGTGGGCATGGCAGAAAGCTCACTCCTTGATATCCAACTTGCTGGAGAATGACGGCAAAGATTACTAGCCCCAGGCTAAGCAAAGCGAGGTAAATGTATTTGATCCGACTCATTCGCAAATGATAACCAAATGAAAAATCAGCATAGCCGCCTCAATAAATTCCCGGAATCAGTTTTTTAACTCTGGCTTGATAGGCCCTGTAATCAGGAAAGCGCTCAACCAACCAAACCTCTTCACGCCTAGCCTTGATGTCAAACAATAGAAATAAGCAGATCGAATAAGCTAATAGATAGAGCCCAGGGAAGATGAGTAGCCAGGCCAGAGCCGCCAAGAGAACTCCGAAATAAATTGGGTGCCGAACATACCGGTATAAGCCAGTCTGAATGAGAACAGCATCGTCTTTAGGACAAGGTAAGGGGGTGAGATTTTTTCCTAGGTTAATTACGGCAATCACCATAATTAAACAAGCTAGCAAGCCAATAGCAATGCCACAAGATTGAAGGGTAGCAGCCAGCGGCTCTGAGCTGACTAGATGAGACCCTTGAGGTCCAAATAAGATGAAGCCAATCAAGATGCCTTGAACCACCACATACCACGCACCTTTATCAAAGATGGATTTAGGGGGTGATGAATTCATATTGTGGCCTTATAGAGATAAGACCACAGTCTATCTTCCTTTAGTAGTTCAGAGCCCGAATAAAGTGATCATCAATACTGGCCTGATCTTGTGTGAGGACATGCTGTGCAATAAGAAACACACCCGAAATAAAACTTAGGCAAACCAGCACCCCAAAGGCATGGTATTGATTCAGGCCACTCTGATTGAGAACCTCAAGATAGAGAGAGCTTTCCAACGCTAGATGAGTCGACAGGCTCAACAGTGCCAAACCCAGAAATATCTGGATGATGGTCAGAAATAAGGGCTTCTGGACGGCAGGCTTAGTAGACATATGACTCTTTCGGTTGGGTATGAAAGGATCATAGGGAACTGGCGAGCATAAGTAAAAGAATCCCTTTTTATAAGCTAAATACTTTTTTATCTATAGAACCACCCCAAGAATGGGGATAATTGAGGTTTACACCTCATTATTAAGCGTTTATGGCAGCCTACAACACCGAAACCGTCCTCACAGTCCATCACTGGAACGACACCCTATTTAGCTTTACTACCACCAGAAACAAAGGTCTGCGCTTTCGTAGCGGCCATTTTTTGATGATTGGCTTAGAGGTTGAAGGCAAGCCATTAGTACGCGCCTATAGCGTGGCAAGCCCTAATTACGAAGAGCATTTAGAGTTTTTGAGCATCAAGGTTCAAGATGGCCCCCTTACCTCTCGCCTCCAAAAGATTCAGGTCGGTGACCCTATTTTGGTGAGCGAAAAATCCGTTGGCACCTTGGTTATTGATGATTTAAATCCAGGTAAGTACCTCTATTTATTTAGCACTGGTACGGGGCTAGCGCCATTCATGAGCATCATTCGTGATCCAGATACTTATGAGAAGTTTGAAAAAGTCGTCTTGATTCATGGTGTGCGCCTGGTTAGCGAATTAGCCTACGCTGATTACATTAAAAATGAACTCACTCAAGATGAATACATCGGTGAAATCATTCGTGAGAAGTTAATCTATTACCCAACTGTGACACGTGAGGCTTTTAAGCACACCGGTCGTTTAACTACCGCCATTGAATCTGGTCAACTCTTTAAAGATATTGGCCTACCCCCATTAGATCCAGTGGTCGATCGCGCGATGATCTGCGGTAGCCCATCCATGCTGAAAGAAACTGCTGAGATGCTAGATGCCAAAGGCTTCAAGGTTTCCCCCAGCCTGGGTCAGCTAGGTGACTACGTATTCGAACGGGCATTCGTAGAAAAGTAATCCACTTTATATATCTAAAAGTAATTTAGATATCGCTATATATTTCTTGTGGATATATAGCCCACTTGGTAAATTCTTCTTAACAAGATATTTACCAAGGAATTCGGATGTCCCCCGTACGTGAGCACTACAACCCGATCATAACCAAGCTATTACGCGAACATGATCGTTTGCCACATGAGAATGTGGCGGAACGCAAAAGCTTCCAGCGTCAAATTCTGTTTCTCATGAATGCCATCAAGCTCGATGAGTTTGAGCAAACCTTTGCTTAATTGATTGGGTGTACTGATGTTTAACTTCTTAATTGATTCCTCACATTTCATTATTTCCGGCGCGCTAGTTGGACTATTGGTTGGCATGACAGGCGTCGGTGGGGGGTCACTGATGACGCCATTGCTGACGCTGATATTCGGGGTTGCTCCCACGGCCGCCGTCGGAACAGATCTAGCATTCGCAGCCATCACCAAAGGGTTTGGCACTGCAGCGCATCGCCTTCATGGAAATGTACGCTGGGATATTGTTCGCCTTCTCTGCATAGGTAGTATTAGTACCACAATACTTTCCATCCTCGTTTTGAAATATGTCGGCCCAGTTTCAAAAGACTGGAATCATGTCATTAGCATTTCCATTGGAATATCTGTTTTATTAACGGCAGCATCTCTTCTCTTTAGATCCAAGATCTTAAAATGGGTACAAGCGAATCCGCGCTACCTCCCTACTGGCACCGCTCTTAAGACTGCAACCATAAGTGTTGGCGCTGTAATTGGAATCCTGGTAACGGTCTCTTCAATTGGTGCCGGTGCAATTGGAGCAACGCTCATCCTTTTACTCTATCCGCATTTAAAAGCATCAGAAGTTGCTGGCACTGATATTGCCTATGCCGTGCCATTGACTGCGCTGGCTGGACTAGGGCATTGGTGGCTCGGAAACGTGCATTTTGACTTGCTGTTTGGATTGCTAATTGGCTCCGTGCCGGCCATTTGGTTAGGCGCAAAACTCTCCAGCGCACTGTCTGAGAGAGCCACAAGAACAACTCTTGCGGGAACATTATTTTTGGTTGGAGTTAAGCTGGTGTCTTCATGATTGCTCCAGAATTTTGGCCCATTCCCGTAAATGCACCCTCTGAGTCTGAATTAGCCAGAAAGACGGCCACTCTCAAGCAGCGCCTTCTAGATATTGCCGCACGATTCCAAGACATTCGGTTTGCTACGAGCTTGGCTGCTGAGGACATGGTGATCACTGATGCGATTGTTCAATCTAAGGCCAACATTCAGTTATTTACCTTAGCCACTGGTCGCCTGCATCGAGAAACTGTGGATATGACTAAAACCACAGAAAGGCACTATGGGATTTCGATTGCCCAAGCCTATCCAGAAGAAAGTGATGTTCAAGAATTCATCGATCAATACGGCATGAATGGTTTTTACGATGGAGAGGTAGCTAAGAAAGCTTGCTGTGGCGCTCGCAAAATTAAGCCTTTGAATGCCGCCTTACTTGGCGCTGATGCATGGTTGACTGGACAACGACGTGAACAATCCACTACCCGTGTTGAGTTGAACTTGGAAGAACTCGATGATGCCCGTGGCATTGCTAAATTCAATCCATTATTTGATTGGACTGAGGCTGATATTTGGGCCTACATCAAACAAGAGGGCGTACCCATTCATCCACTGCACTTAAAGGGCTACCCCAGTATTGGTTGCGAGCCTTGCACGCGCCAAGTGAAACAAGGCGAGGATATTCGTGCAGGTCGCTGGTGGTGGTTACAAAGCGATAGCAAAGAATGCGGTCTTCACGTAAATAAATAATCATTGAATTACTTTAGTAGCAAAACTTAGCAAAGAACGAATTACAGAATGCAAGAACAAAAATTACTAGATGACCATTTAGATTGGCTAGAAGCTGAGTCGATCTACATCATTCGTGAAGTGGTAGCACAGTGCGCAAACCCTGCCATGCTGTTCTCTGGCGGCAAAGATTCGATTGTAATGTTTCACCTGGCTAGCAAAGCCTTTCAGTTTGGCGATCGCCCAGTAAAGCTCCCCTTCCCCATTCTGCATATTGATACCGGGCATAACTATCCAGAAGTCATCGCCTATCGAGACTCTGTAGTCGAAAAAACCGGCGTGAAACTCATTGTTGGGCGTGTAGAAGACTCCATCAAAAAAGGGACTGTGCGTTTACGAAAAGAAACCGATTCTCGCAATGCCGCTCAGGCAGTAACCTTGCTTGAAGCCATTGCTGAGCATGATTTTGATGCCCTTATGGGTGGGGCACGCCGTGATGAAGAAAAAGCTCGTGCCAAAGAACGCATCTTCTCCTTCCGCGATGAATTTGGCCAATGGGATCCTAAAGCTCAACGCCCAGAACTTTGGAACCTATACAACGCACGCATTTCTCAAGGAGAGAATATGCGCGTGTTCCCGATCTCCAATTGGACGGAGCTTGATATTTGGCAATACATCGCTCGCGAGAATTTAGAGCTACCAAGTATTTACTATACCCATGAACGCGAAGTGGTTCGTAAGAATAGCCTCTTAGTCCCTGTTACCAATATCACACCTAAGGCACCGGGCGATATTAGCGAGATTCTAAATGTGCGTTTTCGCACTGTAGGCGATATCAGTTGCACTTGCCCAGTCCTTAGTACGGCCGCTAATCCCATCGACATCATCGCTGAAACTGCGATTACAGAAATTACAGAGCGTGGCGCTACACGCATGGATGATCAAACTAATGAGGCCTCTATGGAGCGCCGAAAGAAAGAAGGCTACTTCTAATGACTACCAATCAAAATCAAAATGTAGTCCGCTTCATCACTGCTGGTAGCGTAGATGATGGCAAGAGCACGCTCATTGGTCGATTACTTTACGACACCAAATCTATTTTGGTGGATCAGCTCGAATCTTTATCGAAAACTAAGCATGCCCGTGTGACTTCATCAGATGCAGGTGTTGATTTGGCGCTACTTACTGATGGTCTTGAGGCTGAGCGTGAACAAGGCATTACTATCGATGTCGCTTATCGCTATTTTTCTACGCCTAAGCGGAAGTTTATTGTGGCTGACGCTCCGGGTCATGAGCAATACACGCGAAATCTAGTTACGGGCGCATCTCAATCCGATGTCGCGGTGATTTTGGTAGATGCCACTCGAGTAGATCTCAATACCACTCCAGCCACTTTATTGGCTCAAACTAAACGACATGCCGCAATTGTGCATTTATTAGGTTTGCGCCACGTTATTTTTGCCATCAACAAAATGGATTTGCTCAATTTTGATGAGGCTGCTTTCAATGCTATCAAAATAACAATTAAAGACTTGTGCAAAAAAATTGGCTTGTCTGAACCCACTTTAATTCCGATGTCCGCTCTACTCGGCGCCAACGTTGTCACGCCTAGCAAATATACGTCTTGGTACAAGGGGCCCACGTTACTTCAGTGGCTTGAGGGTCTAGATACTAGCCCTCAATCAGAAAAAACTGGGTTACGCTTTCCAGTGCAATATGTTGCCCGTCAGGATGGCAGCGCTTCCGATGACTTCCGCGGCTACCTAGGTCAAATTGAGTCCGGCAGTATTCGAGTGGGTCAAAAAATTAAAGTTCTACCAGAGAATCGCGAGGCAACTGTTTCGAAGATCTACTTAGGTAATCGTTCAAATCGCGAGCACACCAGCAATGAGGTGGAGTCCGCTCAAACAGGTGAATCCGCGGCGATTAGCCTGATTGAAGATATCGATGTCTCAAGAGGTTGCTTATTTATCAGCGCTAAAGATGCCAATCCACCAACACTCAGCAAGCAGATCTCTGCTGATCTTTGCTGGCTTGATACCGAACCACTCTCCCTGAGTCGGAAGTATGCTTTGCGTCACACTACCAATACGATTGGCGCCAAGGTCAAAGTAATTGAGAGGGTGCTAGACGTACAAACACTTTCTCATGCGCTAGAAACTCATCCGCTAGAGGCAAATGAAATCGGTCGCATATCCTTCGTTCTGCAAAAACCTATTGTTGCCGACTTGTTTGATCAATCTCAACGCATTGGTGCATTTATCCTCATTGATGAAGCCACAAACCATACTGTTGCGGCCGGAATGATTCGAGAGGCTATCGCTTAGTTCAAGCTAGGTCATTTTAAGAATAAATAATAGTCCGATTGCAGCAATGAATAGGGTCTCAATAACCAGCATAATAACTGGCTGCCAGCCGAGCTTTGCTAACTCCTGAAAGTTTGTTTTTAATCCAGCAGCGCCGATAGCAATCACCAACATCCAGCGGGAGATTCCGCCAATAGATTGAGTAAGGGAGCTTGGCAAAATCTGCATGGATGCAACGACTGATAGCGCCACGAATCCCAATAAGAATGTTGGTATCAGACGTAGGCTGCCCCATCCTAAACGCTGAGATGATTTTTCAGCACCAAAGAAAATAGAGATAAATAAAACGACAGGCAACAAAAGAGCGACACGAAAAAGCTTAACGACAGTTGCTACATCACCCGCCTCAGGGCCGAATAACATGCCTGCAGCAACTACCTGCGCCACATCATGAATGGTGGCTCCCAGAAAGATGCCTGCAGGTAAAGCAGTGATGTTGAGTAACTGCAACGCGAAGGGATACACCACCATGGCAATAGTGGAGAGGACAGTTACCCCAACTACCACCAGAAGCGTAAATCGCTCATTCTCTTTTGTTTTTGGCAGCACTGAGGCGACCGCTAAAGCAGCTTGAACTGACCTGATTTTTAGTACCACTCCAGAAGAGAGGATTTTTGATAATCTTCACCTTAAAGGAGTGCTAAATATGGCAAAAGGCCAACGTCTTAAACCCGAGCAAATCGTCACCTTATTGCGTCAAATCGATGTCCTGACAACGAACGGCAAAACCCTAGCCCAGGCCTGTAAAGAAGTGGGAACGGTAGAGCAAAGCTACTATCGTTGGCGCAAGATTTATGGTGGTATGAAGGTCGACCAAGCTCGTAAGTACAAAGATCTGGAACTGGAAAATACTCGCTTAAAAAAGCTCGTAGCAGACTTATCGCTACGAGAAGTCATGCTTAAGGAAGTCATTAAGGGAAACTTCTAAGCCCTGCTAGGCGTAAAAATGCAGCACAGCTGCTCATGGACCAGCATTCTATCTCTGAGCGGACTGCCTGTAGTTTGGTAGGGCTCTCCAGAGCAGCGTATCGCTATATGCCATTGCCTAGAGATGACGAAGAGCCCCTGAGAGCTGAAGTCATCCGCATGGCGAGCACCTATGGCCGGTATGGCTATAGATTTATTGCGGGCATGATGCGTAACGCTGGTTGGGGGCAAGCAACTACCGCCAAGGTCGCTCGCATCTGGCGGCAAGAGGGTCTGAAGATCCCACAAAAGCAACCTCCTAGAGGCAGACTCTGGCTCTCCGATGGCAGCTGTATGAGATTGCGAGCTACTCATACCAATCATGTTTGGAGTTATGACTTTGTCTTTATTAGAGATGCCTACGGTGGCAAGATCAGGATGCTCACGATGATTGATGAGTTCACCAGGAAATGCTTAACCATCCACTGCGCTAGACGAATTGGCTCAATCCAAGTGATTGAACAACTGGCCAACGCCATGATTGCTCACGGCATCCCCGAGCACATCCGAAGTGATAATGGCCCAGAATTTGTTGCTAAAGAGCTACGGGGTTGGTTATCTGGCATTGGAGTAAAGACAGCCTACATTGAACCGGGCAGCCCTTGGGAGAATGGCTTTTGTGAAAGCTTTAATGGTACCTTTAGAGATAACCTTTTGGATGGGGAGATCTTCTACAGCCTTAAAGAAGCCCAAATCATCGTGGGGGAGTGGGTTAAGCACTATAACCATGGAAGACCCCATAGCGCATTGGATTACAGACCACCAGCACCCCAGGCACAAGTACCCAGAATCATCCAGAATCAACCTATGATGCTGCAATGATTTACTATAGAAAAACTCTCTCAAGTAGTGGACCTAAATTGACAGCAGTTCAGCTCTCAACCCCCTTTAATGGCTTTGCATCAGGGTTTGATAATAAAGAGGCTATCAAGTTAGGCGTTCAGCACCTTCTGGAAATGGGGCATAAACATTTCGGCATCCTGACTGGTATCACCTCCGATAATGATCGCGCAAAAGATCGCGTTTTAGGAGCCCTAGAATTACTAGCTCAGAAAAAAATTCTCCTTAAACCTGAGGTGATCGTGGAATGTCACTACGAACTCCAGGAAGCGAGGCTAGGATTGAAAAAGCTACTGTTATCCAATCCAAAAATTACCGCCATTATTTGCGGACAGGACGTACTAGCCCTAGGCGCACTGCTTGAGGCTCAAAACCAAAATATTAAAGTTCCCAAGGATCTATCGATTATTGGCTTTGATGATCTAGAAATATCCAGACATATATTGCCAAGCTTAACAACCATACACATTAATGCAATTAGCATGTGGGCTCAGGCAGCCAATCATTTAATTTCGCAAATCAATGGCGTTGAAAACCTACCAAAAAAGATTAAGACTGGAGTTCATCTAGTAATCCGCGGATCGACAAGCACTGCTCCAAAATATAAAAAAATATAAGCCAAAGAAAAACCACCCCTTAGGGTGGTTTGAAAGAAAATCTATGGAGGTAAAACTAAGAATGAACAACAAGAACATCGTATTCCATTGAAGGTCTCCCCCAACTCAGCATTGCTTACTTAATGTGCGCAATGCCTCATATTGGTGCAATGCGCATTGATAACCAAACGCCCACTATTTGCAGGGATACTTAACCTCAAAGAATCGTACCAGCGTCTTAGCTGCACGCTCCTGATTGAATTGGGAATTTTTTTGATTCCAGGCCAGAAACTCCTGAAGAATGACTTCTCTTGTGCCAGTTTCCGATGAGAAACAAATGCTCGGCTTTTGTTTTGAATTACGGTTAACGAGATAGGCTTGATAAACGCCCTCACCAAAGCCAAAGCAAAAGTTCTGAGCATCTGCGTCATTGAGGTTTTTGCACAGCTCAACCAATGCAGCAGTAGAGGCATCATTCTTAGGTAGATCAGTCTGAGCAAAAGTATTTACTTCTAACAGTAAGACTGCACCGATGATGAGTGGGATTGTTTGAAATAGTTTCATAGTGCCTTCTTTATAGATTAGCGCCTAAATCCACCCATACGGCCAGCACCAAAACCACCGCGGCCACCGAATCGATCATCATTCGTTCGGTCGTAACGCGCTTGGTCTCGCATCGCATTTTCTTGGGCTGCCTCACGATAGGTATTTGGATTTGCTTTATCTTGCTGATAATCATTACGTGCTTCTTGGTTTAAGCGATCAGCTTGAGAGCGCTCTTGTGGCGTAGCATTTTTCTGGAAAGCGCTATCTGCTCGTTGCCCCGCAGCTCTTGCCGCCTGTCGATCTTGCGGGGTCGCATTGTTTTTCCAATCGTTCAGAAGACGCTGTTGGTTCTGAATACTACTCGGACCAATCAAGCCCCTATTCGCTCTTCCAGGAGAATTTGTATTGTTCACATTAATCGCGCCATCAGACCAGCTAGGTGTGGACCAAAATGCACCGCCTACTGCCATCCCAAGACCAAATGACATCATTCCCCAGGCGGGGTTGTAAGCAGGATATGGCGGGTAATCTGGATAAGGCCATGCCCCATAAACAACGGTGGGGTTATAACTCGGCACGTAGACCAGCTGAGTATTGGCAGGACTAATTAATACGTTCGAGTTAGCGTCAGTGCTCACTGTAATTTGCTGATTTGTTTTTAGGCTTCCAGCTTGAACGGCACGCTTGCGTAAGACCTGTACCGCCTTCATCGTGTCTGCAGGTTGTAGCTTGTAGGCATTACCCAGATTTTGAGTCCACTGCAACTTACTACCCATCATATTGAATGCTTGCGGGAATGAGATTAGTGACTTCACGCTATCGTTCCAAGATTGCGCTTTGAGAGCATCTTGCAACGCAGCGCTATTTAGATTGGAATTGCTATTGCGCCAGTTATAGGCTTCAGCCACCTCTAGTGGGTAAGTGGATGCCAACAGCATTAAAGAAAGTAAGGAGTCTGGATATAAGGCAATCGGAGAAAGTAAAGACTGCAATTGCGCTGATGAAATCAACTGTGGTGAACTGTTATAGCCGCCGCTTTGGGTATAGGACTGTGGATAGTCCATATTTTGATAGGGATCACTATTATTTGAGCAAGCGCTCAGGAGAGCTGCAAGCCCAATCAAATACCCTGCTTTAGTCTGAATATTCATACACTCATTAATCCTCTTGTGTTTCTGGAGTGTAATACCGAGCCAGAAATCAGTGATTTTCTTTTGCGTGGTTAATAGAGTATTTCGGGATCTCGATAACTAAGTCTTGGCGCGCCACGATAGCTTGGCAAGATAAGCGGGACTGGGGATTCAGACCCCATGCGCGGTCTAATAAATCTTCTTCATTCTCATCAGGCTCATTCAGACTCTGATAACCCTCTTTCACGATTACGTGACAGGTAGTACAAGCGCAGACCATATCGCAGGCATGTTCAATCGGAATATTATTTTCCAGCAAAGCTTCACAAACGGAGGTACCTGGAGTCACTTCAAGCACGGCACCTTCAGGGCAATACTCGCTATGGGGTAGAACAACGATCTGAGTCATTTGGGTAATTTTCTTTTCTTAAATTTCTGCAACATTCTTACCAGCCAATGCCCTCTTAATACTGGCATTCATGCGCTTTTGGGCAAACTCGTCAGTAGCCTTGGCGGCATGATCGACTGCTTTTCTGAGAATGGCGCTATCAGTTTCTTCCGCGAGTATCTTTTGCAAGACGGCCATTTCTTGATCAACTTCAGCCTGTTCTTGAGGATTTAACAATCCACGATCAGAATCCAAAGCAGTTTGCACGGCATCCAATAAACGCTGCGCATTAACCTGCTCTTCACGCAGAGATCTGGATAGGAGGTCTACTTTGGCTGATGCAAAACCATCTTGCAGCATGCGAGCAATCTCGGCATCAGTCAAACCATAGGATGGCTTGATATCGATTGAGGCTTGCACGCCTGAACCCTGCTCCATGGCGCTTACAGAAAGCAATCCATCCGCATCTACTTGATAGGTCACCCGAATACGAGCAGCGCCAGCAGCCATTGGCGGGATGCCACGCAATTCAAACTTGCCTAGAGAGCGACAGTCTTGCGCCAGCTCTCGCTCGCCCTGCACCACCTGAATCGCTAGGGCAGTTTGGCCATCTTTAAAGGTTGTGAAATCCTGAGCGCGCGCCACCGGAATCGGTGTATTGCGGGGAATAATTTTTTCCACCAAGCCGCCCATGGTTTCAATACCAAGCGACAGCGGAATAACGTCTAGCAGGAGCCACTCATCATCCTTGCTTTGATTACCGGCAAGTAAGTCAGCCTGCATTGCGGCCCCTAGAGCGACAACCTGATCTGGATTGAGATTGTTTAAGGGTTTAGTGCCGAAGAGCTCACCAACCGCACGTTGTACATGAGGCATGCGAGTTGCGCCACCAACCATCACAACGCCTTTGACTTCATCAGCTTTAAGGCCTGCATCGCGCAAAGCCTTCTTCACGGCAACCAAAGTCTTATTGATTAAGTGCTGGGTGATTTCAAAAAACTGCGCTTGGCTAACGCCCACATTAATCACAGTGCCATCAGCAAGGGTTTCATGAACGCGTGCTAATGGATTGTGACTTAATTGCTCTTTGGCATGTCTGCAAGAGAGTAAGAGCTTACGGTGATCTTGAATCGAGAGTGGTGAAAGCTTAGCTTGCTCGATCACCCAACAATAGAGACGATGGTCAAAATCATCACCACCCAAAGCAGAATCGCCGCCAGTGGAAAGCACTTCAAATACCCCTCTGCTCATACGCAAAATAGATATGTCAAAAGTACCGCCACCCAAATCGTAAACCGCGTAGATTCCCTCGGAGGCATTATCTAAACCATAGGCAATGGCAGCAGCAGTAGGCTCATTGAGCAGACGCAAAACTTCAATACCAGCCAACTTCGCCGCATCTTTAGTTGCTTGACGCTGAGCATCATCAAAATAAGCAGGCACAGTAATCACAGCACCAACGATGTCGTCATTTACCGAGTCTTCAGCCAACTGGCGCAAGCGTGCCAAAATTTCTGCTGAAACTTCAATCGGACTCTTGTCACCCGCTACTGTTTTGATCTTCAGCATCCCAGGCTCATCAACGAAGTCGTAGGGAGTGCTTTCGATATTCTCTACATCCACAATACCCCGACCCATAAAACGTTTCACAGAAACGATTGTGTTTTTGGGATCGGAGACAATACTTTCAGCGGCCTCGAAGCCCGCCTGGGTTCTGCCATTTGGGAGATAACGCACCACCGAAGGGAGTAATTCGCGCCCTTCTGAATCAGGGAGTACCTTAGGCAAAGCATCCCGCACGATTGCAACTAAGGAGTTAGTGGTACCTAAATCAATACCTACCGCAATCCGACGTTGATGCGGAGCAAGTGATTTACCAGGTTCGGAGATTTGTAATAAGGCCATGGGGTCTAGAGTGTAAAGCTATACCAAAGCTGAGATAGCATCATCTAGCTCTAGCGCAAACTTATCAATAAAAAGCAGGCCTCTGAGTAACTCAGCTGCGCGCTCATAGTTCTTAGCTCCGTCGATAGCCTGTGTAATTTCTACCAAGACACCTCGTTTAGCTTGATCAACCTCTTCAGCAAGGACTTCCAGAGCACTTAGGTCCTCATCTTGATCTTCGAGACTTTCACGCCATTCCATTTGTTTCATCAGAAAAGCAGCTGGCATCGCTGTATTGGTCTCGAGACGCGCATCTACTTTATGGAGCTGGCAAAGATAGAGCCCACGCTGAATCGGATTTTTTAAGGTCTGAAACGCAGTATTGGCTAAGGTAGCCATCTGCATTGCCAATCTCCGCTCAGTATCGCTACCACGAGCATGGCGATCAGGATGTACTTCTTTTTGGATCGCCAAATAGGCTTGATCTAATGCAGACAAATCCAGGTTGAATTGTTGCTCTAAGCCAAAGAAACGAAAGTAATTATCAGACGCGGAAGGATTCACCACAACCACACTCATCTTTTACATTCGGGTTTTGGAACTTAAAGCCTTCGTTCAAACCTTCACGTACAAAGTCTAATTCGGTGCCATCTAAATAGGCCAAGCTCTTAGGATCAATAAAGATAGTGATGCCATTAGATTCAAATTTCGTATCTTCAGGAGCAGCCTCATCCACGTATTCCAGTTGATAGGCTAAGCCCGAGCAACCAGTGGTGCGAACACCTAAGCGTAAGCCGCAACCTTTTCCACGCTTATCTAAATTGCGCTGAACATGTTTTGCTGCTTTGTCGGTTAAGGTAATTGCCATGATGAAAGCCTCTTAATCTTTACAGGGCCGGATGCTTTTCTTTGTAATCGGCCACTGCTGCCTTGATGGCATCTTCAGCCAAGATAGAGCAGTGGATTTTTACTGGTGGCAAAGCTAGCTCTGCAGCAATTAAGGAGTTCTTGATCTCTAAAGCCTGATCCAAGGTTTTGCCTTTAACCCACTCGGTAACCAATGAGGAGGAGGCAATCGCAGAACCACAACCATAGGTCTTGAACTTGGCATCTTCAATCACGCCCTGATCGTTTACACGAATCTGTAACTTCATGACATCACCACATGCAGGTGCACCGACCATGCCAGTACCTACTTGGTCATCGCCTTTTTCAAAAGAACCCACATTGCGGGGATTTTCATAATGATCAATTACTTTGTCGCTATATGCCATGGTATTTTCTCGCTATCTCTTTTGTCTTTAATCTTGCTTCAATATATTCAATGCTTATTCAATACTTTTTAGTGCGCTGCCCACTGGATGGTACTGAGATCAATACCGTCCTTAAACATTTCCCACAAAGGTGAAAGTTCGCGTAACTTCGCAATCTTCTCTTTAACTAATTTGATCGTGAAATCTACTTCTTCTTCAGTAGTAAAGCGTCCCAAAGTAAAGCGAATTGAGCTATGCGCTAGTTCATCATTACGACCAAGAGCGCGCAATACATAAGAAGGCTCTAAGGATGCTGAAGTACATGCTGAACCAGAGGAAATGGCCAGATCTTTCAAGGCCATCAACATCGACTCACCCTCAACATAGTTAAAGCTGATGTTGAGGTTATGCGGAACACGATGCTCCATATCCCCGTTAACGTAAACCTCTTCAATATCCTTCAAACCATTGAGCAAACGATCACGCAAAGCACGGATACGAGCATTGCCCGAATCCATCTCAAGACGTGCAATACGGAAAGCCTCACCTAAACCAACGATTTGGTGAACGGCTAAGGTGCCAGAACGCATACCGCGCTCATGACCACCACCATGAATCTGTGCCTCAATACGAATACGGGGCTTACGACGCACAAACAAGGCGCCGATACCTTTAGGACCGTAAGACTTATGAGCAGAAAAGCTCATTAAATCCACTTTAGTTTTCTCTAAGTCGATTTCAACTTTGCCAGTAGCTTGCGCTGCATCCACATGAAAAATCACACCACGTGAGCGGCATAACTCCCCAATAGCTGGAATATCTTGGATCACGCCAATCTCGTTATTGACATACATCACTGACAACAAAATAGTGCCTGGCTTCATTGCTGCTTCTAGCTGAGCAAAATCAATCAAACCATTTGGCAGGACATCTAAGTAAGTCACTTCAAAACCTTCGCGCTCGAGCTCACGACAAGTATCCAAAGTGGCTTTGTGCTCCGTCTTCACGGTAATGATGTGATTACCACGATCTTTATAAAAGTGGGCCGCACCTTTGAGCGCCAAATTAATACTTTCAGTTGCACCACTGGTAAACACAATCTCTCTTGGGTCGGCATGTACTAACTGAGCCACTTCTGAACGCGCCCACTCAACCGCTTCCTCTGCAGCCCAACCGTAGGCATGACTACGAGATGCGGCATTACCGAACTGCTCACGCAAGTAAGGCAGCATCTTGTCTACCACGCGCGGATCGATCGGAGTAGTAGCCGAATAGTCCATATAAACCGGGAAATGCTTAGGACTAAACATCGGTATTGACTGCTGGGGAATGTCTTGTGGTGCGTTCATTTTTTGCTTATCGATTTATAGGTAAAGAGATGGATCTCTTGGATTAACTTTGCCGGGCTAGATTAAAAACAGAATTCACGAGAGGACGCTTCGGGGCATCTTCTTTCTTTGCTGCGACTGCTGGTGCTGACTTTTCAGCCTTAACACTGTCAGCTTTGATTTTCTTGGGGCGCAAATCATGCAATACGATCCCACGTCCAGATTGCTGGTGCACCAAGTCTCTTAATGACACAGAACTCAGGTACTCCACCATCTTGGCATTGAGGTTTGACCAAAGATCATGGGTCATGCAATGGCCTTGGGTTTCTTCATCAGTATGGCAATTACCTTTACCGCCACATTGAGTTGCGTCCAGGGGCTCATCTACGGCCACGATGATATCGGCCACGCTAATTTCCTCAGACTTACGGGCTAGGGTGTAACCACCACCAGGTCCACGAGTACTTTCAACGATGTTGAAACGGCGTAACTTGCCGAATAATTGCTCTAAATAGGAGAGGGAAATCTTCTGTCTTTGGCTAATTCCGGCCAAAGTTACAGGCCCGTGCGTCTCACGCAGGGCTAAATCGATCATTGCGGTTACTGCAAAACGGCCTTTAGTTGTAAGTCTCATATGTCACCTTGGTAATGGATTGTTATGGACAGCTAACAGTCGGGCGGGTAATACCCGACCATTCCACTCAACTTTACCATATACCCCACTAAATTGCTCAGGAATTAACCCCTCAATTCAAATGGCGTCCCGAGAGCTGGCGCCAAAGGCCATTTCCTTCACCTTGGTCAATCTATCGCGGGTGGAGGCAGCCTTTTCAAACTCCAAATTCTTAGCCTCAGAGTTCATTTGCTTCTCTAAACGCTTGATTTCGCCCGCCAAGTCCTTCTCGCTCATATCCTCATAGCGAGCCCGCTCCTGCTCCACCTGCATCTCAGAGCGCTTCTCTTTAACGTCATAGACCCCATCAATAATGTCCTTAATCCGCTTTTTAACGCCACGCGGCTCAATGCCATTAGCCTTATTGAAAGCAATTTGTTTGGTGCGGCGGCGCTCGGTTTCGCCCATCGCCCGCTTCATAGAATCGGTAATGCGATCGGCATACAGAATCGCCTTACCTTTGACGTTTCGTGCCGCCCTACCAATGGTTTGAATCAAACTGCGCTCAGAACGCAAAAAGCCTTCTTTATCAGCATCCAAGATGGCAACCAGAGAGACCTCTGGAATATCTAAGCCTTCACGTAATAAATTAATACCCACCAATACATCAAAGACACCTAAGCGTAAGTCACGCAGAATTTCTACACGCTCTACCGTATCAATATCGGAGTGCACGTAGCGTACTTTTACTCCGTTATCCGATAAGTAATCTGTGAGTTGCTCAGCCATACGTTTTGTTAATACTGTGACTAAAACGCGCTCGTGGACTTTGACGCGTTCGTGAATCTGATTTAGCAAATCATCTACTTGTGTACTTGCTGGCAATACTTCAATTTCTGGATCGACCAATCCAGTTGGTCTAGCCACTTGCTCCACCACTTGTCCAGTGTGTGTGTTTTCGTAATCAGCTGGTGTTGCAGAAACAAATACGGTTTGACGCATCTTCGTTTCAAACTCAGTGAATTTGAGTGGGCGGTTATCCATGGCTGAGGGCAAGCGGAATCCAAATTCTACTAATGTATGTTTGCGAGACTTATCGCCGTTGTACATCGCATTGAGTTGACCTATCAGGACATGACTCTCATCCAAGAACATCAATGCGTCATTAGGTAAGTAGTCCACCAAGGTAGGTGGCGCCTCACCCGGCATGGCGCCAGAGAGGTGGCGAGAGTAGTTCTCAATGCCCTTGCAGAAGCCTAATTCATTAAGCATCTCTAGATCAAAGCGGGTGCGCTGCTCTAAGCGCTGCGCCTCAACCAACTTGCCGTCTTTTACAAATTCATCCAAGCGAATCCGTAATTCTGCCTTGATAGTTTCAATTGCTTTGAGAACGGTATCACGGGGCGTGACATAGTGCGAGCTTGGATAGACGGTAAAGCGCGGAATCTTCTGACGAATTTTTCCAGTCAGTGGATCAAAAAATTGCAAGCTCTCGATCACATCATCAAAGAGTTCAACACGCACCGCTAATTCATTATGCTCAGCTGGAAAAATATCAATCGTGTCGCCCCGGACTCGGAAAACACCGCGCTTGAAATCGGTTTCATTACGGTCGTATTGCATCGCAATTAAGCGCATCAAAATATCGCGCTGACTCATCTTGTCACCAGGACGTAAAGTCATCACCATGCTGTGATAGTCACCCGGATTACCGATACCGTAAATGGCGGATACAGTGGCTACGATGATGACATCGCGCCTCTCCAACAAACTCTTGGTAGCAGACAATCGCATTTGCTCAATATGTTCATTGATTGATGAATCCTTTTCAATAAACAAATCACGTGTCGGAACATAAGCCTCTGGCTGGTAGTAATCGTAGTAACTAACAAAGTACTCCACCGCATTTTTGGGAAAAAACTCCCGAAACTCACTGTAGAGCTGAGCAGCCAAGGTCTTATTTGGGGCAAAAATGATGGCGGGACGGCCTGTCCTGGCAATGACATTGGCCATGGTGAAGGTCTTACCAGAGCCAGTAACCCCCAAAAGCGTCTGAAAGGTCAGTCCATCCTCAATACCAGCCACCAAAGCATCAATTGCAGCTGGCTGATCGCCTGCGGGCGGAAACGGCTGATACAGATGAAATGGGGAATCTGGGAAGGAAACGAATTTAGCTGGATCTAAATCGTGACCTACCTCACCCAAAGGATCGGCTACAGGGCTTTTATTGCTTTCGGCAACTTGGGAATTCGAGGAAGTTTTAGGCAACTTGGGAGGCATCTCAGCTATCATTTCAACTGTAAGTTTTAGTTCACAGCGAATTTTGTACAAACATCGATTTTGCCGTTTTTATTTAGAAATAGTTGAATCTAGCCTCAAAAACAGCCATTCAAAGCAAATTTAATTTAAATATCCCCTTATCCACCCTTTCTGACCATCAAATGAACCTTTTTACTTCAGTCCAGCTAGCCCCTAAAGACCCTATTTTTGGCCTTACAGAAGCCTATGTCGCCGATCAACGTGCAGACAAGGTCAACCTGGGTGTTGGAGTGTATTACACCGACGAAGGCAAGGTACCTCTTTTGAAAGCAGTGATCAAGGCTGAAGAAGCGATTGTTGCCAAGCACTCACCGCGCAGCTACATTCCAATCGAAGGCCCAAACCCATATAACAGCGCAGTACAGAACTTATTATTCGGCGCTGACTCCTCGCTCATTAAAGATGGTCGCGTGGTTACTGCCGAGTGCCTTGGTGGAACCGGCGCATTGCGAGTTGGCGCTGACTTTATCAAGCGCCTCAACTTAAATGCGCCTTGCGCAATTAGCAACCCTACTTGGGAAAACCACCGTGGCATTTTTGAATCCGCCGGCTTTGAAGTAGTTGAGTACACCTACTTCGATGGTAAAACCCGTGGCGTAGATTTTGATGGCATGGTGAAATCATTGGAGTCTTTCCCCAAATACACCACCGTATTGCTGCATGCTTGCTGCCACAACCCAACCGGGGCTGACATTACTGAAGCGCAATGGCGTCAAGTGATTGATATCTGCAAAGCAAAAGATCTCATTCCATTTTTAGATATGGCTTACCAGGGTTTTGCTGATGGTATCGAGCAAGATGGCATTGCAGTTCGTTTGTTTGCCCAGTCTGGCATGTCCTTCTTTGTATCAAGCTCTTTCTCCAAATCATTCTCACTATATGGTGAGCGCGTTGGCGCTTTGTCTATCGTGACTCAGAGTAAAGATGAATCTACTCGCGTGCTCTCGCAATTGAAGCGCGTGATTCGTACAAATTATTCCAATCCTCCAACTCACGGCGCTGCGATCGCAGCCGCTGTTTTGAATTCACCAGAACTCAGACAGCTTTGGGAAGATGAACTAGCGCAGATGCGTGATCGCATTAAAGCAATGCGTCATGGTCTCGTAGAAAAATTGGCTGCTGCTGGCGTTAAGCAAGACTTTGCTTTCATTAAAGCTCAGCGTGGCATGTTCTCTTACTCGGGCTTAAGCGCTGAGCAAGTAGAACGCTTGCAAAAGGAAGATGGTATTTATGCCCTCTCTACAGGACGTATTTGTATGGCCGCCCTCAATACCAAAAATATTGATAAGGTAGCTCAAGCAATCGCCCGTGTATTGGCTTAAATAGATGCAATAAGTAGTTAAACTGAATTACCAGGAGGTACCATGCTATATCAACTACATGAGTTTCAAACAGCGCTACTGCAACCCATTAGCTCATGGGCTCGCGCAGCCTCTAAGGCATTTGTCGATGCCTCAAATCCAGCCTCCAAAATTCCAGGGTCCGATCGCTTAGCTGCTAGCTATGAACTCCTCTATCGCTTAGGCAAAAATTACGATAAACCTGAGTTTGGTATTCGCTCCGTAAAAGCCCATGGTCGCGAAGTAGCGATCCATGAAAAAACGATTACTGCTAAACCGTTTTGTAATTTAATTCGCTTCAAACGCTTCTCTGATGATCTGGATGTCATTAAGAAATTAAAGGATGATCCAGTAGTCTTGGTAGTAGCACCACTATCTGGACATCACTCCACATTACTACGCGACACTGTACGCACTCTTTTGCAAGATCATAAGGTTTACATCACCGACTGGATTGATGCGCGCATTGTTCCGGCTGATGAGGCTGCCTTTGGTTTAGATGACTACGTTCACTACATACAGGATTTCATCCGCACCATTGGTGCAGATGATTTGCATGTGATCTCTGTATGCCAACCAACCGTTCCTACCTTGGGTGCAATCTCATTGATGGCCTCTGCTGGTGAAAAAACACCTGCCTCGATGATCATGATGGGTGGCCCTATTGATGCTCGTAAATCACCTACCGCAGTAAATGACTTGGCTGATCAAAAATCGTATAACTGGTTTGCAAGTCACGTGATCTATAAGGTACCTCCAAACTATCCGGGCGCTGGTCGTGATGTTTACCCAGGCTTCTTGCAGCACTCCGGCTTTATTGCTATGAATCCGCAGAATCACATGCAATCTCATTGGGATTACTTCCAAAACCTAGTACGTGGTGATGAGCAAGATGCGGAATCCCATATTCGTTTCTATGATGAGTACAACGCAGTCATAGATATGGATGCAAAGTATTACTTAGATACCATCAAGACCGTATTTCAAGATCATTCTTTACCAAATGGCACCTGGTCAGTCTCGGGCGACTTAGTGAAACCGCAGGATATTAAAAAGACTGCCCTTCTCACAGTGGAAGGTGAGTTAGACGACATTTCTGGTAGCGGACAGACTCGCGCTGCACATGCCTTGTGTGCAGGAATTCCGAAAGCCGATAAGGACCACTACGAAGTTGCCGGTGCTGGTCACTATGGCATCTTCTCAGGTCGTCGCTGGCGCGAGAAGGTATATCCAAAGATTAAGTCGTTTATTCGTGAGCACCAAGTTGTTCAGAAGAAAACCCGCGCTAGACCCCCAAAACTAGAGGGCTCGAAGTCCGCATAAAACAGTAGCGCGACTTTCGGGTCGCGCTTCTAGTTTTAGGGCAAGCAAATTGCAATGAACATGAAGCAGACGAAAGAGCTTGCAGATCGTCTCGAGGATCTTCTGCCTCAAACCCAATGCACTAAATGCAGTTACCCTGATTGCCGAGCTTATGCAGAGGCAATGGCAATGGGTGAGGCCCTGCCTAATCGCTGCCCTCCTGGCGGAGTGGAAGGTATTAAGCGGCTGAGCACAATTCTGACACCCGTATTTCCTCAAGATGCATATGAACTGCACCCCACTATTGATCCTGAATGCGGCTTAGAGCGCCCCAGGCCTGTTGCCTTTATTGACCCTAAAGCTTGTATTGGTTGTACGCTCTGTATCCAGGCTTGTCCTGTAGATGCGATTGTGGGGGCCTCTAAGCAGATGCATGTGGTCTTAAGCGAATGGTGTACGGGTTGTGATCTCTGCATTCCCCCTTGCCCTGTAGACTGCATCACCATGCTGGATGTAACTGATAAAAAAACTGGCTGGGATGCCTGGTCTCCAGAATTAGCAGATATGGCGCGTACAAGATATGCAGCGCGTGATGTCCGACTGGATCGTGAGCAACGTGATAACGATGAGCGACTAGCAAAGAAGGCGGCCGCTAAACTCGTTGCCGTGAATGCAGAGAATCCAGATTCAGAAGCTGCCTTAAAAGAGCAGGAAAGAAAGCGAGCCATCATCGCCGCTGCGATTGCGCGAGCTCAGCAACAGAAATGATGAATCTCGAAAAGCGCCAAGCTTTTTTTGAGCTACTCAGGGAAAATAATCCCCATCCAGAAACCGAATTGGAATACAGCTCTCCGTTTGAGCTGCTCATTGCCGTCTTGCTATCAGCGCAAGCAACCGATATTTCAGTAAACAAAGGTACACGTCAGCTATTTAAGATTGCCAACACGCCTCAAGCCCTTCTAGATTTAGGCGAGCAAGGTGTGAAACCTTTCATCCAGCACATTGGCTTATTCAACTCCAAAGGCAAGCATATTCAAGAAACTTGTCGACTGCTGCTGGAAAAACATGGTGGCGAAGTACCTCAATATCGTGAAGAGCTAGAGTTGTTACCCGGCGTTGGCAGAAAGACTGCGAACGTGATTCTCAATACCGCTTTTGGTCAACCCACTATGGCGGTCGATACCCACATTTTTAGAGTCTCAAACCGAACTGGTTTGGCGCCTGGCAAAGATGTTGTGAAAGTTGAAGAGCAATTGCTCAAGCGCATCCCCAAAGAGTTTTTAATGGATGCGCATCATTGGCTTATCTTGCATGGCCGATATACCTGCAAAGCCCGAATACCTGATTGCGAACAATGTATTGTTGAACCACTTTGTAGTTTTAAACAGAAAACTGGTAAAGGAAAAGTGCGTGGCAATATTTAATCCCACCCGCGAAGAGGTCAGGCGATTTTTCTGTGACACCTGGAAGAAGAAAACTGGGGATCACATTCTGACGCCGATGGAAACGCTTGCTAGCGACTGGATGGTGGAGCACCCGGAATATCATGCACTCCTAGTAGATCCAGAAGGCGCAGTTGTACAAGACTACACCCCAGAGCGTGGTGAGACCAATCCCTTCTTGCATCTCTCCATGCACCTATCGATTAGCGAGCAAATCTCGATTGATCAACCACCGGGTATTAAAGCGATCTCAGAAAAGCTAGCTAAGAAACTAGGATCTGAACATGAAGCTCAGCACGCCATCATGGAGTGCTTGGGACAAGTCATGTGGGAGGCGCAACGTGAGGGACAAGCACTCAGCCCCGAGAAATATCTTGAAGCGCTCCAGAGATTAATCTAAGGGCTTCGCTTCACGAGCATTCGCTTGCTCAAAATGACGGTAGAGACAACCAAAAAAGCAAAGACCATATTCATTAAGGTGATGCGATCATCCAAGAAAAAACTGGAGGCCAGTAGCGTACAAAAAGGCTGGATTAATTGCACTTGGCTGACCCTTGCAATTCCACCGATGGCAAGACCTTCGTACCAAAAGAAAAAGCCCAAGTACATCGGAAATATACTCAGGTATACAAAGCTTGTCCAAGCAACTACATCAGCATCCCAATACGATGAAGAAAATGTGAAATACGTTGCCACAATATTAATCGGCAATGAAATCACTAGCGCCCAAGAAATGACTACCCGCGGGTTCATCTTTCGAGATAACTCTCCGCCTTCTACATACCCAACGCAAGCGCAAATACCTCCCAGTACCAGCAAAATATCTACGTAGGTAAAGCTTCCAGAACTTTTAAGTAACGCATACATCATCACCAGTGCTGCGCCCAAGATGGATACAAGCCAAAAACCAATCGAGGGGCGCTCCTTGAAACGGATGACTCCAATCACTGTAGTTGCTAAGGGCATCATCCCTAAAATGACGGCACCATGAGAGGATGAACCCTCTTTCATAGCCAGTGTCGTAAAAATTGGAAATCCAAAAACTACGCCCAGTGCAATCACAGCAAACTTCACTAAGTCAGTTTTACTGGGAAGTGGCACTTGCTTATACGCAAGATAGCTTAAAGCAACTAAACCGGCTAAGGAAGCCCTACCAAATGCAATGAAGTAAGGATTGAAGCTTTGAACGGTAATTTTACTTACCGGCAAGGTTAGGCTAAAAACAAGAATGCCAATGAAGCCAATGAGCATTCCCTTAGTTTCTTTATTCATATTTACTCTAAGGGTTAAAAATAACTATCCAGGATGTATAGATCTCTTTTCGCTATTTTTTGGTATTGATACTGCCAATAATCCTTTGGCTACATAGCCCAAAATTTGATGCAATTAGAGCAAGGGTTTAATTTTTTTCACAAAATCCAGGGCCGATGGGCTATCCCCGTGGATGCAAAGCGTATCTGCCTGAACTTTAACAATACTGCAATCAACTGTAAGTACCTCGCCATCACGCGCCATTCGCAATGCCTGATCAGCCGCCTCGTCCCCACTCTGAATCAAGGCATTTTTCTGCGTGCGGGAGACTAGATAGCCCTCAGAGGTATGAATCGCTACTACTTCTATAGACACTTTCTAGCCTAATCTTCTTTCATATTAGCGCGCTTCACGATTGGCTCTAGCCTTGCCTTTTCATCAGCCAAGAATTTTATGAATGAGGCCCTTGTCCCTGGTGAAGGTTCGATCCCCTGCGGAGTCAAACGACTTTGCACTGTAGCCGTTTTGAGGCCCGCATTAATCGCCTGATTCATTTTTTCTAAGATAGCATCAGGCGTACCCTTGGGAGCAAAAACCCCTGCCCAGTGGCCAATCAACACTTCCGGATAACCCTGCTCCTTGGTTGTTGGTACATTCGGGAGGGCGGCAATTCTTTTATTCCAGGTTGATGCAATTGCCTTTAATTTACCGCCTTGGATTTGCGGAATCACAACCACACTAGCTTCTGATGTAGCGTCAACTTGATTAGAGATAACAGCAACCATTCCCTCTGAGCCGCTCTTGTAAGGAATAATTTCATATTTACCACCTGCTTTTACTTTGAGCATCTCCGCTACAAAATGTGGAGTACTCCCAGTACCAGCAGTAGAGAAATTAAGTCCTTTTGAATCCTTGGCTAATATGAGCAAATCCTTCATATGATTAATTTTTGAATCTGCCGAGACAACAATAATGGATGGACTAATGGTTAGTAACCCAACCGGGACAAGGTCACCCTCCTTATAGGGCATCGATGCCTTGATCATGGGGTTGGTAACAATTCCACCTGCGCTAATAAAAAAGGTATATCCGTCTGGCGCACTCTTCGCCACAAAATCTGCACCCAATACAGATCCGGCTCCAGGCTTGTTCTCCACAATAATAGGTTGGCCGAGTTGCTTAGAAACCGCCTCCGCAACTACTCTAGCAACCGTATCATTAGCGCCGCCAGGACCAAAGCCAACGATGAATTTAATAGGATGATTTGGCCAAGGGTCAACGGCAAAAGCCTGCCCTAGGACTAAACATAACAATGTCATCAGGGTTAGTTTAGGCAACAGCTTCATTTTTTATTTCCTCTTAAATCCTACCAAGGCAAAGCTGGTAGTACCGGCTTTAAACCTGTCTTTTGAATAGCTGGGACTGCTTTAGTTGATGCTAAAAACTGGATGAAATCTTTAGCTTCCTCAAGATTTTTCGCGCTACTAGTAATGCCTGCAGAAAATAGAACAGTCTTTTGCGCCTCTGGTGGCAACTCACCAATGTAATCTACTCCGGGAATCGGCAGCAGCTCACTCACTTGCTGGAAGCCCAAATCTGCCTCTCCTCTGGCTACAACTGATGCCACTCTCTCGCTATAAATTTTCCTCGCTGTTTTATCCATCTGCTCAGAAATTCCCATTCTTGGAAAAAGCTCAGTGGATAAATAAACGCCACTGGCACTTGCCGAATAGGCTATTGACTTCGCATTAAGTAACGCTAATTTAAGTCCAGCCATAGTACTAATATCAGGCTTAGGTGCGCCAACTCTCACTACCCCTCCCATTACTGAGGCCACTAAATCTACTCGAAGTCCCGGCTGAAGTGCACCACTTTTTATAAAACTCTCTAGAGCAGGTGCCGCTAGAATTAAGATATCAAACTGTTCGCCTTTAGCCAATCTAGAAGGGATAGAGTCAGGCGCAACCCCCATGGATGATCCATAAGAAATAATCACTTTATTGGAGGATTGTTTTTCATACTCAGGGGCTAGCTCTTTTAACGCCTCAGCAAATGCGCCTGAGGTAATTACCTGAATATCTGCGGCATACGAAGTCGGAATCAGCAATATGCCAATCACAAATATCAGGAAATAGGACCGTATTTTGCTCATCAGTTTTTAAAAGAGAGTAGCGATAGCGGCCCTAACAGCCCCAGGAAGCTCTAGTGCTTTTTGTCTTCTTGTTTCTAGTACAGCTTCTTTTACTTCTTGAGTTCTTTTAGACCAAGCTGATCCTGGAAAGAAAGCATCGTCTTGATACCTTGGGATGACATGCCAATGTATGTGAGGAACCATATTGCCTAAGGCTGCAATATTGACCTTATCTGGACACATCACATGCCTTACCGCCTCCTCTACAGCAAAGACTAGCGACATCAGATGTTCGCGCTCACCATGACTTAGATCTGTCATTTCAGCGACATGGTGATTCCAAATCACACGGCAAAAGCCAGGCAAATCAGGATCATTCACCAAGATAACTCGGCAGTCATCTCCACGCCAAATCAACTGGCCCTCTTCAGGCTTAAGCTCTTCTTTACAGAGTACGCAATTAGTCATGGGAAGAATGTAAACGAAAACGGCACCTAAGTCACCCTTATGGGGTAATTTAGATGCCGCGACAGTAAGGGTGGATTCTTTTACTGTTTTATTACGAAGTACTTAGGGAATGCTTAGTGAAACTGCTCTTCTTCTGTGGAGCCAGTCAATGCAGTTACTGAAGACTTACCTCCTTGAATCACAGTAGTAACATCATCGAAGTAACCAGTGCCCACTTCCTGCTGATGCGATACGAATGTATAACCACGATCACGAGCAGCGAATTCTGGCTCTTGCACTTTCTCAATGTAGGCAGTCATACCGCGCTTCATGTAGTCCTGAGCCAAGTCGAACATGTTGTACCACATCGAATGAATACCAGCCAAAGTAATGAACTGATACTTGTAACCCATGGCACCTAATTCGCGCTGGAACTTCGCAATCGTTGCGTCATCCAAGTTTTTCTTCCAATTAAAAGATGGTGAGCAGTTGTAGGCCAACATCTTGCCTGGGAACTTCGCACGAATTGCTTCAGCGAACTTACGAGCAAAATCTAAGTCTGGTGTACCGGTTTCACACCACACCATATCAGCATAGGCGGCGTATGCCAGGCCACGGGAGATCGCTTGATCTAAGCCTTTACGTGTTTTGTAAAAGCCCTCTGGGGTCCGCTCACCAGTCAAGAATGGTTTGTCATTTGCATCGTAATCCGATGTCAACAAGTCAGCAGCTTCAGCATCGGTACGAGCCAAGATGATGGTTGAAACACCCATTACGTCAGCAGCCAAACGAGCAGAAATCAATTTCTGTACTGACTCGGCTGTAGGCAACAATACTTTACCTCCCAAGTGACCGCACTTCTTAACAGAAGACAATTGGTCTTCGAAGTGAACGCCAGCTGCACCCTGCTTGATCAATGCTTTACTGAGTTCGAATGCATTCAATACACCGCCGAAGCCTGCTTCAGCATCGGCAACGATGGGAGCGTAATATTCGATATAGCCAGCATCGCCTTTATTAACACCCTTAGATGTTTGGATTTCATCAGCACGTTGGAATGAGTTATTAATACGCTCAACCATTTTCGGAACTGAATCTACTGGATACAAGGATTGGTCTGGATACATCGCTGCAGAAGTGTTACCGTCAGCAGCAACCTGCCAACCTGACAGGTAAATTGCTTGAACACCAGCCTTAACCTGTTGCATTGCTTGACCACCAGTCAGGGCACCTAAACAGTTAACGTACGCTTCGTTATTTACCAGCTCCCAGAGACGCTCTGCGCCATGCTTAGCTAAGGTGTATTCAATCTTCAATGAGCCACGAAGACGGACAACGTCTTCAGCCGTGTATCCACGAGTAATACCTTTCCAGCGTGGATTGGTATCCCAGTCTTTTTGTAGTGCTGCGATTTCTGCTTTGCGATCTGCCATGTTTTTCTCCCTAAGTTAAGCCAGTACATCGAATATTGAGACACTCAGTACAGACAATGAAGTCTTATGTCTTATATAAGAGTTTAAGTACTTGGAGAAAGCATGCAAGAACTATTTCAGTATTGATTGAAAATAATTAGTTCAATAAATTCAATTACTTAAAAATAATTTTTTATATTATGAAATATGAATTCAGGCGATGAAATAATGCCTTAGTTGGAATGTTGCACTGCATTTTGCGTATGGGAATGACTTTTCACATTGTGAAAAGAAGGAGATCTTCTAGATAGCCTTGGGAGTGCTGATGCTCGACACCTTAAATCCAGTCAAAATAATCATGAGCTGGAGAAGAGCCACGCCAATAAATAAGAGCTTTGGCAATCCCACATCCAAGAAGATTCCAAAGATCAGTGGGCTTAGGGCGGCGCCCAAATCAATACCTGAATACACAATACCGTACACCCTGCCCGATGAGCCGGAGGGTGTTGCAGAGCGAATCATCAAGTCACGGGATGGCGCCGCTATTCCCAAGCCAAGTCCAATCACAATGAAAGCCATGATGATTAATTCCACAGGCACTAAACCTGAAGCAATTAAAAGGCCCATGACGATGTTCACAGTGAAGCACATTGTAATAATGCGCTCAGGCACTTTTAATTTAGTGGCCAAGTAGCCGCCCAGTAACATTCCTCCTGCACCACCCAAAGACATGAGCGTTAAATAATAATTACCAGAGCTCACGGCAATATCGTAGATTTTAAAAAGCGCAGTTGGGGCAAAGGATTGCAAGCCGGTAGTGGCAGCCATGCTAAAGAAAAAGAAAATCCAGCAAAGCCAAACAACAGGCAGCTTCAGAAAAGCAAAAGTACTCATGGGTGCGCCACCGGGATTGTTCGCAAGATGAGTAGCCTCTGATTCATCCCGCCTTGCCTGCACATCATCTACTAAACGGGCCCGACTCACCCAGAGCGTCGCCAGAATCAGTACCTCTAGTACTGCGGCAGATAAAAACGCAATACGCCAATCTGCCATGGTGGTTATAGCCACCATGAATGCTGGAGCAGCAGCCCAGCCGATATAACCCGTTACGCCGTGAATGGAATAAGCGTAAGGCAAATTCGGCGGAGAAATTTTGTGATTAATCAGCGTGTAATCCACTGGATGGAAAACGCCATTTCCACATCCCGCAATTACCGCACCCAGCACCAACATGGCGTAACCATTACTTTGTGAGTAAGTGAGTGCAGCCAACCCTAGTAAGGCCACGCCAGCAAACAAGACAGGGCGAGAGCCAATACGGTCTACTAAAAATCCAGATGCCGCCTGAACAACACAAGAGACCACAAAGAAGATGGTCATCAGCAAGCCCAGCTCAGCATAGTTAAAACCGAACTCGGCTTTCAACCATGGGAACATGGGCGGCAGAATTAAATGAAAGAAATGGGAGCTACCGTGAGCCAGGCTAATGAGACCAACAACCCGGACATCACTAGCGCGCCTCATTTTTATGGCGTCAGTCATGTACTGAGTTTACTGGTACAGGCATATTCCTGCTGATTTGTTGATGGGTTACTTGCTAAAGCTGAAATCGCCGTTCTGATCAACGCCCACAGGAACAGTGTCCTTAGGGCCAAACTTACCTTCCAAGATCATCTTGGAAACTGGGTTCTCGATATATTGTTGAATTGCACGCTTGAGTGGCCTTGCTCCAAATACAGGATCAAAACCGACTTCCGCAATCTTGCTTAAAGCAGCATCGCTCACATCCATCTGCATATCGATCTTAGCCAAACGATCTGACAAGTTCTTGAGCAAGATCTTCGCGATATTGGCGATATTGCCTTTATCCAAACCATGGAAAACAACGATCTCATCAATCCGGTTTAAGAACTCAGGGCGGAAATGACCCTTTAGCTCTTCAAATACCGCCTCTTTAATCTCTAACTGCTTCTTACCGACCATGGACTGAATGAGATGTGAGCCAATATTGCTAGTCATCACAATCACGGTGTTCTTAAAGTCTACGGTACGACCTTGACCATCCGTTAGTCGGCCATCGTCCAATACTTGCAAGAGCACATTGAAGACATCCGGATGCGCTTTTTCAATCTCATCAAACAAGATAACGCTATATGGATGACGACGTACTTGCTCAGTGAGGTAACCACCCTCTTCGTAGCCTACATAGCCTGGAGGCGCACCGATTAAACGGGCAACGCTATGCTTCTCCATAAACTCGCTCATATCAATACGAATGAGGTGATCTTCACTATCAAATAAGAATCCAGCTAAAGCCTTACAAAGCTCAGTCTTACCAACGCCAGTAGGCCCCAAGAATAAGAATGAACCGTAAGGGCGATTCTCTTCAGAAAGACCTGCACGGGAGCGACGGATAGCATCAGATACCGCGCGAATAGCCTCTTCTTGGCCCACTACGCGTTGATGCAATAACTCTTCCATCTTGAGTAACTTATCGCGCTCACCCTGCATCATCTTCGATACTGGAATTCCTGTAGCGCGGGATACCACCTCGGCAATTTCTTCTGCGCCAACTTGGGTACGTAAGAGCTTATTCTTCACTACGCCATCTTTACTTCCTTTTGCCTCGGCTGCCGCAGCGGCCTTCAGCTTTGCCTCGAGCTCAGGTAATTTTCCGTATTGCAATTCCGCAACTTGCTCCAGCTTTCCCTCGCGCTGTAACTTATTGATATCAGCGCGGACTTTTTCGATCTCCTCTTTGAGATGAGCGGCGCCTAATACAGCACCTTTTTCCGCTTTCCAGATTTCCTCTAAATCAGCATACTCAGCACCCAAGCGCTTGATCTCATCTTCAATTAAGCCAAGACGTTTTTGCGAGGCCTCATCTTTTTCCTTCTTCACTGCTTCACGCTCAATCTTGAGTTGGATCAGACGACGCTCCAGCTTATCCATGACCTCTGGCTTGGAATCAATCTCCATCCGAATGCGTGAGCCAGCCTCATCAATCAGGTCGATGGCCTTATCTGGCAAGAAACGATCGGTGATATAGCGATGCGATAGCTCTGCTGCTGCCACGATGGCTGGGTCAGTGATCTCAATACCATGGTGCAGCTCATAACGCTCTTGTAAACCGCGCAAGATGGCAATAGTCGCCTCTACGCTAGGCTCCTCCACCATCACTTTTTGGAAGCGGCGCTCAAGTGCAGCATCCTTCTCGATGTATTTGCGGTATTCATCTAGAGTGGTTGCGCCGATGCAATGCAATTCACCACGTGCCAGAGCAGGTTTGAGCATATTGCCGGCATCCATTGCGCCATCACCCTTACCAGCGCCTACCATCGTATGAATCTCATCAATAAAGATGATCGTTTGGCCTTCGTCCTTGGCAACGTCACTGAGAACCGCCTTGAGTCGCTCCTCGAATTCACCACGGTACTTAGCACCCGCTAGCAACAAAGCCATATCCAATACGAGGACGCGCTTGTTCTTGAGGGTTTCAGGAACTTCTCCATTGACGATACGCTGGGCTAAACCCTCAACAATCGCAGTCTTACCAACACCTGGCTCACCAATAAGGACCGGGTTGTTCTTACCGCGACGTTGCAGAATCTGAATGGTGCGACGAATCTCATCATCACGACCAATCACAGGATCGAGCTTACCCATGCGAGCCCGCTCAGTTAAATCAATGGTGTATTTCTTTAGGGCCTCACGTTGACCTTCGGCATCTGCACTATTCACTGACTCTCCTCCGCGCACTAAATCAATAGCTGCTTCTAACGATTTACGATTTAAACCATTCTCACGAGCAATCTTGCCAAGCTCACCTTTATCATCGGCCACTACCAGCAAAAATAACTCACCAGCAATAAATTGATCATTACGCTTATTGGCTTCTTTTTCACATAAGTTGAGCCAATTACTTAAATCACGACCTACCTGAACCTCGCCACTAGTGCCCTGCACTTCTGGGAGATTGGCAATGAGTTTCTCAGTTGCCTTTTCAAGGCCAGGTACGTTGACGCCAGCGCGCGTCAATAAACTCTTGGCACCACCATCTGAGTCACGCAGCATTGCTAGTAGCAAATGGGCTGGCTCGATATATTGATTGTCTTTTGCCAAAGCAAGACTTTGCGCCTCACTGAGCGCCTCTTGAAACTTCGTAGTTAATTTATCTATCCTCATTTTTAAGTCCTATCTACTCTATCTATTTTTATATGTTTATATCTATAGAATATAGGGGTATTCTGCAGAATTTCAAGTCTGTTAGACCTCTTTTTAAGCGAATTAATCCCTATTTTGACCTGGCTTGTTTACCTCTTAGAGTGCTCTGATGGCAGCTATTACGCTGGCATTACAAACCGCCTAGAACATCGTTTAGCAGCTCATAATTCAGGGGAAGGCGCTCGTTATACGAGGGCTCGCAGACCAGTAATCCTTTTAGCAAGCCAAGAGCACCCAGATCGATCTGAGGCGTCTAAAGCTGAGGCTAGATTGAAGAAATTACCAAGATCAGAAAAGCTAGGGTTTTTTAAAGCTTAGGTTTTAAGTGGCGATTTAGGCAGTATCTTTGATCGCTAAAGGAATCACCTGATTCTTAAAGCTTCCAGCTAGCGCTTTTTTCAAGATCTTGTAAATATCGAGATCAAACTCAGCCTCTCCTGAATCAGCCAACTCATAGAGCTCTTCTTCGTTGATCGCCGTACCTAGATAACGCCAACGATCTACTACATGCATATGGCCCGCCTCTTTTACTGCCACTGGTCCAGGATATGGCCAAACTTGCACCTGAAATAATTCCAGGGCAGTTTTGAGTTGAAGATTATGTAAGTCGATAGGAGAACCACCAATACAGGCACCACCGCATTGCTTTACTTGATAACCAAAGCAAGCTTTATCTTCAATCCGCTTTTCCAGACCGAGCAGTGCCTCACAGAGGCGATATTTTTTCGCAATCGCTTTAAGGTAAGCGTTAGCCTCTCGCTTGCTATAGAACAATCCAAATAAGTTTTCCTGAATGCCGGGATCTAATTCGCGATGACCTACTAGATACGGAGTGAGTACACCATCCTCAGCAAGCTCCAATTTCCAGGCACAGAGATCCTTTGAGCGGCGCAATTTGATATTCATGCTGGGCATGCGTTCTTTAATGAGTCGCGATTCCAAAATTAGTGCACCCAACTCTCCGCTAGTCTCAATCCAATCGATATCCCGAACTTGCATCGACAGTTTCATTTCCTTGCGCTGGGTAAGCGCCCCCTGAAAATGACCCATCACCCTACTGCGTAGCGAAATACTTTTGCCGATATACAGTGGGATTTGATTTTCACCATAAAAAATGTAGCAGCCAGGTTTTTCTGGAATCGAGTCCACTAGTGCTTTATCAATATTGGGCGGTAAGCTCGGATTACCAATGAGTTGATTGACCGCCTTGAGAAGCGCTTCACGCCCGAGCTTTTCTTCACAAACTCGCCAGAACTGAAGTAACAAGTCAGCGTCACCCAATGCACGGTGCCGTGCGCTAATTTTGAGGCGGTGGGCAGCAATGATGGTGTCGAGATTGTGCCTTGCCTGATCGGGAAAGAGTAAACGGGAGAGCTTTACGGTACAAAGGACTTTAGGCTTAAAGTCGATGCCCACCCGCTTAAACGATGCCTTTAAAAATCCATAATCAAAACGAGCGTTGTGAGCTATAAAAATCTTGCCCTCGAGCTCGCGAGCGATCTCTGTAGCTAAGCCCTCAAAGGCAGGCTGTTGATTAACCATCTCAGGCCGAATGCCTGTCAAACTTTGAATGTTCTGTGGAATAAATGTCTGAGGATTAATCAGGCTTTCCCAAGTCTCCACCTGATCATGGATCAGCGATTTGATACCCACTTCGGTAATACGATCACGCTCGAAGTTTGAGCCCGTAGTCTCAATATCAACAAATGCTAATGGAGGATATTCATAGCCACTTGATGACATGAGAACTGAAAAGTTACTTTTTACCTTGATACTTGGCGATACTCGCTTTGAGGTCGCTGTATTCTTCGCAACCAAAGAGGCAGGCCTTATCAAGCCTTACCAACATCGCCTCTGCTCCAGGCAAGTCTTTCTTCATCAAAAGCAGCTCGCCGTAGTACTCCAAAGCTGATCTGTGGCTTGGATCGATCTTCAATGCTGCCTGGTAATACTTTTCAGATGCAGCCAAATCTGGCGGCTGC
This sequence comes from Polynucleobacter corsicus, assembly GCF_018688255.1. NCBI lineage: Bacteria > Pseudomonadati > Pseudomonadota > Betaproteobacteria > Burkholderiales > Burkholderiaceae > Polynucleobacter > Polynucleobacter corsicus. Next base: position 1,452,892 of record NZ_CP061314.1, read on the forward strand.
TTTTTGCGCAGACTATACCCCATAAGGTTGTTCCAGTCTGCAGAGTTAACTTCGTTTGCAGACTGCAATTGCTTCAATGCTTGCTCGTAATTATTGGATTTGATGCTGGCGCGGGCATCCGTTAGCCAAGCTGGGTCAGATTTAGTTGGGGCGCTATCAGCAGCCAAGGAAACTACCCATGGCGCTGTTGCCAGCAAAATAGATGCCAATAGTTTGCTAGCGAAATTCCATTTCAATACCTGCATCATAAAGATCCTTGTGGTTGCCCTGCTTTGTGTAAGTAGTCACCAAAACTAAAAATGGAGTTTGGTCCTAAAGGTACATCCTCCACCTTCTTAAATGGTGCCTTGATTACTCTCTGTACTTCGCCTTTGGAAGGCTTTTCAACCCTGAAGTCAGAATAAACAAAAGCCTGACGCTCGGGAGCAGTTTTAGCTTCGCTAAATCGCGGTACATAATCCTTGATGGCATCAGAGAGGTTCACATTGGCCATGCAGCTGAGCATATACGCCTCCAAAGACTGATAAAGCTCGCTAGCAATATCGCAAGCCTCAACTTTGCGCTTTTTAATGTAATTCATCGCCAGGACCACATCTTTGATAGTGATCATGCGGGGATCCTGCAACAGCGTGTAACCCCCATTGCGGCCCTTAGTACCCTTCACGATTCCCGCTGCACGCAATGCGCTGAGTAAGAGCTCTATTCTGCTTACTGATAATTTTTGGCGCTGCGCCAGCTCTAAGCCAGTAACTGGCTGAACACCGTTGGAATGAGATGCAATATCAACCAAGGTATTGAGGGCGGCTTTTACTGCTGTATTAACGTTCATGGTGGATTTAACAAATATGTTGAATTAGATAAAGTATCGGGTTGAATCCATATTTCTGCAGAGTGCCAAGCTTTAACCCTTTTGAACTTATGGTTGTAGTCAACCCAGGTAAGGCCGTAGCTCAGCGATCAGACTTTGAAATTGCTCACGCCTCAGAAACTGGCCAACCTCAACCCGCTGATCCGTCTGCTCAATAAAAAATACCTTTTGGTGTTCCTCTGGGTGCGACAGTCTGACCCAGTGAGTATTAAATTCAGTTACTGACTCTTTGTAAGCAATAAATTTCCTAACTAACAAGCGGGTACCACTGATTTCTATCTCCTCAAAATCTAAGGCATGTCGACAGTAAACCAAAAAACCGGCGGTGACCGCAGTCAACTCTATTGCAGTAAAGATGAGAATAATTTTTACGCCAACCAACAAAAAACCGGTGGCTACAGTTAAGGAAAGGCAAACCAGAGCGATATAAAACTTGAGCAATTGACTCGGAGTCAACGCGCAATTTCGCCTCATCTTCCAGATTTTCATTAACGGATGTAAGTCTTAGTAAAGCCTGCAGTCTAGTGCTTAGTAGATTGCGCTTGTTTAGCTTTTTCCAGCTGATCTGCACTACGCTGCTGAAAATCAACCATGGAGTGGTAACCCATTTGGTAGCAAGGACAATGTTTACCCAAAATCCAGCGTGCGAGCTTAACCCGTAATTTTTGAATCATGTTTAATCTCCTGTGAATACCTCCTATTTTGGACGAAATTCAGGATTACTGCTGAACACAGTGCCATTTCGACTGCTCAGCAAACTAAACGTAAATCCTTTAAATTAAATGCATGACAACATCCTCTTTGACAACCCGCTGGATCCCACTTTTTCCCTTGGGCACCACCCTCTTTCCAGGCGGCGTAATTGCCCTCAAAATCTTTGAAGCGCGCTACCTAGATATGATGAAGCGTTGCCTACGCGAAGATACGCCTTTTGGGGTGATCAGCATTCTCGATAACAAGCCAATTGAATCAAATGCTGACGCAGTTGCTAACTTTTCAAATATTGGCACCTTAGCAAAATTAGAAGAATTTGATGCGATTCAGCCTGCGCTTTACATGACTAAGTCTTATGGAACGCAACGCTTCAAGGTGCTAAACATCAAACAAGAGGCTGATGGCCTCTGGATGGGTCAAGTTGAGCTGATCGATGCCGACCCAGAGATACCACTAGCAAAAGAACATGAAAAGGTAGCCGCGCTTTTGAATGAGATTATTTCCGTTATCAAAAGCGAAGATTTACTGGGTGAAGATGCATTCAAAATGCCGATGAACCAAGATGACTGTGGCTGGGTATCCAACCGACTAGCTGAGCTCTTACCACTCCCCCCGGCTCAGAAGAACCACTTACTTGCTCAAAGCAATCCCAGAATCCGACTCGATTTAATTTCAGAAATCATTGAGGATGATGGCTTAAGCAATATCGTGATTCATTAACAAGATGATTGAGGAACAGATTCGTCGGTCAATTCGAGAGATGGTGGGTGGTGGTGGCCCGCCTGTCGCATTTCTGGAACCTGCGGGAGATAGAGGCTTGTTTGGCCCGGAGTCCATCGCCTGGAAGGTACATGCAGATTTCATTTCCATGATGATCGGTGGCATAAGCTCGCTAGTACTGCAAGCTCTTCATCCAAAAGCGCTCGCTGGAGTATGGGATCACTCCAGCTTCAGGCAAGACCTTAAAGGCAGATTAGGAAGAACAGCGTTCTTCATTGCCGCAACCACCTACGGCTCGCAGGACATGGCGGATAAGGCCATCAATCGCGTTAATCAAATTCATCAAAAGGTCACTGGGTTTGATGAATTCAATCAACCTTATAGAGCAGACGATCCCGAACTACTCGCATGGGTTCACCTAACAGAAACTCGCAGTTTTATGTGCTCTTATGAGTCATACCGAAGTGAAGCTTTGAGCACAAGGCAAAAAGACCAGTACTTTACAGAAATGAAAATGCTCGGGGAAAGATTGGGAGCGATCGATCTACCCAACACCTATGCTGGTACGGAGCAAGCTATCAGGCAATATATCCCCCAACTTCACTACGGGGAGAGAGCCAAAAGTATTATTCAGATGCTAGATAACTTTCCTAGCGCGCTCAGCGCCAAACCTTTCGTAAGAATGATCAGTCGAGCGGGCTTTCTGAACTTACCTGATTGGGCATATCCGATTATTCAACGACCTCAGCCTAGCCGGCTAGAGCGACTGGCCGTGCTATCTGCTATTCGACTGATGGCAATTCCTGTAAGGGAAGCGCTGAAAGATGGGGTAGCGGCTCACTCGCTCCGCAGAGTGTACGGGTCAACTAAATAAGAGGGTCCTGGGACTCAGGTTTAGGATTTGTAGATTCAGAGTCAGTAGACTGGATTTTTGCTGACATCAGCGGTGGCGCACTCATTTTCTCGCCATCCCATACTTGGCCACACCAACATTCTCCTGCTTCATTAATAATGCAAACCCCTGAGCCGCAGCAACGTTTATCGGGTGCTTTCATAATCAACCTTTTAGTTCTAAACAATTCATAATGCAGTCTATTCTAGGGTTTTTATTGAAATAAGGTGCAACCCTAGCTTTATTGGTAAAAAATGCAAAGCCCCCTATTCGACCACCCAGAATCGTCCGACCCAATCTGCCTATTGGAAAGGGATGGTCGGGCTGAATACTTCAGTCATTTTTACAAAGCAGATGAATCTGATCATTTTTTTGAGAGCCTGCTGCACTCCCTCATTTGGAAAACAGATCAGATTAATATGTTTGGTAAGTTAGTAACAACCGCGAGAAAAGTTGCCTGGGTTGGAGATCCCGAATGCCGTTATACCTACTCGGGTATCGAAAAAATACCGCAGGGCTGGACTAAGGAGTTACTTCAAATCAAGCATCAACTTGAAGCGGTGACTGGCTATACCTATAACTCTTGCTTACTCAATCTGTATCACAATGGTGATGAAGGTATGGGTTGGCATAGTGATAATGAAAAAGAGTTGGATAGTACAAGCCCTATCGCATCAATCAGCCTGGGTGCTCGACGTAAATTTGCGTTTCGTCACAAGCAGGATAAAACAACCGTGTCAGTATTTCTTGAGCACGGTAGCCTTCTCATCATGCACGCCCCTGTTCAAAATTTCTGGAATCACAGCCTTCTCAAAACCAAGACAGTCACGAGTCCTCGAATCAATCTTACCTTTCGCAAAATACTCCCCAAGATATGAGTAGTTCTAAAACAATCAATAAAATCGCAGTCATTGGTGCAGGAATTGCAGGCCTTACTTGCGCGAGAGAACTTCAGTCACACGGTATATCCGTAGATGTGTTTGAAAAGAGTCGAGGTCCTAGCGGGCGTATGAGTACGCGTCGCACACAAGACTGGTCTGCTGATCATGGTGCCCAGTACTTTACTGCCAGAGATGCTCGTTTTATTGAGGCAGTACAGAGCTGGATACAAAACGGCACTACTGCCATCTGGAAGCCCAAACTCAAAGTTTACGAAGCCAAGACATGGTGTGAAAGTCAGTCACAAGATATTCGCTATGTTGGCACCCCTCATATGAATTCACTAGGCAAACATCTTGCCGAAGACCTCTCCGCTCAGTATGAGAAAACCATCTCCAAGCTGGAGCGAATGGATGGCAAGTGGCATTTGCAGTGTAGTGAAGCCAATGAAATTTCAACGCTCTACGATGTTGTCGTGTTAGCTATACCCGCTCCTCAGGCAAGTGCTCTACTTAAGGATCTTGACAGTAGAGCCGCTGATATCGCTGACTCGGCGCAGATGAAGGCCTGCTGGACCATGATGGCAAATTTTCCGCATCAGCTCAATGTAGATTTTGATGCAGCATTTATTAACCAAGAAATCATTAGCTGGATTTGTCAAAACGGATCAAAGCCAATGCGTCAGGGAAGTATGTGGACTATCCATGGCAGCCCAAACTGGAGCCAAGAAAATGTTGAGTTAAGCAAAGAGGATGCTCAAGATCACATGGTGCAATGCCTGACAGCCCTGGGTTTTAATTGTGAGGATGCCGATATCAGTATGCACCGCTGGCGCTATGCCAGTGGAGGCCTAGAAAATAGTGTTGGATTTTTATCACTGCCTAATATTGGCTTAGGGCTTTGTGGAGACTGGCTCAATGGCGGAAGAGTCGAGGGTGCCTGGCTCAGCGGCTTTAATCTAGCTTTAGCACTCAAGCAGATATAAAACTAAGTTAATTCCAGCGCGCCATTGCAGTATCGTCAGTCACGCGGGCATCTACCCATTTGCTACCTTGTGGTGTTTCTTCTTTTTTCCAAAATGGTGCCGCTGTTTTGAGGTAGTCCATGATGAACTCACAAGCAGCAAATGCTTCACCTCTGTGAGCACTAGTGACCGCCACTAGAACAATTTGATCTTCAGGTAGAAGTGGCCCTACTCGATGGATGACTAGCGTCTTATACAGATCCCAACGGCCTCTAGCTTGCGTGATGATTTCTTCTAGGGATTTTTCTGTCATACCGGGGTAGTGCTCCAGAGTCATACCTCGAACTTGACTGCCGTCGTTCATATCCCGGACGGTGCCCAAAAAAGTCACCACTGCACCCACTCGGGGATCATCCTTGCGCAGAGCCTTCACCTCGGTTGTCAGATCAAAATCAGCCTTTTGAATGTGGATGAAATCCTTCTGCATCTTAGCCGCCAGTAACCGGGGGAAAGAAAGCTACCTCAGCCCCCTCCACCAGCGCAGTAGAGTCACTAACCATCTCTTGATTTAAGGCGCAACGAATCACTTTGCCGCTTGCCAATACTTCAGCCCAAGGATTACCTCGCTGAACAAGGTGGCCTCTTAAGTCAGCAATGGTTTTTACTTCTGGTGGAGCTGCAATACTCTCGCCAGAAAGTCCAAGGCCCTCTCTTAAGGAAGCAAAGAATCGTAATTCGAGTTTCATATCAGAATCGTAATACGACTAGGAAAGAAGTGCACTAAATGGAATGTACTTCACCATATCGCCAGCTTTTAATGCTTGGCCCGGCGGACGATCTACTAAGCCATCCCCCCAAGAGGCGCTAGTAAGTACCCCAGAGCTTTGATTGGGGAATAGATCTAAACCACCCTGCGCATTGATCTTGACACGCAGAAACTCATTACGGCGATCAGCCTTTAGCCAATCAAAGTCAGCACGCATGGGGTAAGACTGCGGTAAACCCGCCTCTCGCCCTTGTAACTTGAGAATAAATGGGCGAACAAATAATAGGAAAGTTACAAAACTCGATACCGGATTACCAGGTAAGCCAATAAACCAAGTTTCCGCATTATCTTTTGAACTATCTAATTTACGCACAGCGCCAAAAGCCAAAGGCTTACCAGGCTTCATCGCAATCTGCCAAAGATCTAATCTACCTTCAGCAGTGACTGCGGGTTTAATGTGATCTTCCTCGCCAACCGATACTCCGCCGGACGTAATGATTAAGTCATGGTCATTGCTAGCCTTGCGAAGAGTTTCTTTCGTGGCCTCAAGACTATCAGGAACAATTCCAAAGTCAGTGGCATCGCAGCCCAAGGATTTAATACACGCCAATAAGGTGTCGCGATTGGAGTTATAGATGCCACCCGGCTTGAGTGGCTCACCCGGCAGGGATAACTCATCACCAGTGAAAAATGCAGCCACTCTCACTTTACGTTTGACAGTTAAATGCGTTAAGCCAGCAGAGGCTGCAACTCCAAGCTCCTGGGGCCGGAGATGAGTGCCTACTGTAAGTGCTACTTTGCCAGCTGTTAGATCTTCACCTCTGCGACGAATCCATTGGCCTGATGTTGGTGCGATATTGACTTGGACTTGATTGCTGACCCCTTCTGGAGTCGAGCAGTCTTCTTGCATGACAACGGCATCAGCGCCTGGAGGAACTGGGGCACCAGTAAAGATTCTGGCAGCAGTACCAGGCTCAAGCTGAGTTCCCATGGATCCCGCCGGAATGCGTTGTGCAATTGTGAGTGTTTGGCCTGGAGTGTTGGTATCCACTGTTCGCACCGCATAACCATCCATCGAGGTGTTATCGAGTGGAGGCACATCTACAAGACTATTTACATTCTCTGCAAGTACGCGGCCTAGAGCAACTTGCATTGCCAGTGTTTCAGTTTCGCTTACAGGCTTTGCATGAGAAAGTAAGTGATCTAAAGCCTGCTGAGCAGTCAACATCGGAGGCTTAGTCATGGCAATTGATTTCTGATTTAGTTGGTGTGGGCAGTAATGAAGTTTTTTACCTGATCGACATCGGCATCGATATTTTCAACGCGCTGTGGCTTTGACTTAATATCTTTAAATGCTGGCGGGCATTCTGCTGGACGCCCCAATGCTATTTCAATCGTTTCTTCAAACTTAATGGGTAAAGCAGTTTCCAAAACAATCATGGGGATGCCTGCCTGCAAGTGTTCGCGCGCAACCTTTACGCCATCTGCTGTATGTGTATCAATCATCACGCCATACTGCGCATCAATATTACGAATCGTTTCTAGGCGATTGTCATGGGTGCTACGGCCAGATAGAAATCCATACTGCGCAAGGTCTTTAAAGACGGCGTCTTTAGAAATATCAAAGCCACCAGCTTGATCGACCTGCTTAAACATAGCCGCAGTAGCTTTGCCGTCCTTGCCCATAAAATCAAATACAAAGCGCTCAAAGTTGCTCGCCTTGGAAATATCCATAGATGGGCTAGACGTATGCAAAGTCTCGGCAGACTTTCGTGCTCGATAGACGCCGGTACGGAAGAACTCGTCGAGAACATCATTCTCATTCGTGGCAGCAATCAAATGGGCGATTGGTAAACCCATCATACGGGCAATATGACCAGCACAGATATTGCCAAAGTTACCTGAGGGTACAGTGAATGACACTTGCTCATCACTAGATTTTGTAGCCAGTAGATAGCCTTGGAAGTAATACACCACCTGAGCAACCACGCGACCCCAGTTAATGGAGTTGACCGTACCAATTTGGTGATTCGCTTTAAAGCTGTGATCATTACTCACTGCTTTAACAATATCTTGGCAATCGTCAAATACTCCAGCAACTGCCAAGTTAAAGATATTGGGATCTTGCAGAGAATACATTTGGGCAGACTGGAATGAACTCATCTTGCCGCACGGTGAAAGCATAAATACCTTCACACCCTCTTTGCCACGCATTGCGTATTCAGCAGCACTTCCAGTATCCCCGGATGTCGCGCCCAAAATATTAAGCTCCTGACCATTCTTCTTTAAGGCGTATTCAAAGAGATTGCCCAAGAACTGCATCGCCATGTCTTTAAATGCCAATGTGGGTCCATTAGACAAGCTAAGCAAACCAATACGTGTGCCCTGCTCTTCACCCAACCAATGCAATGGCGTGATGTCTTTAGCGTTATCTTCTTTGCGGCCATTGCAATAGACCTGCTCTGTATAGGTCTTGCATAATAGAGCGCGCAGATCCACCTCAGGAATGTCATCGCAATACAGACTTAAGACCTCATAAGCGAGATCGGCATAGGGCATGCCACGCCAAGCATCTAACTGCGCTTTAGTAACTTGCGGGTACTCTGTTGGCAGATATAAGCCGCCGTCTGGTGCTAATCCACCAAGCAGAATTTCTAAAAAGGATTGCTGTGGGCTATTGCCCCGAGTAGATTGGTAACGCATGTATTTGTATTAGGACAGATTTTCTAAGCGGATCTTCACTACTTCACCGGCAACAGTTTTCAGATTCTGAATTTCCCCAATTGCTGCCAGCATGTGCTTTTCTTTGGTCTCGTGGGTGAGCGCAACCAAGTCGGTTTGACTTTCGCCCTCGTCAGCTTCTTTTTGCAAGAGAGCATCGATCGAGATGCTGTGAGCTGCCAAGATCTTAGTAATGTCAGCTAGCACACCAGCTTGATCCGCTACGCGCAAACGTAAGTAGTAACTGGTGGTAATTTCACCCATGGGTAATACGGTGATGTCACGCACAGCATCCGGCTGAAACGCTAAGTAAGGAACACGGCTCTCTGGGCTTGCGCCCAATAAACGCGTGATATCTACTAAGTCTGCAATCACAGCAGAGGCAGTTGGCTCTGAGCCTGCGCCCTTACCGTAATAAAGCGTAGTACCTACTGCATCACCAAATACCTGAACCGCATTCATGGCGCCTTCGACGTTTGCAATTAAACGCTTAGTCGGAATCAAGGTTGGGTGCACACGCAACTCAACGCCAGTAGTTGTTTTCTTAGCAATACCGAGTAACTTGATGCGATAACCCAACTGCTCGGCATATTTAATGTCGATAGCATCTAACTTGGTAATACCCTCAACGTGCGCTTTCTCAAATTGCATAGGAATACCAAATGCAATTGCGCTCATGATGGTTGCCTTGTGGGCAGCATCTACACCTTCAATATCAAATGTAGGGTCTGCTTCTGCGTAGCCCAGACGCTGCGCTTCTTTCAAGACCGTCGCAAAGTCTAAGCCTTTGTCGCGCATCTCAGAAAGAATAAAATTGGTTGTGCCATTGATGATGCCGGCGATCCACTCAATACGGTTTGCAGTCAAACCTTCGCGTAGCGCTTTGATGATTGGAATACCACCAGCGACAGCCGCTTCAAACGCGACCATGACGCCCTTTTCATGGGCAGCTTTAAAAATCTCATTACCATGCACGGCGATCAAAGCCTTGTTGGCTGTGACTACATGCTTACCAGCGGCAATAGCCTCAAGAACCAAGTCCTTAGCAATACCGTAACCGCCAATCAATTCAACAACGATATCAATCTCAGGGTTGTTAATCACAGCACGTGCATCACTCACAACTTGTGCACGGTCTTTTACCAACTCTTTAGCGCGCTCTACATTAAGGTCGGCAACCGTATTAATGCGAATACCGCGACCAGCACGACGGGTAATTTCATCTTGGTTGCGTTCGAGAACAGTAAATACACCACCACCTACAGTGCCAATACCTAATAGACCAACTTGAATCGGTTTCATGATGCCTTTGTTGCTGTTGAATTAGTCGAATTAGTTGCCTTACGACTGTGTTTTTGACGATAACGCTCTAGGAAACGTGCAAGACGACCAATAGCCTCTTTCAGCACATCCTCATGAGGTAAGAACACTACGCGGAAGTGATCTGACTTGACCCAATTAAAACCAGAGCCTTGAACCAGTAATACTTTTTCTTCTTTGAGCAGATCAGCTACAAATTGCTGATCATCTTCAATCGGGTACATCTCGGGATCGAGTTTTGGAAATAAGTACAAAGCAGATTTTGGCTTCACACAAGTCACACCAGGGATTTCAGTAATGAGCTTCCAGGCGAGATCCCGCTGTTTCGCTAAGCGGCCACCTTCAGCCACTAGGTCATTAATACTTTGATAGCCGCCCAAAGCTGTCTGAATAGCGTACTGGCCTGGCACATTGGCACACAGGCGCATTGAGGACAACATATTGAGACCCTCGATGTAATCGCGGATCATCTCTTTATCCCCAGAAACTACCATCCAGCCAGCGCGGTAACCGCAAGAGCGGTAGTTTTTGGATAAGCCATTGAAGGTGATAGTGACTACATCAGTGGATAAGGATGCCAAAGAGACATGCTTCTCTTGGTCGTACAGCATCTTGTCGTAAATCTCGTCAGCGAACAAAATTAAATCATGCTCACGCGCAATTGAAGTTAACTCTGCCAACACTTCTTTGGAATAAACAGCGCCCGTTGGATTATTCGGGTTGATTACTACAATCGCTTTGGTGCGCGGTGTAATCTTTTTACGCAGATCAACCAAATCCGGCGCCCACCCTTTAGACTCATCACACAAGTAATGAATTGGGGTGCCGCCAGATAAACTTACCGCAGCAGTCCATAGGGGATAATCTGGAGCAGGCACCAAGACTTCATCACCGTTATTGAGCAATGCATTCATTGCGAGAACGATTAATTCAGAGACCCCATTACCGGTGTAGATGTCATCCAAAGTAACGCCCTGGATGCCTTTTTCCTGGCAATATTGCATGATGGCTTTACGAGCGGCAAAAATTCCTTTGGAATCAGAGTACGCTGAGGCATTACCCAAATTACGGATCATGTCCAACTGAATCTCTTCTGGAGGATCAAAACCAAAAACACCCACATTACCGATGTTTAATTTGATGATTTTGTGACCCTCCTCTTCCATGCGCTGAGCGAGTTCCAGCACGGGTCCACGAATGTCATAACAGACGTGATTGAGTTTTTCGGACTTTAGGATCGGTTTCACAATAAATTAAAGGATAAGTTCTTGAAATCTAGGAAAAAACAGCTAGCTATAATCAGCACAATTATGACAGAGAGTCCATGTGAAGCTTCAATCTGACCTCCATTCCGGAGCCAATACGATCACCGGTTACGGCGATGGCTACATTGAGATCAATAAGATCCCCTACAGTCACGCGGTTTTACTGAGTTCTGACGGTGAAATCCTAGAATGGGCCGTAAAGTCCTTCGAAGAGCTGAGCTCATCAGATTTCGCTCAAATGGCTTCCCTTAAGCCTGAATTAATCATTATTGGCACTGGTAAACGCCAACGCTTCCCAAGGCCTGAGTTACTTAAGACGCTTATAGAGGCCAAGATCGGCTTTGAAATAATGGATTCTCAGGCGGCTTGTCGCACCTACAACATTCTTGTCGGCGAAGGCCGTCAAGTCCTCCTCGCCCTAATTGTGGAAGCCATCTAATGCAGTTTGGCCAAATTCGGCAGTCAAGCGCCCTCAACCCAGCAACTATTTTGGTTCTGGTCTTGATCTACGCCTTGCTGTGGTTTGGCACCTTAAATTACCGTCACCTCATTCCGTCGGATGAAGGACGATATGCCGAGATTGCTCGTGAGATGCTCGTCACCGGAGATTGGGTCACTCCTCGCTACAACGGTTACAAGTATTTTGAAAAGCCCCCATTGCAAATTTGGGCTACTGCTACCGCCTTTAATCTTTTTGGGATTGGTGATTGGCAAGCGCGCTTATGGACCGCGCTTACTGGATTTCTGACAATTGTGTTTATTGGATTTACTGGCGCACGCATCTACAGCGCACGCGCAGGCTGGTTAGCTGCCATCGCTTTAGCCTCGAGCCCAATGTGGGTTATTGGCGGGCACATCAACTCACTCGACATGGGATTGTCGGCATTTTTGGTTGCGGCACTATGCAGTCTTTTATTAGCACAAACTTCTCGTAACTCGAGCGACACTAGAAGCTGGATGTGGGCCTGCTGGGCCTGTATGGCCTTAGCGACGCTATCCAAAGGTGTTATTGGGCTTGCGATCCCCGGTATGGTGTTTGCTGTTTATTCGATTACTGCGTGGGACTGGAAGATCTGGAAGCGGCTACACATCATTAGTGGCACGATTTTGTTTTTAGCGATTACTGCGCCTTGGTTTGTCCTAGTGGCTCAACGCAATCCCGAGTTTCTGGAGTTCTTTTTTATTCATGAACACCTGCAACGATTTACGCAAACAGCTCACAGCCGCACTGGTCCGATTTATTACTTCATACCACTTCTACTAATTGGCTTTTTGCCATGGATTGCACAGACCCCTGGAGCGCTTGCTCAGGCCTGGCAAGAGCGCAATCGTGAGTTCTCTAGCGGATGGTTACTCACCTGTTGGTTTACAGTCATCATGGGATTTTTTAGTATCTCCCAATCGAAATTACCCGGCTACATCATCCCTGTCTTTCCCGCGCTAGCACTGCTTGTCGGTCATCGCTTAGATCGCAATCTGGGTTTTAGTAATTCACTTGCATTGCCTTGGAAATTACAAGCACTCTTCTTTGCAATTTTGGGTGGTGTTGGTTTTTTCTTTTTAGGTGAAGTCGGCAAACAAGCCAGGCCTGATGAAATCGAGTCCTATGCGCAATACCTCTATTGGATAGTTGCTGCGCTGATTGCCCTAATTACATTTAGTCTCCTGACGTTCATGCAAAGCAAACGCAATGGCCTAAGCAGCATTACTAGCTTTGCTTGCGGCTTTTTTCTCTGCGCACTCATCGCCGGTACGGGCCATGAAACTTTAGGTCGCGCTGTATCCGGTATTGATTTAGTCGAGAAAGTTAAACTAGGCATTCCGGAAAAAGTGAATTTTTATTCCATCAGAATTCTAGATCACACAGTGCCGTTCTATCTTGGTAGGACCATGATCATGGTGGAATTTTTAGATGAATTACAGTTTGGCGCCCAACAAGAACCTGATTTGTGGCTACCTACCTTAGATGCTTTTATCGAACGCTGGAAAGAAGACCAAACCGCTTATGCATTGATGGTTCCAGAGCAATATGTTGAGCTGCAAAAACTCAATGTCCCCATGCAAGAAGTGGGCAGAGATTCTCGGCGCGTGATTGTCAAACACCCTGAATCACAAAGTAGTTCGGCACAATAAATTCTTAAGGCCACCATGTCAGTCACTCAAAACACCCTGCCTTTTATTCCATTTACGCGCCCACACTTTAATCAAGAAACGATTGATGCGGTTACCGAGGTTCTGCGTTCTGGTTGGGTTACTTCAGGTCCGAAGTTGGCTGAATTCGAGTCCACCCTGAGTGACTATTTCGGTGGTCGCCCTGTGCGTTGCTTTGCCAACGGCACTGCCACTATGAAAATCGCTTTGCAGGTTGCTGGCATTGGCCCTGGTGATGAAGTCATTACCACCCCAATCTCTTGGGTTGCCACGTCCAATGTCATTCTAAGTGTTGGGGCTACACCCGTATTTGTAGACATTGACCCCCATACACGTAACATCGATTTAAACCAGATAGCTGCAGCCATTACTCCGAAGACTAGGGCCATCATGCCCGTCTATTTGGCTGGACTACCAGTTAATATGGATCAACTCTATGAGTTGGCCAAGCAATACAAGCTAAGGGTGATTGAAGATGCGGCACAAGCATTTGGGTCACAGTGGAAAGGTCAAAAGATTGGAAGTATTGGTGACCTCGTGAGTTTTAGTTTTCAGGCAAACAAAAACTTATCCACTGTTGAAGGCGGCTGTCTTGTTTTTAACAATACTGATGAAGCAAAGCTCGCAGAGAAGTTTCGCCTGCAAGGTCTCACACGCCAAGGTATGGATGACATGGATGTGGATGTACTGGGTGGCAAAGATAATTTGACTGATGTGAATGCAGTCATTGGTCTGCATCAACTCAAACAGTTGCCGGCGTTTCAGACGCGTAGAAGTGCATTAGCCAAACAGTACTTTGATGCTATTAACAGTGAAATGAAATCAGCGGGCCTGGATAATCTCAATCTAGAATTGCCCGTGGAGAGCTTCACCGACAGTAATTGGCACATGTTTCAAGTTGTACTCCCTCTTGAGCAATTGACTGTGGATCGCGCGCAGGTGATGACGGAACTCAAAGATCTGGGGATTGGTACCGGCGTTCACTACCCTTTGATTACTGGATTTACGCTTTACCAAAACCTGGGCTACAAAGTGGAGGCCACTCCAGTTGCAGAGCGTATTGGCCGCTCCATTTTGACCCTCCCCCTCTTTCCAGGCATGGCAGATGAAGATATTGGCCGTATAGCCAGTACTTTGGTTGGAATTCTGAAGAAACATCGTAAAAACTAGGGTCGAGGACGGAATCAGGCAAAATTGCAGCATGACTGCAAATTTAGCTACCCAAGCCTGCAATCCCATACTCAGCGTTGTTATCCCCGTTTACAACGAGGAAGACGGCCTTCAAGCACTCTTTGATCGCCTTTACCCTGCGTTAGATGTCATGGCCAGTAAGCGCAACATTACTTATGAAGTGGTGTTTGTGAATGATGGCAGCAAAGATCGCTCCGCCGGCATCCTAGCTCAGCAAGTTGAGCTGCGCCCAGATGTCACGCGCGCGGTGTTATTTCACAGTAACTTTGGTCAGCACATGGCGATCATGGCCGGCTTTGAATGTTCCCGTGGTGAGCACATCATCACTCTCGATGCAGACCTGCAGAATCCCCCAGAAGAAATCGATGCCTTGGTAAATGAATTACTAAAAGGCCATGACTACGTCGGCACCATTCGCGCCGATCGTCGCGATAGCTTCTTCAGAAAATTTGCTTCACGCGCGATGAATCATTTGCGTCAGAAAATCACGCGCATCACAATGACTGATCAAGGCTGCATGCTGCGTGGCTATAGCCGTCGTATTGTTGATCTCGTACGTCAGTGTGATGAGAGTAATACCTTTATTCCGGCTCTGGCTTATACCTTCGCATCTAACCCAACCGAAATTACCGTCAAACACGAAGAGCGTTTTGCCGGTGAATCTAAATACAGCCTCTATCAACTCATTCGTTTGAACTTTGATTTAGTGACCGGCTTCTCCGTCATGCCTTTGCAGATTTTCTCGATTCTGGGAATGTTGCTGGCGATGGCTGCGGGCAGTCTGTTCATCTATCTTCTGGTTCGCCGCTTTGTGCTCGGTGCTGAGGTTGAAGGGGTGTTTACCCTCTTCGCTCTCACCTTCTTCCTGATTGGCGTGATGCTCTTTGGTCTTGGTCTACTCGGTGAGTACATTGGCCGCATCTATCAACAAGTTCGCGAACGTCCTCGCTATGTTGTGCAGACTGTTTTAGAGAAAAAATAATTGCACGCAGTCGTCTTTGCTTATCACGATGTTGGCGTTAACTGCCTTAAGGTATTACTTGATGCGGGCATGCAAATTGATTTGGTGGTAACCCATCAAGATGATCCTAATGAGAATGTCTGGTTCGGGAGCGTTGCGAAACTGTGTGAGGATCAACAGATTCCCTACATCACACCAGATGCCAATCAATTAATGGATCTCATACCGCAGCTTCAAAAGCTAGCGCCTGATTACCTTTTCTCTTTTTACTATCGCCACATGATTCCAGCAGAACTCTTGGCTTGTGCCAAGATTGGAGCCTTGAATATGCACGGCTCTCTGTTGCCCAAGTTCCGAGGGCGGGCACCAGTCAATTGGGCCATCCTGCACGGTGCAACGGAAACCGGTGCGACCTTGCACATGATGGAAGTCAAACCAGATGCGGGTGATATTGTGGGACAGTCGGCTGTCTCGATTGGACCTAACGAAACCGCTACCGATGTTTTTGGCAAAGTGAGCCAAGCAGCCATCACGGTAATGCAGCAGGCCCTACCCGAGCTTGTTCAAGGCCGCATCCCCAAAAAACCCAATAATCTGGCTCTGGGAAGCTATTTTGGGGGCCGTAAGCCTGCTGATGGGGAAATTCTGTGGCATCAGACGGCTCAGCAGGTTCATAACCTCGTGAGAGCCGTTGCACCCCCTTATCCAGGCGCTTTTACAGACTGGCAAGGTCAGCGCAAGATTGTGGCTCGGACCAGCCTAGAGGGCCCATTTCCGAGGGAGCTAGATCTTCAGGCTCCCGGCATCCAAGTGGTTGATAATCAGGTATTCGGCGTTTGTGGGGACCAAAAAGCGGTAGAGATACTCGACTGGTTCCCAGCAAATAGCTAACAAATTACAAGTAGCACTCTTTAGATTAAAAAACGAGGCAGTAAAGATGAAAAAAGTACTCATTCTTGGCGTAAACGGATTTATCGGCCATCACCTTTCAAAGCGCATCCTGGAGACAACTGATTGGGATGTCTATGGCATGGATATGCAAAACGATCGCCTTGGTGATTTAGTAAACCATCCCCGCATGCACTTCTTTGAAGGTGATATCACCATCAATAAAGAATGGGTTGAATACCATATCCGTAAATGCGATGTCATTCTGCCTTTAGTAGCGATTGCGACACCAGCAACTTATGTTCAGCAACCATTAAAAGTATTTGAGCTCGACTTCGAGGCCAATTTACCAATCGTGCGCTCAGCAGTTAAATACAAAAAGCATTTGGTATTTCCATCCACATCCGAGGTTTATGGCATGTGCGAAGACGGGGAGTTTGATCCTGCTAAATCTAATATGGTTTACGGCCCAATTAACAAGCCACGCTGGATCTATGCTTGCTCTAAGCAATTGATGGATCGTGTGATCTGGGGTTACGGCATGGAAGGTTTGCGCTTCACCCTCTTTCGCCCATTTAACTGGATTGGCCCTGGACTAGATAGCATCTACACACCAAAAGAAGGTTCCTCCCGTGTCGTTACTCAGTTCTTGGGTCACATCGTTCGCGGCGAACCCATCAACGTGGTTGACGGCGGCGCACAAAAACGTGCCTTTACTTATATTGATGATGGTATCGACGCCTTAATGCGCATCATCGACAATAAAGACGGTGTTGCTGACGGCAAGATCTATAACATCGGTAATCCAAAGAACAATCACTCTATTCGTGAGCTCGCCAACCAGATGCTGGAGATTGCTCGCAGTATTCCAGAATACGCAAAAATGGCGAATGAAGTGAAGATCGTAGAAACCACTTCTGGCGCTTACTACGGTGAAGGCTATCAGGACGTTCAGAATCGTGTTCCTGCAATTGACAACACGATGACTGAATTAGGCTGGAAGCCAACGATCAATATGAGCGATGCGCTAAAGAATATTTTCGAAGCCTATCGCCACGATGTAGAAAATGCACGTCATTTGGTTGATAAAGAGTAAGCGAAAGTACATTTAGGGTTTCATGGCTAAGATTGCACTCAAGGTAGATGTTGACACTCTGCGCGGTACCAAAGAAGGTGTCCCCAACCTAGCGCGGACGCTTGAACGCTTTGGCCTGAAAGCTACCTTCCTATTTAGCCTAGGTCCCGACCATACCGGCTGGGCACTCAAGCGAGTCTTTAAGCCGGGCTTTCTAAAGAAAGTGAGTCGCACTTCCGTTGTTGAACACTACGGTATTAAGACTTTGCTTTACGGCGTCCTTCTTCCTGGTCCAGATATTGGCAAACAAGCTGCAACTGAAATGCGTGCCATAGATGCGGCTGGTCATGAAACTGGCATTCATACCTGGGATCACGTAGCTTGGCAAGATGCTGTGCGTCATCGCGATGCCCAATGGACTAAAGCGCAGATGCAAAAAAGCTGGGATCGTTTTGTGGAAATCTTTGGTCACTCACCGGTCACTTATGGTGCCGCTGGCTGGCAAATGAATGAAGTGGCCTTTGAGCAACTTGATCAATGGGGTATTAAATATTCTTCCGATGGCAGGGCTGAGCCTAACTTAATGCCATACCGTTTTGCACTACCGTCCGGCAAAGCAAAGCACGTGCAATATCCAACTACCTTACCAACTTTTGATGAGTTGATTGGAATTGATGACGCCGATGAATTTGCTGCTGTAAAGAAGCTCCTAGCAATTACTCAAAGCAATCCAAATGATCAGGTCTTCACTCTGCATGCAGAGCTTGAGGGTCAAAAGCTACTTCCTGCTTTTGAGCAATTACTAGCGGGCTGGCTAAACCAAGGGCATGATCTAGTTACCATGGGTGAACTTCATCAATCTTGGGAAGCCACCAAGCAACTGGATAAAATAGCCGTACAGCCAGTCGCCTGGGGGGAGATCCCCAATAGAAGCGGCGAACTCATTTTGCAAGCGATATGAGTTGGCTCAGAATACGTAATACATCAAGTTAAATAAGAGGGTCCCATCATGACAGTAGAAATTGGTAAATCAATGCCCCAATGCGCAATCCCGGCAACATCAGGATTGACCTTTACCCCAGACTCAGCCAAAGGCAAAAAACTGGTTGTCTACTTTTATCCTAAAGATATGACCCCAGGCTGCACTGCGGAGTCTGGTGAATTTCGGGACAACATTGATGCCTTCACTAAAGCCAATACTTTGATCGTTGGGGTATCTCGAGATAGCCTCAAATCTCACGATAATTTCCGAAGCAAACTAGAGCTGCCATTCGAACTCGTTGCCGATACCGAAGAAACCCTGTGCCAGCTATTTGGTGTCATGAAAATGAAGAATATGTATGGCAAGCAAGTTCGTGGCGTAGAGCGCAGCACCTTCCTCTTCGACTCTTCGGGCAAGCTGGTAAAAGAGTGGCGCGGGCTTAAGATTCCCGGACATGTGACAGAGGTATTACAAGCAGCCCAAGCAACTAAATAATTTTTAAATTAATTTAATCTGGGGCACTTGCAAAGCCAAAAATTTGGGGTAAAGTAGTCCTTATGCACCGTAAACGACGGGAAAGTCTCACAATCCGTTTGACTCATCAGCCTAAACACTTAACAATAGGCTCGGTAAACAACCCCCGCTGTTTTACAGATCGTCTTACACCCAGTTTCGTTATAAGCCGTCAATGCAACCCGCTTGACGGTTTTTTCTTTTAGGAGAGTCTGCATGCCATTGCCCCCAATCCCAACTCAAATTGCCGACCAAGTCAAAATTAGCAGTAAGGACACCCCGAATTTAAAGAAACGTCCTGCGCCAGCAAAAACTGTTGTGATGGAAAGTCATGTGCCAGATTGGGCAACAGATGTAGAGGAAGATCTTTCTGCTGCTGAAGTAGCGCTCGAGAAAATTAAAAGCGATCACAACCCAGTCGTTGTGCGTAGTGCGCGTAGTGATAACAAGATAGCGAATGTACCTGAAAAACCAAAGCGCATTAATCGCACCGGTCCTCCGAGTCTATTCGTCTTAGACACCAATGTATTGATGCACGATCCAAGTTCTCTGTTCCGCTTCTCTGAGCATGATCTCTTCTTGCCGATGACCACTCTTGAGGAGCTGGATAACCATAAAAAGGGTATGACAGAGGTTGCTCGTAACGCCCGCACAGTAAGCCGCTCCTTAGATCAGTTAGTGGCTGGAACTAGCGGCACATTAGATGAAGGCATCCCCCTTAATAAGCTTGGCAATCAAGACGTATCTGGTCGACTCTTTTTCCAGACAAAGCTGACTACCCAAGCACTACCAGAGGGCTTGCCTGAAGGTAAGGGAGATAACCTCATCTTGGCAGTAGTAAGTGAGCTACAAAAGATACGTAAAGGCCAGGAAGTTGTTTTGGTATCTAAAGATATCAATATGCGCATTAAGGCGCGCGCTCTGGGTTTGCCGGCTGAAGATTACTTCAACGACCAGGTCTTAGAAGATCGCGACTTAATGTATTCCGGAGTTATGGCACTACCTGCAGACTTTTGGCCAAAGCATGGCAAAGACATGGAGAGCTGGGCTGACGGTAAATCTGGAACAATGTTTTATCGCGTAACCGGTCCTTCAGTTCTCGGCATGTTAGTAAATCAGTTTGTCTATCAAGAAAACCCAGATGGATCAACACCCTTCTATGCCCAAGTTAAAGAGATCAATGGCAAGACTGCCCTACTACAAACTCTGAGGGACTTCTCTCATCAAAAAAATAATGTATGGAGTGTGACCGCGCGCAATCGCGAGCAGAACTTTGCCATGAACCTACTCATGAACCCGGATGTGGACTTCGTCACATTATTGGGGCAAGCGGGTACTGGTAAAACTCTGCTGGCCTTAGCTGCAGGCTTAGAGCAAGTGTTAGATAGTAAGCGCTATAACGAGATCATTATTACCCGAGCCACTGTTCCTGTTGGTGAAGATATTGGCTTTTTACCAGGCACTGAAGAAGAGAAGATGCAGCCTTGGATGGGTGCTTTTGATGACAACCTTGAGGTGCTACAACGTAACGAAGATGGTAGCGCTGGTGAATGGGGTCGTGCTGCCACACAAGAATTGATTCGTTCACGCATTAAGGTAAAGAGCATGAACTTCATGCGTGGCAGAACTTTTGTCAGTAAATTTGTGATTATTGATGAGGCGCAAAACTTAACTCCAAAGCAAATGAAAACCTTGGTTACTCGTGCGGGCCCAGGAACCAAGATTATTTGTTTAGGCAATATTGCGCAGATTGATACGCCTTACTTAACTGAAGGCTCCTCAGGTCTCACTTATGTGGTAGATCGCTTCAAAGGCTGGCGTCATGGCGGACATGTGACTCTGGCTCGCGGTGAGCGTTCCCGTCTTGCGGATCATGCTGCTGACGCACTCTAAGCAAACTGTTTCATGCCGCACTCTGATAGGGTACGGCATTTTTATTTGCACCCTACTCTCGCTTTCAGGTTGTAGTAGTTTTGGTTCAAAGAATAGTGCAGCTAAAGTTACCCAGTTCAGACAAGATACTAGCGTGGGTACCGAAGATATCTCGATTGCCGCAGTGGGTTTAGTTGGGGTTCCTTATCGCTATGGAGGAAACAACCCTAGCGGGGGGTTTGATTGCAGTGGATTAATAGCCTATGTCTATAACAAGTCAGCAAACATCAAGCTACCAAGGACTATTCAGGAGATGAGTAATCGAGGTCAAAGTGTAGATAGCGGTCCACCCGCACCAGGAGACCTCGTATTCTTCAACACTACTGGTACAAAGTACTCGCACGCCGGCATTTATGTCGGTCAAGGCAGATTTGTGCATGCCCCAAGCGCTGGTGGAACCGTTCGCTTAGAGTACATTACTACCCCCTATTGGGCGGCAAGGTTTACTGAGGCTAGAAGATTAACGCCTTAATTATTAGCCTTTGAGCTGATAGCATTACACCGTATTCCCAAAACACTGAATATTGTTTACATTTCAAGGAGAACAATTGGTTCTTTAGATTACTCATTTGGGAGTGACTCGTATGAAGAAAATCATCATTGCATCAGGCATTACATTAGGCATTGCATTCAGCTTTGCAATTCCATCCATTGCTTTTGCAGATCAAGCGGCCTGTGAAGCTAAGGCAGTTAGCAAAGAAGGTAAGCCACTCTATGGCGCAGCTAAAGACGCATCTATTAAGAAATGTATGGGTGATACCAAACCCAATGATTGCGAAGCTAAAGCAGTAAGCAAAGACGGTAAGCCGTTGTATGGCGCTGCTAAAACTGCATCCATCAAAAAGTGTGAAGGCGGCAAGTAAATACCTCTCGCATCAAGTTAAAAAGCCTCGCAATGCGAGGCTTTTTTATTCTTATCTGTTGTTACTTATTGGCTTCAGTTTTTTTCTTCTGCATTAGAACGGCTCATAGCCACCAGAGGAGTAGCCAACTGATCCCATCGCCAAGTTATCAAACTTGGTATATGGACCTTGCCAGCTTAAGCGCACAGTACCAATTGGTCCATTACGCTGCTTACCAATAATGATCTCCGCCATGCCTTTATCCTGAGTCGTATCTGGGTGATATACCTCATCACGGTAGATGAACATAATTAAGTCGGCATCTTGCTCGATCGCACCCGACTCCCGTAAATCAGACATGATTGGGCGCTTGTTGGGGCGTTGCTCTAGACCACGGTTTAACTGGGATAAAGCAACTACTGGGCACTGTAACTCTTTTGCGAGTGATTTGAGTGAGCGCGAGATCTCAGAGATCTCTGTTGCACGATTCTCAGAACCGGAGCCACTCATTAGCTGCAAGTAGTCAATGACAACCAGACCTAGTGTTCCACCGAAGTTACGAGCAATACGACGCGCACGAGCACGCAACTCTAAACTGGAAAGAGCGCCAGTCTCATCAATCAAAATTTGGGTATTACTTAGACGAGCAATCGCATCCGTGACACGCGGCCACTCATCATCTTGCAGCTTGCCGGTACGCATACGACCTTGGTCAACGCGCCCTACTGAACCCAGCAAACGAGCCGCTAATTGCTCACCCGACATCTCCATTGAGAAGACAACGACTGGCAAGCCCTCAGCCAATGCGACGTTCTCGGCGATATTCAGTGCAAATGCAGTGTTGTGGGTCACTACGTAATCATTGGTTACATAAGTTCTGTCTGGATGGCTAACGGAGATGCATTGAGCCTCAGTTACTCTGGATGGCTCGATACTTTTAAAGGTAAGCCTGCGTTGCCGATCCCAGCTCGATCTGAGTCTTTCTTTCTTTTCAGGCAAGGTAAATGCCTGGAAGCCAGGAGCAAAACTCATATTTAAAACATAAGCTAAACGACCCTGCTGCTTCTCGCCTTTGTAAGTGTAGCTTGACTGTTTTTGAGCGATTGAGCAAAAGCCGCCTAATGATCTAGCTAAAGAGGCTACGTCTTCTGATAATTGCTTACTTGCCGTACAAAAACGAATAGAACCCCACTTCTCAATCCAGCCATCAGTGTCCATCAAACCCTGAAACAGCGCGAGACGGGAAGTCTTGTTGGCCTCAAGATAGGTAGCGGGGATATATTTATCAAAGCTTCTGCAGCCGAGAACGCCTATATCTTGCAAGGCAGAGCGGAAGTAATTGGTTGGCACAGACTGACGTTGGCCGTTAGCAGCAATTCTAGATTTAGAGACCAATCTCCAGTCATATGCATTGGCATGAACCAACTCCATCTCATAGCCAGCCAGGGCATTCATGCGCTCAATAAGCTCGGGAGATTTAGTTGAGAACATCACGCTACCGTGAGACAAGGCCAAAGTTCCATCACCAAGCAATGCACCCAAAACCCATGGGTTTATTGGCAATGTATTTGAATGACCAAAATCACCTGAAACAGGATCTATCCACAGACGGTTCTTGTATCGAACACAAGAAAGCATTTCCATTAAACGCGCAGTATTAATGACTTTGGGCGCATCCCAATCGCGATACATGACGCGCCAGAGATGTTCATCACAGCACTCAGCTTCACGACCATCAGAGAAGGTGACTTTGTAAATCTGTTTAATACCTTGCGGATAGATGCCAGTCACCATGGAATGCTGGCCATCCACAGAAGCTAGACGATCGCCGAAACGCAAATCACCCATCAATTTCCAACCGTCAACCGTTTTTACTTTGGCATCCAGTGGCTGCGCTTTACCCATCGATGGCCTACCAGCAACGATCACCAAGTCGCCTTTTTGCAGGCCACTAGTTTGCTTATCTAGATCAATAAATCCAGTTGCAATGCCAGTGATATCACTGCCGCCCTGGCGGTTGTAGAGTTCATCAATGCGGGCAACAACAGTTTTAAGTAATGGCTCGATCTCGAGGTAATCGGCTTTGCGACTACCTTCTTCACCAATTTGCAGAATGCGTGATTCCGCTTCATCTAAAAGCGTTCTTACGGAACGGCCCTCTGGAACAAATGCCGAGTTCACAATATTGTCAGACACTTCGATTAGGCGACGCAGGATGCTGCGATCACGAACAATGTCGGCATAGCCTTTGATGTTCGCTGCACTTGGAGTGCTTTGCGCTAATGAATTGAGGTAATCAATACCAACTAAGTCACCGCCCTGCTCGGACTTAACAGCCTCATGAACAGTAATGACATCAGCGGGATGATTGTCGCCAACTAAACGCTGAATGACCTTATAGATCAGAGCATGTTCAGGACGATAGAAATCTTTATCAGTTAACACTCCACCCAGGCGATCCCAGGCTGAGTTATCGATCAGTAAACCGCCGAGCAAAGATTGCTCGGCTTCTACAGAATGCGGCGGTACTTTTAAAGCCTGCAAGGCTGGATCCCCAGAACCCATCATGC
The DNA here is from genome assembly GCF_018688255.1 of Polynucleobacter corsicus. Classification (NCBI taxonomy): domain Bacteria; kingdom Pseudomonadati; phylum Pseudomonadota; class Betaproteobacteria; order Burkholderiales; family Burkholderiaceae; genus Polynucleobacter; species Polynucleobacter corsicus. Next base: position 1,477,106 of record NZ_CP061314.1, read on the forward strand.
CAGGATTTGACATAAGGGAACGTGAGCGGGATTCAGCCATGAGGCTTGCGATTTATTAAAAAACCGAAGATCTAAAACTTACGCTTGCTCGCCAACTACACGGACAGTAATGTCAGCCACTACATCGGTATGAACAGATACCGCTACAGGGTGATCACCAACCATCTTCAACGGGCCAGTAGGCATACGCACAGAAGCTTTTTCGATTACAAAGCCTTTTGCTTTCAAAGCATCAGCGATGTCATGATTGGTTACAGAACCAAACAAACGACCGTCAACACCTGCTTTTTGACCGATTTCGAGAACCAAGTCTTTGAGCTTTGTGCCAACCGCTTGCGCAGCAGCCAATTTCTCAGCAGCTAACTTCTCCAACTCAGCGCGACGTACTGCAAAGTCAGCGATGGCTGTTTCAGTTGCACGACGAGCTTTGCGTTGTGGAATTAGGAAATTACGAGCGTAACCGTCTTTAACACGAACGATGTCGCCGAGGTTGCCCAGGTTAATTACTTTTTCTAAAAGAATGATTTGCATTGAGGGCTCCCAATTATTTCTTGTGTTGATCGGAGAATGGCAACAAAGCCAAGTAACGAGCACGCTTGATAGCAGTGTCTAACTGACGCTGATATTTAGCTTTTGTGCCTGTCAAACGTGCAGGAGTAATCTTGGCGTTTTCGCCAATGAAGTCCTTCAATGTGTCTACATCTTTGTAGTCAATCTGTTCTACGCCAGCAACAGTGAAACGGCAATAACGCTTACGCTTGAACAATGGGTTCTGAGCTGGTTTCTTTTTGAAATCGGGTTTCTTTCCAAACGCCATGATGATTTCCTCTTTAATTTTTCAATTGAATATGGGTGATATGGAAAACAAGTCTTTGATTACGTAGAGTCTTGGGTGCTAAGAATCCTTCAAACACTGCCTCGGTTCCTAAATCCATTTGCTCTAAGCCCTTTTGTATCGGGCCAATTGCTATGGCTTCAACACTCATCTGAATTTTCCTAGCCACTCCTACCTCGTTTACTTCGCCGCTATGTTCTAGCTGGCAATGCATCACCGGTATTCCTGCTGGTGTAAATCGAATCGCGTCTTTAGATACCAAGAATGCAGTTAGGGTGAAATGATTCAACGCCGCTCCGTCACTCTGATACGTTTTCTAGTCTGTGTATTCCTCTTCAAATTTCTAACTTAAGCCGCTACTACAGGAGCGTCGGATTGAGCTGATTTGCGCGCTTCTTCACGTTGCACTTCTTTCATCATGATGGAAGGCTCTGTTTCAGCTTTCTTCGTCTTGATGATGAGGTGACGCAAAACAGCATCGTTAAATTTGAATGCGTGCTCGAGCTCGTCCAGAGTTTTCTGGTCGCACTCAATATTCATACAAACGTAATGGGCTTTAGCAAGTTTGTCGATCATGTAAGCCATCTGACGACGACCCCAATCTTCCATGCGGTGAATTTTGCCGCCAGCAGCAGCTAATGTCGCTTTGTAGCGATCGATCATCGCAGGCACTTGCTCGCTTTGGTCCGGGTGGACGATAAAGACGATTTCATAATGACGCATCTAACACTCCTTAAGGATAAAGTCACCTGGGCGTCTTGCTAACTTCCGATGGTTTTAAAGTTAGCGCCAGTGTGACAAGGTAGTAACAAATTGTAGGTAAAACTAACTACACATATTTACAGCTTTTAAGTCCTTACCGAATTTCAGGTAAGTCCGTTATTTTAGCAAAAAAATCCTGCCAAGTCAGAGGTTTACCAGCTTTATTTGCCTGCTTTGCCGCATTTAACGCCAATTGAAGTGCAATTCTGGCTCTAGGTGCAGTCAGAGCCCCCGAAGCACAGCATCCGGGCGCATCTAGCTCGGGAATGTTGTGCAAAGTAGTCCCGGCACCTGTTCTAGTCGTCCTGACCAAAGCAATACCCTGAACCATCGCCTGGTCCAAGGGTTTAATCCAGTCATCATGAAAGCCACCTTGCCCCGAACCAGCAAGCACAAAGCCCTGGACGGCACTACTGAGCCAATGCGTGATGGTTTCAGGACGAGCGCCCGCATGACTAGTCAGGATCTCAACCCAAGGCCACTCATCTTCCCCGGGAATAGGTAAATCTTCATTCCAGACTGCTTGTACAGCCTTCACGCCAGATAGCCAAGAGGGATTAATTAAGCTCACCGAGCTTGATGGGGCATTTTGTAATGGGGCATTCAGAGCTGTAGCGTGGCGCTTAGCCAAGTCCATTGCCAGACATACGCGCCCACATATCACCGCATAAATGCCACTAGGGCAGTTATCCATAGGCATGGAAGCCCAGCGCAAGGCATCCAATAAATTGACAGGTCCATCAGCTCTGGGTGCATTACTCGGGAGCATGGCCCCAGTTAGAATAACCCTCTTAGACTGAGTCTGAGCTAACTTTCCACACGTTGTCTGCAGAAATAAGCCCGTTTCTTCAATCGTGTCGGTGCCGTGGGTAATCACAATTCCCCTCACAGAAGCATCCAAAAGGGCCTCGCTTACAGCAAGCCCGAGCGCAGTGAGGTGAGCATCAGTCAGATTGCGGCTATTGATATTGACCAGTTGACGCGAAACCAGCTTGACCCCCGCAGGCACTACTGACTGAACCTGTGCCACTAAAGCGTCCACCCCGACTTGGCCAGCTTCGTATTGAAGGGGGCTTTCTTCTGGATTGGGAGCGAGGCCTGCAATGGTGCCGCCCATACCTAAAACTAGAAGATGGGGAGTATTTTCAGAAATACCAGAATTTGAGGTCATTTCTATATTATCCACCTCCAAATTGCTTGAATATTCAAATACTGCTGTATACAATCCCAGTATGGATATAAATACAGTCGATTTTCCAGAGGAGCTGACTGCCCTCCCCAAACTCACCTCACGTCAAAGTGAGATTTTGGAATTGATTACCAAGGCCATCGATGAAAGTGGTTCGCCTCCTACGCGCGCTGAAATTGCGACGCAACTGGGCTTTGCTTCTGCCAACGCTGCTGAAGAGCACTTACGTGCATTAGCAAAAAAAGGGTATATCGAACTGACACCGGGAACGTCCCGCGGCATTCGTATTCCGCAACGATTTAATCAGACACACAATCCCAATAGATATCGTCAGATGTCATTACCTTCTGGCGCTCTTCAGCAACTGACACTGCCACTCATTGGTCGTGTTGCAGCGGGCTCTCCAATCATGGCTGTTGAGCATATTGAAAAACAAGTGCCAATTGATCCAAGCTTGTTTAGCAAAGGTGCTGACTACTTACTCAAGGTGGTTGGCATGAGCATGCGCGATGCTGGTATTTTGGATGGCGACTATCTCGCAGTGCGAAAAACCTCCGAGGTCCGTAACGGCGATATTGTTGTTGCGCGCTTAGATGATGAGGTGACAGTAAAACGCTGGAACCAAAAGAAAACTGCAGATGGCATGGTGATTGAATTACAAGCCGAGAACCCAGACTTCAAAAATATTTTGGTAGATAAACGTCAACCGAACTTTGCAATTGAAGGTCAAGCAGTTGGTCTCATTAGGGCTGGCGGACTGTAAACCTTGCGCTACTAAACAAAAGGCCTCGATAGAGGCCTTTTTCTATTGCTCGCAAATGTAACTATTTTTATTTCTTAGTTGGCGCAACTACGTTTGCGTTCTTAGGGGATGCAGTAATAGTGATGATTGTCTTTGGGCCAGTGAATGGACCTTCATTTAATTCTACGGTTGAGGTGCGATCACCTTTAGTGAAAACCAAAATACTGGTTTTTGATTTCACTGCACTCACGGTAGTCCAGCCCGCCTTGGGATACTCGGCTTGGAAGAATGCATAAATATCTGTTGGGGTTTGCACGCCAGATAAAACTACGCGCCCCACCCAGTTATCACCTCGACCAATGATTAAAGAATCTGAACCGATGATTTTGGATGCAGCAGGTAATGGCATATCTCCCAAGAGCTGGGATTGAATTTCCTGAACTTCATTAGGCGTACCTGTTGGAGAGTCGCCAGAAGAGGCGCACGCTGCTAGTAGCATTGATAGCGCTATGGCCAATGAAAGTTGCTGAACTTGTTTAAGTTGGATCATCTTCTTGCCCTGGTAATCAATCTACATTACTGGAGGCGCGTGAGGGAATCGAACCCCCGTACGAAGCTTTGCAGGCTCCTGCCTAACCACTCGGCCAACGCGCCATATGCTTGAATCAAAAATGGGAAGCTTTTTTAGGGCTTCCCATCGAACTTGGAGCGGGAAAGGAGGTTCGAACTCCCGACCTATACCTTGGCAAGGTATCGCTCTACCAGCTGAGCTATTCCCGCATAACAGGGCAACAGTTTAGCAAACAATTTGGTAGAACGCATTATTCATGAGTAAAACTATTTACCAGTGAGGCTAATGTTTACACCAAGCCCTTATCAGACATAGGTTTGTGGACATTACTTAGCTTTTTCGACTAGCTGAGGCAAAGCCTTTTTCATGTAATAGAACATAGACCAAAGTGTCAAAAAGGATGCAATCCAGATTAACCAAGTACCCACTTGCGCGCAATTGAGCCAACCAAATATGGTGTCGTTCAACAATAAAAATGGAATCGCTACAAGTTGGGCCGTGGTCTTGAGTTTGCCGACCATATGCACAGCAACACTTTTTCCGGCACCCAAGAGCGCCATCCACTCTCTTAGTGCTGAGATAGTAATTTCACGCCCAATAATGATGAGGGCAACCCAAACCTGCACACGGTCCATATTGAGAAGAACCAATAATGCAGCAGCAACAATCAACTTGTCTGCTACCGGGTCTAAGAATTGACCAAACGCCGACTCTTGTTTCATTTTTCGAGCCAAGTAACCATCTAACCAGTCAGTTACTGCCGCAAAAACAAAAATTACTGTGGCTGTGAGATTCTTTTCAAAAGGAGTTAGCCAGCTATTGGGTAAGTAGAACACTGCGACGACAAGCGGGATTGCGGCAACGCGCAACCAGGTCAGGGCAATAGGTAAGTTAAACGGCATAGCTTAAGCATAAACCAATGCGAGTGAGCTGGGCAATCAATGGAGTTGCTTATAGATTTGCTCTGCCAATGCATTGGATATTCCCTCAACACTGGAGAGCTCTTCGATGGTGGCATTAGAAACGCCACGCAAACCCCCAAAACGGGCGAGTAATTTTTGACGACGTTTCGCTCCGATACCCTCAATCTCTTCCAACTGAGAAACTGTCCTCGCCTTTGCTCGTTTGGCACGCATGCCAGTAATGGCAAAGCGATGTGCCTCATCACGGATTTGCGCTACCAATAACAAAGCCGCGCTATCAATGCCGAGTTCGAGCGATTTCCGCCCGTCCGCAAAAATGAGTGCCTCAAGACCGACCTTACGACCCTCCCCTTTAGCAACACCAACTATCAAGCTGATATCCATACCAAATTCAGAGAGCACTTGTCTTGCCATCTCAACCTGACCTTTGCCACCGTCAATCAAAATGACTTGTGGCATCTTCTCAACAGGAAGCTCTTGAAAGTTTGCATAACGGCGCTGCAAGACCTGACGCATTGCGGCGTAATCATCGCCCGGTGTAATGTCATTAATATTAAAACGGCGGTATTCACTAGGCTGCATCGCATTTTTGGAGTACACCACACAAGATGCTTGCGTAGCCTCACCAGAGGTATGACTAATGTCAAAACACTCAATCCGTAACTGCTCAAGACTTTCCAACTCTAAGGCCAAGACATCAGCCAGTGCACGTGCTCTTGCTAGTTGTCCACCAGTCTCGACCAAACGCTTCGCTATCGCAATCTTGGCATTACCCTCAGCCATCGACAACCAATGTCGTCTCTGACCTTGTGGTTGGTGTAGAAAAGTAATGCGCTTACCAGCTTGCGCATTGAGCAAATCATGCAAACCCTCTGGGGCAACTTGCTCGGCACCATCTTCAGCACTTTCTTCCGGCGCCGCAATATCATCCACCAACTTTCTCAAGGGATGATTCAGAATCAACACAGGTGGAATTAAATTAGTAGTCGCCTCACCATCACCTGACTTCTCCTCTAAGTAATGCTGCGCAATAAACGCTTCTAAAATTTCTGCGGGGGGTGGCAGCTCTCCAGAGCTTGAGCGCAAGCCTTTCGGGAAATAGGCGCGATCACCCAAATGGCGACCGCCACGAATCATTGCTAAATTGACGCAAACCACGCCTTCCATTTGAGCGACAGCGATGACATCAACATCACCCTCACCATCAGCAACGGTGTCCATTGACTGCTGCTGCAAGACGCTAGAAAGATCGGCAATCCGATCTCTTAGTACTGCAGCCATTTCAAACTCCATAGCATCACTGTAAGCGTGCATCTTTTTTTCAAGCTCAGAGAGCACGCGACTATGATCACCCTCTAAGAAACGTTTTGCCTGGGCTACATCCTGCCCATATTGATCTGTGTTCAGTCGACCAACGCAAGGTGCGCTACAACGATGAATTTGATGCAATAAACAAGGGCGGCTCCGGTTTTTGAAAACAGAGTCTTCACAAGTTCTCAGACGAAAGACTTTTTGCAAAATCTGCACGCTATTACGCACCGCCCATGAATTCGGGAATGGTCCAAAGTAGTGATTGCGCTTATCCGTTTTTCCTCGATAGGAGGCTAGGCGTGGAAACTGGTGCCCCGTCAACATCACATAGGGATAGGATTTATCATCTCGGAAGAGAATATTAAATGGAGGAGCTAACTCCTTAATCAAATTGTTCTCTAGAATTAAGGCTTCGGTTTCTGAGCGTGTTACTGTAGTTTCGTAGCGGGCAATTTTTCCCACCATCAGCTCTATCCGTGGTGAAAGCTGAGTTCGCTGGAAGTAACTAGATACCCGCTTTTTGAGGTTGCGCGCTTTTCCGACATACAGAATATGTCCCGCCTCATCAAAGAAGCGATATACCCCCGGCAATCCGGGTAGCCGTTTAACATCCTGCTGAAGGGTTTCAAAAAGCGAATTGCTCATGCGTTGGGATATTTTCTGTCAAATCGTAGACAACTATGGTGATGCCGGTGTTTGCTGGCGCCTAGCAAGAAGCTTAACAAGTCTTCATGGCCAAGACGTGCGCATTTTCTGTGACGATCTCCCAACCCTTAATTTACTCGCTTCTGGGGTTGACCCAGAAATCAAGCGTCGTATCGACGTCCAACCCTGGGAAGCAAGTCATAACAATAGCCGTCACCCTGTTGAGGCCCCCGATGTAGTGATTGAGGCATTTGGGTGCGATCTTCCCGATCGCTACCTTGCAGGCCTACTGATTGCCCCCAAAAAACCCATCATCATTAATTTGGAGTATTTAACTGCAGAGCCCTGGATAGTGGACTTTCATATGAAAGCATCCCCGCAGGCACACGGTATTCCGAAGTACTTTTTCTTTCCAGGCTTTCAGGTTAATGCGGGTGGCATTTTGATTGACCCCATTCCCTTAGAGTCATTACTAACTGAGCAATTGATTCCCGAGAGCCTCAGGACAAGCTGGAAGCTATTGCGACCCAATGCAAAACGCATTAGTGTTTTTTGCTACCCAGGTGTACCGCTCCTGAAATGGTTGGAAGATCTAGCGACATTAGATGAAAACTTCGACATTGTCCTGACTCATGGCCAACTTGAGCAATTGCAGTTCAGCTCAGGTCAACCAAGCAAGGCGCTTGTTCTTCCTGAATCCATTCAGTTAATCTCCATTCCCTTTGTTTCTCAAGATGAATACGATTGGGCTCTCTCTCAATGCGACTTCAATATTGTTCGGGGCGAGGATTCTTTTGTCCGAGCGCAGTTGGCTGGCAAGCCCTTCATCTGGCATATTTACCCCCAAGAAGATCGCGCCCATGAAAACAAGTTGGCTGCATTTTTAGACCTCTATCTTGAAGACGCATCACAAGAGCTTAAACACGCCGTCATTGCAGCAATGACTTGGGCAATGCCCAGCAAGTGGTATGAATCAATTGATGAATGGAGCACCCATTCCAAGGCTTGGCGAGCAGATTTACTTGAAAAACAAGCCGATGGTGGCCTGGCTGCCCGTCTAATGAGCTTTGTAGCCTGATCTTGGGCGCAATACGCCTGCGGGCGGTTACAATCTTGTTTTTGATAAAACCGCAGAAAATCAGCTCTGCACCCAGGAATAGCAAGATGAAAACAGCACAAGAACTCCGCGTTGGTAACGTAGTAATGATCGGCACTGATGCCATGGTCGTTTTAAAAGCAGAATACAGCCGCTCAGGCCGCAACTCTTCTGTTGTAAAAATGAAATTTAAGAACTTGTTAACTGGTGCGCCTAATGAAGGCGTATTTAAAGCAGATGACAAGTTTGATGTGGTGATCTTGGATAAGAAAGATTGCACCTACTCTTACTTCGCAGATCCAATGTATGTATTTATGGACACCGAGTACAACCAATATGAAGTGGAAGCTGAATTCATGGGTGATGCACTGCATTACCTAGAAGAAAGCATGCCTTGCGAAGTCGTATTCTACGAAGGTAAAGCACTCTCAGTAGCCATGCCAAACTCTTTGGTTCGTGAAATCATTTATACAGAGCCAGCAGTTAAAGGCGATACCAGCTCAGGCAAAGTATTGAAGAATGCAAAATTGGCTACCGGCTATGAATTGCAAGTGCCATTGTTCTGTAACACCGGCGACAAGATCGAGATCGATACGCGTACTGGTGAATATCGTAGCCGCGCTAACTAATTAGCTCGCTCGATAAGCAAAAGCCCGGTACGCCGGGCTTTTTTATTGCCTAGGTAATAAGCTTTAGCTGCTTGAGTAAGCCTTTGGCATGCTGGTATTGAGCCTCATCTTGCAGCTCAGCCCAGGCAGGAGCTGTAGCAGTTGGCATCAAGCGATTTAATCGAATTGCCGATTCCGCTTGCTTTGCTTTAGAGACTTTCAATTGACTGAGCAATTGATCTGCAAGGTCTGGGCGATTGCAGATTAATACTGCATCGCATCCTGCCTCAAGTGCCATATCAGCACCCTTGACCACAGAACCGGCAACACTGGCGCCCTCCATAGAAAGGTCATCGCTAAAGATCACACCTTCAAAGCCCAACTCTTGACGCAAAATGGAATGCAACCAAACCTTAGAGAATCCTGCAGGATTTTTATCTACTTTCGGATAAATCACATGCGCTGGCATTACTGCAGTCAAACTCAGATCTAACCACTCATAAGGCTTAGCATCGTCATTCAGAATGATCTCTAATGGACGCTCATCAACTGGAATGGCCACATGAGAATCCGCCTCTGCCCAGCCATGACCCGGAAAATGCTTTCCGCAATTTGCCATACCCGCAAGTCGCAGGCCTTCGTTCAAACTCTTCGCCAATGCGAAAGTGATTTGTGGATCACGACTAAAGGCGCGATCGCCGATTACACCGCTGCGACCAAAGTCTAAATCCAGGACGGGAGTAAAGCTAAAGTCCACGCCGCAAGCTCTTAACTCGGCAGCGAGGATATATCCACAGGCGGTAGCTGCAGCCATAGCGATGGCGGCTGATTCAGCGGCGTGTTTTGATTTATCTGTTGATTTATTTTTAGCCCCCCAAAGCTCACCAAGCTTGCGCATAGCAGGCAAATGGGTAAAGCCATCAGTCCTGCAGCGCTGCACACGTCCACCCTCATGATCAATCGAGATTAATACATCGGAACGGAGTTTTTTAATTTCTGCAGTGAGTTTGGCGAGCTGCTTGCGATTAGCAAAGTTTCTGCCAAACAAAATCACGCCACCGGTAAGGGGGTGCAAGATGCGACGACGATCCTCTGCATTTAACTCGAGACCAACAACATCTAAAGTAACTGGGCCTGGCTTCATGGTCGACTTAGTCATACATTCCTCGAAATTTTTAGTTTTATCTACTTTTGAGAGTTGTTTTATTTTTGAACTACGATGACATGGGCTATTGCCATGTCTTGCTCATCACTAACAGTGACCTGAGCTTCCCAGTTTTTTTCCAGCATAAATTGCGCAAGCGCTCCCAGATAGGAGGTAACCGGCTTGCCGCTAGGCTCATTCAATGTTTGGAGAGATCTCCAGGTCATTGGCATTCTCATGCCCAGGCCAATGGCTTTGGAGAAAGCCTCTTTTGCAGCAAAGCGCGTTGCTAAGAAGGCAATGCCCCGTTTATGGTTTCTGGCTAAGCGATGTTTAAAAACCAACATCTCATCTGGGCCCAAGATTTTTTCAGCAAGGCGACCATTGGTACGATCGTAAGCAGCTTGAAGTCGCTCGATCTGCAAGATGTCTGTACCTATGCCAATGATCATGTGATATTAAATATTTTAAGTGTGTGTCCTACCCTGAATCATCAGGGCCTTCATATCCGTAATTGCTTTTTGCCAACCCTTAAAGAGTGCCTCAGCAACAATGGCATGACCAATATTGAGCTCGGATAGCTCGGCAATGCCAGCAACTGGAATTACATTGCCCTCGTGCAAACCATGGCCTGCATTGACACGCAAGCCAATACTTTTTCCAAACTGTGCTGCTGTTCTGATGCGCTCGAGCTCCTGCTTCTGTTGATCACCAGCTAGATGAGCGTAGCGACCAGTATGTAATTCGACTACTGTGGCACCCACATCTTTAGCAGCTTGGATTTGCTGCTCTTCTGGATCAATAAATAGCGAGACTCTGATGCCAGCAGCTTTTAATTGTGTAGTGGCGGCTTTGACTGCTTCAAAGTGACCTACGACATCTAAGCCACCTTCAGTAGTGACCTCTTCACGCTTCTCAGGAACAAGGCAAACATCTTGTGGCTGAACCTGACAGGCAATCTTAATCATCTCTGGAGTGACAGCGCATTCCAGGTTCATACGCGTCTGAATCAAAGGACGAAGCGCCAATAAATCTGCATCTTTAATATGGCGACGATCTTCGCGTAAATGTAAGGTAATCAAATCAGCGCCAGCCTCTTCAGCCAAGCGAGCAGCTTTTAGCGGGTCGGGGTAGACCGTTCCACGTGCATTACGCAAGGTAGCAACGTGATCGATATTGATACCAAGTTCAAGGATGTTGGGGTTGCTCATATTTATAGATTACTAGATTTTCTTGAGATCAATCAAAATCTGACGGGTAGTGAGCACTTGATCTTGCAGGTGTAAACCCAACAAGAAGCGCATCAACTGCTTACTCTCAGAAAGTGTCTCTTGATCTGAAAAGTCTCCCGCTGCGATAGCTAGCAAGGATTTGCCGCTCAAGACTGGCCAATGCCCTGGATCGTCTCCTTGCGCAGGCCTGACGCCACGTTCTGGCTGATAAACGTACTGCTCATTTGATATGGGGGCGCTATTGGTTTCAACACAGCGGTCTAGTGCTGCTGCATAGCCGGTCTCTTGCAAGAGCGTTAACTCAAAGGGGCGTAGGATTTCTTCTAGGCCCTTGGATTGAAATTCAAGATTCGATAAAGCGGAGATCGTATCGGTGTAATGGTCGTAGAGTCTTTCATAGTCGTCTTCACGAGCCAGAAATTTGACTAGCAACTCATTGAGATAGAAGCCGCAGAGCAAGGCATCGCCTACCAAAGAGGGTGTACCGCCAACCCACTCTGATTTCGTTAAAGTACGCAGCTCGGACTTGCCACTCCAGGAAACCAATAGCGGTTGAAAACGCTGCAAGACTGGACGCAATACCGAATGGGGACGCTTAGCGCCTTTAGCAATTAGCGCCATGCGGCCATATTGTCGTGTAAACACATCCAGAATTAAGCTAGTTTCCTTATAAGGAATGCTGTGCAATACAAAAGCAGGTTCGTCAGCAACACGAATGGAGGCCATAGCTACTTACTCTAGTCCCTGAGCCCGTAATTCAGCACGATCATCTGCCCAGCCACGCTTGACCTTAACCCAAGTCTCTAAAAATACTTTGCCGTCAAAGAGCTTTTCCATATCAATGCGTGCGTCGGTAGAGATCTTCTTGAGTCGCTCACCCTTAGCACCAATAATCATCGCCTTATGGCTATCGCGATCAACCAAAATGGTTGCTGCAATACGGCGCATCTTGCCATCCATCTTGAACTGATCAATCACTACTGTGCTGGTGTAAGGCAACTCCTCACCAGTGAAGCGGAAAACCTTCTCACGCAGGATCTCGGCGGCCAAGAAGCGCTCACTGCGATCGGTAATGGTATCGCCATCGTAGACTGCCGGCGCTTCAGGCAAATATCCCTCAAGTACGTCTAATAATCTTTCAATATCCCCTGGACTCTTGGCGCTCATTGGGACGATTTCAGCAAACTCACACTTCTGATCTTCATGTCCACCTAGTTCGCACCAAGCTTGGCTCATTTCTTTCATGAAATTAAGTAAGGCCTGATCACGCTCAGAGGGAGTCTGAAAGCGGCTATTAAATAGATCCAATTTATTTAAGACCAGGACAACAGGCAAGTCATGTGGGAGTAATTTCAAAACCTTCTTGTCATCCTCACCAAAGTAGCCAGCCTCGACTACAAAGCAAGCGACATTCACATCTTGCAGAGCCGTAGTTACCGTGCGGTTCAGGGCCTTATTTAAGGTATTGATTAAACGAGTCTGAAAGCCCGGTGTATCGATGAAGATGAATTGCGCTTCTTCGCGATTCTGAATACCTAAAATACGATGGCGTGTAGTTTGTGCTTTGCGTGAGGTAATACTGATCTTCTGCCCAACTAAAGCATTTAAGAGAGTTGATTTGCCCATATTGGGACGGCCAACGATGGCGATGGTGCCGCATCTAAACACGATTAGCCCTTCAGCTTAAGATTTAACTGCTCTTCGGTTGCCACTTTTTTTGCTGCTTTCTTTTTGGCCGACCGAGTCTTTTTGGGCTTACCCAGAGCCTGCGGCAGGGCCTTCAGTGCTGCGATGAGTGCTAGCTTTGCTGCCGCTTGCTCTGCTGCACGTCGTGAGGCGCCCTCACCTTTCACAGCAACCTTGAGGTTTGGTATTAGACATTCAACTTCAAACTGCTGATTGTGAGCTGCGCCAGTAGTACCTGTGACGTTATAGGTAGGCAGTGGTAACTGATAGCTTTGTAAACACTCTTGCAATAAAGTCTTATCGTCTTTACCTAAGGTTTTAGGGTCAACATTAGCCAAAATAATGGAATAGAGTTTACGCAAACAGGTCTTGGCAGCATCAAATCCACCATCTAAAAATATGGCTCCAGTCACAGCTTCAAGAGTGTCAGCCAAAATAGATGGGCGACGAAAACCACCGCTCTTGAGTTCGCCCTCACCTAAGCGCAGGTAGTCTGATAGCGATAGTGTTTGAGCAATCTCATAAAGAGCTTGTTGCTTAACTAAGTTAGCTCGTACGCGAGAAAGATCGCCTTCATCTAAATCGGAATAACGCTCATAGAGCATTTCAGCAACAACGCAATTCAGAATGGAATCACCCAAGAACTCTAGACGCTCATTATTTTTCTTGCTGTGGCTACGGTGCGTTAGAGCTTGATTAAGTAACTCTAGTTTTTTAAACGTGTAGCCTAGTTGCGCTTGCAGCGGTGCAGTTTCGATGGCGGCGCGGGCGTTCATAACTTTATTCGAAGCTGCCAATACGGCCAAGATTTCCGAGGTTCAACCAAACAAAGAATGCTCTACCAACAATATTCTTATCCGGCACAAATCCCCAGTAACGAGAATCAGCGCTGTTATCGCGGTTATCACCCATGGCAAAGTAATGCCCTGCAGGAACAGTACAGGTAAGTCCAGCATTGATGTATTGGCAGTTTTCAAATCCAGGAAAACGCTCTGCAGGAAACATACCGGCAGGACGATCAGGATCATTCAAAATCTCATGCTTGTTGCCACCCAAGTCTGCGGGGAAGGATTCTGCAAATCGCTTGGCGTAACGCATGTTTTCAGGATCTAGGTAAGACTCGCCGCCACTGTATTGCAATGGCTGACCATTTACTGTTAAACGCTTGTCTTGATAAGTGATGGTGTCACCTGGCAAAGCTACAACGCGCTTGATATAGTCAATAGATTCATCGCGGGGATAGCGAAATACCACAACATCACCACGCTTAGGAGAGCCTAGATCGACAACTTTCTGATTAATCACCGGCAGACGAATCCCATAAGTAAATTTATTCACCAGAATAAAGTCACCAATCTGTAGAGTTGGAATCATCGAGCCCGAAGGAATTTTGAAAGGCTCCACAATAAATGAACGCAATACAAACACTGCACAAATTACCGGAAAGAAGCCCGCCGTATATTCCAGCCACAATGGCATACGATCGATGCCGACCTTGCGTCTTTGCGGAGCAAAGTAATAGCGGTCAGCAATCCAAGCAACACCAGAGACCACTACCAAGATAAAGAGGATAAGAGCAAAGTTCATTAGTCATCTACCTGCAAAATGGCTAAGAAGGCTTCCTGTGGAATCTCTACGTTACCTACCTGCTTCATGCGTTTCTTACCTTCTTTTTGCTTCTCTAATAACTTACGCTTACGGGAAATATCACCACCGTAACATTTAGCCAATACATTCTTACGCAATGCCTTGACGTTTTCACGAGCAACGATGTTGCTACCAATAGCTGCCTGAATAGCCACATCAAACATTTGACGCGGAATAATGCCGCGCATCTTGGCAACTACTTCACGACCACGATGTTGGCTATTGCTGCGATGAACGATCACCGACAGGGCGTCAACTCGTTCGCTATTAATGAGGATGTCAACTTTAACTACATCGGCTGGACGATATTCCTTAAACTCGTAATCCATAGATGCATAGCCACGAGAGATGGATTTCATTTTGTCGAAGAAATCTAAAACAATCTCCGCCATCGGTAACTCATAGGTGAGCTTCACTTGACGACCAAGATAATTCATATCCATCTGAATACCGCGCTTACCAACGCACAGGGTAATAATCGCGCCCACGTACTCTTGGGGCATATACAAATTGACTGTCACGATCGGCTCAAGAATCGTATTGATCTTGCTAGCCTCGGGCATCTTTGATGGGTTATCTACTGACAAGATACTGCCGTCAGATTGCTCCACCTGATACACCACTGTTGGTGCGGTTGTGATGAGGTTCATACCGTACTGACGCTCTAAGCGCTCTTGTACGATCTCCATATGGAGTAGACCCAAGAAGCCACAACGGAATCCAAAACCAAGCGCTTGCGACACCTCAGGCTCATACAAGAGCGAGGCATCATTTAACTGCAGCTTCTCCAAAGACTCACGGAGTTGATCGTATTCACTCGACTCTACTGGGTACAATCCAGCAAAGACCTGAGGCTTGACCTCCTTAAAACCTGGAAGTGGTGCTGTTGCAGGAGTTCGGCCTTGCTGTCCTGGGGTATGCGTAACCGTATCACCCACCTTAGCAGCTTTTAATTCTTTAATGCCGGCAATCACGAAGCCCACTTGACCAGCAGACAACTCTGGGCGATCCACCGACTTTGGACTAAACACACCAACGTGCTCGACTAAATGACTTGAGCCATTAGACATCAGAGTAATTTTTTCTTTTGGCTTTAAGGTGCCATTCACAACACGCACCAACATCACCACACCAACATAGTTATCAAACCACGAATCGATAATCAATGCTTGTAATGGATCTGTTGCACTACCTTTTGGCGGAGGTACGCGTGCAATCATTTCTTCGATAACATCCTGCACACCTAACCCCGTTTTGGCTGAACAGGTCACTGCTTCAGATGCATCAATACCAATGACATCTTCAATTTCTTGTTTAGCGCGCTCAGGATCAGCCTGTGGCAAATCAATCTTATTGAGGACGGGCACCACTTCAACACCCAACTCTAGAGCCATGTAGCAGTTAGCGACTGTTTGGGCTTCAACACCTTGACTGGCATCAACCACTAGCAATGCACCTTCGCATGCTGATAAGGAGCGACTAACCTCATAGGAGAAGTCGACGTGCCCAGGTGTATCAATCAAATTGATGTTGTAGGTTTTGCCATCTTTGGATTTATAAGTTAGCGCTGCTGTTTGGGCCTTAATCGTGATGCCACGCTCACGCTCGATATCCATCGAATCCAGAACCTGGGCTTCCATTTCACGATCAGTAAGACCGCCACAGAGTTGAATAATGCGATCAGCAAGCGTTGATTTGCCGTGATCAATATGGGCGATGATAGAAAAATTGCGGATTAAGTCCATAGCGTCTTGTGTAGTCTTCAAAAAACGCCTTGTCAGAACGCACCACGATGATGCGCTGCAAAAAGTCATCTTAGGGTGATTGTAATGGGTGGCGCTAAATTAGCGCCAAACCCGCTTATTTCATCCAAAAAACAAGGTTTTGGCTTATTTTGGCCTTACCGGAATAATCAGAGTGCTATCAGCCCGACGAACAAAGACCGGAACCGACTTATTGGCGTCCAAACCCTTTACAAGACCCTCAAACTGCTTTACCCCAGTGATATCGGCATCGGCAATTCGGATGATGACATCCCCAGGTCGCACTCCTGAACGCGCTAGGGGGCCATCTCCTAAACCGGTAACTTCAACACCTCCGCGAATATTGAGCTCCTTTTTCTTACTATCTGAGAGCTCCGAAACTGCCACCCCAAGAGAATTGGCATTTCCACCAGATGAACCTGAGTTATCCGACTTCTTCACGACAGCTTGACCTGCTTCCGTATCCACTACAGAGACCATCAAGTCCTTAGTTGAGCCTTTACGCCAAACCTGTACGTTAGCACTGGTTCCTGGCTTGGTTTCCCCAACAGCTCTTGGCAAATCAGTCGATTTACCAATATCACGGCCATTAAAGCTCAGAATCACGTCCCCAGACTCAATGCCGCCCGCCGCCGCTGGGCCGCCTGGCTCAACATTACGAACGAAGGCGCCACGAGGTTTACCTAGACCCAAGCTCTCTGCAATCTCTTTAGTCATTTCACCTAAAGCGACGCCAATACGGCCACGAGTCATTTTTCCATTGGTACGCAACTGGTCTGCAACCCGCATCGCTTCATCGATTGGGATAGCAAAAGAGATGCCCATATATCCGCCAGAGCGACTAAAGATTTGCGAGTTAATGCCAATCACTTGTCCGGCAGTATTTAATAGCGGTCCACCCGAGTTCCCAGGATTCACAGCGACGTCAGTCTGAATGAAAGGTAAGTAATCCCCAGTGTCACGGCTCTTGGCAGACACGATGCCAGCAGTCACGGTGTTTTCTAGACCAAATGGGGAGCCAATTGCTAACACCCATTCTCCCACCCTCACTCTTGAAGAGTCGCCTAGTGGCAACTTAGGCAAATCACGTGCCTCGATTTTGACAACCGCCATATCGGTTCGCTTATCCATACCCAATAACTTGGCTTTGAACTCGCGTTTGTCTGTCAAGGTGACGTAGATGGTATTCGCGCCCTCGACAACGTGGGCATTCGTCAAAATCAAACCATTGGATTCAATAATGAAGCCAGAGCCTACGCCGCGATCAGCCTCTTGAGGCTTGCCGGGATTAGGTTGCGCTTGCTTAGGTCCGCCAGGCAATCCTGGCATAGGCACGCCAAAGAAGCGACGGAAGAACTCGGCCTGATCCTCAGGCATTCCCGGAATACCGCCCTGAGCTTGTTGCTGCATTACTTTTTCAGTGGTTCGGATGTTCACCACAGCAGGACTAGCTCGCTCAACCAAGTCAGCAAAGTCAGGAATGGAGACACGTGGACTCTGGGCAGAGGCCTGAGGGATAAGCGCGATTTGCCCCAAGCTAAACATAGCTAAGAACGCAATAAGATACTTTTTCATAGTGCTATAGACCTGCTTGGTAAAAACCAATAATTAAAGAAAAAAGAGGAAGGAAACTACCTAATAAGGATATTAGGTCAATTTGCCAAAAATCAAGGTACCGTTAGTACCCCCAAAGCCAAAGTTGTTTTTCACGGCATGGTCAATCTTCACATCGCGAGCAGTATTGGCGCAGTAGTCCAAATCACACTCTGGATCTTGATTGAAGATGTTGATTGTTGGCGGAGACTTCTGGTTGTGTAGCGCCAGAATAGTAAATACAGACTCCAAGCCACCAGCGCCACCTAAAAGGTGCCCGGTCATCGACTTAGTAGAGTTAATCAAAGCCTTCTTAGCGTGATCGCCAAGGGCAGCTTTAATCGCACCGGTTTCATTCTTATCACCTAAAGGCGTAGAAGTACCGTGTGCATTGATATATTGAATTTGATCTGGATTTAAACCGGCATCGCGCATGGCGTTGACCATACAACGACGTGGGCCATCCATATTTGGAGCAGTCATGTGATACGCATCACCACTCATACCGAAACCTAAGAGCTCGCAGTAAATTTTTGCACCACGCGATTTAGCATGCTCGTACTCTTCGAGCACGATAACGCCAGCGCCCTCACCTAGAACAAAACCATCACGGTCTTTGTCCCATGGGCGTGAAGCTGTTGCAGGATCATCGTTGCGAGTAGATAGTGCACGAGCTGAAGCGAAGCCGCCAACGCCCAATGCAGAGATAGTGGATTCAGCCCCACCAGCAACCATCACATCAGCATCGCCATACTGAATTAAGCGGGCCGCCAATCCAATGCTATGCAAACCAGTAGTGCAAGCTGTCACTGCAGCTACGTTTGGACCTTTAAGACCAAACAAGATACTGAGATGACCAGAAATCATATTAATGATTGAGCCTGGCACAAAGAATGGGGAGATACGACGAGGACCACGAGCTAACAATTCAGCGCCGGTCTCTTCAATCATCGGCAAACCGCCAATGCCTGAGCCAACCATGACGCCTACACGCTCCGCGTTCTCTTCAGTGATCTGTAAACCGCTGTCGCGAATCGCTTGCGTACCAGCTGCGATACCAAAATGGATAAAGGTATCCATATGGCGCGCCTCTTTGGCAGAAACATATTCTTCGACATTGAAATCTTTCACCTCACCAGCAAAGTGCACGCTGAGCGGAGTGTGGTCAAACTTGGTGATGGTAGCAATGCCTGATTTGCCCGCGAGCAAATTAGACCAAGCTACATCAACCGAGTTACCAACGGGTGAAATCAGGCCTAGGCCGGTAACAACAACCCGGCGGCGGCCATTTGATACTGACACAGTAATAGCTTTTAACTAAGCTAGGGAATTAACCCTGAGCTTTTGACTGAGCAAAATCGATAGCGAGCTGAACTGTAGTAATTTTCTCAGCTTCTTCATCCGGAATTTCAATCCCGAATTCATCTTCCAAAGCCATTACCAATTCAACAGTGTCAAGAGAGTCTGCGCCCAAGTCATTCACAAAAGAAGATTCATTCTTGATCTCTGCTTCTGCGACGCCCAATTGCTCAGCGACGATTTTCTTAACGCGTTGTTCGATGTTATCCATTAATTCCCCCAAGGGTTGTAAAAAAACGATGAAAAGAATTTTATCAGCTTGGCAGGCTAAATTAGTAAATCCGCCAAAAAATGATCAATTCCTGCTGTGTTATTAGGCTAAATAGAGCCCGCCATTGACATGCAAGGTATTTCCAGTGATGTATCCGGCCGCTGGAGAGGCTAAAAATGCCACTGCCTGGGCTACATCTTCTGGGCTACCCAGACGCGCCAAAGGAATATTCGCTTTTAGGGCATTTTGCTGCTCTTCACTCAAAGCACGGGTCATATCTGTGTCAATAAAGCCGGGAGCCACACAATTGACAGTGATATTGCGGCTACCGATTTCGCGGGCCAAAGCACGGGTCATACCTGAAACACCAGATTTAGCAGCAGCGTAATTCGCTTGCCCAGGGTTGCCCATATGACCAACAATCGAAGTGATATTAATAATGCGACCAGCGCGCGCTTTCATCATGGGGCGCATTACAGCTTGCGACAAACGGAAAACAGCACTTAAGTTGGTATCGATCACATCGGTCCACTCATCTGTTTTCATACGCATTGCTAGGTTATCGCGGGTGATGCCTGCGTTATTCACCAAAATACTAATACCGCCAAAATCTTTGACGATCAAATCAATAATGTCTTCGCAAGCTTTTGGATCAGTCACATTCAATACCTCGCCACGACCACCGCTCGCTTGTAAACGGGCGTTGATAGCCTTAGCGCCATCTGCAGAAGTGGCAGTACCAATCACCTTGGCACCACATTTCACTAGCTCATCCGCAATGGCTTGGCCAATACCGCGCGATGCGCCGGTCACTAATGCAATTTGCCCACTTAAGTCGAGATTCATATTTGTCTTCCGTTGTTTCTTTGTTTTTTCTTTATTGTTTCTTTTTACTTTACCGCAGCCAATGCCTCATTGAGACTGACTTCATCAAAAATAGGCAGTCCAACGACATTCTCATTAATACGCTTTGTTAGTCCAGCCAATACCTTACCGGGACCGCACTCCACTACTTGAGTAATTCCCTGCTGTGCCATCGCATTGATAGTCTCTTGCCAACGCACAGGCTTGGCAGCTTGACGCACTAAGGCATCCTTAATAGCTGCTGGATCATTTAATACATTGACATCCACGTTATTGACTACAGAAATAGTAGGCACCTTAAATTCAATATCAGCCAAGTAGCCTTTGAGCTTTTCAGAAGCAGGTTGTAGTAAAGATGAATGGAACGGTGCAGATACGGGCAATGGCAAAGCACGTTTTGCGCCAGCTGCCTTGAGTAACTCACAAGCCTTGGTTACTGCATCACTACCGCCAGCGATCACCACTTGCCCTGGAGCATTAAAGTTCACTGCCTCCACTACACCACCAGAGGTTGCAGCAGCCTCAGCACAAACCGTCTTCACGATCGCATCATCCAAACCCAAGATGGCGGCCATACCGCCAGTACCTACCGGAACAGCTGTCTGCATCGCTTCAGCACGAAAACGCACCAAAGGCACAGCATCTTTAAAAGCGATTACGCCAGCAGCAACTAAAGCAGAGTATTCACCCAAGCTATGGCCAGCCATCATCTTGGGAACGGCGCCGCCCGAAGCTAACCAAGCGCGATAAAACGCAATCGCTGCAGTCAGCATCACGGGTTGTGTATTGGTTGTTAAAGACAATTCTTCAGCCGAGCCTTCAGCAATCAGTTTTGCAACATCTTCACCCAAAGCTTCTGAAGCTTCCTGCAAAGTCGCGCGGACTTCAGGGCGATTTGCAATGGTGTTGAGCATCCCAACAGATTGGGAGCCTTGGCCAGGGAATACAAATGCAAATGTCATAGGAATAATCGCTAAATAATAGTTTTAAATATATTTTTGCTTGGGTACTTTGCTTTAGTACTTCGCTTTAGTACTTTATTACTGCCGCGCCCCAAGCAAAGCCACCGCCCACACCCTCTAGCAAGAGATATTGACCACGTTGAATTTGACCAGAACGCACGCCGACATCAAGCGCAAGCGGAATAGACGCAGCAGAGGTATTGCCATGTTCATGGACGGTCACAATGACCTTATCCATTGACATACCCATCTTGCGAGCTGTGCTCTCCATGATGCGAATATTGGCTTGGTGCGGCACCAACCAATCAATTTGCTCTGGTTTGAGATTGGCTTTTTCTAAAGCCTCATGAGCAACTTGTTCAAGTACTTTAACGGCTAACTTAAATACCGCAGGACCATCCATGGTTAAGTAGGCAGTTCCCTCAACGCCACCCTGCTTAGCACGCCCTGGCACACAAAGAATATTGCGTTGACTACCATCTGCATGCAAGGCTGTTGCCAAAATACCTGGCTCTTTCGAAGCTTCGAGAACCACCGCCCCAGCACCATCACCAAATAAAACAGAGGTAGTGCGATCTTGAAAATCTAAAATGCGGGAAAAAGTTTCTGCGCCAAGAACCAATACTTTTTTATAGGTGCCCGTACGAATAAATGCATCTGCAATTGCAAGGGCATAAGTAAAGCCAGCACAGACCGCCTGGACATCAAATGCTGCGCAATTGGTATGGGCACCCAGCTTGTCTTGCACTACGCAAGCCGTGCTTGGGAAACCACCCAAATGATCTGGTGTCGATGTTGCCAAAATAATCAAATCAAGATCTTCAGAGGTGCAGCCAGCCGCCTCTAATGCTGCTTGAGCCGCCTTGACTGCCAGGTCACTCGTGAGTTGATTTTCTGCAGCAAAGTGCCGAGCAGAAATTCCACTTCTAGTCACAATCCATTCATCACTAGTTTCAAGACCAATCTTCGCTAAACGCTCAACTAAGTCTTGATTGCTCAAACGCTGCTCCGGAAGATAACTTCCAGTCCCAGCTATTCGTGAATAAGTACTCATGATTGCTTTGTCTCCGCCGCAAAAGCTTGAGCGATCCGCTCTACCATGCGATTTTTTGCTGCTTCATATGCGCGCTCGAGCGCAAAACCAAATGCAAAACGATCTGCTGAACCGTGGCTCTTAATCACGCAACCACGTAAACCTAATAATACCGCCCCGTTGTAGCGGCGATGATCTACACGCTTGCGAACACGTAATAAGGGCACCATGGCACAGATCGCCATGAGTTTAGTCAGCCATGAGTGATTGAATTCTTGTTTAATTAGGCCGCTCATCATCTTTGCCAAGCCTTCGCTTGCCTTAAGGACAACGTTGCCCACAAAACCATCACACACCACGATATCCGTAGTGCCTTTAAAAATATCATTACCTTCTACGTTGCCATAAAAGTTGAGGTTTGTTTGGCGCAGCAACTCACTAGTCTGCTTCACCACTTCATTACCTTTGATTACTTCTTCACCAATATTCAGTAGACCGATGGAAGGATTTTGTGTGCCGTCGACCACTTGAACCATGACGTTTGCCATTTGCGCAAATTGCACCAAATGCATAGGCTCGCAATCTGCGTTAGCGCCAAGATCCAACATCGTGGTACCGCGCCCTTTTTCATTCGGGATTGCAGTAGCAATTGCGGGACGATCAACACCATCCAAGGTTTTGAGAATATAGCGAGAGATGGCCATCAAGGCGCCAGTATTGCCAGAGGAAATAATCGCGTCAGCCAGGCCTTCTTTAACCTGCTCGATGGCAACTCGCATAGAGGAATCTTTTTTACGACGCAATGCCACCTCAATGGGGTCATCCATCAAAACGACTTCACTAGCGGAAATAATTTGAATGCGCTCCATTAGCGCTTTAGGGAATTGACTCAAGGCTTGCTCGAGTGCCTCCGAATTGCCAACTAAAACGATCTTCACATCAGCATGTTTTTCGAGAAAATCGCAACAAGCGGGAACAGTAACGACTATCCCGTGATCTCCGCCCATGGCATCGATAGCAAGTGTGACGCTCATAAAATCAGGTATTACCGCAAGTGGTTTTTTTCAAAGAAAAAAGCGGCTTTTATTGGAGCCGCTTCTGTCTTTCAGACTAAAGAATTAGTCGTTTTTTGTTTTAACAACTTTACGACCACGGTAGTAGCCGTTTGGTGAAATGTGGTGGCGCAAATGTGCCTCACCAGTTGTGGCTTCAACAGCCGTAGCAGGTGCGGTCAAAAAGTCGTGTGCACGGTGCATGCCACGTTTGGATGGGGATTTTTTATTCTGTTGGACGGCCATATTGAACTCCTAAGCAAGGCAATATTCTAGCATGTAAATTGAGATAAATGCCTGATTACCTGATAAAGCAGATTTGAAAACCCGCCTCCAAGGAGCGGGGCTAAATCAATTTTTCTTCATATTTTTCAATATGTTAAAGGGATTCTGAGGCTTTTCAGGGGTATCTGAAGCTTCACCGCCCTCGCTAAATGAAGAGGCATGGGGCTGGCAAGCGCCCTCTGGATGCTTTGGAATTAAGGGCATGGAAAGGAGGATTTCATCCTCTATTAAGCCAAGGAGGTCAAAGTGCTGACTTGCCACCAAAGGCTCCTGTTGATCATCCTCCATCGGAAAGGCGTCAGCCTCATCCTCGGTGGCCACCATGACAAATCGACTCTCTTGAGCCAAATCTAGGCCGCAATCCTGCAAACAGCTCTGACAAACTAGGTGAATACGGCCTTTTACGGCCAATTTCAGAATTTGCCGGGGCTCAGAACCAGGAGAATCTGCAAAATGGGTCTTTAATTCCCAATGAAAACCATCGCCCGGCTCAATGCTAGAGGCCTCTTCAGTCAGCCTAGGCAGGGCTGAAATCTCCAAAAAACCAGAGCCTTGATAGGACTGAGGGGCGCAAAAGTCGATCCGGCTCAAAGCCTTAGGATCAGCGGATAGCTCAACTTGAGGTAAAACTTGATTACGATTCATGACATCAGTCTAAATGAAGGCTTTAGCGAAAGTACAAGTAGCGATGAGTAATTCTGCAAAAAAACTAATTCTGGCATCTACCTCGGTCTACCGTCGGGAGCTCTTAGAGCGCCTGCGCATCCCCTTTGACATCATCTCCCCCCAAGTAGATGAAACCCCTCTCCCAGGAGAAGACACTGTGAATTTAGCCTTGCGCTTAGCTAAAGCAAAAGCTGCGGCAGTTGCCAAAGATCATCCAGAAGCTTGGGTGATTGGCTCAGATCAAGTGGCCGACCTTTGTGGAGCTGCTATTGGTAAGCCAGGAAACTTTGAGCGCGCCATGGCGCAACTTCAACTCATGCGTGGTGCCACTGTGACTTTTCAAACAGCACTGTGTCTCATGCACGGCCATGAGGAAACAACGATCAATGTTCCTACGGAAGTGACTTTCCGCAAACTTGCTGATGATGTTTTGGAGGCCTACCTCCATGCCGAAGAGCCCTATGACTGCGCAGGCAGCGCTAAGTCTGAAGGCTTAGGAATCTCACTCCTGGAATCCATCAAGAGCGATGATCCCACTGCATTAATTGGCTTACCATTAATTGCACTAAGTGGCTTATTGCGTGATGCTGGCTTTGTCATTCCCAATAAAAAATAAATTAATCGAATGAGAAGAATTAAATAATGAGTTCAACACCAGGCACCCTCTTTTTAATTCCCAACACTTTGGGTGACGATGATCGCGTGGAGCAATTGCCTTGGGTTTTGCCAAACGAAACCATTACCCAAACTGCCAAGCTCACCCACTGGATTGTGGAGGATGCAAAAACTGCGCGTGCTTTTTTAAAAGCAGTCGATAGTGTTTCGCCCTTAGCCTGCACTATTCAAGAAATGCAAATGAGTGAGTGGCGTGGTGTTGCACGCAATGCTAAGTATGGTGACGCTGTCAAGCCGATGGATTTACTCAAGCCCCTCATTGCCGGAAAAGACATGGGCCTCATGTCAGAAGCTGGTGTTCCGGGGGTGGCAGACCCTGGTGCAGAGCTCGTACTGGCAGCGCATAAGCTGGGTGCCAAAGTGAAACCTTTGGTTGGTCCAAGCTCTATTCTGCTGGGCCTGATGGCCAGTGGTTTAAATGGTCAACGCTTTGCGTTTCAGGGTTATGTTCCACATGACGCCCAAGATCGTATTGCACGACTGAAACAGTTGGAAGTGGAATCTAGGAAATTACAGCAGACGCAAATTTGGATTGAGACACCGTATCGCAATACTGCAATGTTGATGGCATGCCTTAATGCGCTATCTCCGCAATCGATGCTTTGCATGGGAATGGATCTGAGTCTACCAACGGAGATGATCACTACTCTATCAATTGCAGATTGGCGTAAGCGCTTCCCTAATGAGGCTGCTTGTGCTTCATTACAAAACAGGCCAGCAGTATTTCTATTGCTGGCCTAGGTGTTTTATTTGCTACCTTGCTGATCTATTGTTTTTTACTTTAGATCAGGGGTCTTAATTAAAGCCTTACCTGCTGCAGCGCCAACTTCAGCACCGAAACGTTTAGCAACACGTTCTGCGAAATTCTCTTTCATGGTGTAGTCCAAAATGTCTGGCGCTTTGAAGATATCGCGTGCCACAGTCTCTACTGTTCCATAACCATCGACTAAGCCAATTTTGATTGCTTGCTCGCCATTCCAAACGCGGCCCGTGAACATCTCTGGAGTTTCTTTTAGACGATCGCCACGACCCGCTTTGACCACCGCAATAAATTGTTGATGAATCTCATCAATCATTGTTTTAATCATTTCTACTTGCTGTGGATTTTCTTTAGAGAATGGATCCATCATGCCTTTATTTGAGCCGGCAGTAATCATGCGACGAGTCACACCTAACTTATCCATCAGGCCAGTAAAACCAAAGCCTTCCATGATCACGCCAATAGATCCAACTAAACTCGCCTTATCGACCAAAATTTGGTCGCCTGCAACAGCGACGTAGTAACCACCTGAAGCGCAGATATCTTCCACTACAACATAAAACGGTTTACCTGGATAGAGTTTACGTAAGCGATGAATTTCATCATTCATCATGCCAGCCTGAACTGGGGAGCCGCCAGGGCTATTGATGCGCAAGACTACGCCTGCACTGTTTTCATTCTCAAAAGCAGCAGTAAGCGAGGAATTAATATCCAAAGCATTGGCCATCGAGCTTGAAGAAATCTCCCCCTCTAGCGTGACTAAGGCAGTGTGCTTCTCCATGCCCATGCCGCGCCCTGGAAGATGAAAATCAAATACCGCCAGTATTACGCCAACAAAGACCAGGAGGGTGAGAACACGAAACACTGCTTTCCAGCGACGCGTCTTACGAGTCTCTTTTAAATTCTCTAGTAGTAAATGCTCGAGTGCTTGACGCTCCCAATTTTGATTCGCGTTCTCAGATTGATTTTGATCCATCTTTTTAATCCTTTTTATTAACTAGTTTTTAACAGTGAGATTCTGACTGAGCCAAGTTGCTAGCTGCGCGACATCATCCACGTGCGTCAGTGATGGCGCTTCTTTTAAAGTGCTCGGAGGATGCGCGCCATACGTTACCGCTACCGCATCCACACCTGCATTGGCTGCCATATCTAAATCATGGGTGGTATCCCCAATCATCAGCATGCGGCGCATTGGCACTTGCATCACATCTGAGAGCTCTAAGAGCATTCCGGGATGAGGCTTCGAGAAAGATTGGTCTGCAGTACGGGTTTCATGAAACATCTGTTCTAGCTGATGATGCTTTAAAGATCGATCCAATCCAACGCGAGATTTGCCAGTGGCAACACCTAATAAATAACCATCCTCGCGCAGACTTTGGAGTAATTCACGAATACCCGGAAATAAATCGAGCTCGTGATCTTTGGCCAGATAGTGGAATCGAAAGCGCTCCGTTAAATTAGGGAAATGGGCTGGCTCAATCCAAGGCACCGCTCTTCTCAGTGAATCCTGAATACCTAAACCAATGACCGAGCTGGCTAAAGTGTCATCAGGCTCTTTAAAACCCAAATCACGGCAAGCTTGCTGAATACAGTCGACGATTGTCGGTGTGGAATCCATGATGGTTCCATCCCAGTCCCATACGATCAGGTCGTAACGTCTATCGGGTTTTTGTTCTTCAGGCATTGTTGGGCGCTTCAAAAGTTTTCATCATTGCTGCAAATTCAGGGGGTAGTGGTGATTCGATACGCATTTTCTCGCCAGTACGCGGATGAGTAAAGCCGGCTAAATGGGCGTGCAAATACAGGCGTTTGGATTTCACAATCTTGTCCTGATCTTCAAAGCCATATTTATCATCACCCAAAATCGAGTGGCCTAGTTTTTGTAAGTGGACTCGAATTTGGTGAGTACGCCCAGTTTTTAATTGGGCTTCAGCCAGAGTAATCGCCACTTCCCCACGTTTCATTACCTTAGTAACACGCAAAGCGGTATGGCTTGGCAGACCACCCGGGTCAACACGAACGCGACGCTCGCCATTGGCTAATAGGTATTTATGTAATGCAAACTTCAATTGCACCGTGCCTGCGCCCTGAGCAATTTCCCCATGGGCCAGCAAGTAATAACGCTTGTCCGTTTGCCCTTCGCGAATCTGTCGATGTAGCTCCACCAAAGCGCTACGCTTTTTAGCCAACAGCAACACGCCTGATGTATCTCGATCCAAACGGTGAACCAATTCCAAGAATTTGAGTTCGGGGCGGGTAATGCGCAGGGTCTCAATCACGCCTAGGGCGATCCCTGAACCTCCATGAACCGCTAAACCTGCTGGTTTATTTACTATTAATAGAGCTTCATCCTCGAACAAAATAGGCATTTTGTCGGAATACCCCTGCGCCCGGGACTTGGTTTGAGCGGTATTGACGGCCGCCATTTGGGCAGGCTCAGCAAGACGAACTGGCGGGACTCTAATGACATCCCCCTCAATTAAGCGCGTAGTCGGCTCAGCCCTTTTCTTATTTACCCGAACCTCGCCGGAGCGAATAATCCGATAAACGTGGCTTTTAGGAACCCCTTTTGCCCAACGTAGTAGATAGTTATCTAGGCGCTGACCAGCCTCCTCTGGACCAATAGTCTGGAGGTGAACAGCGGCTGGAGCTGTGGTTTTGACCTGTAAAGGCTTGGAAATGGGTTCGGATTTCATGATTTATCTCTCTTGCCACCCCGACGGGGGTCGACAAGGGACTTAACAATACCCCATTGTCCTTCAACTTGTGCCGTATAATCAACGCTCTAGCCAATTTATTGGCCCGAGACTAGCCTGATTCAGGTTTGGATCGTGGAGCTTGGAGTCGCCCTTAATAGACTCCCGGGGTTGCCCCTCCCCCGTTGTAATGAGGCGCAGGGTTGGTGTGCCGTATGCCGCGACCCGCGATTAGAAGACAGTTTTCAGGCGCGCGCCTGCATTGATGACCTAAAGGAGGTCTCTGCGGCGATCGTCAAGTGTGGCACCGGTTTAATTGAACATGGTGTACCGGGCAAGAAATGCCCGGATTTGCTTGATCCACACTCCAAAGCCGCCAATGGGCTCTGCCCCAAGCGGTATCTAACTTGTCCCTAACGCAGCGCGCAGCGACGCACTCCCAATAGGAGAGTGTTATGAAACGCATGTTATTTAATGCAACTCAACAAGAAGAGTTGCGAGTTGCCATCGTCGATGGTCAAAAACTCATCGATATTGATATCGAAGCTGCCGGTCGTGAACAACGCAAAGGCAATATTTACAAAGGTGTTATCACTCGCATTGAGCCTTCGCTCGAAGCGTGCTTTGTAAATTACGGTGAAGAACGCCATGGCTTCCTGCCATTTAAAGAAGTGGCGCGTACCTACTTTAAAGAAGGTATTGACGTTCGTAATGCCTCCATTAAAGATGCTTTGCGCGAAGGCCAAGAAATTATTGTTCAGGTAGAAAAAGAAGAGCGTGGCCAAAAAGGCGCTGCCCTGACTTCTTTCGTCTCCTTAGCAGGACGCTATTTAGTATTGATGCCAAACAACCCACGTGGAGGCGGTGTTTCTCGCCGTATTGAAGGCGAAGACCGTCAAGAACTCCGTGAGGCGATGTCTCAATTAGAAGTACCCGATGGCATGAGCATCATTGCTCGTACGGCTGGTATTGGCCGTGACGCTACTGAATTGCAATGGGATTTAAGTTATCTCATGCAGTTATGGACAGCGATTGACGAAGCTGCTAAAGGTAATTCAGCCCCACTATTGATCTATCTCGAATCGAGCTTAGTGATTCGTGCAATTCGTGATTACTTCCAACCAGATATTGGTGAGATCCTCATCGATACGGATGACATCTACGAGCAAGCTGCGGCATTTATGTCGGTAGTGATGCCAGATAACCTGCCAAGAGTAAAGCGTTACCAGGATGATGTTCCATTGTTCTCGCGCTTCCAAATTGAGCATCAAATTGAAACTGCATACTCACGTACCGTGCCATTACCTTCAGGCGGCGCGATTGTGATTGACCATACTGAAGCTTTAGTTTCAGTTGACGTCAACTCCGCACGTGCAACCCGTGGCTCTGATATTGAAGAAACTGCTACTCGTACCAACTTAGAAGCTGCCGATGAAATCGCTCGTCAAGCACGTTTACGTGACTTGGGTGGTTTGATCGTGATCGACTTCATTGATATGGAATCAAGCAAAGCGCAGAAAGATGTTGAGAATCGCCTTCGCGATGCTTTGCGTCATGACCGTGCTCGCGTTCAAATGGGCAAGATCTCCAAGTTTGGTTTGATGGAAATGTCCCGTCAGCGCTTACGCCCTGCTCTCTCTGAAGGTAGTCATGTAACCTGCCCACGTTGTAATGGTACTGGTCACATCCGTGATACCGAATCGTCTGCATTGCAAGTCTTGCGCATCATTCAAGAAGAGGCAATGAAAGAGAATACTGCTGCTATTCATACGCAAGTTCCAGTCGAAGTGGCTGCATTCTTGCTCAATGAGAAGCGCGCTGAAGTCATTAAGATCGAGTCACGCTTCAAAGTGAATGTCTTGATGGTTCCGAATAAGCATTTAGAAACACCACATTACAAGCTTGAGCGTTTACGTCACGATGATCCACGTCTTGATGATCAAAAGGCCAGTTACGTGATGGCAGAAGAAGCTGCGCGTGAACTCGAAACGGATACCGCGGTAAGCCGTAAAGATGCTGACGTTAAAGTTCGCCCAGAAGCTGCTGTCAAAGGTATTACACCAAATGCACCAGCGCCAGTAAGTCAGCCACGTCCTGCACGTACTGAAAAAGCATCTGCAGAAACAGCTAGCACTGGTAGATTCTTCGGATTCATTAAGGGCCTATTCTCCTCAGCGCCTAAACCAGAAGCACAACCCGCACCTAGCGCACCACGTGGTCGCAATCAAAATAATCGTAACGGCAATAACCGCAATCGCGGTCGTCGTGGCGAGCGCAACGATCGCGCTGAGCGTCCAGCTGAGGGTGCAGCAAGCACTGAAGGTGCAAATGCGCCACGCGAAGCAGGTTCAGGTAGAGCTCGTCAAGATGGTCGTAACCGCAATGGCAATAACCGCAACCAGAACAATCCAAAACCAGAGAATCAAGCTGCGGTAACTCCAGCTACTGAAGCTGCTCCTGGAACTGATGCAGCTCCAAATGCAGATGGTGAAGAGCGTCGTGGTCGTGGTCGCAACCGTCGTGGTCGTGGTCGTGGTCAACGTGGCGAGCGCACTGAGTCTACTGGTGATGCAGCAATTGCTTCTGTTGTTGCAGTAGCGACTTCATTCTCAGGCCCACCAGTAGGAATGGCGGGAGCTTCTGCTTCAATGCCGATTCAGAATATTGCCCAAAGCTTTGGCCATACGACTGCACCTGTAGCTTCTAAGGAAGTGAAAGAGCGGGCACCACGTGCGCCTAGAGAACCAAGAGAGCAACGTGCACCACGTCAAAGCAATCACACTGATAATGCTGCTCCAGTATCTACTCCAGTAGCTGCAGTCCCAGCAATTGAAGTGATCGCTAAACCGATGCCTGAGCTCCCTAAGGTTGCCTTTCAGGCACTTGAAGAGACCCCATTGCATAGCGTAGTTCAGTCTGCTGGCATGGTCTGGGTAGCAACAGATTCTGGCAAGCATCAAGAAGCGCAATCGCAAATCCAAGCAGAGCCAGAAATTTTGCCAACAGGCAGAACTCCTAAAGCACCCGTTAGTTTGCAAAATGGTCCAATGGTTTTAGTTGAAACCGGCGGCCAAGAAAAAACGGTTTAATCCAGTTTCTCCAGACTGCTATTTATCCCACAAGGATATTTGGCAGTTTGGCAGAAACACGGTTTCACAGCCATAATTATGCATGGTTGAAAAAGTAATCCCTATACGTTTAGATGAAGGTAAAGGCCTGACGCCGTCCATACCAGGACAGCTTTTGGCTGCGAATGCTTCGACCAAAGATACCCGCGTACGCCAGCTACGTGATTTACGTATCTCCGTCACTGATCGCTGTAATTTCCGCTGCACCTACTGCATGCCTAAGGAAATCTTCGATAAAGACTACCCCTACCTCTCTCATAATGAATTACTGAGCTTTGAAGAGATCACCCGGTTAACAACTATCTTTGCTTCGCTAGGTGTAGAAAAAATTCGCCTTACTGGTGGTGAACCTTTGTTGCGCAAAAATCTCGAAGTGTTGATTGAGATGCTGGCCAAGATTCGCACCACGTCAGGTCGGCCGCTTGATCTCACCTTAACTACGAATGGCAGTATTTTGCGCAAGAAAGCAGCTGCATTAAAAGCTGCAGGTTTGCATCGCCTCACCATCAGCCTGGATGGCCTAAATGATGATGTCTTCAAAAAAATGAATGATGTCGACTTTCCAGTTACGGATGTGCTTGATGGAATTGCTGCAGCTCAAGAAGCGGGCTTTTCCAATCTCAAAGTCAACATGGTGGTTAAGAAGGGCACAAACGATCAAGAGATTATTGGCATGGCCAAGCACTTCAAAGGTAGCGGTGTAACACTGCGCTTTATTGAGTTTATGGATGTGGGAAGCTCTAACGGCTGGGATATGTCCCAAGTACTCCCCTCACAAGAAGTTGCTAATCATATTAATGCCGTCCTTCCGATAGAAGCTATTGAGGCTAACTATCCTGGTGAAGTAGCTCAGCGCTGGCGCTATCTTGATGGCTCCGGTGAAATTGGCTTTATTTCTAGCGTCACACAAACTTTTTGTCACGAGTGCACGCGCGCTCGTATCTCTACGGATGGTCAGCTTTATCTTTGCTTATTCGCAAATGAAGGCTTTGATTTCAAAACGCTACTGCGTTCCGGTAGAAGTGATTTAGAGATTGCCAATGCCATCATGTCAACATGGTCTGGACGAAATGATCACTACTCAGAAATTCGGGGATCCAATACTGCCGGATCAAAATCCGCTCGCAAAGTAGAGATGTCTTACATCGGCGGCTAATGATTACCTCAGAAGACATTACTGGACTGATTTTGGCAGGGGGCCGCGCCCAAAGAATGGGTGGTATTGATAAAGGTCTAATCCCCTTTCATGGCAAGCCCCTGATTGAATCGGCTATCAGCCGACTCAAACCTCAAGTGAGCACTATCCTGATTAATGCTAACCGTAGCATTACAAAGTATTCCCACTATGGCTATCCAGTACTCATGGATGAAACTCCGGATTTTTCTGGCCCATTGGCTGGCTTCTCAGTTGGACTGAGGCATTGCAAAACGCCCTACTTGCTCACGTCGCCTTGTGACTCCCCTTTATTGCCAACCGATCTTGCCGAAAAGATGGCGCACCAATTGGAAAATAATAATTTGGAGCTTGTCTTTGCTTCTTCAAAAGAGGGTGACGGCAAGGCTTGGTCGCAACCAGTTTTCTGTTTAATGAAAAGTGATTTACAGGATTCTTTAAATGCCTTTCTAAGTAAAGGGGATTTAAAGATTGATCGCTGGTTTAAAGAATTGCGCTCTGCTACTGTCATATTTGAAAATGCTCAAGCATTCGCCAATGTCAACACACCGGAAGAATTAGCTGCCTTAGAAAAAGTATCGTCATGACCGATTTAATCAAGCACTCCCCAAACAGCCCCATCCTCTTGACTGCCTCACTCCATGTAGATGAAGCACGTAAGGCTATCTCAGGCTTAGTCAACGAATTACTTCTAGAGTCTCGCAAGCTGAACAATGCGAGCGATATTGAGTTAGTCACTTTGGATCAAGCGATTAATCGCATTTTGGCGGAAGACTTGCTTTCTCCAATAGATGTCCCTGCTGCTGATAACTCCGCCATGGATGGCTTTGCATTTCATGGGGATTGCCTGGGAAATAGTGAGGCAATAGTCACCCTGAAGATCATTGGCACAGCCTATGCTGGCAAACCTTATGAAGGCGCTGTTGGCCCAGGCGAATGCCTCAAGATCATGACTGGCGCCGTCATGCCCAAGGGCTGCGATACCGTCATTCCTCAAGAATTTACCGAATCCGCAAGTGAGTCAACTTTAGGCTTTAAACAAAACCAAGTGAAGCGTGGTGACAATCGCCGCTTACGAGGTGAAGATTTGCAAAGCGGTAAAGCTGCTATTGCTGCTGGTCGCTTATTGCGACCCTCCGACCTTGGCCTAGCTGCGTCCTTGGGCATCGCCAGCCTCAAAGTGCATCACAAACTCAAGGTGGCCATTCTCTCCTCTGGAGATGAATTGCGTACTCTAGGACAAGCTCTTGATGCGGGCAGTATTTATGACAGTAATCGCTATAGCCTGACTGGACTTCTCAATCGACTCAATATAGAAATTATTGATTGCGGCATTGTGCGTGATGATCCTGTCTCGCTGAAAGCCGCCTTCGTAGATGCAGCCTCTAAAGCAGATGTTCTGATCTCTTCTGGCGGAGTCTCCGTTGGTGAGGCGGACTTTACCAAGCAAATCATGCAAGAACTGGGTGATGTAGGCTTTTGGAAAATTGCCATGCGCCCAGGTCGACCCATGGCCTTTGGAATGCTCAAGCCTGTTAATGGCTCTAGCCGCAAGACCCTCTTTTTTGGCCTGCCTGGCAATCC
This sequence comes from Polynucleobacter corsicus, assembly GCF_018688255.1. NCBI lineage: Bacteria > Pseudomonadati > Pseudomonadota > Betaproteobacteria > Burkholderiales > Burkholderiaceae > Polynucleobacter > Polynucleobacter corsicus. The sequence continues at coordinate 1,511,302 of NZ_CP061314.1, forward strand.
AGTAGCTGTCATGGTGACCTTCTATCAATTTGTTCGCTCCGCTTTATTGCAACTCAACGGTGCAAGCCAGACTGAGCAGCTCATGACCCAAGCAATTGCCGAGGCACCGATTCGGAAAAAGCCAGGTAGGACAGAATTTCAGCGCGCCATTATGGGTCGCGGTCCCGATGGGAAGCCGACGGTAAAGCTTACTGGTAGCCAAGGTGCTGGAATTTTACGATCGATGAGCGAGGCAAATTGCTTTGTCATCCTGTCTCACGACCAAGGGAATGTGGCGACTGGTGACTGGGTAGATGTAGCGCTTTTCGACGGACTGCTTTAAGATTGCACCTCATGAAACTGACCAAAAAAGAAATTGCCTTCGTAGACCCAATGCATACCGCCAAAACTCTGGTTTTGGTTTATCTCTGCTTCTCTGTGCCGATTGTGTTGTTAGCCTTGTTTGTAGCCTTCATTCGTGACGGCGCCATCCCTGGATTTACCGTTCTCTCTGCACTGATTCTGAATGCCCTACTTGGTTTTGCTTTGCTGTGGATTGCTTGTAAGGTCTACAACTGGGTAGCAGGTAAGTTTGGCGGCATCGAACTTGCTCTTCGCGAGCTCCCAGAAGAAATTGAAGCAGATTAAGTTTTCAGCTAGGCTGTAAATACTTCTGTATTGATTAAGCTTGGTGGTTTATTTCCATCAAGCGCTGCTCGCAAATTCTCTACCGCTAAATCTACCATCGCTCTGCGTGTTTTTTCTGTAGCGCTAGCAATGTGCGGGGCCAACACAATATTGCTGCACTTGAGTAACTCGGGATGTACCTGAGGCTCACCTTCAAAAACATCTAAGCCCGCTGCAAAGATCTTGCCACTCTGCAATGCTTTTGCTAAAGCCACATCGTCCACAATACCGCCACGGGCTATATTAATCAGGGTTGCAGTGGGTTTCATCAGCGCAATTTCTGGAGCGCCAATCGTGTGATGATTTTGAGTTGTATAAGGCAGCACCAACACCACATGGTCGGCAGTACGCAGTAATTCTTCTTTGGAAACATAGCTTGCTTTACAAGCTTGTTCATCTTCGGAAGATAAGCGACTGCGGTTGTGATAAATCACTTTCATACCAAAACCTAGTGCACGTTTTGCAATGCCTTGGCCAATGCGGCCCATACCGATAATGCCGACCGTACTGTGGTGCAAATCCATGCCTAATGGGTTATTCACAATCGACCATTGATCCCACTTACCTGCTCGTACCCAATGCTCGGATTCTGTAATACGCCTAGCAGTTGCCATTAACAAGGCAAAGCCAAAATCAGCCGTTGTATCCGTAAGAACGTCAGGGGTATTTGTAGCCATGACCCCAGCAGCAGTAATGGATGGGATATCAAAATTGTTATAGCCAACAGAAATATTGGCTACTACCTTTAAATTTTTGGCTTGAGCTAAAGCGGAAGCGTCAATTCGCTCACTTCCCGCCACTAGGGCGCCCTGGACTTCCGAAAGTGCTTTTTGCAACTCTTCTGGGGTCAATATTTTGTCAGACTGGTTAGAGCGAACCTCATAGGACTCCTCTAATTTGGCTAGCGCTTCAGGAAAAATGGCCCTTGCGACCAAAATTTTGGATTTTTGGGTATCTTTGGAAGTATTTGCTAGAGTGTTCATAGCGTGACTTTACCTCAAGTAAATTAAGGCTTTCGCCTGAAAAAATAGCTGATTCAGCTAAAATGGGCTTTTATAACTTGGCAGTCCATAACCTGGGCTCCTTAACTGCAAACCATCATGACTTACGTTGTTACCGAAGCTTGTATTCGCTGCAAATACACTGATTGCGTTGATGTCTGCCCAGTCGATTGTTTTCGCGAAGGTCCTAACTTTTTAGTGATTGATCCAGATGAATGTATCGACTGCGCAGTCTGCGTACCAGAGTGCCCAGTCAATGCGATTTATGCGGAAGATGATGTACCAGGAGATCAACAGTCTTTTATTAAATTAAATGCAGATCTTTCCGCAGGATGGACATCTATCACCAAATCCAAATCAGCCCTTCCAGATGCGGATGAGTGGAAAGACGTTAAAAACAAAATTGATCAGCTGGTAAAGTAAATTGCACCCCCCCATTGAAACCGATGCAGTCATTATTGGCGCCGGTCCGGTGGGGCTCTTCCAAGTCTTCGAACTTGGACTCTTAGAAATTAAAGCGCACGTCATTGACTCATTGCCTGAGGTAGGCGGTCAATGCACCGAGCTCTATCCAGATAAACCGATCTATGACATTCCAGCAATTCCGGTTTGTACTGGTCGTGAGCTCGTTGGCAACCTTCTAAAACAAATTGAACCATTCAAGCCACAGTTTCACTTAAATCAAGAGGTCTCTACCCTTGAGAAACAGGCTGATGGTCGCTTTCTGATTCGCACATCCCAAGACCAGCAATTTTTGAGCAAAGCGATTTTTGTTGCTGCTGGCGTTGGTGCATTTCAGCCACGCACACTCAATCTAGATGGCATCGAGGCTTTTGTCGATAAACAAGTTTTCTATCGCGTCAGGAATCCTGAGCAATTTGCAGGTAAGCGCATGGTGATTTGTGGTGGCGGAGACTCTGCCTTAGACTGGGCATTGCATTTTGCAGATCAAGCAGCCAGTGTGACACTCATACATCGCCGAGATGAATTCAAAGCAGCGCCTCAATCCGTTGCCAAGATGCGCGCTCTTTGTACTGCTGGCAAGATGCAACTCATTATTGGGCAAATTACTGGCATTGAATCCTCCGATGACAAACTGACTGAAATTGCCGTCACCAACATTGATGGCGAAGTTCAAAGCATTGCCTTAGATGTACTCCTATTGTTTTATGGCCTTTCTCCTAAATTAGGCCCAATTGCTGACTGGGGCTTAGATATCGATCGCAAGCAAGTTACTGTGGATACCGCCTGTTTTCAGACCAGTACTCCTGGCATCTACGCTGTGGGGGATATCAACATCTACCCAGGTAAGAAAAAGCTGATTTTGTCGGGCTTTCATGAGGCAGCCTTAGCAGCCTTTGCTGCAGCCGCCTATCTGGCCCCTGAAAAGCAGATTCAACTCCAATACACCACCACCTCCCCAAAGCTTCATAAAGTGCTTGGGGTAAGCCCATCGACATTCGAGTAAGCTCTTAATATCACTGAATTATTTGACTGAGTAAACCTATGCGTCAATATCACAATCTCATGAAGGAAGTCCTCGAAAAGGGCGTCCAAAAATCCGATAGAACCGGGACTGGAACTATCTCTATCTTTGGCCACCAGATGCGCTTTAATCTGGCTGAGGGCTTTCCGATGGTGACTACTAAAAAGCTCCATCTCAAATCCATCATCCTAGAATTGCTCTGGTTCCTTAAAGGTAGCACCGATAACAATTGGCTCAAAGAGCGCGGCGTTTCCATTTGGAATGAATGGGCAGCACCAGATGGTGATCTAGGTCCAATTTACGGTTATCAGTGGCGCTCGTGGCCTGCACCTAATGGCGAACATATTGACCAGATCGCCGAAGTTGTCGAGACCCTGAAGAAGAATCCAGACTCTCGCCGTATTATTGTTTCAGCGTGGAACGTGGCTGATATTCCTCGCATGGCTTTGGCACCTTGCCACGCATTCTTTCAGTTTTATGTTGCCGATGGCAAGCTTTCTTGCCAACTCTATCAACGCAGTGCGGATATCTTCTTAGGTGTGCCCTTCAATATTGCTAGCTATGCCTTACTGACTCACATGATGGCGCAGCAGTGCAATTTAGAGGTGGGCGATTTTGTGTGGACTGGTGGCGACTGCCATCTCTATAGCAACCATTTAGAGCAAGTTGATCTTCAACTCTCAAGAGATTTCTTCCCGCTGCCTAAGCTCAACATTTTACGCAAGCCTAACTCCATCTTTGATTACGAATTCGAAGATTTTGAAATCGCTGGTTATGAATCCCATCCCGCCATTAAAGCTCCTGTAGCTGTTTAAGAAATTAGATCTTATGACCGTAAATAAGCACCCCGCCATCTCCATGATTGTTGCCCGCTCACGTAACCATGTGATTGGCAAAGACAATCAAATGCCTTGGAAGATTTCTGCTGATCTGCAATTTTTCAAAAAGGTAACGATGGGTCACCCCGTCATCATGGGTCGCAAGACTTGGGAGTCGATTGGTCGCCCTCTTCCGGGACGTCGCAATATTGTGGTGAGTCGCAATGCTGGTCTCCAGTTGACTGGTGCGGAGGTGGTTAACTCCCTAGATGCAGCACTTGCTACTTTAAGTGAATTCCCCCGGGTATTTGTGATTGGTGGGGAGCAACTCTTTACTCAAGCTTTCCCCAAAGCAGATCGCCTTTTCATTACTGAAATTGATATCGATGTTGACGGTGGCGATACTTTCTTTGAAGTTCCCGATCCATCCGATTGGAAAGAAGTGGAACGTACTCCAGCATCTGAAGGTGACATTACATTTAATTTCATTACGCTTGAACGCAAATAAAAATACCGCCTAACCTGACGCCTGTCTTTAGTCAGCTTTTAAAAGGAAGTACCCATGAAATTTTCATCAAAACTACTTTCTGTCCTACTGATATCCCAATGCACTTTTATTTTTGCGAAAAGCGAGGTGGACATGATTTTTTATGGTGGCGATATTGTCACGATGAATAAATCACAAGCTACTGCAGAGGCTATAGCGGTTCAAGGTGGAAAAATCATCAAGGTTGGCTCTCTGGCTAAGCTCAAGACTCTGCAAGGACCAGAAACAAAGCTAGTTAACTTGAATGGTCAGACCTTAATGCCCGGTTTAGTTGAGCCACACGTACACATTATAGGCACCGCATTTTCAGAAGAGATCTTCCTCAATCTCTCCAACTTCACGATGCCCCATGACACCTTAGATAGCCTGGTAGCGAAGCTAACTGCCTATAGTAAAAACTTTAAAGATGGTGAGTGGATTAATGCCTTTGGCGTTGACCCATCCAGAACAGAACCATTTATGTCTGAGTTAACTGCAGACATTTTGGACAAGGTATCGACAACTAAGCCCATCTTTGTGATGAATCAAAGTATGCATATCGCTTACGTGAATCACAAGGCACTAGAAATGGCGGGATTAACTGATTCCAGCCCAGACCCCAAGGGCGGTAAGTTACTGAAGGATAGTAAGGGGCGCTTAACTGGTGTGGTGTATGAATCACCTGCTTTTTATTTATTCCTCGATAAGATGCCGCCACCTACTCAAGAGGTAGTTGAACAAGCTGTTGCCAAGGTTGGTCAGAGACTGGTGAGCAAGGGTGTCACCACTTCAGCAGAAATCACTGTTGGTGGGTACCTTGGCGTTGATAAGGAATACGCCTTGTTTAATGCAATGACCCAAAGCGGCAAGCTTCCAGTTCGGGTAAGGGGCTATATGTATTCAAATGCATACCCAACCACGAACAATAAGTACAAGCCAGGGCAAGGTGATGACACCTTTAAATTAATCGGCGTCAAAATTGTGGCTGATGGCTCCAATCAAGGACTGACTGGTGCGATGAGTAAGCCATATGACTATCCATCTGGGACAAGCAATATAGGCACTCTCAACTTTACTGAGCAAGAGCTATACGACCTTGCCAAGCCAAGATTTGATGAGGGTTGGCAACTTTCTGTTCACTCAAATGGTGACAGGTCAATTGAGCAGACTCTGAATGTTTTTGCGAAGTTGGTTACAAAACCAGCTGATGCTAAAAAAAGATTAAGAATTGAGCACTTCACTGTAGCAACTGAAGCGCAGATTGCTAAAGCAGCAAAGCTTGGAGTTGTTCCTGGCTTTACCATTGGGCACACCGACTATTGGGGCGAGGCATTTCATGATCACCTCTTGGGAGCCGAAAGAGCGGATCGAATTGATCCTAGTGCAAGTTTGATAAAAAAAGGTATGCGTTTTGCATACCATAGCGACTCCCCGGTCTCACCGATTCATCCGCTCAAGTACGCCTCCGAAGGTGCTGCTCGCTTATGGCAAGTCTCACCCCAAAAGGTACTGAATCCAAGCCAGAAGATTTCCATCAATAATGCTCTAAAAGCCATCACGATTGACGCTGCCTACCAACTAAAAATGGATGACAAGATTGGATCGATTCAAGAAGGCAAATATGCTGACTTCGCTATTGTGAGTCAGAATCCGATGAAAACGGATGCCTATAAAATTAGAGATATTGAAGTGAATGAAACCTGGGTTAATGGAAAACAGGTATTTAAGAAGCAGTAAATATTTTTGCATCTCCCCTTATAAGAAAAACCACCCAAGGGTAGTTTTTCTTTATCTGCAGCTAAAGTTTTGCACTCATAGCTTAGACCTTAAAGCTTCTTAGCAAAGCTATATTGAGCGAATGCCTGCTCTGCCACATTGAACCACTGCGCTTCCATGTTCCTGAACACGCGATAGTCTTCGAAAATTTTCTTAAATTGGGGATTCTTAGCGGACTCTTCGGCATAAGTTTCTTGGCTTGCCTTAAAGCAGGCATCCATTACAGAGGTATTGAACTTACGCAAGACCGCGCCATTCTGAATGAGGCGCTGTAATGCTGGTGGATTTAAGGCATCGTACTTGGCACACATATCGGTATGCGCCTCAAAGCAAGCCGCCTCCCATGCCGCTTGATATGAGGGTGGTAATGAATCCCACTGCTTCTTATTCACTAAGAATGAAAGTCCAGCCGCGCCCTCCCAAAATGCAGGGTAGTAATAGTTTTTCGCAACCTTAGCTAAACCCAACTTCTCATCATCATAGGGGCCAACAAATTCAGCGGCATCGATCGTGCCTTTTTCTAGTGCTGAGTAAATTTCACCAGCGGGTAACTGTTGTGGCACTACACCTAACTTCGCCAGCACTTGCCCTGCAAAACCAGCGATACGGAATTTGAGTCCCTTGAGATCTTCTGGAGATTTAATTTCTTTACGAAACCAGCCGCCCATTTGAGTACCCGTTTGTCCGCCTAAGAAATTAACGATGTTATAACTAGCGTAAAGCTCACGCATTAGCTTCATGCCGTTGCCATGTAACATCCAGGCAGTTTGCTGGCGCGCTGTCATACCAAAAGGTGCTGCCGTATCAAAAATAAATGCGCTGTTCTTACCTAAGTAGTAATAGCTGGCGGTATGGCCACACTCCACTGTGCCGTTTTGAACGGCATCCAATACTTGCAGGGCTGGAACTACCTCACCAGCGGCAAATACTTTGACATTGAACTTACCATCAGTTGCCTTACGCAAGGCATTAGCAAAGACTTCTGGAGTGCCAAATAAAGTATCTAAAGATTTAGGAAAGCTGGAGACCAAACGCCAATTTAAGGTTGGCAAACTCTGAGCAATTGATGGTGCTGCCAATGCTGCTGCGCCTGCACCGATAGTGGCTTTCTTTAAAAAGGAACGTCTTTGCATTATTTTCTCCTCTGAATTTTATTTTCCACCAACCGTCATTGATCCAATCAGGATGGAACCGATTTCCTTGGTACCCCGAATCAGTGTGTCACTACCAATCATCTGAATATCCATCAACATATCACGCAGGTTACTGGCAATCGTAATGCCCTCAACCGGATATTGAATCTCACCGTTTTCTACCCAGTAACCAAAGGCACCGCGCGAGTAATCACCAGTGACATAGTTCACGCCCTGCCCCATGAGTTCGGTAACCAGTAAACCTGTGCCCATCTCTTTAAGGAGTGCGGGTAATCCACCCTTTGGCGTCTTACGACTTTGTAATGTCAGATGATGAGAGCCGCCTGCATTGCCAGTGGTCTTCATTCCAAGCTTTCTCGCGGAATAAGTAGACAGGAAATAACCTTGCAAAATCCCTTTTTCAACCACGGTTCGCGCCGAGGTCTTCACGCCTTCCTCATCAAAAGGCACGCTTCCTGTCATTGCCTTGAGGTGGGGGTTTTCAAAGACGCTAATGTGCTTTGGTAGCACTTGCTTACCCAAGCTATCCAATAGAAAACTGGAGCGGCGATATAAAGCGCCACCAGATACTGCTTGCACTAACCCGCCCAGTAGGCCTGCTGCTAAGGGGGCCTCGAAAATCACTGGGCAACGGCGAGTACTGAGCGATCTTGCCTTAAGACGGGAGAGTGCACGCTCTGCTGCGTATTTACCAATGGCAACTGGATCAGCCAACTCCCCTGGAATGCGCGAGCTGGAATACCAATCATCTCGCTGCATGAGCGATTTCTTACCGCCCTCATTTGCAATTGGTGCACAAGAAATATAGTGGCGTGAGAATGGGTAGCCGCCCATAAATCCGTGACTGGTTCCCATCATAAAATGTGCGTGATGTGCCGATACTGAAGCACCATCGCTATTTTTAATTTGCTTACTGACTGCAAAGGCAGCACCTTCAGCAGCGCGTGCAATATCAATTGCTGTTGCTGAGTCTAAGTCCCATGGATGAAATAAATCGAGATCGAGCGGATGTTTTTCGAGCAACTCTTTTTCAGCAGGACCGGCACACAGATCTTCCGCTGTATGTTGAGCAATATGGTATGCAGCCTCAACCGTTGCCTTCAAAGAATCCTTGGAGAAATCACTAGTGCTGGCATTACCTCGGCGATGACCTAAAAATACTGTTACGCCAACCTGCTTGTCTAGGCTTTGCTCAATCGTCTCGACCTCGCCTTTGCGAACGGTAACCGAGAGACCCTGACCTTCAGAAACTTCAGCAACGGCATCTGAGGCGCCACGTCTTTTGGCTTCTGTGAGCATGAAATCGATGATTTCTTGAAACTGATTTGATGAGTGTGTAAACATGCCCTAATAATAGCTAGAATAGAAACATGAAGCATACCGAAGCCTGGAAAAGATCCTCCCCAAACGAAATCAAAATCGGCCTCATATCGATCTCCGATAGAGCCAGTAAGGGCGTTTACACCGACGAGGGCATCCCTGCCCTACAAATGTGGCTACAAACCGCCATCAGCGGTCCCTGCGTGTTTCACGAGCGCCTGATTGCAGATGAGCGGGAGATCATCACCGAAACGATCGTGGAGCTCTCTGACGATCTCGGCTGTGATTTGGTCCTCACTACAGGCGGTACAGGCCCTTCACGCAGAGACGTCACCCCAGAGGCCACAATTGACGCTGGAACCCGGGAAATGCCCGGATTTGGCGAGCAAATGCGCCAAATTAGCCTGCGCTTTGTACCTACGGCAATCTTGTCACGCCAGACCGCAGTTTTACGAGAAATCGAGGGGCATGCCACCCTCATCATTAATTTGCCAGGTCAGCCCAAATCTATCAAAGAAACTCTTGAAGGCTTGAAGGATGCCGAGGGCAAATCTATTGTTCCAGGTATCTTTGCTGCCGTGCCTTATTGCATCGACCTGATTGGTGGCCCCTACATCGAGACCGATGAAACCATCGTCAAAGCCTTTAGGCCTAAGAGCGCCATCAAAAAATAAAGGTGAGTCATCGTTCTGGCAATTAAAAAGGGTTCATCGCTGAACCTTTTTCTTGTTATGGATGCTGAAGTTTATTCCGGCAAAGGCACGATGAACTTTTCCCGGTAGTACTTGAGCTCTTCAATAGATTCCTCAATATCGGCCAAGGCGGTATGCGCCTGCTTTTTGGTGAAGCCCTTTACCAACTCAGGGTGCCAACGCTTACAGAGTTCCTTGAGTGTTGAAACGTCAATATTTCGATAATGAAAGAACGTCTCTAGTTTTGGCATGTACTTCGCCATAAAGCGTCGATCCTGACCAATCGTATTGCCACACATTGGCGCAATACCGGGCTTAATATATTTTTTCAAAAAGGCAATGCATTCAGCTTCAGCAGTGGCTTCATCTGTGGTTGAAGCCTTGACCTTGTCAATCAGGCCAGAGCGGCCATGAGTGCCCTTATTCCAGGCATCCATCGCATCCAATAAGGCATCTTCCTGACGGATCACCCAAACTGGAGCCGTGGCGATGGTGTTGAGGTGTGCATCGGTCACGATCACAGCAATTTCTAAAATGCGCTCTTTTTCAGGATCTAGGCCTGACATCTCCATATCCACCCAAATCAGGTGCTCATTGGCTGGCGCGGCCTTTGGTGTTGGAGTACTTGTTTTTTCACTCATATCTATAATCATCTCATGACATTCACAATTGTTTTTTTAATCGCTTTCATCGCCAGCTTTGGTCTACGCCACTGGTTATCCCAACGCCAAATTCGGCACGTCGCGATTAACCGCGATATAGTGCCTGCTGAGTTTGCATCCCAGATCTCTTTGGCCGAACATCAAAAGGCTGCCGACTATACGATCGCCAAACTGCGCCTAGGTATTTTAGAGAATGGCGTCAGTGCCATTATCTTGATCGGCTTCACGCTCTTGGGTGGTTTACAGATCTTAAATTTATCCCTTTTGCAGCTATTGGGTGAGGGCATTGCTCAGCAAATGGCCCTACTGATATCCATCGTCTTAATCTCCGGAATTCTGGACCTGCCTTTCTCTTGGTACAAACAGTTTTACCTAGAAGAGCGCTTTGGTTTTAATCGCATGAACCCCAAGCTCTTTTTTAGCGATATGTTCAAGGGCTTAGGTGTTGGTGGCGCAATTGGCGTTCCCCTCCTTTGGATCATCCTCAGCCTGATGGCTCAGGCAGGTGACTTTTGGTGGTTGTGGGCTTGGGGCGTACTCACTGTATTTAGTCTATTAATGCAGTGGATATTTCCGACCTTTATCGCACCAATCTTTAATAAGTTTGAAGCGCTAGAAGAGGGACCACTGAAAACCCAAATTGAAGCTTTATTAAGCCGCTGTGATTTTGCTAGCCAAGGTTTGTTTGTCATGGATGGCAGTAAGCGTAGCGCTCATGGCAATGCATTTTTTGCAGGCATGGGTAAAGCTAAGCGTATTGTCTTTTTCGATACCTTGATTGAGAAACTCAATCCCGGCGAAGTCGAGGCTGTCCTAGCTCATGAACTGGGTCACTATAAGTGCAACCATATCCGCAAGCGTTTGCTAGTGTCCTTTGCGGTGAGCTTTCTGACATTTGCACTCTTGGGATGGATCAGCACCCAGCCATGGTTCTACACCGATCTGGGTGTGATGCCCAATCTCAATGGCTATAACGGTGGTTTGGCTTTAGCACTCTTCATGCTCATTACACCAGTATTTAGTTTCTTCCTAACACCCCTGTCTAGCTTGGCATCCCGCAAACATGAATATGAGGCTGATGGTTTTGCTGCGAATAAATCTTCTGCGAGTGATTTGATCTCCGCTTTAGTCAAACTCTATCAAGACAACGCATCGACCTTAACTCCAGATCCGATCTATACCGCTTTTTATAGCTCGCATCCACCAGCTCCATTGCGCATTGCTAATCTCAAGCGATTTAGCTAAGTAATCTAGGATTGTTTAATTAATGGAACAATTTCATGCGCTACTGACTGCCTCCTATGGAAGGCATTATTTAGCGCAGCGCTTTGTTAAAGATGAGCGCGGAAATGAATCCCCTACCGGTGAATTAATTCAAGTCAGCACTCCGGCTAAGCAGCATATTGGTGCCGTGGGTGACCGCATGTTGCTAGAGATGACCTCGGTTGATCAAGCGCGAATTATTCGCATCGAACCACGAGAAAATTTGCTCTATCGATCCGATGCTTTTAAAAGCAAACTGATTGCTTCTAATGTCGATCAAATATTAGTCGTGCTAGCTACGCAACCGGCTTTCTCTCCCGATCTATTAGGAAGAGCGGTTGTTGCTGCAGAGACCAATCAAATTGGTTTACATATCTTGCTGAACAAATGTGATCTTAAAGATAACTTGGAGCACGCACGCAAAATCATTGCACCTTATGCGCGTATGGGCTACCCCGTTACTGAGGTTTCCGCGAAGTTTGATGAGGCCTCTATAGAAGCATTGCGCCCCGCCATTTGCGGCAAAGTATCTGTGTTTGTAGGTCAATCTGGCATGGGAAAATCCAGTCTACTCAATGCCTGGGTTCCCAATGCAGCTGCGATTACTCAAGAGTACTCAGTTCGCCTAGATACCGGCAAACACACCACCACCGCTTGCCGCTACTTTGAGCTACCCGAAGCTTGGGGACGTGATGCTAGCGGTAAATTAGGCGCTTTGATTGATTCGCCAGGCTTTCAGGAGTTTGGCTTGGCACACATGTCGGTTAGCGAGCTGGAGCATGCCTTTAGGGAGTTTCATGATCTGCTGGGCAAGTGTCGCTTTCATAACTGTGCGCACCAATCAGAGCCAGATTGCGCAATCCGAGAAGCTGTCGACAAAAATGAAATAGCGCCAGAAAGACTGGCGCTATTTAGGCAATTACGTTCTGACTCAAAAACTGCTGATACGCAAATTCAGGGCATTAGCCAAGCCAAAGAGCGATGGTCAGCATTAGCAATAAAGCCATCCAAGCGATAACTAAGCGCCATACCAAGCCGACGGCGGAACGCATGGTGCGCTCGTTTGGCTCCTGACCCACTTCGTAAAAAACAGGCTCGCCAGCTTCGGCCATACGCAAAGCTTCATCGCTATCTGGCTCACTCATGGGCTCACCCAAGCGAACACCTAAGGCACCACTTCCAGATGCCAAGATCACTGCTGACAGAGAGTCAGACCATTTACCAGTCAGGTGACGCCATGCATACACAGCGCCTTCAAAGTTACCCACAATCGCAAAGCCCATTGCAGTGATGCGTGCAGGCACCCAATCTAATACGTAGAAAAAATGGCGTGCTGCTTCACTTAAATTAAAGTCGCCTTTTTCTGACCAGCGCTGAGCAGCAGTATCAGCTAAGCGATACAACACTACGCCTGCAGGGCCCATGGGCATTAAGAACCAGAACAACACACCAAACACATGGTGATGTGAGCCAATAATGGCACGCTCTAGTGCAAGCGAAATTACTTCAGTTTCAGTGAGTTCAGAAGCATCTAATTCCGGACCATACCACTGCGCCAGTGCTAAGCGAGCTGCTGGCAAATCATGATTTGCAATTGCCTCGTGAACTAATGTGAAGGAATGGCTAAATTGGCGAAAGCCAAAAAATAGATAGGCAATTAATACGTTCCATAGGAATCCCAGAATTGGGAAGGTCACCATGAAGACAACGTAAAGCACAAAGACCAGGAATGTTGGCAGAATGAACGCCACTAAGCAGGCCATGCGAGCACCTACAGGGCTGGCACCCTGTTCAGTCTTGCCACCGAATTCACCGGCAACCCAATCAAGCCAGCGAGCGCTCATGCGCGCGATCCAATGGGTCGAGGTTACCGGGCGATATTGCTCAGCAATGAGGGCGAAGAGAATAGAAAAGAAAGTCATACTTTTAATAAATGATAAAGGTTACGCAACATTCCAGCAGTAGCACCCCAGATAAAACGATTCTCATAGGGCATTGAATAAAATCGACGACTACCCTGATCACTCTCCCAGACTCGCACTTGATGATTTGCTGGATCCATTAAAAAATGTAAAGGTACTTCAAAAACATCCGCCACTTCAAAAGCATCTAAAGCATATTCTGCCTGAGGTTTTACCAAGCCCACAACCGGCGTCACACTATAGCCGGAAACCGTTAAATATTGAGGTAAATGGCCAATGATCTCGACCCCTTGTGGGTCCAAACCGATTTCCTCTGCACTTTCCCGTAAAGCGGTGTGATTGGGATCCATATCACTCGGATCCATCCGTCCACCTGGAAAGCTAATTTGACCTGCATGGTCATGCAAATGATCGGTTCTTTGGGTCAACAATACGGAGAGTCCCTCACTCTTGAGCAGCAAGGGGATTAAGACGGCTGCCCGAGTCACTTTTCCAGCGGCTTGACGCTTGGAAATAATATCTGCAGCGATAACGTGTCGATTCTCATCAGTAATCTCTGGCTGCCAAGCAGGCGGATTCTGAAAGCGATGCTTTAGATTGGATGGTTCCAAATGGCGAGCAATCACTTTGAGCTGATCGCTACAAACCTCATGAATTGGAATTGCTTGCGCATCAAACCCCAGCGGAGCAGCAACATTTAATCTTTGTTCTTGGGGCTTGGGGGTCTTTGGCATGAGTTTATTTTAGGGCAATAAAAAAGGCAGCCTAGGCCGCCTTCTTTTTGGATTAAAGCAAACCTTATTCTGCTACTGTCGCAGCAACTGCCTTGACTTTGCGTGCAGGAAGCTTCTCTTTAATACGTGCAGACTTACCTGAACGATCACGCAAGTAGTACAGCTTCGCGCGACGTACATCACCGCGACGCTTTACTTCAATGCTAGCGATCAATGGTGAGTAAGTTTGGAATGTACGCTCTACACCTTCGCCAGATGAAATCTTGCGAACGATAAAGCTGGAGTTCAGTCCGCGATTGCGCTTAGCAATCACAACGCCTTCAAAGGCCTGGGTACGCTTACGCGTACCTTCAACTACGTTTACGCCAACAACGACTGTGTCGCCAGGAGCGAAAGCAGGAAGTACTTTGTTAACACTTAAGCGAGCAATTTCTTCTTGCTCAATTTTTTCGATCAAATTCATTATTAATCCTTAAACATCTTGTCAGCGTTTAATCCCGAGACTTTCATCAACGGACCAGACAGAGGATGCAGTTAAAACCATTTCACTAAATCAAAACACAAACACTTTATTCAAAACCATAATTACTTACAGCGTTCGAAGAAATTGCTCATCTTCTTTACTTAGCAACCCATTAGCTCTTGCTGATTTAATTAAATCAGGCCTGAGCCTTAGCGTCAGCTCTAAAGACTTCTGCCGACGCCAATCCGCTATTTTAGCGTGATGTCCGCCTAAAAGCACGTCCGGAACCGATAAATTTTCATATATTTCAGGGCGGGTGTAGTGCGGATAGTCCAAAAGACCATTGATAAAGCTGTCCTGGACGGCAGATTCGCCATCACCTAAGGCGCCTGGAATGAGCCGAATAACCGCATCCATCATGGTCATTGCGGGCAATTCCCCGCCAGAAACCACAAAATCACCCATTGAAAGCTGTAAATCGACGTTTCGATCGATAAAACGCTGGTCAACCGCCTCATATCGACCGCAAATAAAGGTGAAATTGCCATGGTTCAAAATATCTGTCGCTATCTTCTGAGAAAAGACCTCTCCCTGAGGGGCGAGGAGGCAAATGGGGCCGGAAGCGACGTTTTGAGACTGGTGTGCCGCTTTAACAGCAGATATCGTATCTTCCAAGGGCTTTGCCATCATGACCATGCCCGGACCACCACCATATGCCCGGTCATCCACAGTCTTACGAGGGTCAGAGCAATAATCCCGAGGATTCCAAAGGTTGATATTGGCAAGGCCTTGTTCGCAGGCGCGTCCAGTAATTCCCCACCGCGTTAAAGCAGGGAACATTTCAGGGAATAAGGTGACTACATCAAAGCGCATATTGGGGATCAATGACTTTTCTAACTACCAAACTACCAGTCGGATTGCCAGTCTAGGGTAATCAGTCTATTGGGCAAGTCAACATTTTGCACCGCTTCTTTTACAAAAGGCACTAACTGTCTTACCGTTTTGGTTTGCGCATCGCCAAGAGCAATGATTCCATGAGCGCCGTTATCGTTGACCTCAATCACCTCACCCAGACTTTCGCCCTGAAGGTTGATGGCCTTACAACCGATTAGATCAACCCAGTAATAACTATCGCTATCCGTCTTAGGAAATACCTCACGCGTAACTAAGATGCGAGCACCTTTTAAGGCCTCCGCCTGATCACGGTCAGAAATACCATCCAAAGCAATCACTACCGTGCCGCTATGCATCTTAGCTTGCTTCACCTGATACAAAGTCAATGAAGCCTGCTCATGAGATGCGGCAACTCCCGCATTCCGACGAGGAATGAGGGATAACCACAATTCTTTGCTAGATAAGAGAGCTACTGGATCGGAAGAATGAGGGCGAACCTTAATCTGACCCTGTAAGCCTTGAGCGTCTTGAACTGCACCGAGCTCAATCAAATCATTTAGGGAAGGTGTATTCATATCGAAGCCACCTCAAATCCCCAAATAACACTACCAATAAATTCTGCTACCAAAGACTTTGTCGCGAAGAGAGAGTCTTTGGAATTGAAGTCTTTAAACCGCAGGATTGTTTTTGATCAAACGAACTACAGTTGGAGAAATCTGCGCACCAACACCAGTCCAATAGGTCAAACGATCTTGAGCAATACGCATTGCTTGCTCTGTCGCTGCTGCCTGTGGATTGAAGTAACCAATACGCTCGATAAAGTTCGAGTCGCGACGATTGCGCTTGTCTGTAGCCACGATGCTATAAAAAGGGCGCTTCTTTGAACCGCCGCGTGCCAGTCGAATGACGACCATACTTATTCCTTAAAATCTAAAATGAAAACAGGTTGATTACAACCCAATGAAATTACTACAAAATCTTGGACTCCAACTAACTGAGCAAATTAACAAAACAAATGCACGGTATAGCGGAAAAGCTCATATTCTAGACGAAAACCCCTACTTGATCCACCTATTTAAGCGAACGTCTTCTTAGCTTCAACAGTAGAATGGTATCCAGTGAATTATAAAATTATCATTAAAAACAATAACTTATAGAAATATTGCCATGAAATTAGCCACTTTTAGACCCTCTAAAGGCCATATAAGGCGTTTTTTTCTCACGCTTTCTTGCCTCGGTTTAGGTTTTTTGACGGCTTGTGCCAACGTCATCCCGCCCTGCACCGCCAAAACTAGCCCTCCGAGCAGTGAGTTTCGTAACACTAAATGGGAGCTCGTTCGTTGGAATCTCGCACCCAACAGCAAAGGTGAAGTGCGCACCCGACAAATTCCCCAAGGTGACAATAGCAACCCCATCCAAATCACTTTTGATGCCAATGGTGAGCGCGTGAGCGGATCAACTGGCTGTAATCGCTTTACTGCACGCATTACCGAAGATGCTAGAGGCTTTACGCTAGATCAAATTGCCACTACAAAGATGGCCTGTGCACCCCAGCGTATGGAATTGGAAAATGATTTCCTCTATGAATTGAATGATTACCGCTCGATTGTGCGCAATGGCGATCAATTACTGATGATTGGCGCGGATCGCGAAGTTTTAAGTTTCATGCAAAAAAATAATTCATCGAAATAAAAAATGGTTCGCCATTGCAATAACCCATCACTGAAAGTCTGAATGAAAAAATACAAACTCCTATTCTGCTCACTTGGATTATTTTTTCCAGGAACCGGCTTGAACTGTTTTTATTTACAAGGATTGAAATCCTTCTGGGGCTGGGCACAACTATTCTCTTTTATCGGCGGAATCGCTGGTTGCTTAATTCTGAAAGAGTCGCACTTTCACTCTGCACCAGGTTGGGTGCTCATCACCCTCGGCTTCATCACCCTTGAAGCCAGTTGGTTGACCACTATCGCTTATGGCTTACGCGCTGATGAAAGGTGGGATGCCCAATTTAATCCAGGCTTAGAACCTAGTAGAGCAACGCAGTCTGGTTGGCCAGTTGTACTGACGGTGATTTTTTCTTTGGTCTTGGGTGCCGGCGTGATGATGACCTT
The DNA here is from genome assembly GCF_018688255.1 of Polynucleobacter corsicus. Classification (NCBI taxonomy): domain Bacteria; kingdom Pseudomonadati; phylum Pseudomonadota; class Betaproteobacteria; order Burkholderiales; family Burkholderiaceae; genus Polynucleobacter; species Polynucleobacter corsicus. Next base: position 1,528,793 of record NZ_CP061314.1, read on the forward strand.
CTTGGCAATTGCATTTGAACAATTTTTCATCTCCCAACTGCAAGAAGCAAAAAAGCTATCCCAGTAATACAGATAGCTTTTTGATCGACAACTGTTAACAGGCAGCGATAGTTATTCCAGTTTTAAAACTGCTCCGCTGTCAGCGCATTAGTGGATTGACCACTCTCTAAGATCGAAGTCGCAAGAGCTTGAGATTGGGGCAATAGATTTTCTGCAAAGAAGCGTGCCGTGGCAATCTTGGCGTCATAGAAATTCGGATCTCCTGCACGCAACTCTTGTGCGGCCAGTAAAGCGCGTGCCATTTGCCATGCGCCAAATACCAAACCACATAAACGCAAGTACGCAAAACTACCTGCATACACTGCCTTGATATCTGTTTTTGCATTAGCCACAATGTAAGCCACTGAAACTTCGAACGCTTCACGCGCGGGGGTTAGCTGCTTCAATACTGCTTTTGCATCTGCGGTGCCACTGCTTGCTAAATCTTTTTCAGTTTGCTGGATTCTGTCCGAGAACAGCTTCGCAGTTGCGCCACCATCACGCACTGTCTTTCTACCAATCAAATCATTTGCCTGAATCGCTGTGGTGCCTTCATAAATAGTCAGGATACGAGCATCACGATAGTGTTGTGCTGCACCCGTCTCTTCGATAAAGCCCATACCGCCATGTACCTGAACACCCAAACTCGCAGCGTCGATCGACATCTCAGTCGAAAAGCCTTTCACAATCGGCACTAGGAATTCATATACCGCTTGATTCTGCTTGCGAGCCACTTCATCTGGCGAGGCATGCTGTGCATCGTAAGCAGCTGCAGCGTAATATGCCAAGGCTCTAGATGCCTCAATGTTGCCACGCATAGTCATTAACATCCGCTTCACGTCTGGCTGATGAATAATGGCTACGGGACCTGGAGAGCCCTCTAGATCACGACTCTGAACACGGTCTTTGGCGTACTGGACTGCTTTTTGATAGGCGCGCTCGGCAACAGCAATGCCCTGCATACCCACTGCAAAGCGGGCCGCGTTCATCATGACGAACATATATTCCAGGCCACGATTTTCTTCACCAACCAAGTAGCCAATTGCGCCACTATGATCACCAAACTGCAAGACTGCAGTTGGGCTGGCCTTAATACCCAGCTTGTGCTCAATCGAGACGCAGTGCACATCATTACGCTCACCTAGTGAGCCATCTGCATTCACCAAGAACTTCGGCACTACGAACAAAGAAATACCCTTCACACCTTCCGGAGCATCTGGCGTTCTAGCTAATACGAGATGGACAATATTTTTTGCCATGTCGTGCTCACCATAGGTGATGTAAATCTTGGTTGCAAAGACTTTGTATGTACCATCAGCATCAGGGACAGCGCGAGAACGCACCATCGATAGATCGGAACCTGCTTGAGGCTCTGTGAGACACATGGATCCAGTCCATTCCCCAGAGATCATCTTAGGTACATAACGCTCTTTTATCTCGGGGCTTGCTGCAGTTAACAAAGCTTCAATCGCGCCATCAGTCAACATGGGGCATAAAGCAAATGACAGACTTGCAGAGTGAACCATCTCAAAGCACGCCGTGGCAATCAGTTTTGGTAAACCTTGACCACCAAATTCTGCAGGGTGCACAACGCCTTGCCAACCTGCTGTAGCAAATTGCTCAAAAGCCTCTTTAAAGCCAGGAGAAGTAGTGACGACACCATCCTTCAATGAGCTAGGATGTTGATCGCTAGGCCAGTTGAGGGGTGCCACAACATCTTGATTAAATTTAGCAGACTCTTCCAAAATCGCTGGCGCTAAATCTACATCAGCGCCGGCCTCAGCATAAGAAGGATAAGAAACAACTTCAGATAGCCCCGCTAGTTCGTTCATCACAAATAGCATTTCTTTTACTGGGGCTACATACGGCATAGGTATTCCTATAGATCAAAGATGGGAGCAGTTAAAGAGATCTCTTAAATGCCTTAGCCAAGTAAGTTAGTTAACTCCGGGACGGCGGTATTGAGATCTGCAACCAAACCATAATCAGCAACACTAAAGATTGGTGCCTCGGGATCTTTATTAATCGCTACGATCACCTTAGAGTCCTTCATGCCGGCTAAATGCTGAATCGCACCAGAAATACCAATGGCAACATACAACTGCGGAGCAACGATCTTGCCGGTCTGACCTACTTGATAGTCGTTTGGAACATAACCTGCATCGACTGCAGCGCGAGATGCGCCTAGTGCTGCACCGAGCTTGTCAGCTAAGGGCGCAATAATTTCTTGATACTTCTCACCAGAGCCTAAACCACGACCACCAGACACAATGATTTTGGCGGCAGTGAGTTCAGGACGGTCTGATTTCGTAAGTTCTCGACCCACAAAGGAGGAACCACCAGAAACCTCTGTAGCAGTTTGCTTTTCTACTGCAGCCGATCCACCGCTTGCAGCAACAGGATCAAATCCAGTGGTGCGAACCGTCATCACTTTGATTGGGTCAGCAGATTGCACGGTAGCAATCGCATTGCCCGCATAAATTGGACGCTCAAAGGTGTCAGGTGAGACAACTTTAGTGACATCCGATAACTGAGCTACATCTAACTTAGCAGCAACGCGTGGCAAGGCATTCTTACCGTTAGCAGTTGCCGGTGCCAGGATATGACTATAACTATTGGCAATAGAGAGAATCTGCGCAGCTAAGGGTTCAGCGAGTTGATCAGCTAAAGATGCAGCATCCACTTGAATTACTTTACGCACCCCAGCGATTTGAGTGGCAGCAGAAACGGCAGCATCAGCACTACTACCAACTATCAACACATCCACCTCAGGGGAGCACTGCAAAGCAGCCGCTACGGCATTGAGCGTAGCAGCCTTTAAGGATTGATTATCGTGTTCAGCAATAACAAGTGCGGCCATTTAAATCACCTTCGCTTCATTTTTAAGTTTATCTACCAAAGCTGCAACATCAGCCACCATCACACCAGCAGAGCGCTTTGGCGGCTCCTCTACTTTAAGAGTTTTGAGGCGTGGAGCAATATCAACACCCAGCTCTTCAGGCTTCACGATTTCTAAAGTTTTCTTTTTGGCTTTCATAATGTTTGGCAAAGTCACATAACGTGGCTCATTCAAACGCAAGTCAGTAGTAATGACTGCAGGCAGCGCAATCGAAATTGTTTCCAAGCCGCCATCTACCTCACGAGTCACACTCGCTTTACCGTCAGCAACGACTACTTTAGAAGCAAAAGTTGCCTGTGGGATATCCATCAAGCTAGCTAACATCTGACCCGTCTGATTACTATCATCATCAATCGCCTGTTTACCCAAGATGATGATCTGAGCCTGTTCTTTTTCAGAAAGCACTTTAAGAATTTTTGCAACGGCTAAAGGCTGTAATTCAGTATCGGTCTCTACCAAGATGGCACGATCTGCGCCAATCGCTAAGGCAGTACGCAGGGTTTCTTGACATTGAGTGGGGCCAGCAGAAACCACCACTATCTCAGTAGCAACACCAGCCTCTTTTAAGCGAACCGCCTCTTCTACCGCAATCTCATCAAATGGATTCATACTCATTTTGACGTTTGCTAGATCAACACCAGAGTTATCTAATTTCACCCGAATTTTGACGTTGTAATCAACAACCCGCTTTACTGCCACTAAGATTTTCATGCTGGATCTCTATTTTTGAGTAACTTTGATATTTTATCCGCCCAACGCTATTTGGGGTTAGACGTCGATTGCTGAAGCCGAGCCCGCCTGCTTGCGAAGTTCAAACTTCTGAATCTTGCCAGTAGAAGTCTTTGGTAGCTCACAGAACACAATGGCTCTTGGCACCTTAAAGCCAGCTAGATGCTGCTTGCAATGCGCAATGATCTCAGCAGGCGTAACTTCTATTCCCGGCTTAATTTCCAGGAAGGCACAAGGCGTCTCTCCCCACTTAGTGTCTGGCTTGGCAACTACTGCAGCAGCCATGACGGCTGGGTGGCGATAAAGAACATCTTCAACTTCCACAGAGGAGATATTTTCACCACCAGAGATGATGATGTCTTTGCTACGGTCTTTCATCTTCACATAGCCGTCGGGGTTCATTACCGCTAAGTCGCCAGAATGAAACCAGCCGCCCTCAAAAGCCTCTTTGCTTGCCTTCTCATTTTTGAGATAACCCTTCATGGCAATGTTGCCCTTGAACATAATCTCGCCCATCGTCTCGCCATCAGCAGGAACGGGCTCGAGGGTTACGGGATCAAGAACGGCAATCGCCTGCTGCAGGTGATATCGAACACCTTGCCGCGCATTGAGGCGAGCCCTCTCACCAATCTCAAGATCATTCCATTCATCCTGTTTGACACACACCGCTGCTGGTCCATAGGTCTCTGTTAATCCATAGACATGCGTAAGATCAAAGCCCAGCTTTTCCATCCCCTCAATAATGGATGCAGGAGGTGCAGCGCCTGCGATTAAGCCTTTTACACCTACAGGTACTCCTTCTTTTAATTCATCAGGGGCATTAACTAATAGGTTATGCATAATTGGAGCAGCGCAGTAATGGGTAACGCCGTGATCTTTAATGGCGGCAAATATATGTTGTGCATCCACGCGACGTAGGCAAACATTAATGCCGGCACGTGCCGCCACCGTCCACGGAAAGCACCAGCCATTGCAATGGAACATCGGGAGCGTCCAGAGATAGGTGGGGTGCTTGCTGATATCCCAGTCTAAAATATTCGAGATCGCATTGATCGCTGCGCCGCGATGGTGATACACCACCCCCTTTGGATTACCAGTAGTGCCTGAGGTGTAGTTCAAACAAATGGCTTGCCATTCATCTGCAGGGACCTGCCAAGCGAATTGAGGATCACCTTCAGACAAGAACTTTTCATAAGTGAGCTTGCCGAGCTTTTCACCAGGAATATCAAACTCTGTTTCCTCGACATCAATCACCAGAAACTGACGACCGCTTTCTTTCTTGGCTATCTCAAGAGCTTTTTTCATCACCCCCGAAAATTCAGGATCTACGATCACGACTTTTGCTTCACCATGATTGAGCATAAAAGCAATTGACTCGGGATCAAGGCGGGTATTTAAAGCATTTAATACCGCACCCGACATTGGAATTCCAAAGTGCGCCTCAACCATGGGCGGCGTATTGGGCAACATCACAGCAACCGTATCACCCAGGCCAATACCCTGTTTTTGCAAGGCACTTGCTAAGCGACGGCAACGCTCATAAGTCTGAGCCCAAGTCTGACGTAGCTTGCCGTGAATCACCGCCAAGCGATTTGGGTAAACTTCGGCGGATCGCTCCAGAAACAATAATGGAGTAATCGGAGTGAAGTTTGCAGAATTACGCTCTAAACCCTGCTCAAAAATATTAGCCATGTGTTCCCTGGATATTGATTTTTTTTATTTCTAGATTTCTGGAATCTGACTGTAATTAAATATCAGCAAGCGCTTTGACATGCGCTACTACGCTACGACCTAAAGCAGAAAGGTTGTAACCCCCCTCTAGGCAGCTGACGATACGGCCCTGAGCGTATTGGCTTGCAACGCCTTTTAACTGCCTAGTAATCCAAGCGTAGTCATCTTCTACCAAACCCATCTGACCCAAGTCATCTTCACGATGAGCATCAAAGCCCGCAGAAATAATGATGAGTTCAGGTTCAAAATCTCGTAGACGCGGTAACCATTGCTCTTCTACTATGGAGCGCACCACATCACCACGCGTAGATGCTGGAAGCGGTACATTCACCATATTGCTTGCTCTATCTAAGCCGCTGTATGGATAAAACGGATGCTGAAAGAAACTGCACATAAGTACATTAGGGTCATTAAAAAATGCGGCTTCAGTACCGTTGCCGTGGTGAACATCAAAATCAATAATGGCCACGCGCTCAATGCCGTATGTCTCCATCGCATATCGCGCTGCTACGGCAACGTTATCAAAAACACAGAATCCCATTGAGCGGGTTGGCTCTGCATGGTGACCTGGAGGTCGAACTGCGCAAAATACGTTTTCCACTTCACCCTTCATTACCGCATCAACACCCGCAATAGCAGCGCCGGCCGCACGTAGCGCAGCACTCCAAGTATGGGGGTTCATAATGGTGTCGCCATCGAGCATAAAGTAACCGCTCGCTGGTGAGCGCTCTTTAACGAAGGCAATATGATCTGGGCTATGAACTAACTCTAGCTGCTCTTCAGTTGCCAAAGGGGCGTCGAGGTGCTGCAGCAAGCGATCAATGCCACTTCGAATTAATTGATCATTGATTGCCTGAATACGCTCCGGGCACTCAGGATGATGGCTACCCATCTCATGTTTTAGAAAATCGGGGTGAGTTATGTATCCTGTTGTCATTACTAGAAATCCTCAATAGCAAAACTGTAGTTTTTATAATCTAATTAAATCTGCCAACTCTTCAAAAACCCATCCTCATATCCATGAATTTTCGCGTCTCCTACCTTGCTTCAATACCATTAATAGTGCTACTACTTGCTGCCTGTTCCAGCACCCCTATTCAGCAGGCTAGTCCTAAAGAGACTATCGTAAACCAGTCTGAGGATGTTGCGACAGAAGCCCGTTTTAGCCAAAACCTTAATGAGCTAATTACTCAAATTGCCCAAACCCAGGGAATCCCACAGACAACTCTTGCATCAGGCTTCCTAGATACCAAAACGATCCCCTCCATTCGTAAATTGGTGCTACCCCCATCAGGCAGCTTTAAAAAGAATTGGGTGGCCTATCGCAAGCGCTTTATTGAGCCAGTTCGTCTGAAGGCTGGTAAGGCTTTTTGGGAGCAAAACCAAGCATTCCTCAGTAAAGTTGAGCAAGAATCGGGAGTTCCAGCTGAAGTCATTGTCTCCATTATTGGTATTGAAACCATCTATGGCCGTCAAACCGGCAATTTTCGAGTCAAGGATGTACTTTCTACCTTAGCTTTCAGCTATCCCGATACCCCCAATAAAGCGAGCAGAGAACAACTCTTTAAAGACCAACTTCAAGAACTTGTCCTTATGTGCTGGACTGAGAGCGGTGGCAGCTTGCCAGCCAATAATAGTAATCAAGGCTTGAGTACATCTCGCTTTAATAATTGCCTTAATCAAAATAGCTCTTATGCAGGTGCCATTGGCTTGCCACAATTTATGCCTGGCAGCATCCGTAACTTTGCAGTGGATGGCGATGGTGATGGTCACATTGACCTTAAGCAAAGCCCTAAAGATGCTATCGCTAGTGTGGGTAATTTCATGAAAAAACATAGTTGGCAGCCTGGTATGCCGATTTACTTCCCAGTACAGGAAGCGGCGATCAGCGAAGCAAGAGCCCTAGCTGATGGTGAGCCTCAACTCAAATACACCGTTCAAGAACTCATCACAAAAGGCATCCTCACCAATGAGCAAGGTGACCTTCAGTCTGGTGGCGTTGAACCACAAAGTAAGGCTCTCATTGTTGATCTTCCTTATCCCGATAAAGATGGTAACGATCAAGTACGCTATGTCGTTGGCTTAAATAACCTTCTAACGATTGTGCAATACAACCGCAGTTACTTTTACGCACAAAGTGTTGCAGAGTTTGCAGAAGCCCTAGGCTACAAGAACCAAAGCGTAGTACCGGTCAGCACACCTAAGGCAAAGCCCGAAACAAAAGCGAGCGAATCAGCCAAATCTAAACCTAAGAAAACTGCCAATAAGAAAAAGCCAAAGCAGACTTAATGTTGAAGTTTGATTGTCTTATGCTGGAAAAACCCCAGTAGATAAATAGCGATCACCACGATCGCAAACGATAAAGACAATCGTGGCGTTTTCAACCTGGCGAGCGATTCGCAAGGCAACCACTAAAGCACCGCCAGCAGAAATGCCGCAGAAGATGCCCTCTTGGGCCGCAAGGCGACGCGCCATTTCTTCAGCATCTGCTTGGCTTACATACTCTATGCGATCAACCCTATCGCCTTGGTAAATCTTAGGCAGGTACTCTGGAGCCCATTTACGAATACCTGGAATCTGCGAACCCTCTTCCGGTTGAGCGCCAATAATCTGAATATTGGGGTTCATGGCTTTAAGGTAAGTAGAGACTCCGGTAATGGTTCCAGTAGTACCCATCGATGAGACAAAGTGTGTCACCTGGCCATCGGTATCGCGCCAGATTTCTGGGCCAGTCGTCTCGATGTGAGCGCGTGGATTATCTGGGTTTGCAAATTGATCCAATAATCTGCCACGACCTTCCTTCTGCAATTGTGATGAATAGTCACGAGCAAATTCCATGCCACCAGAAGCTGCTGTCAGAATAAGTTCTGCTCCATAGGCCGCCATACTTTGTCGACGTTCAATGCTTTGGTTTTCAGGCATTACCAAGACCATCTTGTAGCCCAACATTGCGGCAGTCATTGCCAAAGCAATGCCAGTGTTACCGCTGGTAGCTTCAATCAGGGTGTCGCCAGGTTTAATTTCTCCACGCTCTTGTGCGCGCAGGATCATCGACAGCGCAGGTCGGTCTTTTACCGACCCCGCTGGATTATTACCCTCTAACTTTCCTAAGATCAGATTATTTTTGGAATCGTTTTCAGCGCCCGGAATACGTTGCAAACGAACCAGGGGCGTATTGCCCACGGTCTGTGAAATAGTTAAGTAAGAGGGTGTGTTCATGAAACCATTTTAGCCATAAGCTAGGCTAGGCGTAAAAGGGTTTAATTTCGGCGACTTGGTTCCGCACGATCCGAATGATGGCGCGCACCACTTTGACCGCGTGAGCCACGTCTGCTAGCCTTGGAGCCCTCTTTATTGGTGCGGCCATGCGGTTCACGAAAAGAACTTGGCGCCTCAATAGTTAAGCCGTTATCCACCATCTTTTCTACGGATTTCATACCGATACCACGAACCCGTTTTTGGAGGTCATTGGCATCCTGAAAATGCCCACCATCTAAACGCTCAGCAATGATTGTTTTTGCCTTAGATGGCCCAATTCCTTTGATACTTTCTAATTCAGACTGGGTTGCAGTATTGACATTGATTGGTGAGGCGGCAGCTAAACCTGAGACAGCTACAAACACTGAAAATACTAAAGACTTTAATAATTGATTCATTTAATCTCCATAGGTTAATAAAAAATCCACCAACACAAAGTGCAAGTGGATTAGTTACAACGAATAAAGATTCAGTCGGTTGACTGCTTTTGGCTTCCTAGAGAGGGCTTGCCAAAAAATCTGCATTGGCTGATAGCCAGGCAATATAACGACTGACACCCTGCTCTACATTGAGGAAGGGCTCTGAGTAGCCAGCAGCACGCAGCTTAGTTAAATCTGCTTGCGTGAAGCACTGGTACTTACCTTTAAGCGCATCTGGGAATGGGATGTACTCAATCGCTTTTTCTTTAACCAACTCTTCTAGGCTCGCAGGATTGGCATTATCAATTTTACGCATGGCATTGGCTACCGCATGAGCCACATCATTAAATGGTTGCGCGCGGCCACTACCAAGATTGAAGATCCCGCTAATTTCTGGATGATCCAAGAAGTGCAAATTCACTTTCACTACGTCTTCTACTGATACAAAGTCGCGGCTTTGTTCCCCTGCGCCATAGCCTCCATACTCACCAAACAGCTTAACTTTGCCGTTGGCTTTGTACTGGTGATACTGGTGGAATGCCACTGAAGCCATACGACCTTTGTGTGATTCACGTGGTCCATAGACATTGAAGTAGCGGAAACCAACCACTTGTGCAGTGTTGGCTTTTTCAGCAAAGCGCTTGCGCATCACTTGATCGAATAGGAACTTGGAGTAGCCATAGATGTTCAACGGCTTCTCATGCTCACGACTCTCTACAAACACATCAGAACCACCATAGGTTGCTGCTGAAGAGGCATAGAGTAATTGCACTTTTTGCTCTGTGCAGATATCGAGTAAATCCATGGTGTAACGGAAATTATTTGCCATCATGAAGATGCCATCCGTCTCCATCGTATCGGAGCAAGCGCCTTCATGAAAGACTGCTCTCACCTTACCAAAGCGACCACTTCTAAATGCTTCCAGAAACTCGTCTTTATCGAGGTAATCAATGATGTCTAGATCTGCTAGATTGCGATATTTATCGGCCGGGCGTAAATCATCGACCGCAATAATATTTTTCTCGCCACGGGCATTGAGCGCCTGAACAATATTGGCACCAATAAACCCAGCTGCGCCGGTCACGATAATCGTCATTGTAATTCCTCAGAAGTAACAGTGGCAGTACCCAACTTACCAACCACAATACCACCAGCTCGATTAGCCAAAGCCATCGCTCTTTCTAGTGGCCAGCCAGCTGCTAATGCGACTGCTAGTGTACCGATAACGGTATCGCCCGCACCTGATACATCAAACACTTCGCGTGCCTGCGCTTTCACATGACTCACACCAGCATCGGTAAACAAACTCATACCCTCTTCGGAGCGAGTGAGAAGAAGCGCCTCGAGGTTTAATGACTTTCTGAGATCTTGGGCTCTCTTGGTGAGATCCTCTTCACTAGTCCATTGGCCAACTACTTGACGCAATTCACTACGATTTGGAGTGAGTACAGTAGCGCCACGATATTTAGCGTAGTCGTCACCCTTAGGGTCAACCAAAATTGTCTTCTTCTGAGCACGAGCCTGCTCAATCATCAAAGTTACTTGACCTAATGCACCCTTGCCGTAGTCAGACAAAATCACGACATCAGCATCACCAACCAGCTTCTCATAGCGCTCGAGTTTGTGAGCCAAAGCTGCCTCACTTGGAGCCTCTTCGAAATCCAAACGAATCAGTTGCTGCTGTCTTGCAATGACGCGCAACTTCACAGTGGTCGGCACTTTGCTATCAATCTCTAATTGGCTATTCACACCACTGGATTTTAGGAGATCTGTAACGCGTCTCCCTGCCTCATCATCACCAATCACACCCAAAATCGTGGTCACAGCACCAAGAGCGGCTACGTTACGAGCTACGTTAGCAGCGCCACCTAAGCGCTCATCGATCTTGCCTACCTGAACAACTGGTACTGGCGCCTCAGGAGAGATCCGATTCGTATCACCAAACCAGTAGCGATCAAGCATGACATCACCCACTACCAATAAGCGGGCTTTAGAAAATTGTTCTCGGTTAGCTTTTTCCACGATGTAACTAATCTCTCTAATCTATCTAATGGATTCTTTTGTACTGCTAGTTAATTATGACGACCAATACCCTGATACTCAAAGCCTAATTCTTGCATAGCTTGGGGCTCGTACAGGTTACGTCCGTCAAAGATGATGGGGTTCTTCAGATTGGCTTTGAGAAGGTCAAAATCAGGGCTACGGAAGGCTTTCCACTCGGTCACGATTACCAAGGCATCTGCGCCTTGGGTTGCTGCCATGGGGTCATCCACCAAAGTCACTTGTTTGAGACCATCTGGATTACCTTTGAAGTCCACCTCTAGACAATGTTTAGTTTCCGGCATCGCTACTGGGTCATGGGCCACCACTTGGGCGCCCCGCTTAACCAGCTCCTGGATGATGACCCGACTAGGTGCCTCGCGCATATCGTCAGTATTCGGTTTAAATGCCAAGCCCCACATAGCAAACTTCTTGCCAGCTAAATTCTTACCAAAGCGTTTTTCAATCTTCTCTACGAGGATGTACTTTTGAGCTTCGTTCACCGCTTCGACAGCATCTAAGATCTTCAGATCACGTCCATGCTCAATAGCAGTTTTAGATAGAGCTGAAACATCCTTCGGAAAGCAAGAGCCGCCATAGCCAGTACCGGAGTATAAAAAGCCATAACCAATGCGAGAGTCTGAACCAATACCTTGGCGTACTGCTTCAATATCAGCGCCGACTAAGTCAGCCAGATTGGCTAACTCGTTCATAAAAGAGATGCGGGTTGCTAACATGGCATTGGCTGCGTATTTGGTGAGCTCAGCACTCTTCACATCCATGTAATAGGTACGCTCGTGATGGCGATTAAATGGGGCGTAGAGTTTGCGCATTTGCTCTTTAGCGCGCAGACCTGCTGGAGTATTTTGTGTGCCGATCACAATGCGATCTGGCCGCATAAAGTCCTCCACTGCCGCACCTTCTTTGAGGAACTCCGGGTTGGAAACTACTGAACAAAGCTCTGGTGAGAGACCTCTTTTATTGAGCTCTTCGGTAATCGCTGCGGAAACCTTATCTGCCGTACCTACTGGCACAGTAGATTTATCGACGATCACCTTAGGACTTGTCATATGAAGTCCAATGTTGCGGGCAGCTGCTACAACGTATTGCAAATCAGCTGAACCATCTTCATCGGGAGGGGTACCTACCGCAATAAATTGAATGTCGCCGTGATCGACAGAGGCTGCAATATCAGTAGAGAACTGCAGGCGACCAGCAGCGCGATTGCGCTCAATCATCTCTTTTAAACCTGGCTCATAAATCGGTACGCCACCAGAATTAAGAATCTCAATCTTCTTGGAATCTACGTCTACACAAAAGACATTATTGCCCTGCTCAGCTAAGCAAGCGCCGGTAACAAGACCTACGTAACCGCTGCCGATGATGGTGACTTTCAAGATATCTCCAAGTAATTCAGTATTAGATTAGTAATTGCAGCTCAGCTTACATTGAGGGGCCGCTGGGAACAGCGCCCTCACTGCGTCTTGGGGAGTATGCCTCCCAATGATTACAACCCGGACACTGCCAGTAAAAACGTCTTGCACGGAAACCACAGTTACCACAGGTATAGCGAGCCAAACTGGTTGTACGCTGCTTCAATAAACTCAATGTTGCCTGTAAATCAGACACTCGCTCTGGTGTACCGTTACTTTCAGCCAAAACCAAGCGAGTCTCTGCTAATTTCGAGAGTGCACTCAAACTGGGTGAATGCTGCATTACCTCAACTAGCATCACCTCAGCAGCTTGAGCCCCACGAATTTGGGTCATATGCTTTTGCACAATGTCCAGTAACTCACCAGAGGCTTGGGTTTTAAGCAGCTCACACAGCGCACTCAAGCCTGAATCTGCTTTATCAAGCGATGTGTGCGCAGCCATCCAGCGATCTGCAAGCAAATGCATATAAGCAGGATGAGTCTTTGCAATTAAAGCCCATACCTCGATTGCCTGAGCTGGGCGGTCCATAGCTATCAAATAATCACCCTGCAGAATGAGTGCACGGGCGTGATGCGGAACCGCTTGTAATGCCAACTGAACAGACTGCTCCACCGCTGGTAAATCTTTGCGACGCAATGCTTCTTGACCAAGCTCACAATGAAACTGTGCAATCTCGGTGTGATGTGACTTTCCTTGCAGGGCCTCGAGCTCGCTTGCAGCAATGATGGCTTTTTTCCAGTCTCGCTCAATTTGATACATCTCGAGCAGGCTCTCTTTTGCGGGCGCCGCAAACTTGCCTTGGCCCACGCGATTTAATGATGCTTCGGCGCGGTCTAATAGACCAGCACGTAGAAAATCACGACCTAGTTCATAGGCGGCATGATCTCGATCACGTGGCTTTAAGTCATCTCGATTGGCCAGGTGCTGGTGAATTCGAATCGCCCGCTCAGTTTCGCCACGGCGACGGAATAAATTACCTAAAGCAAAGTGAAGATCGATTGTTTCAGGATCAAGCTGAGCGATCTTGACTAAGGTTTCAATTGCCTGATCAGGCTGCTCATTTAACAAGAGACTCAAGCCTTTAAAGGTTGAACGCTGCTGACGCATGCGCTCACGCTCATCCATACGATTTTCAAGGCGCAGATCCCAGCGACTAGCCAACCAACCAATGCCAAACATGACTGGTATTAATAACAGCCAGGAGGTTGCGATCTGAATCATGCTGTACAGAATTTAAATAAAAAAATGGTCCGAATGGACCACTGGATATGCGCTATGGGACTAGGCACCAGAACCCTCTTTAGGGCTCACCTGCTTCAGAGGCTTGTAATCAACACGCTCACGTAATTCTTTACCTGGCTTGAAATGGGGCACCCGTTTTTCTGGGATCAATACCTTCTCACCAGATTTTGGGTTACGACCAGTGCGCGCAGGACGGTGATGCAAAACAAAGCTACCCACACCGCGTAACTCAATTCGCTTGCCTTCGGCCAAAGCGTGAGTCATGGTGTCTAGCAATGTTTTTACTGCCAACTCCACATCTCTTGGTAGTAGCTGGGGAAACTGTTCCGCCAAGCTCTCCACGAGTTCGGAGCGAGTAATTGCTTGTTGCTCTTGATCTGACATATCTATCAATAAAAAAACCGCCGCTCCCCAGTGGAAAGCGGCGATATTGATTTAGCCTTGATTGTCCATTTTTGCTTTTAACAAAGCGCCCAAATTGGTTGTACCGGACTGCGCATCACCTTGGAGCTTGCTCATAGCATCTTGTTGGTCAGAGCTGTCTTTAGCTTTGATTGAAAGATTGATTACTCGTGACTTACGATCAATATTAATGATCATTGCAGTTACGCTATCGCCTTCTTTCAATACATTGCGTGCATCTTCAACGCGATCTGTTGAGATCTCAGAAGCACGTAAGTAAGCTTCAACTTCATCAGCCAAGTGAATAGTTGCACCCTTAGCATCAACAGCTTTCACAGTACCAGTTACAAGGCTACCCTTGTCGCTTACGGATGTGTAGTTATTGAATGGGTCACCAGACAATTGCTTGATGCCGAGAGAGATGCGCTCTTTCTCAACATCAATGGCCAATACAGTTGCTTCAACTTCATCGCCTTTTTTGTATTTCTTAACAGCTTCTTCGCCAGGCTCATTCCAAGAAATGTCTGAGAGGTGAACCAAACCGTCGATACCGCCAGGCAAGCCAATGAACACACCAAAGTCAGTAATAGACTTGATTGCGCCAGTCAACTTGTCGCCTTTTTGTTGGCCACGTGAGAACTCTTCCCATGGATTTGCTTTGCACTGCTTGATGCCCAAGCTGATACGACGCTTGTCTTCATCAATATCCAGAACCATGACTTCAACTTCAGTTCCTAATGCAGTAGCTTTGCTTGGAGCAACGTTCTTGTTAGTCCAGTCCATTTCAGAAACGTGTACCAAACCTTCGATACCAGATTCGATTTCTACGAACGCGCCGTAATCAGTCAGGTTGGTTACCTTGCCGAATAAACGGGTGTTTGGTGGGTAACGACGAGCGATACCAACCCATGGATCATCACCAAGTTGTTTCACGCCGAGTGAAACGCGGTTCTTTTCTTGATCGAACTTCAAAATCTTTGCGGTAACTTCTTGACCAACAGTCAACATCTCGCTTGGGTGACGCACACGACGCCATGCCAAATCGGTAATGTGCAACAGGCCGTCGATACCACCGAGGTCCACGAACGCGCCGTAGTCAGTAATATTCTTAACGATACCTTGAACAACACTACCTTCTTTGAGGTTAGACATCAACTTCGCGCGCTCTTCACCTTGGCTAGCTTCAACAACCGCACGACGTGACAACACTACGTTGTTACGCTTACGGTCAAGCTTGATAACCTTGAACTCCATCGTCTTACCTTCGTAAGGGCTGGTGTCTTTAATTGGGCGTGTATCAACGAGTGATCCAGGCAAGAATGCGCGGATACCGTTAACCATGACTGTCAAGCCGCCTTTAACCTTACCGGTAACAGTACCAGTAACGATTTCAGCTTGCTCAAGCGCTTTTTCCAAATTCATCCATGATGCCAAGCGTTTCGCTTTATCACGGGAAAGGATAGTATCGCCATAGCCGTTCTCTAGAGCGTCAATAGCAACAGAAACGAAATCGCCAGGAGCTACTTCAATCTCGCCAGCGTCGTTATGGAATTCTTCAACAGGAATAAACGCTTCGGATTTCAATCCAGCGTTAACAACGACGAAGTTATGGTCGATGCGAAGTACTTCAGCCGAAATAACTTGGCCGGTCTTCATATTCGATCGGGTTAATGATTCTTCAAATAGTTCTGCAAATGATTCAGACATTTATATATTCACTTTGTGCCGCCAGAAGGCTTGACGGGTTAGGTTAAAAAAGCCCCAAGAAACACGCTAAATTAGATAATCGCGTTGTAGAGTTCCTTAAGACGCCAAAACAACTTCCACTACTCTTTACTGCCCACCAAAAACTAAGCTGCTTTTGATTGATACCAATCTAAAACCGTCTTAACTGCTTGATCTATCGATAATTCCGATGTTTCTAGCACTTTGGCGCCGTCTGCGACCAACAAAGGTGCGGCACCTCGACTGCTGTCTCTGGCATCGCGCTCTTGTAAATCGTGCAACAAGTCGTCTAGTTTAGCAGAAATTCCCTTAGCTATCAATTGCTTATACCGACGTTCGGCTCTAGCCTCAGCTGTTGCAGTGAGGAAAATCTTCAAAACCGCATCAGGAAATATCACGCTGGCCATATCGCGACCATCGGCAACTAAGCCTGGGGCAAGCCTAAAACCCTGCTGAACAGCCACTAAGGCCTGCCTAACTTCTGGATGTACCGCTATTGCAGAAGCGCGCAACCCAATGCTTTCTGTGCGAATGGCATCAGTCACATCTTCCGAATTGAGCAGAATTTGGCCATTTTTGAACGAAATCACCAGTTTTTTGGCCAAAATACCCAGTTCCGGGCCATTTTCAGGATCAATGGATGCTTTTTGACTCCCCAGAGCGACGAGCCGGTAGAGCGCTCCACTATCCAGATAATGAAAGCCCAGCTTTTCAGCCACCAAGGAGGCAACCGTACCTTTTCCAGAAGCGGTAGGTCCATCAATGGCGATGACTGGAGGCAGATTCATCAAAAAAGACTTTTAGGAAACAATCTTTGCAAATTCAGCAAAGTAAGTGGGGAATGTTTTAGCAACGCAATTAGGGTCATTGATCTTGAGCGCATTGGGGCCAAAAGCAGCCAAAGAGAAACACATAGCCATGCGATGGTCATCATAAGTATCGATGCCCTCTGCAGGAGACTTCCAGTCAGCGGTCGATTGAGGAGCTTGCACCACGATATAGTCAGCACCCTCTTCCACGATGGCACCCACCTTTTTTAGCTCTTTGGCCATCGCTGCGATACGATCAGTTTCTTTTACGCGCCAGCTCGCAATATTATTCAAACGAGTAGGGCCTTCAGCAAACAAAGCTGCAACAGCCAAAGTCATCGCAGCATCCGGAATCTCTGTGCAATCGATTGTGATGCCATTAAGTTTGCCATTGGCATTCTGAACACCAGCAACTTCAATCCAATCCTCGCCCGATGAAATCTTCGCCCCCATGAGGGCTAGCGCATCAGCAAAAGCCACATCACCCTGAATGCTTTGACTACCAACACCTAAAACACGCACTGGTCCATTACCGATTGCACCAAGTGCTAAGAAGTAAGAAGCAGAAGATGCGTCACCCTCAACCGATAAGACGCCAGGGCTTTGATATACCGCCTCAGACGTCTTAGCAGGAATGACAAATGATTGGGCATCAGGGCAAGCCACTTTGACGCCAAAGCGCGCCATCAGCTTGAGCGTGATATCAATATAAGGGCGAGAAATCAACTCACCAATGACCTCAATCTTGACGGGCTCTTTTGCTACCAAAGGCAAGGCCATCAACAAGGCAGTTAGGAATTGGCTAGAGACATCGCCGCGTACCTTCACTACATCTTTAATTTCAATATCAGCAGCAAGAATCTTGATCGGCGGATAACCTTCTTGCAATTCATAGTCAATCTTTGCGCCTACTTGGCGCAGACCATCTACCAGATCTCGAATTGGTCTCTCATGCATACGAGGCACACCAGATAAATGGTAATTACCGCCCTGCATTGCAAGAGCTGCTGTTAGCGGACGAATAGCTGTACCCGCATTACCCATAAAGAGATCTGCATTTTGCACTGGGAACTTGCCGCCACAACCTTCGACCACACAGACTTTGTCGACTTGATCAGCTACCGATAAACCTAGCTGTCGGAGAGCATTACGCATCACCTGAGTATCGTCGGCATCTAGTAAATTTTTGAGAGTTGTTGTGCCTGAAGACAGGGCAGCTAGTAATAAAGCTCGATTAGAAATGCTCTTAGAGCCTGGCAAGACTATCGAGCCCTGTGCTCGCTGGAATGGTCCAATTTTGATATCCGGCAAGCCACTCATCAAAGCCCATCCAAATCTTGGCGTGCTTTGCTAGCCTTGTTGAATAACTTCTCTAAGCCAGCACCATCATTCTCAGCAATCAATTTACGCATATGGGTCACGATGAGTAAATATTGATCAAGCTCTTTGAGAACTGCGGTGCGATTACCCAAACAAATATCACGCCACATCTCTGGACTCGAAGCTGCAATGCGTGTGAAATCTTTAAAGCCTGCGCCCACATGACTGAGCTTTTGATCAGCATCTTCTGAGTTCACAACGCTGGCCATTAATGCATAAGACAGGAGATGCGGTAAATGAGAGACTGCTGCATAGATCGCATCGTGCTGGACACAAGAAATCTTTTTAACAACAGAGCCAACTGACTGCCAAAAGCCTTCGATTAAATCGGTATCTTGCGGAGAGTTTTCTTGCAAGGGGCAAAGAATGGTTTGCTTACCCTCAAATAAATCTGCTTTTGCAGCGCTAGCGCCATGTTGAGCACCGCCTGCAATCGGATGGGCCGGTACAAACTGGCAAGCTTTTTTACCCAAGACTTCTTTAGCAGCCAGTATCACATCGCCCTTAGTGCTGCCCGCATCGGTAATCATTGTTCTGGGTTCGAGATGAGGTTCGATGGTTTCAAAGGCTGCACGCATCTGGGCCACTGGCATGCACAACACCATCACATCAGCTTGCTTAGCCGCTTCAACTAGGTCGACCACAGCATCTATAGCACCCATCTTGAGGGCTTGATCTAAATTTGCGGCGCTACGGCCGACACCCAAAACCTGATTGACCACGCCCGCTTTTTTTAATGCCAAGCCTAAGGAAGCGCCAATGAGACCAACACCAACAATCGCGACGGTACCGTAATTACTAGATGGATTAATGATGGCCATTGGCTTATGAAATTTGTTTAATTAACCTTGAATTACCGCTGCGCCAAAATATCTTTGAGGGCATCAATAAATGCTGCGTTCTCTTCCGGTAAGCCAATAGAAATACGCAACCATTGTGGCAAACCGTAGTTGCCAACTGGGCGAACAATAATGCCACGCTTAAGCAACTCTAAATTAATGCGAGCACCAGCGCCATCATCCTCACCCACCCTCACCAATACAAAGTTGCCAGCTGAAGGAAGGTAAGCTAAGCCAAGCGCATCAAATGCTTGCGTTAGCTGAACTAAACCAGCGCGATTCAATTCAAAACCTTGCTGCAAGAAAGCAGAATCTTGGAACGCTGCGATCGCTGCCGCTTGCGCCAGACTATTGACGTTAAATGGCTGACGGATACGATTTAGCAAATCCGTCAAAGCAGGCTGAGCCACACCATATCCAATTCGTAAACCTGCTAAGCCATATGCTTTAGAAAAGCTACGCGACAAGATCATGTTTGGGAAGCGCTTCACCCAAGCAATCGCATCGTAGCGCTGCTCCGGGGTGAGGTACTCGTTATAAGCTTCATCCAATACAACCACCACATGATCAGGTACAGCCATTAAGAAATCTTCGATCTCTTTGGCAGTTAAGTAGCTACCGGTTGGATTATTTGGGTTAGCCACAAACACCAACTTCGCTTTATCACCTGAGGCTTTAATTGCTTGCAACATAGCAGGTAAATCATGGCCATACATTGCAGTGGCAGCCACTTCAATCGCCTTGGCGCCAACAGCTTGTGTTGCCAATGGATATACCGCAAAGGCATGTTTAGAGAAAATTACCTCATCGCCAGCTTGAGCTACTGCGCGTGCAGCCAACTCCAAAATGTCGTTACTACCATTGCCCAGGGTAATCCAATCCGCTGGAACACCTAAACGTGCTGATAAAACATTCTTTAATTCAAAACCATTGGAATCTGGATAGCGGCCCAAGTCACTCGCAGCCTTAAGCATCGCGTCTTGCGCCGACTTTGGCATGCCTAATGGATTCTCATTAGATGCCAACTTCACAATCTTATTTTCATCAAGACCGTACTCACGCGCAACCTCACTGATAGGTCGCCCGCCGACATAGGGTGCTATCGCATGGATATGCTTTAAACCGATATTAGATTTTGATGTCATGCTGAGTGAGGATATGAGCCGAGGTTTTTATAAAAAGCAGCTGTCGTTTTTAACTCGTCCAAGGCTTTGGCTACTTTTGCATCTTCAGCATGCCCCGCTACATCAATATAGAAGTGGTACTCCCAAGTTCCCTT
Source organism: Polynucleobacter corsicus (assembly GCF_018688255.1). Lineage (NCBI taxonomy): Bacteria > Pseudomonadati > Pseudomonadota > Betaproteobacteria > Burkholderiales > Burkholderiaceae > Polynucleobacter > Polynucleobacter corsicus. The sequence goes on from NZ_CP061314.1 coordinate 1,549,018, forward strand.
ACGAGCAGGACGAGACTCAAAGCGATTCATGGAAACACCATGCTTAGCCAAGGGCTCTAATAAACGATGTACGGCACCTGGTTGGTTATCCACTGATAGCACTAAAGAAGTTTGATCTTTGCCGGTAGGCTGACACTCGTAAGTACCAACCACCACAAAACGGGTGCGGTTGTGTGGATCATCCTGAATCTGTGCGGCTACTGCCTGCAATCCGTAAGCCTCTTGCGCAGGGTCTCCAGCAATCGCCGCTAAAGTCAGATCATTGGCAGCCATCCGAGCAGCTTCTGCATTACTACTCACTGCCTGGCGCTTTAAGTGGGGAGCATGCAAACTCAACCATTGCTGACATTGCGCCAAAGCCTGAGCGTGAGCACAAACCGTAGTCACGCCATCTAAGCTACCGTTCTTACTTAAAAGATGGTGGCGAATAGGCAGCACTACTTCACCGCTAATCCGCATCGGCGAATCTAGAAGCAAGTCCAAGGTTCTTGAAATCGCACCCTCACTAGAATTTTCTACAGGCACAACACCAAACTGCGCCGCGCCCTTCTCTACTGCCTTGAATACTTCATCCAAACTGTTACAAGGAAGACCGGCAATCGAGTGACCAAAATAGGTTTGTGCTGCTTGCTCTGAAAAGGTTCCTGCTGGTCCAAGATAGGCAATCGTCTGACGCGCTTCTAAAGCACGGCAGGCAGACATGACCTCACGCCAAATTGCCGCAATACCATCAGGCAACAACGGACCCTTGCTGAGCTCCTGTAAACGAGCAACAACTTGACGCTCACGCTCTGGCCTGAACACTGGTGATGAAAACCCACCCTTAATGTGGCCGACCTCTTGAGCAGCTTGTGCACGCTGTGATAACAAATCCAAAATCTGCGCATCCAGTGCGTCAATCTTGTCGCGGATTGGCGCTAGGTGCTGTTCTTCGGTACTCTGGTCTTTGGAGCTCATTAGGCACGCCTTTCAAAGTCACGCATAAATTCCACTAAGGCCTTGACACCCTCTAGCGGCATTGCGTTGTAAATGCTAGCGCGCATACCGCCTGCCGCCTTATGACCGCGCAAGGCAACTAAGCCTGCTGCATTCGATTGCTCCAGAAACTGAGCATTTAAATTTTCATCCTTCAGAAAGAATGTGACATTCATTCTGGAACGATATTCTTTAGCAACGCGGCTCTCATACAAGCTACTCTGATCCAGGAAGCTATAGAGCAAGTCTGCTTTTTCTTGATTGCGTTTCTCAATCACTTTTACACCGCCTTGCTTCATCAACCACTTAAAGCCAAGGCCAGCCATGTAAATGGCAAAGGTAGGTGGCGTGTTCAACATAGAATCAGTTGCTGCTTGTTTAGACCAGTCCCAAATCGATGGTGTAATTTTCATACTGTGCCCCATCAGATCTTTTCGAACGATCACGATCGTTACGCCGGATGGACCAATATTTTTTTGTGCGCCACCAAACCAGACGCCACACTTTGTGACATCGATTTCTCTAGAAAGCATATTGCTAGAAATATCAGCAACCAAGAGCTTGCCATTGACATCAGGCACATCTGGAAACTCTACGCCGCCAATAGTTTCATTCGCACAGTAATGAACGTAAGCAGCATCATCTGACAGCTGCCAACTCGAGCGATTTGGAATCGTGTTGAATTTTTCAGCCGCAGAAGAGGCTGCCAAATGAGCAACACCATACTTGCCCGCTTCTTTATGCGACTTTTCCGACCAAATGCCGGTCACCAAAAAATCTGCCTTGGGGCCATTCTTGGCTAAGGGCATCAGGTTCATGGGGATGGCAGCATTTTGACCTAATCCACCGCCTTGAAGCATCAATATTTCGTAGGAATCCGGAATGCCCATGAGGGTACGCAAATCTTGCAGCACTTCCTCATACAAGGCCATGAACTCTTTGCCCCGATGGCTCACTTCCATGACGCTGGCGCCCAAGCCACGCCAATTCAACATCTCTGCAGCGGCCTGCTTCAATACCTCTTCAGGCAAGGTAGCAGGCCCCGCAGCGAAATTGAAAATGCGGCGGTCAAACGTCATGATGAGTTAATTAACCTTAAGTGGATGCCAATTAGGCATCGCCAGCTTTGGCAGAATTGGAATCCAGCGCTGGATCAGCGGAAACATCTCCACCTTCACCGTCTTCACCATCATCCAAATCATTCTCATCATCAGTATCGCTTTCAGCAATGCGCTGCAAGCCAGACAAACGTGTACCTTCATCAACGTTAATCAATGTGACACCTTGTGTGGCGCGACCCATCTCACGAATCTCTGAAACGCGTGTGCGCACCAAGATACCGCCAGTAGTAATCAACATAATTTGATCTTCAGGAGATACCAAAGCAGCGGCAACTACTTTTCCGTTTCGTTCGGTTGTCTGAATCGCAATCATGCCTTTAGTGCCGCGACCATGACGGGTGTATTCACTAATCGGAGTGCGCTTACCAAAACCATTTTCAGTTGCAGTCAACACGCTACTCGGAATGGCAAGGCCATTCGCATCAACGACAGCCGCCTCAACACCTTCAGCAGCTTCAGCTGGAGCAACCAACATGGCAATGACTTGATGACCTTCGCCTAAGTTCATACCGCGCACACCACGCGCCGTACGACCCATTGGACGAACATCATTCTCATCAAAGCGAACCGCTTTACCAGCATCGGAGAACAACATCACATCATGCTGACCGTCAGTAATCGCAGCGCCAACTAAGAAGTCGTTTTCATTTAAGTCGACAGCAATAATTCCGGCCTTACGTGGATTGGAGAAGTCGGATAAACGTGTCTTCTTCACAGTACCCAAGCTCGTTGCCATAAAGACGTAATGATCATCTTGATATCCCTTAATCGGGAGAATCACGGTAATCTTTTCACCTTCAATCAGCGGGAACATATTCACGATTGGCTTACCGCGTGAGTTACGACTACCCTGTGGAACTTCCCACACTTTGAGCCAGTACATACGGCCACGATCGGAGAAACACAAAATAATGTCATGCGTATTCGCAACGAAGAGTGTTTCAATCCAATCTTCATTCTTAGTAGCTGCAGCTTGCTTGCCACGTCCACCCCGTTTTTGCGCACGGTATTCACTCAGAGGCTGGCTCTTCATGTAACCAGTGTTAGAGAGTGTGACCACCATATCTTGCGGAGTGATCAAATCTTCTGTGAACAACTCGGTTGCATTCATTTCAATAAATGAACGGCGACCAGAGTCACCACCAGCAATACCAAACTCGGCTTGTACTTCTTTCAACTCAGATTCAATGACTTGAGTGACACGCTCTGGCTTAGCAAGTAAGTCAAGCAAATCCGAAATCTCCGCCATCACATCTTTGTACTCATTTACGATCTTGTCTTGCTCGAGGCCAGTCAAGCGTTGTAAACGCATCTGCAAAATTTCTTGCGCCTGGCTATCAGACAAACGATAGAGGCCGGTAGTTTGCATGCCGTACTCTGGCAGCAAACCTTCAGGGCGGTAGGCATTGCGACCGCCGGGAGTGTCTGTCTCTGCACGCGCCAACATCTCGCGCACCATGGAAGAGTCCCAAGGCTTACTCATTAATTCTTGCTTAGCAACTACGGGGTTTGCAGCAGCTTTGATGATGGCAATAAATTCATCAATGTTTGCCAATGCAACTGCCAAACCTTCTAAGACGTGACCACGCTCACGAGCTTTGCGCAATTCAAAAATCGTACGACGTGTCACAACTTCACGACGATGCTGCAAGAAGTACTCCAGCATTTGCTTCAGGTTCAACAGGCGCGGCTGGTTATCTACCAGAGCCACCATATTCATACCGAAGTTGTCTTGCAGTTGAGTGCTCTTGTACAAATTATTGAGAACTACTTCAGGCACTTCACCGCGCTTCAATTCAATGACTACACGCATACCTGACTTATCTGACTCATCACGTAAATCAGAAATGCCTTCTACTTTTTTCTCATTCACTAACTCAGCAATACGCTCGAGTAAGTTCTTTTTGTTTACTTGGTATGGCAACTCATCGACGATGATGGCCTGACGAGCGCCCTTGTCGAGGTCTTCAAAGTGAGTCTTGGCACGCATCACAACACGGCCACGGCCAGTGCGATAGCCCTCTCGAACACCTTGAACGCCATAAATAATGCCGGCGGTCGGGAAATCCGGTGCCGGAATGATTTCAATGAGCTCGTCAATCGTGCATTCTGGGTTGTGTAATACGTGTAAACAGGCTGTAACCACCTCATCCAAGTTATGGGGAGGGATATTGGTCGCCATACCCACGGCAATGCCTGAGCTGCCATTAATGAGCAAATTAGGCACTTTTGCAGGAAGAATCAGTGGTTCTTTCTCGCTACCGTCGTAATTTGGCCCAAAATCCACGGTTTCTTTGTCCAAATCAGCCAAAAGCTCATGGGCGATCTTACGAAGGCGGATCTCGGTATACCGCATTGCAGCAGCGTTATCACCGTCTACGGAGCCAAAGTTACCCTGCCCGTCAACCAGCATATAGCGCAGAGAGAAGTCCTGGGCCATGCGAACAATGGTGTCATACACCGCAGAATCGCCATGTGGATGGTATTTACCGATCACATCGCCAACTATACGGGCAGATTTTTTGTAAGCACGGTTCCAATCGTTGTTTAATTCATACATCGCAAATAAGACCCGGCGATGGACCGGTTTGAGGCCGTCACGTACGTCTGGCAGGGCTCTGCCGACAATGACGCTCATTGCGTAGTCCAAATAGGACCGCCGCATTTCGTCTTCTAGGGATATTGGTAGTGTTTCTTTAGCGGCTTGTTCCATTTTGAAATAATATCATTTTGATGACTGATAGCCCCTATGCTAAGATTCTGTCAGTTTGTACTAAATTGAGATGTGTCGCTTTGCGGTCTTTTGCTTCAAAGTAGGGCGAATTACATTTAAGTTTGACTTTAATTAAAAAAGAGATTTTTGAGGACTAAAAATGAACAAAACCCTAAAAGTGTTGTTAGCTTCTGTTGTTACTGTTTCTGCTTCCGCAGCAATGGCTTCTGATAACTGGGAAAACAGTGCTGGTTTGAGCTGGAAAAACGGCGACGGCACATTGTGCTGGCGTGACAACAACTGGACACCTGCAACCGCAGCTGCTGGTTGCGACGGCTTTTTAACACCAAAACCTGCAGCATCCGGTGTAAGCCAAAGCAAGATCACTTTGCAAGCTGACACACTCTATGACTTCGATAAAGCAACATTGAAGGCAGAAGGTCAAGCAACATTGAACAAGATCGCTGCTGACTTGAACAAGATCAAATTAGAAGTAATTATTGCTGTTGGTAACACTGATAGCGTTGGTACTGATGCTTACAACATGGCTCTCGGCCAGCGTCGTGCTCAGTCCGTTAAAGCTTACTTAGTAAGCAAAGGTGTTGACGGTAGCCGTATTTACACAGAATCAAAAGGCAAGAGCAATCCAGTTGCATCAAATGCAACTGCTGAAGGCCGCGCTAAAAACCGCCGCACCGACATCGAAGTTGTTGGTACAGCTGCAGTTAAGTAATTTTTTTACTTGTAAAAAAGCCCGGTTCTGCCGGGCTTTTTTATTTCCGCTATATTCGTAATTCACCTATCTCAACGCGCTTACCGCGCTTATCCCTATGAACGTCGATCAATCTGAAATCGCTAAATTTAGCGCCCTAGCCCATCGCTGGTGGGATCCCCAAAGCGAATTCAAGCCTTTGCATGCCATTAACCCCTTGCGCCTCAACTGGATTAAGTCCTTTGTTGACTTGGACGGCAAGAAAGTTCTTGATGTCGGTTGCGGCGGCGGGATTCTGGCGGAGTCGATTGCGCAGTCAGGCGCTGATACCTGCGGCATCGACCTATCTGAAAAAGCCCTTAAAGTCGCTGAGTTACATGCGCTAGAGGTAGGCGCCACCCTCAAATACCGCTCTATTTCAGCTGAAGCGCTAGCTGAGGAAGAGCCAGGGCAATATGACGTTGTTACCTGTATGGAGATGCTTGAGCATGTGCCAGACCCCTCATCTGTAGTCCATGCCTGTGCAAAGCTGTGTAAACCAGGCGGCACCCTCTTTTTTAGCACCCTGAACCGCAACCCCAAGTCCTACTTATTTGCCATTATTGGCGCTGAATATATCTTGCGACTACTCCCCAAGGGCACTCACGAATATGCCAAATTTATTAAGCCCTCTGAATTAGTCGCATTTACCCGTCACGCCGGATTGGAAATGCTTGGCATGAAGGGGATGACATACAACCCCATCACACAAGTCTACAAATTGGGTGAAGATATGGATGTGAACTACATGATTGCTGTTCGCAAATGAGTAGTGGGTTAGTAAGCCCTTACAAGGGCATCTTTTTTGACCTTGATGGCACTCTTGCCGATACGGCTCCAGACCTTGTCGCAGCTGCTAACCAACTCCTCATCACTCGCAATCTTCCAGCTATGCAATATGAGGTATTACGCCCCCGTGCTTCGGCAGGGGCTCGTGGATTGATTAAAGGGGCATTTGGGATCGATACCGATCATCCTGATTTCATTCCGCTTCGAGATGAGTTCTTCTCAAATTATGAAAAAGCACTCTTGGTCAATAGCGTCATTTTTGATGGTGTTGACCACTTGCTTGATCAATTAGATGGCGCAAAGCTACCTTGGGGCATTGTTACCAATAAAAGCGAGCGCTTTACCAATCCCCTAACTGAGTTAATGGGCTTACGCCAAAGAGCAGCATCAACAGTTTCAGGCGACACCACCCCTCACTCAAAACCCCATCCCGAGCCTATTTTGCACGCAGCTAGACTCGCCAATATTGACCCGACTAAATCGGTATATGTCGGTGATGACATTAGAGATATCGTGGCGGGTAAGGCAGCAGGCATGAAGACCATCGCAGCAGCCTATGGCTATTGTGGCTGCGAGGAGCCTCCAGAGGCCTGGGGCGCGGATTATCTCGTATATCACCCAAAAGAATTACTGGAAATCATCTTCCCGCAGTAGGGAGATAAAAAGATAACGAGCAATTTAGGGGTAAGCGCCTTAAAATAGATTCTCCAATGCATGAACTCCGGGGTCGACATGGTTTCGACGTGGATTACAAAGCATCAAGGGCATACCGAGGACCCGTTATCTCGTAAATCAATGGGAATGTAATAACTGCAAACGACGAACGTTTCGCACTAGCCGCTTAATTGCGGTTGCCCCTGAACTGATTCTCTCTTGGGTCAGCTAGCGAAAGCTAGATCAGGGTCATTTACAAGAGATAAGATCATTTCATGTCACGGGGAATGGTTCGAAAACTTAGTGAATCGCCAGCGTGGAACATGTCAGTCTGTGACTAGCTAGCTAAATTAAATGATATGACTAAGTATGTAGAACTTGTTGTAGAGGATTTGCGGACGCGGGTTCGATTCCCGCCGACTCCACCATTTTGAAGTATGTAACAGTCCAACGCCACCCACCAGGGTGGCGTTTTTCTATATAGATAAAAGCTTGCAAGGCCATCATGGTCTTTCCAAATCCAGCTCTAGCCAAAACCTCTGGGGGTATTATTGGGGGTATTCAAGCAAAATCGAACTAGATAAAAAACATGGTTGGGGGTACGTCTGGAAAGCTTACGGATAAAGGGATTAAGAGCTTCGTCAACCTAAATATTTCTAGAGCATTGTTTTACCGCTAATTAATAGGGACTTTAATAACTTGACTCTTTATTAAAGAGTACTTTAATATACATATTTAAATTAAAGAGTTCTTTAATATGAACCGAGTTAGCGGCACTTATGTTGTTACAAGCACCCTTAGCGAATCCGTTAAGGCATTTGTTCCTGCGCCACTGCCACCTAAAGATCCAGCACTCTCGCCTGCCTGCTATATAAAGCAAAACCAAGCGGCTGAGCTCGCATTAGCGCGCCTATCTGGTGTAACAGGTTTAGTGTCGTCGATTGATTGGCTGCTTTATGGCGCTATCCGCAAAGAGGCTTTACTCACCTCCCAGATTGAAGGTACTCAAGCTACCCTCACCGACTTATTTGATGACGAAGCTGGCTTAGATATTAAGAATGCCGATGACATTGAAGAAGTCACTAACTACATGCAAGCCTTTCGGTTTGTTAGAGAAAACTTGCGCGATGAGGCTGGTCTACCTATAAGTGTTCGTCTTTTATGTGGCGCCCATCAGCTACTTCTCAATGGCGTAAGGGGCACAGGCAAACAACCTGGTGAGCTTCGTAAATCCCAAAACTGGATTGGCGGCACGCGGCCGGGTAACGCAGTGTTCGTTCCACCACCAGCAGATGAAGTGCCTCAGCTTCTAGCCAATCTTGAGCAATTTATTCACAAGGAGGATGATGGTCTACCGCGTCTGGTAAATATCGCCCTTGCTCACGCCCAGTTTGAAACCATTCACCCATTCTTAGATGGTAATGGTCGTATTGGCCGATTATTAATTGCAGCATTGATGGAATACTTTGGCTTGTTACCAGAGCCTCTGATGTATTTAAGCTCTTACTTAAAAGAACATCAAATGGAGTATTACCGTTTACTTGGCGCCATCAGAACTGAGGGTGGTTGGGAGTCCTGGGTAAGTTTCTTTTTAGAAGGCGTTACTGAAGCAGCTACGTCAGCCGAAAGAGGAATCATTGAAGTGGCATCTAGAGTGTCAGCTGATAGGCGTCTGTTGCTTGCGTCTCAGGGCGCAAGCCCTGCAAGCTTGCGTCTCTTTGAATTGTTACCGATGATGCCGCGCTTTACGATTGATCGTATTAAGGTAGAGCTAAAGACGACCTTTCCAACTGCGAACGCTGCCGCTAGAACCCTAGAGGGACTTGGGATTGTTACTGAGGTCACGGGTCAATCTCGCAACCGCAGTTTTAGCTATCAACCTTACATTGATTTGATTTCAAAATAAGGTTGATATCAAATTCGATTAACGCTTCGGCGTTTTACCAACGATCTTCACTGCTCTCAAGAAATCAAAGTCAACGCCCTTGTCTGCTTGAGTGACTGTATCTAAGAATAGCTTTAGGTAGCCACGTTCTGCAGTGGGCTCCATTACTGGATTTGCTTTTGCACGCTTTGCCAACTCTTCATCTGAGACCAACAAACTAATCTCACGATTCTTCACGCTCAAGCGGATGCGGTCACCATTATGCACAAACGCTAATGGTCCACCTACTGCAGCTTCTGGAGTCACATGCAACACAATGGTTCCGAACGCCGTTCCACTCATACGCCCATCAGAAATTCTCACAATATCTTTTACGCCAGCGCGAGCAAGCTTCATCGGAATCGGAATATACCCTGCCTCTGGCATACCGGGTGCGCCTTTAGGGCCAATGTTCTTCAGCACCAAAATATCATCTGCTGTCACATCCAAGTCTGGACTATCAATGCGATTGGCTAGGTCTTCACTGTTTTCAAACACAACAGCGCGACCCTCATGCTCCATAAGTTTTTCATTGGCCGCTGATTGTTTAATGATGGCGGCACCGGGTGCTAGGTTGCCATGCAATACTGCAATGCTGCCACGTGGATAAATCGGGTTATCGAACTTGCGCACTACATCTTGCTTAAAGCTTGGAGGGGCCGCATCAATCTCTTCACCTAAAGTGCGACCTGTTACCGTCATCGCATCTAGCTTTAGTAAAGGCTTGAGCTCACGTAGCAGCGTAGTCATACCACCAGCATCATGGAAGTTCTCCATGTAGTGATCACCAGAGGGCTTTAAATCCACCAACACTGGCGTCTCATCACCCATCTTATCGAGTGCATCCAAGTCAATCTCTAGGCCCATACGACCAGCGATGGCAGCTAAATGTACGATGCCGTTAGTCGAGCCACCAATTGCCAATAAAACACGCATCGCGTTTTCAAAAGCGTCTGCTGTTAATACCTTATCAATTGTTAGGCCGTCTTTTGCCATTTGTACAGCGCGAGTACCAGTCTCTTCTGCAATCCGAATACGGTCGGCAGTAACTGCTGGTGGTGTTGCGCCACCAGGCACAGTCATACCAAGCGCCTCAGAGATACAAGCCATCGTACTAGCAGTACCCATGACTGAGCAGGTACCTACGCTAGCTACCAATTGGTCATTCACTTCATCTTTTTCAACTTCATCAATTTCGCCAGCGCGGAATTTTCCCCAATAGCGGCGACAGTCAGTGCATGCACCCACACGCTCGCTTCGATGGGAGCCCGTCAGCATGGAACCAGTGATCAACTGAATTGCTGGAAGACCAGCAGAAGCTGCGCCCATCATTTGCGCAGGTACAGTTTTATCGCAACCACCAATCATCACTACTGCATCCATCGGCTGAGCACGCAACATCTCTTCCGTATCCATTGACATCAGGTTACGCAAATACATGCTGGTAGGCGCAGCAAAGCTTTCATGAATCGAGATGGTGGGGAAATCCATCGGCAAGCCACCAGCCAACATCACGCCCCGCTTTACAGCCTCAATCAGTTGCGGCATGTTGCCATGACAGGGGTTATAAGCACTGCCAGTATTAATAATGCCAATGACGGGGCGGTCCAGAGCGCTATTGGTATAGCCAGCACCCTTGATAAATGCTTTACGCAAAAACAGCGAGAAGCCTTTATCGCCGTAACTGGTTAAGCCCTTACGTAAACCGCTCTCTGTGGGCAGCTTTTTTTCTTTATCTACATTGCTTGTCATAAGTAACTCTTTAACTTAAAAAATAAATGGTGCTTACTCAGCCTTAATATCAGCTTCTCTGATGACCTTTTCCCAACGCTTCACTTCAGTAGCTAGCAACTCAGCTGATTTCTTGGGCTTGGTTGGCGCTGCGGCGTAAACACCCTGCTTAAGGAATGCTTCCTTCACCTCAGGATTGAGTAATAGTTTAGCGATAGCACTATTTAACTGATCAACGATAGGCATGGGCGTACCGACTGGCGCTAAAACACCAAAGGTAGAGCTCACTTCCAGCGCAGGCATACCAGATTCAGCGGTCGTGGGAACATCAGGCAACATCGAAATGCGTTTTGCCGTTGTCACTGCTAGAGGACGTAATTGCCCAGCGTTGATAAACGGCAATGCAGCCGGAACGGTTTCTACTATCATGTTGACTTGTCCCGCAACCAAATCGGTCATAGCTGGGCCGCTACCCTTGTATGGCACGTGCGTGATTTTGAGACCCGCTTCTTTTTGGAAAATTTCTGCACCCATTCTCTGCGGTGCGCCGGCACCGGAAGAGGCGTAATTTAATTTATCTGGATTGGCTTTTGCGTAGTCCACTAAGCCTTTTAAGGTTCTTACGGGAACGTTGGGGTTCACCACCACCACCAAAGGTACAGAACCAACAATCATGACCGGAGTGAAATCTTTCAGGAGATCGTAACGTAACTTGCCCTTTTCAAGCGTGGCCATAGTGGAATGTGAGGTAACTGCGCCCATCAGTAAGGTGTAGCCATCTGGGTTTGCCTTAGCTACCGCTTCTGCACCGATATTGCCACCAGCTCCACCGCGATTCTCAACTAACACTTGCTGACCCAAAGATTCACCTAAATTCTTGGCTAGAATTCGTCCAATGACATCGGTAGCCCCACCAGGAGGATAGGGCACGATGAGTTTGATTGGCCTGTCTGGATAGGCGGCATGCACTAAACCAGAAAAACTCAGGATCAGGGTTGCCTGAGCGATAGAACGGCAAATCCTGCCCAATTGAAAAGTGATCATTTTTATCTCCGTGTCACAGTTTTATATTTATGCTCTCAATATACTAAACTTCATCATTACATCTATTTAAGCTTGCTGAGCCTAATTCCACATCTTGCCAAGGACCGCTATGTCAAACATTCAACCTTTTCACCTGGCTTTTCCTGTAGACAACCTGGAAGCAGCCCGTACTTTTTACGGCAGCACCTTAGGTTGCGCAGAAGGTCGCAGCTCTGATGAATGGATTGATTTTGACTTCTTTGGACACCAATTAGTTGCCCACCTTGCACCTGAAGAATGCAGTCATGCAGCCTCAAATGAGGTTGACGGACATCAAGTTCCCGTAAAATACTTTGGGGTGGTGCTGACAATGCCAGATTGGCATGCATTAGCGGATAAATTAAGTAGCAGTGGCATGAAGTTCATCATCGAGCCACAGATTCGCTTCAAAGGAAAAGTGGGGGAGCAGGCCACCATGTTCTTTCTCGATCCTGCTGGCAATGCCTTAGAGTTCAAAGCATTCGAGGATCCCAGCCAGCTATTTGCTAAATAATTGGCTGAGATAGAAAAAATGACTACAAGCTATCTATTGCATTAGAAAAACTGGTAACTCATGCCTGCTTGAAAATTGATGGGTGCGCCAGCAAAAATTCCATCAGGACTTCTACTGGAAATATAGCGCTTGTTCAGCAAGTTGTTGACCACACCAAATACTTTCAAACTTTTATTGATTGCATAATTCGCACTCCAATTCACAGTGGTGATAGTAGAGATTTCCCCTAAAGTGCCAATGGAGTTTGACAAAACAGTATTTGCTGAATCGGCAAATTGAGGTGATAAGTAATTCACACTAACTAAAGTGTTGAGGCCATTTTTCTGATAGCTGACACCTAAATTCGATACCAACTCTGATGTGTATGGGATACGGTTTCCATCTTTCCCCATAGAAGAATTACCAACAAACTTAGCAACCGGAATGTAAGTTAGATTCCCACTCAGACCCCATCCAGATTCAAGCGCGTAAGCTAAAGATAATTCCATCCCCTGATGTAAGCTCTTGCCGCCGTTGGCTTTAGTAATGCCCGCAGCAAGACTTTGATTGACGATTTGATTACTAAAGTTCATGCTAAATATCGCCGCATCATAGCTGAACCCGTTATTGACGCCCCGTAGACCAAACTCAAAATTAGTTGATCTCTCAGGATCCAATTGCTGATCCACACCCTTTTCACTAATGGCAGTTGCCAATTGAGCGGGCGCAAATCCTTTATATACACTCGAGTAAAGCTGTAACTCTGGAATCAGTTGCCAGCTTGCTCCGATTTGAGGCACAGTTTCTAAATTCTTTGCACTACCTGACTTTTCAGTCAGGACATTATTTCGAGATTGGTTATAGCTTTCAATACGTACACCAGGAGTCACTGCAAAGTCTTTTGATAGCAAGAATCTATTTTGCGCAAAGAGAGCTACTGAATTGGCTTTATTTTCTTCATGCCCTGATACTCTTCCAGACTTAGCTAAGCTTTGGGATGCCACCAGCTGGTTTGATTGCGACTCAGTATGCAAGCGCAGCCCAAATTCAAATTCATTACCTATGCCCATTGCCTCATAAGCATGAGTCACTCGTGAATCCACTCCGAGCATTTGAAATTCCCGATTACGCCCAAACATACAATCATTATTACCATTGCAAAGAGTAAAACTGGTTTTGTCCGCAGTACGACTACTGATGCTTTGACGCCAGTAATCCCGATCTAAGCGACTCCAGTAAAACAAGGTGTTCATTTTTGTCCCTGAACCGAGCTCCCAAGAGTGATTCAGATCAACAGCATTTCTCTGAGTAACGAAGTAATCATTGGGGGCGGGATTCCCTGAAAATCGTGTGTCATATTGATTTGGTCTCAAGCCAACATATGAGGTATTGATATTGTTGTCATAGTGGGTATATTTCAGGCTTAGCCATTGATTTTGATCAATGGCCACCCCGCCCTTGAAAAGAATGTCGTACATCTTGAAGCCATTGCCTTGATACCCATCACTCTCTGACTTAATGATGTTGATGCCTGCGATCGCTCCATTACTTTCCGACTTTCCGCCGGCCTCAATTTGAGCCAATTGATAACCATAATTACCCGCTTTACCAGAAAGCTTAAAGCCCTCCTCTGGAGTCTTGGTCAGGTAATTAATAACCCCACCAATATTAGAAGGGCCGTACTGCAAGCCTGATGCCCCCTTCAAAACTTCAATGCCGCTCATACGATCAACAGGCGGGCTGTAATAAGAGGCGCTAGAAATAAATAGGCTGGGGTGGATAGGTGCACCATCCTCCAGTAACAAGACTTTCTGACTACGACTAGGATTAAGTCCTCGAATGCCAATATTCGGAATGGAGCCTAAGCCGCCTTCATCACCCCGGATATTGATACCTGGAATAGTCTTAAGAGCATCTTGAATAGATAAGGGCTGAAGTAACTCCAGCTGCTTTTGATTGATTACTTCGACCGTACCTGGAATTTTCGAGCGCGCATTTTCCTCGCTGCCGACAATATCCATTCTTGGCAAATCTATTTCCTTAGCCTGAATACCCGAGCTCAAGGAACACCCGCAAATCAAGGCCAAGCGCAAAGCCCAAACCAATTTTTTCTGCTTCATATGCAATCTCCAGAGATAAAAACATCAAATCGCTGGCTAATCGCATATCAAAATACTTTTGCTGGCTAATAAATTAGGGTGCTTAGTGCATCACTATTTAGTCAAAATAAGCTTCTTTAATTTAGTAATTCTTAAAATATATCTTTCGCCATCGTGGATGATGACCACGGTTTTCTCTTTGCCAAACAAAGTCGAACTGGCAATCACCTTATCTAATCTCAATTGAGGATTTACAAAATCTGCTCTCGAGACACTTAACTCTGGTTTCAAGTTACGCCTCTAACCTGAAGTGGATCGGGAGATGGTAGCAGTGAGATATGACCTGATCCTGAGGCTCTAGGGCAGAAAATTTCCACTCTCTCACACCCTCTATGGCGGATCTATCTAGTTTTTCATAGCCAGAACTTTTGAGTAACTGAACATGTTCCACTCGCCCTCGACCATCAATACACAACTTGAGTTGAACGGCCCCTTGCTCACGCATTCGCCTACTTAAAAGGGGATAAATGGGTTTTGGATTGAAAAATATATTTCTATCACGAAAGGTTTGAGCTACCGGAGACGACATGCTTGGCTCATGATTACTGAAGTCCTTCGCAATCGTTGATGCAAGGTAACTTGGAGTGACGTTGATGTCCTGAGTTTGTTTTGATACTTTGGATACAGCGCGATGATCAAGCGAGTCCCTCAAACTGAGATCTAGCCTCTCTGGTGCAAAAGTCTGCGGTGCTCTCACTTGAAATATTCCCATTCCAAAAATAATGGAAATATGCGCCCCAATTACCCCAAGAGGAATGAGATTAGATGCGCTAATCTTTAATTTTTTTCCTATCAAGAAACAAAGCCCTTACATACATCAACTCAATAATGAAAGATGATAATCATTCTCATTTATTTTATTAGATGTTTTCCCGGCCAACAACCCCTTCAATTAAAGGGCCCGCAGGCTCCAAGGATATTCAGAGAGTTGGATGGGTGAAGCTAATACTTCTGATGAATTTGTAAGCGCCAGAGTGAAGTGATTTCAGCTGCTCTTGCAAAATGAAGAGAGTCTGAGTCATCAAATGCTTTCGGATGTTTAGGTTTGGTATCAATACGGTCAAGAACAACTAATCCGGCATCTTCAATCCAAGAGAGTAGCTCTTGTCGAGATCTGAGCTCTAAATGTTCGGCCAAATCAGACAGAATCAACCAGCCCTCACCTTGAGGCAGCAAATGTTCTTTCAATCCCGCCAAAAATCCTTTGAGCATCTGACTCTCGGGATCATAGACCGCATACTCTAGTAAGGAGCTAGGCCTTGCAGGTACCCATGGTGGGTTACAGATAATCAATGAAGCCTTTCCTGCTGGAAATAAATTAGCCTTCACAATGTCTATTTGAGAACCTAAACCTAAGAGTGCAATATTTTCTTTGGCACATATCAGCGCTCGATCATCTTGATCGGTGGCAACAATTTTTTGCACATCCCGCATTGCCAAAATAATCGATAGCACACCAGTACCCACGCCAATATCAAAAGCTGTGGATTCTCGATCAAGGGATTTGGGTAAAGGGGCGCTACAAACTAACTCAATGTACTCACCACGAACGGGTGAGAAAACGCCGTAATGCGGGTGAACGTAAATTGGCTCGCCATTTTCATCTGCCAGAATAGGCAAACCATTTTTGCGCCACTCATGAGCGCTGACTACGCCCAAGAGTTCACGCAAAGAAACTACATAAGAGTGATCAACGATGCCATATGCCTCTAAACATGCTTGCGTGATATTGGGCGCACGACGTAGAGAGATGGTGTGATCCGCATTACATTGAATTAACAACATACCCAGTATTCGGGCACGCTGAGATTGAATTAGGCGGTGTTGATTAAAAATATCTTTTGCTGTTTTCTTGGGGGCAGCATCGATAGACTTATCCACCCTCTTACCGGCACGCTTTGATTTTTTTGATGGTTTGTCTATACGACGAACCAAGGCCTGCAATAACTGTCTAGCGTTTTGGAAATCACCCTTCCAGAGAATAGCCGTACCTTCACATGCCAAATGATAAGCATCATCTGCCGTTAATGTATCGTCGGCAGTCACCACTTTTTTATGTGCTGCGATCCCATTTTCAGAATGCCAAACTGCTGAACAGTTCTGGCCACCCTCTTCCCAGTGAATGAAGCTATCCTGGTTCATGAATTACTCAGGAGGATGTTCCTCGGTATTGACATCTAAAGCAATCAAGAACCGAGAGACCATGTTGTAAGCTGCCACTACAGTGACAAGCTCAACGGTATCGGTATTACCCAAAGTAGCCTGCAAGCGCTTAATCAGAGCGCTATCCACCTGAATATTGCGCGTCATCTGGAACGTGAGTGCTGCAGCATCATTCTCTACAGAAGAGAATAAGGCGCTAGGAAAGTTTGGCTGACCAATTAAACGCAGTGCTTTCACTTGCTCTTCAGTGCCCCCAGCCTTTATAAACGGCGGAGCGTGATGGAAAAACTCATATTCAGCGCCATTCAGAACAGCTACCCCGCACATCGCCAACTCACGCAGCTTTGGATCTAAGGAGAGATTATTGCGAATCTCGCCCACAAAATGGTTCCAGCCCTCGGCAATTGGAGTGCTGTGTAAAAGCATGCGATCCAAATTAATGAACTGACCACCGCGTCTTTTACGAATAGCTGCTACCAAATCAGCAGGCTCAGCCAGGTCCATCGGCTGATAGGGAATTAAACGCTCACTCATATCAATTCCTTATTGTGTTTCTTTAATATTGTTTTCAATCACAAACTTACCCCATACCGCAATTTGCTTACCGATAAAGTCACGCAGAGTTTCTGGATTACCAGCAACAACTTCAATGCCTTGTGATTTTAATTTAGATGCAACTGCAGGCGTCTTGAGTGCTTTCGTGACAGCTTGGTTCATGGCGTTGACGATTGCCGGTGGAGTTTTTCCTGGAGCTAAAACTGCCCACCATGCTGGTGCATTAAATCCAGGGAAGCCACTCTCAGAAATCGTTGGCACATTGGGCAACTCAGGGGATCTTTTAACGGTAGTGATGACTAGGGGAATAACACCACCACTATCAATATGGGGCTTGACTAAGAATTCTGAGCCAACAGCCAGTTGAACTTGGCCACCGAGTACATCTTGCATCAATGGTCCTCCGCCACGGTAAGGAACGTGATTCCAATCAAAGCCCGCTTGCTTAGCCAAACGCGCCATAGCTAGGTGACCTAAGCTACCAATACCAATGGATCCATAGCTAAATTGTTTACCAGTCTTAGACTGGTCTACCAACTGCTTAAAGCTCGTGATAGCAGAATTCTTGCTGGCCACCAATACCATCGGTGAGGTACCAATTAAGGTTACAGGGGCTATGTCTTTAATCGTGTCATACGGAAGCTTATCTTTGAGGACTGGATTTACTCCGTGAGTATCAAAAACTACAGCAAAGGTATAGCCATCAGGATCTGACCTGGTCATGGCGGCCGTTCCAATCACGCCAGATGCTCCACCAACATTTTCGACAATGACGTTTTGCTTTAATTCTGCTTGCAAAGCCGGGGCCAAGGTACGCGCCACTTGATCCACAGAGCCGCCAGGCGGGAAAACAGCAATCAGGCGAATCGGTTTTTGGGTAGGCCAAGCGCCTACACCCGCAGTTTGAGCGCTAGCAAAAGAACCAGCGAACATCATGAAAAAGCCAAATAAAAGGGCTTTTTTAGTTATTTTCAAGTAAATCGGCATGCATCATCTCCCTCGATTAAGACTGCAAGATTACCACCCATCCTCGCCGCTTGTTTGATAATGGATGCCGGAGCAAGATGAGATTACCTATGAAACCAATTTTGAACGTGGCCGCCTACTTATTTGTCAGTCTAGACAATTTAATTGAGCTACGCGCCAAGATCCTAGATGAGTGCAATTCTGGCGAGTTAAAGGGCACCATTCTCTTGACTGGTGAAGGCATCAATATGTTCCTAGCCGGTAGTGAACCTGCATTGCGTCACTTTCTAAATTACTTGCGCCAGGATCCGCGCTTTGCAACCCTTCAAACCAAAGATAGCTGGTCCGAAACTCAGCCATTCAAGAAGATGTTGGTCAAAATTAAGAATGAAATCATTCGGATGAATCACCCAGCGATTCGTCCAGAAGAAGGTCGCGCTAACTTCATTACACCAAAAAAGTTACAAGAGTGGCTTGATCGTGGAACCGATGATTTAGGACGCCCAGTAGTCATGGTGGACACACGCAATGCTTTTGAAGTCGAGTATGGGACTTTTGAAAATGCACTGCATTTTAATATCGAAAAATTTACAGAATTTCCTGCGGCAATTTCAGCTCATAAAGATGAGTTAGCGGATAAAACTTTAGTAAGCTTTTGCACCGGTGGAATTCGTTGTGAAAAGTCTGGTCTCTACATGCGTGAAATTGGCATGCAACACAGCTATCAGCTAGAGGGCGGCATCCTCAAGTACTTTGAAGAAGTTGGCTCCGCACACTACAACGGTAGCTGCTTCGTATTTGATGAGCGGGAAGCGCTAGAACCTAACCTAGACACCATCCCACTTGAACGCTCGATCCGAAAAAAACAGATCGCCTAAATACCGAGGGTTTTAGCGTGATTTACCCACCAAAGTCATATGCTCAACAAAAGGTGGTTTTACGAAGAATGGCCCAACAATAGCTCGCCAATCAGCAAAGGCTTCAGACCCCCTAAAGTCCACTGTATGGTTCTCCAGGGTATCCCAGTAAATCAGCAATAGGTAGCGAGCAGGACTTTCGATACTGCGGTTAACCTTAAAACCCTGGAAGCCTTTAGCTTTAGCAATCACCGTATTGACGCCACGCAAAATGGCCTCCTCAAACTCAGCGCTCTCAGTTGGGTCAATTTCTATATCGCAGTGCTCTAAAATCATGATGCTTCCTTTTTAAAAAGTATTTCTATATCAATAGTAAAATTCATTTATAAAAGAAGCTTAATCTAAAAAATATCTGGGCTCGAGACATGTCTAATATCCTCCATCGGCAAATGCCGATTTTTTTATCTGCCTTGATTTTTTCATGCACAAGCTTAGTAACGAGTTTCAATACTGCAGCGCAATCAACACAGAGCTACCCCAACAAGCCAATTAAGTTGATTGCCCCAGTGGCGGCTGGGGGTGGTCTCGATAACATCGCTCGCTCGCTTGCTGAGAAAATGTCCAAGTCGATTGGTCAAACCGTCGTTGTAGAAAATATTGGTGGAGGCGGAGGTACTATTGCCTCGCAGTCAGTCGCAAAAGCGACCCCAGATGGCTACACCTTAATGGTTGCCTACGTTGGCTCGCATGGAACTAATCCAGCGGTTCGAAAACTACCCTACGATGCCATAAAAGATTTCACGGCAATTGGCATGATAGGGGCAACGCCAAACGCTCTGGTCATCAATCCTGATTTACCGATTAAAAACTTCAAAGAATTTATTGATTACGCCAAGAAGAATCCAGACAAAATCAGTTACGGCTCTGCTGGCCCAGGAACATTGACCCATTTAGGGATGGAGCAATTAAAGCTGGCTGCAGGAATCTCCATGGTTCATGTCCCTTATCGTGGTGTAGGGCCAGCCTATACGGATTTGTTAGCAGGCCAAACTCAAGCGATGCTGCCAACCCTCTTTGCTGCCATGCCCTACTTAAATACCAATCGAGTTCGTGGCTTAGCCATCACTGGCGCCAAGCGTAATCCTGCTGCACCGAATATTCCTACCTTTAAGGAGCTTGGCTACAACGGCTTTGATGGGCAGCAATGGTATGGAATCGTTGGCCCCGCCAACCTTCCGCCTGCGATTGTTAAGAAGCTTAATTCGGAGCTCAATAAGGCATTGGCGCTTCCCGATTTCTCGGAAAAAATGACCAATGAAGCCATGACATTAATGCCGATGTCTCCGCAACAATTTGAAAACTATATTAAAGAAGATATTGCTCGCTGGGCTAAGGTCGCCAAAGAACGCAATATTGAATTGGAATAAATTCAGTTACTCGGTTACTCAGCTATTCACTCTCACTAAATTCGATACTTATAAAAAATAGGAAATCACATGTCCCAAGTTATTCAAGCAGCATCCGATCTAAATGCGCCACCAGTCACTAAAATATTGGCTGAGTTTGTTACTTCACACCCCAGTCAAGGCTGGAGTCCTGAGGTTGACCATGAGGCTCATCGCACCTTTTTAAATTGGCTTGGATGCGCAATTGGCGCAGCTAATCACGAGAGCGTTGAATCCTCATTAGCTGCTATCCGCGAATTTCAACCAGCACCTCAGGCAAGCATTCTGGGGCGAAAGGATCGCGTTGACATGGGTGGTGCAGCGCTCATCAATGGCATTAGCTCGCATACCTTTGACTTTGACGACACGCATCTAAAAACGGTGATACACCCTGCAGGACCAGTAGCCTCTGCCATTCTCGCTTTGGGTGAACATACGAATGTCACAGGCCGTCAAATAGTGGATTCACTCGTTTTAGGAATTGATGTTGCTTGCCGTGTTGGTAATGCTATGTATCCAGACCACTACCATCGTGGCTGGCATATCACTGGCTCTACTGGCATGCTAGGCTCTGCTGCAGCTTGCTCACGTCTAATGGGGCTGGATGTCCAGAAAACCACCATGGCATTAGGCATCGCAGCATCTCAGCCAGTGGGTATGCGTGAGCAATTTGGCACCATGACAAAACCCTTTCACCCAGGCGGTGCAGCACGTGCAGGACAACTCTCTGCCCTGTTAGCAAAGCATGGCTTTACTGCTAGCCCTAAAGCTTTAGAAGCGGGCCGTGGCTATATGCAAACCGTTTCAACTAAATGTGACTGGTCAGAAATTGATCGAGAGCTTGGTAAAGCATTTGAGATTTCATTAAACACCTACAAACCATTCGCTTGTGGAATTGTGATCCACCCAGCCATTGATGCGTGCGCGCAACTCAAAGCACAAGGCGTCAAAGCAGAAGAAGTGGAACGCATTGAATTACGCGCTCATCCACTTGTCCTAGAATTAACTGGTAAGAAAACACCTAAAGATGGTCTAGAAGGTAAATTCAGCGTCTACCATGGCTGTGCCGTCGGCTTAATTTTCGGTCAAGCGGGTGAAGGTGAATATGCCGATGATATTGTCAATCGCCCTGATGTAGTTGCCTTGCGCGCCAAAGTAAACGCCACAACTGATACATCCATCAGTGAAGCATCGGTGGACGTCAAAGCGATTCTGAAGGATGGAAGAGAAGTCCATATCTTCGTTAAAAATGCAATTGGGTCTGTTGAGAATCCAATGAGCGACGCTAATTTAGAGCAAAAGTTCACTAGCTTGACTGAGCCAGTGATTGGCAAAGAAAAAACTGCTCAACTCATTGCAGCATTATGGAATCTAGGAAGTGCACCCGATCTCAAGAAAATATTGAGTCTTTGTACTCCCGACTAACCCACCCTAAAGAAGAAAGCAGTCATCATGGCCAAATTACCGAATATCGTCATCCTCGGAGATTACGAGCGCGCCCTGCGTCGCTTCTCTCAATGGGATCGGATAGAGCAAAATTCACATCTCATAATTCATCATGAGCCATTGCGAGATGAGGCCTTATATGAGGCAGTCAAAGATGCTGATGTCATTGCCATCGTACGTGACCGCTCCCCTTTTAATGAAGCCATGATTGCGAGGCTGCCAAAGCTCAAATTATTGATGTTCACAGGCAAGCGCAATGGCACGCTAGATAGCGCCGCCCTTCTTTCTCGTAATATTCCAATTGCCTGCACGCCAGGAGGCCCTTCGAAAGAAACTACTGCCGAATTAACCTGGGCATTAATTTTGGGTGCGTCAAAACAATTGGTTCGCCAAAATCATCTCGTGAGCTCTGGTGGCTGGCGCGATGAACTCTCCGTTCTACCCATGCTCTGCGGTGAGCGTTTAGGCGTTCTTGGTCTTGGCGCCATCGGCAGCGCCGTTGCTCGTGTTGGTAGGGCATTCGGTATGGAGATTGTTACCTGGAGCCCTAACATGACTCCAGAACGTGCTGCAATTGAAAATGCCACTTCCGTCAGTCTCGATGAATTACTACGCACATCGAAAGTAGTTACTATGCACTTAGTAGCAGGCCCCGGAACTAAGGGCTTGATCAGCGCTGATCAACTCGCCTTAATGCGCCCTGACTCCATTCTGGTCAATACCTCGCGCTCTGCATTGATTAATATGTCCGACTTATGCGCAGCCCTCAAAAAAGGTTGCCCCGGCCAAGCTGCCATCGACGTATTTGATATTGAACCATTACCATCCAATGATCCCTTACGCAGCACCCCAAATTTATTGGCCACTCCCCACCTAGGCTTTATCGCAGAGCCTGTCTTTAAAATGTTCTCTCAGGGGATTACTGAAACTCTGGAAGCATGGTTGGATCAAAAGCCAGTACCTCATCCATACCAGCCTTAACACTTTTGAAAACACTCACTCCAACAGAATTATTTATTACCTTTAGCAAGATCGGTATGTCTGGTTTTGGTGGAGTGCTACCTTGGGCTCGCCGCACTCTGGTAGAGCAAGACAAGGTGCTCAGTTCAGAAGAGTTCAGCGCTATTCTTGGGATATGTCAGATTGTTCCAGGACCCAATATTCTCAATCTCGCTGTCTGCATTGGCTCACGCCTTTGTGGAGCTAAGGGTGCCTTTGCCGCAGCGCTTGGCCTGACCCTTGGGCCAATCTGTATTGTGATGTTGCTAGCAGTCTTGTATCAGCATTACAGTAACTTAGAGAGTGTTCAAGGCCTACTCAGAGGCATCTCTGCAGTGGGCGTGGGATTAATCGCCTCCACTGGTATCAAAATGTTGCGTGATGAGTTTAAATACCCCGCAATGCTTTTGGTCGTAGCTCTGACAGTGACGGCCGCAAGCTATTTCCATCTTGGCCTTGGCTGGGTTGTTCTCCTGGTATCGCCGCTTGCCTTGCTTTTAGCATTCAAGAAGGCTCGCAAGTAATGGGCATACTCCTCGGTTTGTTCTTAAAGCTTTCTGCTTTTTCTTTGATTGCCTTCGGCGGAATCAATGCATTACTTCCCAGCCTTTTAGAGCTTTCGGTTAATCAAGAACGGTGGATAGACCTACAAACTTTTGCTGATTACTTTGCGATTGCTCAAGCTGCTCCCGGCCCAAATTTTATGACGGTCACTCTGATCGGCTGGCATGTTGGAGGGATTCTGGGGGCGCTACTAGCCACTTTTGCTATTGCCTGGCCATCATCTATTTTGGTGTACTTTGTGCAACGACTGATCCTGAGTATGAATGACGAACAAAAAAAGAAGGCGATTCAGTACGCTGCTGCTGCACTAGCAATTGGCTTAGTTCTCTCTTCTGCGTGGCAGATTGCACTGCAAATCAATCATAGCTATGCTGCTTATGGATTGACTCTACTAACTATTGGGATGACAGTCTTTACCCGCTGGCATCCTTTATATTTGATTGCACTGGGCGCAGCCCTTGGAACAATGGGATTGATATGAAACTGACTTCACTTCTGAGTATGACTATTGCCGGCGCAGCGCTCTCCTTGGCGCTGACTTCGCAGGCTCAAAATAGCTACCCTAGCAAATCCATTAATTTAATAGTGCCTTATGGTGCGGGTGGCAGCGCAGATTCTCGGAGCAGACAACTGGCTCAGAAAATGAGCGTCATTCTGAAGCAAGCGATTGTGGTTGATAACAAACCAGGTGCTGGCGGAAACATTGGAACTGAGTTTGTTGCAAGAGCGGTTCCGGATGGCTACACCATTGGTATGGGCAACTTTGCACCAATAGCAGTAAACAAAACGCTTTTTGGAAACTTACGCTATGACCCAGAAACTGCTCTAACTCCCATCATCCTAGTAGAAAAGGGGCCGCTGATTTTAGTAGTGAATCCGAACTCCCAATACAAGACTATTCAAGATATCGTTACAGCAGCCAAAGCAAAACCAGGGACCCTGACATTCTCCTCGGGAGGAATCGGCGGCAGCCATCAACTCTCAGCCGAGCTGTTTATGCAAAATGCTGGCATCCAAATGATTCATGTACCTTACAAGAGTGGTTCTGCTGCGCTGACCGATTTGATGGCAGGCAACGTCGACATGATGTTTGATCAGATGTACTCTGCAGTGCCGAGTATTAGGGCAGATAAACTGCGCCCTATTGCTATTACGAGCAAGAAAAGATCTCCGCTCTTTCCGAGTGTCCCTAGTTTTGTGGAGCTTGGTTACCCTAAAGTTGAAGTGCTTAATTGGCAAGGCTTTATTGCGCCTGCTGGCACACCTAAACCCATTATCGATATATTAAATAAAGCCGCTAATGAGGCGCTTAAAGATCCCCAACTCAGAGAGTTGATGCTCTCCCAAGGAAATGAAATTGGCGGCGGAAGTCCCGCTGATTTTGCAGCCCTCATTAAATCAGAAGCTGCAAAATGGAGTGCTGTAGTCAAGGCTGGAAATATTAAGCCCGAGTAAGCTAGATGCACAAACTTACTTCAGCGCTTGGTAAGTCAGAATACCTAAAAAGGTTAGGCAGAGTGAGCCAACTAAATGTAAGAGCGCAGTACCTAGCGCCCAACTCACTTCGCCACGCTGCATAAAACCAACCACTTCGGCAGAGAAGCTGGAGAAAGTAGTGAGGCCACCCAAGAATCCCGTAATCACGAATAGCTTCCATTCAGGGGAGAGGCTTTGATTATTGCCAAAAAAAGCTACGGCAATACCGATGAAATATCCGCCAACCATATTGGAAATAAAAGTACCTAATGGAAGAGTTGAGGTAACGCTGACTGTGAGGAGATTAAAGCCCGCTCTCAGCAAAGCACCAAGACCGGCGCCAAAAAAAATTGCAAAAATAGATAGCCACATATTCGATATTTATTGGATTGAAAAAGTGAGCATGCTAATAGAACCCATCTCTACTCCATCAATCAATACTTTAGGGGTCTCATTTTGCTCTTGTAGGGCAAGCGCGTATAGAGCTGGCCAATAGTGCTCAGGGGTCGGAATAGATAGATGCGCGGCATCACCGCACTGCTCCCAATTAATTAAATTATCGTGATGATTGGCGCGCATCTCAGAAACAAAAAAATCATTGAACTTCATAGCCCATGGATAAGGTGTTGCACCGTCTTCCCAATGAATAGTGCGCAAGTTATGCACAACATTACCGCTAGCTAGAATCAAGATATTCTCGTCACGCAAAGGTCGTAATTTTTTAGCAAGCTCATAGTGCTCAGTCGCAGACATGGAGCCATCTAGACTCAGTTGCACTACTGGTACATCTGCATTTGGATAAAGGTATGTCAGAACAGACCATGCGCCGTGATCAATACCCCACTCGTTCTCCTCAAGCACTACGGGAACATCCAACAATTCTTTTACGCGATCTGCCAGTGCAGGACTACCTGGTACTGGATATTGAATATCAAAAAGGGCTTGCGGAAATCCGCCAAAGTCATGAATGGTTTTAGGTTTGGGCATTGCAGTAACCCACACTCCGCGGGTTACCCAATGGGCCGAGATGACCAAGATGGCATCTGGGCGTTTAAGTGATTTACCAAGATTGGCCCAAGCAGCTGTATAGCGATTGGGTTCAATGGCGTACATTGGACTGCCATGGCCAGCAAATACTGCAGGTTGGCGATGGCTAGTCATTAATGCAAATTAGCCGAATACGTAGCCAGTGTGAGCCGCAACCAACGCAAACAAAATAGCCAAACTAGTAGCAGCCGCCAACATCACGATCAAAGTGATGATTTTCTTATTGATTTCTTCTTTCGACTCTTTATGCCATTCGTTCATGCTAAACCCCTATTAAACACATTATTTGATAGTGTAATTATCCACTATCGGCCGCGACCAGCCTTGCGCATCATGGCTTTTCCACCCCCAAAGCCTGCCTGAGGCCTGCCGCCAGGACCAGACGGACCTTTTGGGGCTGGTGGACGGGCTGCTGGCTTAGCTGCTGTGGGCTTAGCGGGGGTCTTTGATTCAGGTTTTTTATCGTCTGTCACTTTTTGCTCCTATGGATATCATATTGTCATGATTACTGACTATTCTATCCAAGCCGTTGCCATTAATGCGATTCCTTTGATTTTTGCCATCACCATTCATGAGGCTGCCCATGGCTATGCAGCCCGTCTATTTGGTGACAATACCGCCTATATGCTTGGGAGAGTCAGTCTCAACCCCATTAAACATATAGATCCTGTGGGTACTATCCTCATTCCCCTGCTGTTAATTCTGAGTGGGTCCCCCTTTTTAGTGGGCTATGCCAAGCCAGTTCCAGTCAATTTTGGGCGTCTACGTAACCCCCGAATTGACTCTATCTGGGTAGCCTTAGCCGGACCTGGATCCAATTTCATCCAAGCCCTCATTTGGGCCATCTTCCTGATCATCCTCTTTGGTTTTGACGTGAATGAGCGATTCCTCTTAGCCATGGCTCAAGCGGGCATCACCTGGAACTTGGTCTTACTGGTGTTTAACCTCTTCCCTCTGCCCCCACTAGATGGCGGTCGCATTTTGGCGAGCTTATTGCCAGCACGACAATCCATCGCCTTTGGAAAACTAGAGCCTTACGGATTCTTTATTGTTCTGGCCCTCATCTTCACGGGCGTCATTGGCAGCTTTTGGATGGAGCCCTTGACAGCCTTTTTTAAGAATGTTGTTTACTTTGTCACACTTCCCCTGCAAATGCTTTTCTGAAGTATTCTAAAAATTCGAATTGATCAGCAGTAACCCACTGACCTCACTGGAGCTTAACTATGAAACTAAAACATGTCATTTTGGCCGCCATCGTACCTGCACTAGCCGCTGGGACAGGTATTGCTTATGCGGACTTTAAAAAACCAGAAGACGCTATTAAATATCGTCAAAGCGCTTTTATTGTGATGGCCAATTCCTTTGGGAAAATTGGTGCAGTTGTTAAAGGCGAGGCACCGTTTAATAAAGATGAAGTAGCGAAGAACGCGGCCGTTGTTGCCATGATCTCGACTTTGCCATGGCAGGCTTTTGGTCCAGGCACTGAAGGCGGCAATGCTCTTCCAGTCGTATGGTCAGATAACGCTAAATTTAAAGCGGCGGGAGAAAAAATGCAGTTGGCTGTTGCTAGCCTTAATACTGCTGCGCAGTCAGGCGATCAAGAGGCAATCAAAAAGGCCTTTGGTGCAGCTAATGCTACCTGCAAAACCTGTCATGATGACTTTAAGAAAAAGTAATCAGCTAGTAATGAAGTAGCCCAGAGTTATCGCAATGAGGCTGAGTAGCAATAGCGCAAAGCCTCTTTGCCAACCTCCATCCTTGGAAGCATGGCCCAAGTCTGCAGAGAGATTGATGTCTGTTTCGCTTGGGTCAATTTCTTTATCACCCACCAACATAGGTTTAATTAAATTCTCACCTTTGAATTTTTGGTAATACAGGATTGCACATAAATGCAGCGCAATTAAAATAATTAAAACTATTTCATTCTGACGATGAATTGAAGTGAGCAACTCAACTGTTCCACTAGAAATATATTTTGCAAAAGGTCCTTCGAAGGCAATATCGTCATTTGCAAACAGGCCAGTTACTGCTTGAAGGCCAACTGAAAAGAGTAAAGCTAGAACAGATAAGGCGCCCAAGGGATTGTGGCCAAGACCCGCTTTGACCTTACCCCTTAGAAAATGCATTAAACCCTTTGGACTCGGTACAAAATGAATGAAGCGTGCATGGTAAGAGCCGACAAAGCCCCACAGGATTCTGAAGACAATCAAGCTGAGCACGCAGTAACCAGAGAGCGCATGCCAACTCATCGCATTACCGCCGACTTTGACAGTGACAAAACTCAGAATAATGCCGACTACCAAGAACCAGTGAAACAGGCGAATCGGCAAATCCCAGATACGGATGGTTTTTTTCATATCTAAAGCATAAATCACTACCCCCTTTAGAATAAGAAAAATTCATGAAAACTAGCCAAGCCTTTAAAACTCTGCTGCTCTACCGTATAGGCGCAACCCTGAGCTATCAAATCATGATGGTTGCAGTGGGTTGGCATATCTATGAGATTACCAACAGCGTTATTTCCCTTGGCTTGATTGGTCTTGCGGAACTCATTCCCTACTTTGCATTAGCCCTCTATGCTGGCCATGCAGTAGATCGCCATTCTCGAAAATGGATCGCTGCGATTGCCTGCACCTTTCATATTGCCGTTGCCCTGTTTCTAGTTGCAATCGCACTGGATTGGTTGGCGCCGCCCGTTCCCTTAATTTATTTAGCAGTAGCTTTTTTAGGTTTAGCTCGTGCACTCTTGCGCCCTTCTTATCAGGCTATCTTTGGACAAATTATTCCCCGAGATCAAATGCCGCGCTATACCGCTTATGCATCCTCTGCATTTCAAATTTGCGTGGTAACTGGGCCGGGTCTAGGCGGACTCATGATTGGATTTGCTGGCCTGGAGTGGACTTATGCTCTGGCTGCATTGAGTGGCGCCATCGGCCTCTATGGAGTGAGCTTCATTCGCATCAAACCTGAAAAGTCAGAAGGTATGAGCAATGACTTCTTAAAAAGCTTTTTGGAAGGCTTTCATTACGTACGAAAACACGATTTGATTGTCAGCATCATGCTGCTAGATATGTTCGCCGTACTTTTTGGTGGCGCAGTATCGATACTCCCCGCCTTTGTGAAAGAAGTTCTCAATGCCGGTCCTGAAACCCTGGGAATTTTGAGGGCAGCGCCAGCAGCCGGGGCCGTGATCACCGGTCTTTACTTAGCGCGTCGACCCCTACTAGAAGATTCTGGAAGACATTTATTGTTATCAGTCGGCGGCTTTGGAATTGCCATTATTGCCTTTGGACTTTCAAACAATCTTTGGCTTTGTGCACTCTTCTTATTTATTTCTGGTTGCTTTGACTCTATCTCAGTAGTCATCCGTGGCAGCATTATGCAATTGACTACTCCAGATCAGATGCGCGGCAGGATCAGCGCAATCAATGGGATATTCATTGGCTCCTCCAATGAATTGGGCGCACTTGAATCTGGAATTGCAGCGAGCCTGATTGGGCTTGTTCCATCCATCGTATTTGGTGGAGCTGCAACCTTGCTAGTTGTCTTGCTGACCTATAAGCTTGCACCTCAACTCAGAAAGCTCAATCTTAAGGATCTAACCTAGTCAATCTGAGGTAAATCTTTTTGAATAATTTTTAGACCTTCGCGCAAGGCTTCCTGGTAGCGCTCTCGCTCTGCCTTCATGGTGTCTGCAGTCCAAGAATAAAAACCTTCACCGGTTTTCATACCCAGCTTGCCACTAGCGATGCGATCACTTAAGCATTTGGCAATATCTGGGGAATTATTGAGAGTCGGATAAATCGTTGCACCACCGGCACCATGCACATCCAATCCAGCATGGTCTCTCTGCATTGCAGGTCCTGCAGCAATATAACGAAAGCCAAAGCCAAAACGTACGGCCTTATCGATATCTTCTAAGCTAGCAATGCCGGCGTCGACCATGGCGAAGGCTTCGCGCGATAAGGCGTGCTGTAAGCGATTTGCCAAGAAGCCTGGTAAATCTTTTTTCACGGTAACGGGAACCATACCGCAAGCCGTCATCAAACGAGAAAGGCTTTCGCCCACCATCGGCGAAGTCTTTGCACCGTAGACCACTTCCACGCAAGGCACGAGATGTGCAGGCATGAAGAAATGCAAACCAATCATCCGTGCCGCTGTTTTTAGTCCTGCTGAAATATCGCTAATTGGAAAGCTGGTGCTATTACTCGCTAAGACCGCTTCTGGTTTTGCGTATTGCTCTAGCTTGGCAAATAACTCTTGCTTGATATCCAGGCGTTCAGGTACGCACTCAATTACCAAATCAACTTCAGACCAATCTATTTCTTCCAAGGACCCAGCTGTTGAGAGTAAATGTAGGCGATGCTCATAACCAAGATCGGTCATGGTATTGGCAAAGTAATCCGGTAAAAGTGCGCGGCGCTCGGTAGTAGGCTCCATTACCTGAACCGCGCAACCCCCGCGTGCACAAACCGCGGCTACATCAGCACCCATGGTGCCGCCACCAACGATGACGACCTTAGTTTCAGATGGGGTAAATAACATCTCAATTTCTCCTTCGGGGGCCAGATAAGGATCAAAATCCTCTTACAATGCCTTCATTATTCCAATAAAAAAGTAAGTGAGACATGATCCCAGTCAATTCAGTACTGCAGGTCGGGCAATTTCCTGAGGTAATGCAAGCGGCAATTAACCGGCGCATTAGCCCGGTTCGCTTTCCCGACCTCAATGCCGATCTACCACCAGGCTCTTTTGAGAGTATTTTGATTCGCTCAAACACCCAGCTACCCGCCCAATTACTTGAGAAACTCCCTACGGTAAAGATGGTGGCTACTTGTGGCGTAGGTTATGACAATCTTCCTCTGGATTACCTGAAAGCCAATGGAATCAAGGCCAGCAACACCCCAGGTGTTTTAAATGATGCGGTTTGCGAGCTGGCCATTGGCATGCTCTTTGGCCTATTACGTCGCATTCCGCAGGCGCACGAGTTTGTTAAAAGCGCTGCCTGGTCCAAGGGTTTATTTACCGTCACCACAACGCTTGCTGGTAAACGGGTCGGTATTGCAGGAATGGGTCGCATTGGACAAGATCTAGCAAAACGCCTAGAGCCATTTAAGGTGAATTTAGCTTACACCGGCCCAACCCAAAAAGATCTGCCTTACGAGTACTTTCCTGATATCCAATCTTTAGCAAAGGCATCTGACGTCCTTTTTCTCGCTTGCCCTGCCACCCCAGAAACAGAAAAAATGATTAATGCTGAGGTTCTAGAGGCTCTCGGCCCTCAGGGTTATCTGATTAATATTGCACGCGGTAGCGTAGTGGATGAGGCTGCACTTTTAGTTGCACTGCAACAAAAATGGATTGCCGGGGCAGCCCTCGACGTATTTGAAAATGAACCAAACCCAAACCCAGGGTTCTTAAATCTCGATAATGTTCTGTTAACTCCGCATATTGGCAGCGCAACCTCCGAAACGCGGCAATTGATGACAAATTTAGCAATAGATAATTTAGAAGCTTTCTATAATAAAAGACCACTTCTGACTGAAGTAAAAAATTAAAACGGAGCAAGTATGACAATGACCCTACACCCCTCAACACTACCTGCGGTGCTTTCACCTGTATTGACTCCGTTTAAAGCTGACGGTAGCCCTGATACACAAAAATTACTCAAGCAATGTCAATGGCTTGAAGCCAATGGTGTTGGTCAAGCAATCTTCGGCACCAATTCAGAAGCCAATTCCATTTCAGCGCCACAAAAAATGGATACGCTAACAGCACTCATTAAAGGCGGATTGAATCCTGCCCATATGATGCCTGGCACCGGAGCGACTTCGATTGACGCCACTGTCACGATGACTCGTCATGCAGTTCAACACAAATGTGCTGGCGTGTTGATGTTGCCCCCGTTCTATTACAAAGATGTCACCGATGATGGTTTGTTTGCCTTTTATTCAGAAGTCATCCAAAAAGTAGGTGATGCTGGTTTACAAATCTACATCTACAACATTCCACCAGTCACTAAGATTAATTTAAGCCTCTCTCTACTAGAGCGCCTCACAAAAGCCTATCCAAAAACAATCATTGGCATGAAAGATAGTTCTGGTGATTGGGCTTATACAGAATCCGTTATTAAATTGTTGGCACCCTCCGGTTTCCGCGTTTATGCCGGCAGCGAAGTCTTCCTCATGCGCACCTTGCGCGCTGGTGGTGTTGGTTGCATCTCAGCCACAGCTAACGTAAACCCTAAAGCTATCGCTGAATTAGCAGCCCATTGGCAAGAATCTGATGCAGATCAACACCAAACTGCCCTTGATCAAGTACGCTCCATCTTTGCTCAATATCAAATGATTGCCGGTATGAAAACTGCAGTTGCGCATTACAGCAAGGATTCAGAGTGGTTACGTGTACGCCCACCGCTCATGCAACTAAGCGCAGATCAACAAGCAAAGTTATTGAGTGAGCTACAAAAGATGAATTTCAGCATGCCAGGCCTTTAATTTAATAGATAAAAACAGGAGACAAAATGAAGCTGATTAAAGTAATTTCTGTGTCACTCACAATGTTGTTCGGTGCTGTACAAGCCCAAAACATTTCTATTGCAACTGGCGGAACTGGTGGCGTTTACTACCCAATGGGCGGAGGCCTAGCCTCAGTCTTATCCAAGCATATACCAGGAATGTCAGCAACTGCTGAGGTTACAGGTGGCTCAGTTGATAACTTAAAACTCGTTGGTACTGGCAAACCTTACGTTGGATTCTCAATGGCTGATGCCGCTAAAGATGCTCAAGATGGTGAGGATAAATTTAAGGGCAAGCCAGTAGATTTACGCAACCTACTCATACTGTATCCAAACCTCATGCACGTTGCTACCGTGGAATCCACTGGCATTAAGACCATGAAAGATCTCAAAGGTAAGCGCATCAGTACAGGCTCACCAGGCAGTGCTACTGAAGTAATGGCTTTTCGCTTGTTAGAGGCTGCGGGGCTGGATAAAGATAAAGATGTCAAACGTGAGCGCTTGAGCGTTGCAGAATCTGTCAATGCTGTAAAAGACCGCAAGATTGACGCCTTCTTTTGGGTGGGTGGATTACCAACTGCTGCCGTTACCGATTTAGCAAACAGTCCTGGCATGAAAATTGTGATGGTGGACACTACTGCTGAAATTCCCGCCATGAATAAAAAATATGGCAATCTTTATTTCCCATCCGTAATTACGAAGCAAACTTATAGCGGCATGGAGAAAGATAATAAAGTTGCAGCGGTTGCTAATCTTTTGGTTGTGAGCGCTTCGATGTCTGATGCAGAGGCATACAAAATTGTTAAAGCTATTTTTGATAATCAGCTTGAACTTGTCCGCTCACATGCTGAGTACAGAAATATCAAGCTAGAGAACCAAAAAGCAAACGCCTCACCAATTGCCTTTCATCCAGGCGCATTGAAGTACTTTAAAGAAAAAGGTATCAAAGTAAACTAAGCCATATCGGGGTGAGTTAATCTCACCCCTTCCGCTTTAATGCCATGCATAAATATAAAAATAGATTGAATAAGACATGAATCAGAATGTAATTGATAACGAAACCCAAGAAAAATTAGATGCCTTCATTAAGCAAGAAGAGGGTGATTCTAATGACTACAAAGGTCTACTAGCTGTATTCATTTCTCTGGTGGCAATAGGCATGTCTTTGTTTCATCTATATGCAGCCTACTCGATCGTTCCAACGCATCAGCTCAGAGTGATTCACGTTGCCCTAGTCTTGTTTCTAGTGTTCTTAAGCTTTCCTATTACCGCTCGCTTTAAAAACCAGTTGAAATTTTGGGATGTTTTATTTGCCATATGCTCAGTTGCTATCGCCTATTACATTCTGGCAGGCGGCGATGATCTCATGGACAGAAACACCGCCCCAAACTCTACTGATGTCATGGTTGGTATCGCTCTCATACTGCTCATCCTTGAGGGCGTGAGAAGAACCAACGGTATGGTGCTCGTCACCGTTACTGTACTTTTCTTGTTATATGCTTTCTTTGGCAACTATCTTCCAGCCCCATGGACTCACAAAGGTTACGGCTTAGATCGACTCGTGGGTTATATGTACATGAGTCTAGAGGGCATCTATGGCACCGCAGTCGACGTCTCTGCAACCCTGATTATTCTTTTCACTATCTTTGGCGCCTTTTTGCAATTTACTGGCGCAGGAAAATTCTTTATCGATTTCTCTTTTGCTGCAATGGGCGGCAAATCATCTGGGGTAGGTAGAACGATTGTTTTGTCCTCCTTCCTCATGGGCGGCCCATCAGGATCAGGTGTAGCAACTACCGTTACGGTCGGCTCTGTAGCCGCGCCGATGCTTGACAAAGTAGGATACGATAAAAATGCCGCAGGTGGTCTTTTAGCTGCAGGCGGACTTGGTGCGATCATCTCACCACCAGTGTTAGGAGCAGCCGCCTTTCTGATTGCTGACTTCCTCAAAATCTCTTACTTAGATGTGTTGCTCATGGCAACTATTCCCACAATTCTGTTCTACCTTGGCTTGTTTGTCATGGTTGAAATCGACGTACGCAAGTACGGCATGAAAAATATTCACTTTCCATCGGCGGAAAGCGCCTGGCAGTTAACCAAAAAATATTGGTTTCATTTTTTCTCTTTAATTTCTATTGTAGTTTTCATGATGTTTGGCTTCTCGCCAGTGATGTCAGTATTTTGGGCAACCGTTGTTTCTGCGTTTTCTAGCATGTTGCGCGAAGATACTGCGATCATTCCATGGGCCTGGTTTAAAGGTAAAGAACCGATACTCTCCGGTCTTTACAATTCGAGTTTATCGAAGGCACTCTCGTCTGGCTCTACAGGCGTATTGGCAATTGCAGCAACGTGTGCGGGCGCAGGCCTCATCGTTGGTACTGTTACCCTCACTGGCCTAGGTCTCAAATTTAGCTCCATCGTGATTCAATATGCGGGAGGCTCATTGCTGTTAACGGCCATCTTTACAGCATTGATTGTCTGGATCGTCGGCCTCGCAGTACCAGTAACCGCCTCTTATATTATTTGCGCTGTAATCGCTGCGCCGGCACTCATTAACTTAGGTGTGCCTGCATTTGCTGCACATATGTTCATCTTCTATTACGCGGTACTTTCAGAGGTGTCACCCCCAACTGCACTTTCTCCTTTTGCAGCAGCGGCAATCTGCAAAGGCAATCCCTACAAGACAACGCTACAGACATGGAAGTATGTTGCTCCAGCGATCTTGGTGCCATTTATGTTTGTCCTCGATGAATCAGGCGTGAGCTTACTTCTGATGGGCTCTACCAGCGCTCTAGAGCAGGCTGACTGGATGCAGATTGCCTGGATTTCATTTACTGCCGTAGTTGGCATCATCTGTTTGGCTGGTGGCTTACAGGGTTGGTTTATTGAAAAAACCAAAGTATTTGAGCGCGTCATCATGGTGATCTCCGGGGTGGCTTTAGCCTATCCCTCTACGGAAGCTGATCTGATTGGTTTTATTGGTTTTGCTTTGGTACTGGTCACCCAACTCATGACCCACTACAAACTCAATCCCAAATCCACCTGAACCTATTGAAGCAGTTCAAGATCATAAAAAATCCCGCCTCTTGAGCGGGATTTTTTATTGCCGAGAATTGAAATACTTTAAATAATCTTGGTCCAAGCAGCCTTACCAGCATACTTTTTGATAGCAGTTTCATCAAACTCA
The DNA here is from genome assembly GCF_018688255.1 of Polynucleobacter corsicus. NCBI lineage: Bacteria > Pseudomonadati > Pseudomonadota > Betaproteobacteria > Burkholderiales > Burkholderiaceae > Polynucleobacter > Polynucleobacter corsicus. The sequence continues at coordinate 1,584,612 of NZ_CP061314.1, forward strand.
AATCCTAAGCCTGGCGTCTTATGCAAGATCAGATCACCATTCTTGAAGGTGAGCTGCTTATTAATCAATCTACGGAAGTTCAAAACCTGATCATCCAAGAAGAATTCCACAAAACGCGCATTTGGTGTTGCTGCCACTAAAGGAGCATGCAGATCATGCATCCAATGTGGGCAAACAATCACACCCTTTAAATCCGCATAAGCAGAAATACGACGCCACTCAGTGATACCGCCACAGACTGCCGCATCAGACTGCAAAATAGCGACGCCACCAGATTCAATTAACTCCCTAAAACGCCAGCGTCCAGCCTCCATCTCACCAGTAGCCACGTTGATCTTAGTTTGACGGGCTAGGACCGCATGTAGATCGATAGCATCTGGGGAGAATGGCTCTTCGATCCAATAGGGGTTGTATGCCTCAAAGCGGCGAATATATTCAAGAGCAGTCGGCAGGTCACGCCAAGCATTGTTAGCATCTAAGGTCAGCAAAACATCCTCACCTACGGCCTTACGAGCAGCTTTAACCCGAGCTTCCTCTTCTCTTGGGGACAGGCGCCCTACTTTCATTTTGACGGCCTTAAAGCCCTGTTTTACGTAGGACTCCATTTCTTTACCCAACATGGCAGGGGTTTTACCATCAAGGTAGTAACCACCGCTGGCATAAGCTGGAACGCGATCATCTACGACCGACCCCAAGTATTGGTGAAGAGGTAGTTTCGCGGCACGGGCATTTAAGTCCCAGAGGGCGGTATCAAGAATAGAGATGCCGCGCATGACTGCGCCAGCGCGCCCTTGCAAGATAGACTCGTTATACATGTCCATCCACAGACCTTCGCTGCGATGACTATTTTGACCAATCAATTTTGGGGCCAGCAATTGCTCAACGGCAATCTTGGCAATATCTCCACCCGCACTGCCGACATAGCAAAACCCAATACCCTCATTGCCATCTTTGCCCCGCACTTTAACCAAGCAATAGTGCCGCTCTGAAACCGTTCGAGTGGAGAAGGAGGTAACCTTATCTAGGGGCACCGCTACTGCAGCAACTGATACTGACTCAATAATGGGCATGAAAATTCCTTTAGCGAAAAATTGATTGTATCTACAACTTTTGCCACTTTCCTTGACCAATTTCAATAGAAAATTGCTGCACTACAACATAAAAAACGGGGGGCTGGGCAACAATATTGGATAATTGAGCAGTGAAAAAAATAGCGAGCCAATTACCTTACTTATTAAGAAACGTCATCAGCGTTGTTGGACTCTCTCTGATCGTACTGGTTTCTAGTGCGAACGCTCAACAAGCAAGTCCAACGAGCAAAACTAACAAAACTCCTCAGGTAAAGCAAAAAACAGTCAGTGCTAGTAATAAGCAGGTTGGCATTCAGCTGAAAGAAAATTCACTCAATCGCTCTACCAAAAGTATGAACTTAAATCCTGAATTATTTAAACGGATTGAGAGCGCGGATAGCAATGGAAGCGGTGCGAATCTGGACTATCGCGTCCAACGTGGTTGCCTGCGTCGAAGTTTTAGCGAAGAAAATCTTCCCGCGAATCTGGGTTTAGAAAACCGAGAATTCAATGATTTCTTTAAATCTCAAACTAAAGGTTTTTTTAATCGGATGCGGGGCAATTGCATTCCTTATGCACTAGCCCTCGGCAACCGCAACCGCTTTGAATCCCTGAGCGTCATGAATGGCCCGATACAGGATGCTAAGACTGAGATTTGGACTTTTACACCATCAGCAGCGGGTAACTTTTTAATTCAACAGGACTATCTCAGAGATGAGTCTAAGCGTTTTACGGAAATTCAACTGCCTCTGAGTACTGTTTTTTATGATCCCAAAAAAGTGGGGGATAAATTACCCGTTGAACTGGTTTGGGAACTGAACTCGATCATCAAACAAATTTACCCTGAAGAAAATAATGCGCTTGAAAATACCAATAGCATTGTTCGCCTGATTGTGGATTTTGGCGATAAGGAGCGTTGGGCTCAAATTTGGGCGGTGGAAATCATTGAACCGTCCTCAAGTGAAGTATTTGCCAGCGCTTTTTGGGTCGAAAGAAGTGATATTCCTGGGAGCTTTTATACCGCCAGCGGAGAATCGATTGAACGTACTTTCTGGACCAACCCCCTGAGCTATCGACGCATCTCTCGCGGGGTTGGTAGTGTCAGAGCATCAAGCAAAAAAGCTGCGCCACCAAAGAACGGTAGCGCTGTTGCTGCCGCTCCCAAGCAAAGATATCGCACCCATATGGGAATTGATTATGCGGCACCAATTGGGACGCCAATCTTTAGCGTAGCTACAGGCAAGATAGTGCATTTGGGCTATAGCGGCGCGTTCGGCAACCTCATCATTCTTGAGCATCCTGGTAACTACCGCACCTACTATGCCCACTTGAGTAACTACAACTCAGAACTAGAAGTGGGCAATGAAGTACGGCGTGGCCTAGAGATTGGCTATGTTGGATCAACCGGACGCTCGACTGGCCCCCATCTTCATTTTGAATTAAGAAAGGATGGGGTCTATGTTGATCCCTATGCTGTAAAAACTCAGCTAGATTTATGGAGTATGCGCGATAGTGACAGTGGATTGCTAACCCGAGAAATTCTATTACTAGGTACACCACCAATCAACTAAGAGATGTCAATCAGTAATTGAAAAAGGGGCCCATTGGACCCCTTTATTTTTGATGCGCTAGCTCTTAACCAAGTACCAATACCGGTATCTTGGAATGCACAATCACCTCGTGCGTTTCGCTACCCAATAAGACGCTCTTAATACCAGTACGCTTATGTGAGGCCATCACAATTACGTCAGCTTTCGATTTCTTGGCGCCATCCAAAATACCCTCTGATAAATTGCTATTAGGGATATGAAGGGTGCTTACTTTTATGCTGGCACCCAATAAAAGAGAGGCCTTTTTAAAGACATCATTGGCGTATGCTTCACAGACCTTCTTATGGTCTTTTTGAGAAATTACGTAGCCCATAGAGCTATCGGAGTACACCATTGGTGGCATTGGATCGGAAACATAAACCAGTGTCACCGCAGCTTTATGAGCCTTTGCAAGCTCAGCTACCTTCTTTAAGGACTTTTTGCTCACATCTGAACCATCGACTGGTACTAATAAGCGCTTAAACATATTTAACTCCTGTTAAATTAACCCTAATGCCTTCCATTCCATCATAGTCTTTATTATTCAACTGTGAAAGCATAAAAAAGGAAACTAAATTGCTCAAGTACTTTGCAGTGTATTTTTCATTTCTCTCAACATTGATCATCATTGATTTAATTTGGTTGCTTGGCATTGCCAGAAACCTCTATCGTGACGAAATGGACTCGCTCATGGCTAGCGAGCCAAAGCTGTGGGCAGGACTAGCTTTTTATCTCTTGTATGCGCTTGGGGCATCGATTTTCGTAATCTTTCCAGCAATTTCAAAACAATCCTGGATGTATGCAGCGCAGTATGGCGCCCTATTTGGGTTCTTTTGTTATATGACTTACGATCTCACTAATCTTGCAGTGATTCGCGACTTTCCTATGCGCCTGGCATTTGTAGACATTGCCTGGGGATCTGCTGTTACCGCACTATCCACAACGATTGCCTACTGGGTTGGCAATCGGATGGCTTAAGAGCCTTTCGCACATGAGTTTTTTTCACCCCAAACTACTCGACACCCTTCAGGGCTATAACGGCGCCCTTTTAAGCAAAGATATATTGGCAGGCATCACGGTTGGAGTAGTTGCACTACCTTTAGCGATGGCATTTGCGATTGCTAGTGGACTCAAACCAGAAGCAGGCATCTTTACCGCCATCCTTGCCGGCGGATTAATTTCCATCTTGGGCGGCAGTCGCGTGCAAATTGGTGGGCCGGCTGGCGCATTCATCGTCATCGTTTACGGCATTGTTGAGCACTATGGCGTTGCCAATTTACTTCTAGCAACTATCATGTCTGGAGTATTTTTATTTCTAATGGGTCTCTTTCGGTTAGGGACATTAATTCGCTTTATTCCGATAGCGGTCATTATTGGTTTTACCAACGGCATCGCTGTATTAATCGGCTTATCTCAAGTAAAAGAATTTTTTGGCCTTCAAATTACCAAAATGCCTGCTGAGTTTTTTCAAGCAATTCAAACTCTGTATGCTGCTGCCGATACGGTTAACCCTATCGCACTCATGCTATCCAGCGGAACTCTCGCTTTTTTAATTGCTTGGAGAGTCTTTCAAAAACAGCTGGGGCAGCTGAGTCATCTGCCAGGCACCGTCATTGCCATGGCTGCCGCCACCATAACCACGAGTACATTTAATCTGCCAGTAGATACCATTGGCAGTCGCTTTGGCGGCATCCCCTCTGGTCTGCCGAGTTTTGAATGGATCCCGATCAGCTGGGGCACCGCACAATTTGTGATTGCGCCTGCAATTACCCTCGCTCTACTTGGAGCGATTGAGTCGCTACTCTGCGCCCGAATTGCTGATGGACTGATTCATGATCGTCATGAATCTAATCAAGAGCTGATGGCTCAGGGTGTTGCCAATGTAGTCACCCCATTCTTTGGTGGCATGCCGGCTACAGGAACGATTGCCAGAACGGTTACCAACATACAGAGCGGGGGAAGTACTCCAATTGCTGGAATCATTCACTCAGTAACATTGCTAGTGATTATTTTATTTGGAGCTCCGCTAGCAGAAAATATTCCTCTGGCTAGCTTAGCAGCTATCCTCATGTTTGTTGCTTGGAATATGGGTGAGTGGAGAAAGTTTGCAGACCTCAAACAATTTCGTCTGCCTTATCGCTTAACTATGTTGAGTGTATTTTTTCTGACCATCGTATTAGACCTCACCATCGCAATACAAGTGGGCTTACTGCTGGCATTCATTACCTTCATCTATCGAATCTCCAGTTTGTCACGCTATGAACCGGTCAATCTCGCTGATTTTCCAGAGCTACAGCAGTATCAGGGAAGGATTGCTGCATTCAGAGTTTATGGCGCTATCTTTTTTGGTGCAGTCAAAATTCTGGAGAACATTGAAAACGAATTACCCTCAAAAGTATTGATACTTGACCTCAAGAATGTGATCTATATCGACGTTTCTGGAATGGATGCGGTGCTTGAACTTGAAGCGGTTTGTAAAAATCGTAATATTAATCTCATGATTTGTGGACTGGCACATCAACCCCACGAGATGGCTATTCGAGCAGGCCTCCTAGAGCGCCTACCTATCGATTGCATCTACCCAGACCTGCAGCAGGGCATTGCCAAAGCCATGAATGAATTATGACTTGCGGGCGATAGACCCACTAACCCAACCATTACGACGTTCATACAGCACAAATAGAACACCCCAAACCACCACTGCAGCATAGGCCCAGACCCAAGATATTTGCGAGGTACGTGAGCCAGTTAAGTCCAGGACAAAACCAAAAATAGCCGGGCCTAACAACCCGCCTCCAAAGCCCATTAAGGAGTGGAGCCCCATTGCAGCACCTTTAATATCGTCCTTAGCACTTATGACTAAGCCTGCAGTTAAGGTGGAAGAATCAGCCATGATGAAAATTGTATGCCCTACTGCTAAGGCAATAATTAACCACCAAGATTGTCCTGTTGACCAAGCGAGCGCCACACCAAATGCTGCGCTAGATAACATGACAAAGAAAATCCATTTTTGACGCCCTATTCTTAAGGCAATCTCATTTCCAATGATGGATGCAGGAACACCAAAGAAATTAATCACGCCAGCAAGAGTAGTTGCAGTTAATAGAAAGGGGTCGCCTGTCACAATGGCACAGAAACCAAAAAAAGCTACGATCCAACTACGGCAAGCAAATAACTCAATGGAGTGGGCGGTATAGCCAAAGATAAATCCTGAGGCTGTTTTGTCTTGCAAGACTAAGCGCCACTTATCTACCGGAAAAATATCGTGCAAGCGAATACGGATTGGACCGTGCCACTTTTCATGGGCGAGTGCAGGAATAAATGAGAGCACAATCAATAATGCCGTGAATGGACCTAGGGCGATGATTCCAAAAACATAGCGCCAGCCCAAACTATTTAAGATCCAACCAGAGCAAAGATAAGAGAAGCCAGTGCCAATACCAAAGAATGCGGTATAAAAGGCAATATGGCGAGTCAGCTCACCGGTCTTAATGCGATCAGACAGAATTTTTAAGCCGGGCATATAAGTACCCGCTAAACCGACTCCATTGAGTGCCATAAATATCAAAGCGGTCCAGAAGTTATAGGCAAAGAGGCCCATACCGAGCAATCCACAAGTCGCTGAAAGACCGCCTACGAGATAGACTTTTTTTGCATCAACGCGATCGGTGAGAGCGGTTGCCAATGGAACCATCAGCATATAACCAAAGAAAAAGGCGCTAGCAATTAAGCCGGATTGCAAATTACTCAGATGCCACTCATCTTGCAATGTGGTTAACACCACCGCGTAACAGGCAAAACCCAATAGCGCGCAAGTTTGCGCCATCAGCATTAGGGGTGTGTAACCAGTGGGTTTCAAGCGCATCAGAACTTATTGCTGACTACTATTTGGGGAATCTTGAAAACTGTTCGAGCGGAACGTGAGCACCAGAGTATCTCTATAGCCATATTGCCCCAGGGGCTGAATAGGGGTAGATTCATGAATCATTTTTTCATCATTCATCAGCAGTAAAGACCAAGGCTCAGTGAGGGTAAATCGTAAACCAGTAGAGCCGGTTGCACTAAAAATTCGGGTCTCGCCACCCTTGACATCGATTCGATTGATTAAAAAGACAGCTACAAAATCAACGCCATCACGATGAGCCCCCTCAGGAGTTGGTCGCCCAATCCCATCGGTCGTATCAATCCGAAATTGGTGAGCTTCTACAAACCAGGTGTTTACTTGCTTAACGCCATCCAGAATATGAGTCAATCCCAGCAAAAGGGCATGCCAAGCAGGATTGCTAGTGAGCTCAGTTTGGGAAGGCTCAAACCAACGTTCAATACCGCCATGCAAGGCGTTGTAATTGACAGACTGCCAGTGGGCACGATGCGGCACGGTAGCTAAAGATTTTCCCTTGATCTCAAAGCTTGAATGGCGGCGAAAGCGATACCGTCCACCATCCTTAAGATAGGGGTCTCTGGGCAAGCCTTCCCAAAACTGAGTGAGGTTGCGAAGCTGATCAAGATCCACATGTGCAATCTGCGCCACATCCTGAGCAGAGACAACAGCAAAACCATCATCTCGTAAAGATTGAACCAAATCCTTAGCGGGCGTTAGTGGCGGTAAAAGGCTGGAAAGAGTCATGGGTTTATTTTAGGCGCATACCAATGCATTAGGAATGCAAATTCAAACGACCTCGCACCTCTCCTACGTGACCTTTTAGGTCATACAACTCTTTTGCATCCAGCATAGAAACTCTAATATTCCCAACTCTTCGCTCAATATCTACCAAATCTCTATAGTTTTTTTCTTTTAACTCTGGGACAGATGCATTTTTCTCTATGACCTTCAGTTCTTCGTACACCCTGGATAACTTGAGACGTAAAAAGAAATTCTTAGCAGCGGGAATATAGGTAAATAAAGGAATCAAAATGACGAGTAATGGAATCACAATTTTGGCAAAGCGCCCAATCCATACCGCCGTCCAGAAAGGTAGGTGGCGATGCAAGAAAGACGGACCATCCTTTAAATAGATTTCAGCATCAACATGTAGAGGAAAATCAAGGCCAGTACCAGATGGGAATTCTCCCGGCTTTTGCAAATAAGAATAGTTTTTCAGAACGTCATAAGTGTCCCCCAGTAATAATGTTACTAGGGCAGGGTTAACATCATCTTTACCAACTAAGGTTGCCGTTGCAGCCAGTACCTGTATATCCTGACGCGGAAGATCATATGCAATACTCACAACCCCACGAGGTACAGTGACCTTTGATAAGAAAGGAAATAGGTGGACATAAGCATCAGCCTGCTCAAAACTCATTAAACGAATGCCGGGTGTTGCATAAAAATTTTTCAGGATGGGCGCCTCAGCTGCGCTAACAATGAAGACTGCATCCAATTCATTCTTCTTAAATTTTTCCAAGGCATCCAGCGGCTTTAACTTTTCAGCATGAAAGTCATTCATACTCAATCCGCTTGCTTCAAGTAACTTAGTCGTCAAGGACAGGGTGCCACTGCCATCATTACCAATCGAGACACGCTTGCCTTTTAATTGACTCAATAAGCTTAAACGTCCACCTTCATTTTTAAAGCTAGATTCCCTATACCAAACCCATACCGGCTCATAAAACACGCCCGCAATAGAAACTAAGTTAGGATATTTAGATAGATCGGCTACACCACCCTGCACCATTGCAAAATCTACGCCGGAATGCTGGTCACTGAGTAAGGCTAAGTTGTCACCTGTTCCGCCGGTCGTACGCAATTTCATAGATACGCCTTGCTCAGCAAGTTCACTCTGGAGTCTTTCACCAAATTTCTGATAAAGACCGGTTGGGAAACCTGTGGCCAATTCAATCGATCTCGGTGGAGGCGGTACGAGCACCCAGAGTGTGGCAAACAGCAAGGCCACTAGACCCAAAAAGGCTATGCCAACCGCAATAGGGTTATAGATATTTTTGCGTATGAAGTTCATAAAAAATTCTGCTTGTTTTTGCCATTATGCCCCGAGCCCATGGATCTAGAGCAGAATGAATTGATTCGAATTATTTCAGGATAAGATGGGGGTTTTATAGAGCCATTAGGACATTCATGAATTCAGCTGCCAATAAAGTAGCCCTAGTCACAGGGGCTGGAACAGGTATCGGAAAAGCCGCAGCAAAAGCACTGTTGCAAGGTGGATTTAGAGTTGTTCTGACCGGTCGAAATCTCGAGAAGCTCAACTTAGCCATTCATGATATTGGTGGGAGCAGTCAAAACTGCCTCGCAGTGAGCTGCGATGTCGGCAAACCAGAGCAAGTAAAAACCCTATTTACAGAAATCCAAAAACAGTTTGGCCGCATTGACGCGCTCTTCAACAATGCCGGCATGGGAGCGCCAGCTATTCCCATGGAAGAGCTGAGCTATGAACAGTGGATGAATGTGGTTAATGCCAATCTCTGCGGCGCTTTCTTATGCTCTCAAGAGGCCATCCGCATGATGAAGGCTCAGTCTCCGCAAGGTGGCCGAATTATTAATAATGGCTCCATCTCTGCACATGCGCCCCGTCCAATGTCTGCACCATACACCGCCACTAAACATGCCATGACTGGATTAACTAAATCTATTGCATTGGATGGTCGCCCATTCAATATTACCTGCGGTCAAATCGATATAGGTAATGCCGGCACTGAAATGACTATTCCCATGGCTGCTGGTATTTTGCAGCCAGATGGCTCAAAGAAGATTGAGCCACTCATGGATGTAGATCATGTTGGACAAGCCGTCTTGCATATGGCCCAGCTCCCCTTAGAGAGCAATATTCTGTCGATGACCATTATGGCAAGCAATATGCCATTTATTGGTCGGGGCTAATTAGGGCCTAATCTGCCCAATGACGAGGCGGGCATTGGAAGTGCCTACCTTAATTGTTTGCGGTGCAGATATCAAATCGCCAGATTCTGGCATTGCCATTCCCGTTTTGGAAATACGCACCTCAACTGATACTTCAGGCAGTTGAGAAATCAATGCATTGGGACTCATTGCTAAAGCATCATTCAAAACAAAGTTGATTGGGAATGCAGTAACCGGAGTTTTGAGAACAGCCACTGGCATGCGCTCGCCTGGCTTACGGGCAATCACCATCAAAACATCACCTGCTTTAATTTTGGACTTCAGCTCTGGTGCAATGTCTACCTGTCCAGTCACGCTTGCACCTTGATTACTGATTGCTGGCTTACTAACTGGTGCAAGGCTACCCTTGCTACGCGCCTCTGCAATAGAGGCTGCAATCGCACGAGCCTCATCGGACTCGGCGGGCAATAGCTTTGCTAACTTCTCCCAAGACTGCACTGCAGCCTTATAGTTCTGCGCATTAAAAGCGGCAGTTCCAGAAAGCCAAAGGGCTAATAAATTATTAGGATCCTGAGCTAATGCCTTATTAATCAATTGCTGTGGCTTACCAGCAAAATTACCATTCGCGTTGGCTGCTAAGACATCGGCATAGTCAGCCAATAATTGTGGGTCTGAATCAACAAATGAGCCGGCACGAGCGTAGGCATTTGCAGCCTCGGTATTGCGGCCTAAAATCCGATAGGAGCGCGCCAGCATAGCCCAGCCCTTGAGATTGTCAGGCTCCTTGTCCATCTTGGCAGCGAACTCATCAACCATCTTTTCAACTGACTCTTGAGTCATCGGCTTCTCAGTACTCTTCTGGGCAATCTGAGCGGCATCACCTAGGTAGAAATAGAAACCCCCTGAGAGTATTGCCACAAAAAGACAAATCCCAATGATGGTTTTTTTAGGAGAGCCCAGTACCGCATGATCATCGGCTTCATCCGTATCCTGAAAAAGCCGCTGACGCATTTCTGCATGAGTCTGCTCATAGCTTCGGCTATCTACTGTACCCGCCAAACGATCAGCCTCGAGCTTATCAAGCTCTTCCCGATAGATGGCTGCATTCATCTGGCGACGCGAGGTTGAGGATTCTTTCGCAGGAAAAAACAATGGGCGCAATAACAGCACCAAGACTAGGATCAATAAAAGAAAAGCGGAGATTACAAAACTAGTCATGTTATTTTTCTATTGAACTGGACTTGGCATCCTGAAGTAGTTCATCAATGCGACGATTATCCGCTTCAGATAGTGTGGTGCTAGGTACGGCTTTATTTCTGCGACGTAGATACACCATCAAGCCAATAATTCCTGCGAGCAAAATTATAAAAGGGCCTATCCATAAGAGCCAGGTGATTGGCTTCACAGGGGGACGATATAGGACGAAGTCCCCATAACGCTCCACCATAAAATTCCGAATTTGCTCGTCTGTCTTGCCCTCATTAATCAGGATGCGAATTTCTCGGCGCAAATCATTTGCCAAATCAGAGCGTGAACCTGCAAGAGATTCATTCTGACAAACTAAGCAGCGCATTTCTTCTGAAATCACAATCAGACGCTGCTCCGTGACAGGGTCATCAGCCAAAGGCACTGCATCTTTAGCAGACGCACTGATAGAGCACAGCACAATAAAAGTGAGTAAGAGGGATTGAAGTGTCTTTTTCAACATTATTTGAGCTCATCCAACAAAGGAATGATCTTCTTACGAAGTAATTCCATCGTGATTGGTCCAATATGCTTAAACCGAATGACGCCAGTCTTGTCAATCACGTAGGTCTCTGGAACGCCATAGACGCCATAATCAATACCTACGCGACCATTGGCATCAAAAGCTGACAATAGGTAGGGGTTGCCTTGACGAGCAAGCATAGTCATCGCATCGTCACGCTTATCTTTGTAATCCAATCCAATAATTGGCGCTAATTGCAATTTACCCAGCTCAACAAGAACGGGGTGCTCCTCACGGCAAGCAACACACCAAGAAGCCCAGACATTCAAAATCCAAGGCCTGCCTTTCATACTCGCTGGTGAAAAGGTTTTTTGAGGATCTGCCAGCTGAGGTATTTCAAAGGCGGGTGCTTGCTTACCAATTAGTGGCGAAGGTATTTCCTGTGGGTCACGATTCAAGCCTACCGCTAAAAATCCAACCAGAATGACAAACAAAATCAGTGGGATTAAAAACTTGGCTTTCATGCTGCTACCTTCTTCAACTTCATACGATAGCGCTTATCAGACATTGCCAGCAAACCACCCAAAGCCATCAGTACACAACCGCCCCAAATCCAATCCACAAATGGCTTGTAATACACTCGCACTGCCCAGGCTTTATCTTCCAACTCTTCACCCAATGAAATATAAATATCTCGGGTGAGACCTGCATCAATCGCCGCCTCAGTCATAGGCATCGTTGATGAAAAATAATTACGCTTTTCTGGGTACATCGTAGTTTCTAGTTTCCCGTTGCGGGTTAATAAGAAAGTGCCTTGTATCGCTTTATAGTTGGGGCCAGGAACGGCTCTAACGCCCTGAAGCTGAATATCGTAGCCACCGACACTAACGCTTTCACCAGCGAGCATACGCACATCTTTTTCCTCTTGATAGGCACCCACCATGGTGACGCCAATCGTAAAGACTGCTATCCCCAAATGCGCTACCTGCATACCAATAAATGAACGCGTTGGCTTACCTGCTTTTGCTTGACGAATAATTTGTAATACGCCAGAAGTAATCACCCAGAAAGCCAATAAGAAACCAAGGCTGCTAAGCCATGTAAATGCACCCATAGCAAACGGAATTAAAGCCGCTGCAATCACTGCGACCAGGGCTGCAATCCATAAGCGCTTAATCACATCCAAGAGATTAGAGTTCTTCCAGCTTGTCCAAGGCCCAATTCCCATCAGCACTAACAATGGGATCATGATGGGTACAAAGACACTATTGAAATATGGAGGCCCTACTGAGATCTTTCCTAAATGCAGAGCATCAATCAATAAAGGGTAGAGAGTACCTAAGAGTACTGAAGCAGCGGATACCACCAAGAAAACGTTACCTAGCAAGATAAAGGTTTCACGGGATGTTAGGCTGAACTTACCACCAAGGGTACTTTTGGGAGCGCGCCAAGCATAAAGCGTCAAAGAAGAGCCCACCACCAGCACCAAGAAAATCAAAATAAAGACGCCGCGCGTAGGATCAGTTGCAAACGCATGAACTGAAGTGAGCACTCCAGATCGAACTAGGAAGGTTCCCAAAAGCGATAGTGAGAAAGCAGTAATTGCCAATAACACTGTCCAACTCTTAAAGCCGCCACGCTTCTCTGTAACCGCAAGCGAATGAAGCAAAGCGGTACCAACTAGCCAGGGAATGAATGATGCATTCTCAACAGGATCCCAGAACCACCAACCACCCCAACCGAGTTCGTAATAAGCCCACCAAGAACCTAGTGCAATACCGAGCGTGAGAAATACCCAAGCAGCCGTTGTCCATGGACGCGACCAGCGTGCCCAAGCAGCATCTAAACGTCCGGATAACAAAGAGGCAATCGCAAATGCAAACGCTACTGAAAAGCCAACATACCCCATGTACAACATTGGCGGATGAAAGACCAAACCTGGATCTTGCAGTAGAGGATTGAGAGATCGTCCATCCTGAGCGGCTGGCAGCAGTCTCTCAAAAGGATTGGAGGTGGCGAGCACAAATAGCAGTAGGCCGGTAGTCACCAAACCCAATACGCCAATCACTCGCGCCACCATAAACTCATCTAGCGCCTTCGAAAGCTGGGAAACTAAAAATGTCCAAGTAGACAATAAGAAGATCCACAGTAACAAGGAGCCTTCATGACCGCCCCATACCGCACCCAAGCGATAAATGACGGGCATTTGTGAATTGGAATGCTCTGCTACATAAAGAACAGAAAAATCATTTGAGTAAAAGCTCCAGGCCAAAATCACAAAGGCAATACCAAGCAATAGGAAAACAGTTTGTGCGGCTGGCCTAGCTAAGATAATCCATTCACGGCGACTTTGATGTGCGCCAACCAATGGCAGTGTCCCCTGAATGATGGCGATACATAAGGCCAGTATTAATGCGTAATGCCCAAATTCAGGAATCATTATTTATTTCCATTTTTTTGAGCCTGCTCTAAAGCATGCTTTGCCTCTGGAGGCATATAGTTCTCATCGTGCTTAGCCAATACTTCACTCGCAACGAATTTTCCACTTGGGTCAAGGCGACCTTGAATGACTGCGCCCTTACCCTCTTTAAACAAATCCGGAAGAATGCCAGTGTAGGCCACCGGAATATCTTTCACCATATCGGTAATCACAAAGTTCACCGTTAAGCCATCCCGCTTAACCGATCCATCCTTGACCATGCCACCAATACGGAAGACTTGACCAGATGGTGACTTACCGGCAGCAACCTCACTCGGGGTGACGTACAGAGCAATATTGCTGTTAAGGGCATTCAAAATTAATACTGCCGCGATGCTAATGGCAATTAGTGCGCCAACAATAATGGCAGCTCGCTTATATCTTGGTTTCACTTGCTACCCTTTTGATCAAACTGCTCCGCTAACACTTCACGTTGCAGTCTGCGTACGATTTTCTTATGGCGTGCGCGAACAGCCAGGGGCTCCAATAAGAACACCAGAGCACAGGCACCAAAGCTGCACCATACATAGGGGGCATAACCACCCATGGCAAAGAATTCAGCCGAACTATTCCACATTACCGCTTCACCTCATTTAATTGCCTAACCCAATCAGTATGAGCCTCGCGCTCCAAAATGATGGCGCGCACACGCATTAACCCTACTGCAATTGAGTACATCCATAAGCATAAGGCCATTAACAACATCCCCCAAAGCATGGTCTGAGCCATGGCTGGTGCTTTAGTTAGCGAAACAGAGGCGCCTTGATGCAAGGTATTCCACCATTTCACTGAAAAATAAATAATAGGTACATTCACCACGCCTACCAAGGCGAGGATCGCGCCCGCTTTATCGGCACGGCGCACATTATCAATAGAGGCCTGGAGGGCGATAAAACCGAGATACAAAAACAGTAGGATTAATTCCGAAGTTAAGCGCGCGTCCCATACCCACCAAGCGCCCCACATCGGCTTACCCCAAAATGCACCAGTCCACAGAGATAAGAAAGCCATCAAGGCGCCGATCGGAGCCAGTGCCTGAGCCATCATGGCTGATAGACGAGTATTAAATATCAGACCTAATCCAGCCCATGCGGCCATCACCACGTAGATGAACATCGACATCCAAGAAGCGGGAACATGAACAAAAATGATGCGATAACCCTGACCTTGCACTGCATCTACTGGCGCCACAAAGAAACTTACCCACAAGCCGGCAGCTCCAAAAATAATGGTGAGTGCCCAGAACCAAGGAATCATTTTTCCAGCCAGCGGATAGAAAGCGCTCGGACTCGAAAATTTGAACCAGCTCATTACGTGACTAGAAGATAAATTATTTATATTACTCATTCAATAGCAATCTTTACAGCGCTCGCACTAACCCAAGGTACAAATGCTAATGCCAAAATCAATAAAGCGCCTAACAGTGAAAAATGCCCCGTGATATCCAGTCCTACACTGCTAGCGTATACGGCGCCAGCCCCAAAAATTAACACCGGAATATAGAGCGGCAAGATCAACAGACTCATCAATACGCTACCACCCCTTACCCCTAGGGTGAGGGCAGCCCCAACCGAGCCTAGCAATGATAAAACAGGTGTTCCGAGCAATAAGGCGGCCATCAGCACCTTTAAGGACTGGGCATCTAAGTCAAACTGAATGCCGATCACCGGCGCCAACAAAACCAAAGGTAGCCCACACACCAGCCAATGAGCGACGATCTTGCCAAATACTAAGGCGGTAAATGAATTCGGGGACAAGACCAGTTGCTCTAGGGTGCCGTCTGCGTAATCTGCTGCAAACATCCGCTGCAAACCCAGCAAGGTTGAGAGCAAGGCTGCAACCCAAATCACGCCAGGCGCAATCTTTCTTAGCAAGGCAGTATCAGCACCAATCCCCAATGGAAATAAGCTCGTCACAATCACAAAGAAAAACAATGCAGTGAGAACCTCGCTCTTACGACGCATCACTAGCAATAGATCACGATGGACGATAGCAATAAAGGCGTTCATAGATCCAATACTCGCAGACCGGAAACAGCTAAGGGCTGATGACTAGTCAGCACGACCAAACCATTGCCCTGAAGATGCTCGACAATCAAATCTTGTAACTCTCCCACGGCATGGGTGTCTAGGGCGTTAAAGGGTTCATCCAAAATCCAGATCTGCGCCCGTCGCGTTAGCATACGCGCCATCAAAACACGTTTTTTCTGTCCAGCTGATAAACAATGGACAGGCAGATCTTCGCGCCCCTTCAGACCAAATCGCCATAAGCTAGCAAAAGCGTCTTGCTCGGAGAGTGCAATGCCATCAATCGCCGCATACATGCGCAAATTCTCAATGGCACTAAGATCTTCTTTTAGCGCATCTCGATGACCCAAAAACAATAGCTTGCTGTGATATTCCGATACTGGTTTTTTGATAGGATGACCACACCAAAGAACCTCTCCAGAATCAGGAGCAGCCAAGCCAGTGAGCAAGCGCAATAGACTTGTTTTACCTACGCCATTCTCGCCACGAATATGGAGGCACTGCCCAGCAAATAACTCTAAATCGAGGCCTGAGAAAAGCGCTCTATCACCGCGCACGCAAGAAATTCCCCGAGCCTCGAGGGCTGCGGTTGCAGTTGCTGGGAAGGGGGAATTGGTCGCTGTCATTGGAAGAAATGGCTTGAATCAAACCACCTCAGGCATTGTCCAAGACCCACTTGGGGCTGTCAAACCACCTAAAACAGTATTCAAAGAATAAATTTCTTTTAATTCAAGCGCTTAGCCAATTATATGCGGAGTGAGGGAGAAGCACTCCGCACTTGAATCATGCTGCTATTCAGGCTTAATACCGGCGCTTTTAATAATCTTGCCCCAGAGGACTGATTCTTTCTTCTGAAATGACCCAAAGGATTCGGGTGACATGGCGTAATACTTAGCCCCTTCTGCCTCTAGCTTTTTCTGCACGGCTGGCTGTTGCATAATTTTTCCCACCTCAGCATTGAGCTTCTTCACAATTGCAGGGGGCGTGCCTGCGGGAGCAAATAAGCCAATCCAATTTTTGACATCGAATCCAGGCAGTGTCTCACTCATACAAGGTAAATCGGGCATCGAAGGATCTCTTGTGGCACCGGTAACTGCTAAGCCACGTAATTTATCGCTCTTCACATAAGGCAGAATTGTGGGCATCGTGGCGAACATTAATTGAGTTTGGCCGCCAATCAAATCCGTAATTGCCAATGCATTTCCCTTGTAAGGAATGTGCGTCATATCCACCTTTGCAGTGAGAATAAAAAGCTCTCCTGCCAAATGACTAGCGGTACCGATGCCACCAGATCCATAAGATACTTTTCCTGGATTAGCTTTGATGTAGCTAATGAGCTCACTGACATTTTTTACCGGGACGCTAGGATTAACAGCCAATAAACCTTCGGCATCAAGCACAAAAGCTACTGGTACAAAATCCTTGAAGGGGTCATAAGGCATGCTCTTTACTAAAAAGGGGTTTACTGCGTGCGTACCAATACTGCCCATAATCAAGATGTAGCCATCTGCCGGTGATTTGGCCACAAAATCAGCCCCGATATTACCTCCACTACCCGTTTTATTTTCTACTATTACCGGCTGCCCAAAAGCTTCGCTTAATCCCTGGGCAATGATTCGTGAAAATCCATCCGCGATACCACCAGTAGCAAATGGGGAGATGATTTTAATTTGATGATTTGGATAAGTCGCTACTTGAGCAATCGCAGCTTGAGTGAATAAACTTGAACCCAAAATGAGGGCCAGGAAAAACTTTTGCATATGATTTTTCTGAAGATATTTAAGGGAGCGGTGCAACTGATAGACCCTGTACCTGATATTGGCTAATGAGATCAGCCACCAAGCCAGATCTAATGAATTCTTCTACACAATTATTCAAAAACTCAACCGACTCTAGGTGGGGTTTTTGTGTGGCAATCGCCTGCTGTATTCCAGTAAATTGGCCATCCAAAATTCTGGATCCAGGAATATCTTGAGAAGCAGCAACTAGGCCAGTTTTCAAGCCTGCCAGAGCATCTAATTTCTCACTGACAAACAATTCATTGCTGGCTTTCACACTATCAGCATGAACTAAGCTGGCATGTTTAAGATTACGCTGTAACCATAAGTCATAAGCACTTTTGTAAAAAGATGCAATCCTCACTCCTGGCTGATCTACCTGTGACAACTCAGTGATGGGAGAGTTGGCGGGAACCAAATAGCAAGCCTCTAGCTCGACATAAGCAGGAGTAAAAGTGACCTTCTGAGCGCGCGCGGGGTCAGAGCCCAATAAGGAGATGCCACATCTGCCGCTGACGGCAGCCTCGACAACTTCGTCTTGCGTATTAAATCCCTGCAAACTTAACTCCACACCCAAGTGTTTTGCAATCGCCCGGCAAATATCAGGCGCAATCCCAATAGGCTCCCCAGAAGGTGATCGACCAGTAACTAATAAGAAGTTGCCTAAATACACCGCAGCAGACAGAACCCCATTAGGCGCGAGTTGCATCCTCACTTCAGGCGAAATAGGGCTCATAAAATTCCTATTTAACAGCGCATTCAATTAATTAGAACTGAACTGTCTGCCCCTCAGTCATGGGAACAATCTTAATTGCGCTACCCTTCATAGCCTCTTGGAATTCCGCCAAGGTACCCTTTGCCAATGGATTGGAGTTGTAATGCATTGGTATCACCATTTTTGGCTTCACCCAAGTACGTAAGGCATAAGCAGCATCATCTGGTGCCATAGTGAAATTACCGCCAATGGGGATCATGACTAAATCTGGCTTGTAATGCTCACCAATAAATTTCATATCACCAAAAAGCCCCGTATCACCCATGTGCCAAATTTTGAAGCCATTCTCAAGCTCAATAATGTAGCCCATCGCCTCACCTGCTGGGTGCGACTCCATCTTTTCAGTTGCCGGATTTTTCCACACTAGCAAGGAGGAGTGCTCAGCCTGTACTGCCGTAACCTTAATACCAGGTAATGGCGTCACACGGCCAGTTTTGTTGAAGCGATAACCAAGATCAGCCGGCAATATCCCCAGAGTAATTAATGGAGTCACCATATCTGCAGGTCCGTATAGCTTGGTGTTATTCATTTTTGCAAGCGCAGGTGCGTCACCAATGTGGTCGACGTGAGCATGCGTTACCAATAGCAAATCAATCGGGCCAATAGCAGACAAATCATTCTTATAAATAGCGGGAGTTTTAGGGCCGCCAGTAATCCATGGGTCGATCAAGATGGTCTTGCCCCCAGGACTTTTAATACGAAATCCAGCCTGTCCTAACCACAAAACTTCTGTTGCGGGCTGCGCACTAGATTTACCCGGCGCTTGAGCTTGGGCAGATACTGAGGAAACCATTAAGAATGCAGCAGCAATCCCAACTAAAAAAGTATTCAACAAAATATATCTACGCATTACTGCCTCCGAGTTTTTTAATTGATCTTGTCAAACTATAGCCGAGAAAGTGGAATTGAGTTTTTGGATCTCAGTTTATGTGGCACTGCATCAATTGATAGATGTTGCCTGTCTCCAATAAAAAAACCCCGCCTTAGCGGGGCTCTGATAACTCAACATTTCGTTTACGGCGTAATGACGATCGCGCCCGAAACTTTTCTACCTTCTGCTGCTTTGTGCGCATCAGCAGCCTGCTCAAGCTTAAACTTGGCACCAATCTGCACTTTCACACGACCCTGAGCAATCGCATCAAATACTGCGCGAGCATTTTCTTGTAGCAACTCGGGAGTGGCGTTGTGCGGGAATACGGAAGGTCTAGTTAAGAAGAGACAACCCTTCTTATTCAGAATCTCCGGCTGAATCTCTGGAGCAGGTCCAGAGGCAGCGCCGAATAAGGCGACCGTGCCAAATGGTGCAGCACAATCGAGTGATCCCAAGAAAGTAGTCTTAGCAACTGAGTCATAAACTACATTCGCTTTACGACCGCCTGTTGCCTTCATAAACTCTTCGACCCAATTTGGTTTTGAGTAGTCCACTACAGCATCACAGCCCGCTTCTTTGGCTGCGGCAAACTTGGCTTCAGATCCTACGGTACCCACTACAAAGGCACCCAAAGATTTTGCCCATCCCGATAGAATTTGGCCAACACCACCAGCGGCAGCGTGAACTAAGACGACATCCCCAGACTTCACCTTATAAGTTTTTTGAACTAAGTATTGGGCAGTCATTGCTTTGAAAAACACAGCAGCAGCAATTTCATCAGATACATTATCTGGTACTGAAACCAATTTATCCACTGCAACATTGCGCGCACTGGCATAAGCACCAATACCGGCATTCATGTAGGTCACACGATCGCCTATCTTGAATCGAGTAACGCCTTCACCAAGTGCTTCAACTACACCGACCGCCTCATGACCTAAACCCGTTGGCAGTTCCAAGGGATAAACACCAGAGCGCTGGTACACATCTATAAAGTTAAAACCAATGGCGGTTTGACGAAGTTGCACTTCGCCTTTACCAGGAGCTGGAAGCTCTTTATCGATTAACTGAATCACATCGGCATTGCCGAGTTCCGAAAGACTAACAATTCGAGCAGTTGTCACAAGTCACCTTATTATTTTTATAAAAAATTATCTTACTGCAAGCGAGGAAGAGACGGTCTCATCCTCCTCAACGATAGCCCAGGTACTATCCCCAAGCTTTTTGACCGCCATCGAATAAGTCCAGGCGTCCGGAATACCACAGCTCCACTGATCAGGCCCGTTCTGAATCAATACATTGCTGCCAATGCGGCTGTCGAAGTAGAGATGGTAGGTTTTTCCATGAAGGGGATTAAAACTAAATTTGGCACTATGAACCATTTCTGTGGCATCCAAACGAGCCTGAAGAGAGCGTGCCTGCTTCATTAATACTTCAGCCTGCTCCATGATGCGATCGTATTCAAGCTTGGCGTTCTGGCGTGCGACATTGACCGCCTTGTCTTTTTCTTCTAAGACCTTAATCGGTGCAAATACAGGTGCACCCACTTCCATGGGATATTCAATACCAGCATGCCGTGCTGGATCAGTATCTTCAATTCTCATAACTTTTTAACCTGCTGATTTATATAGTGAAAGTGTGACACAAATTCACAAAATGCGTTTTTTCCAGCTATAAATAGGGTAAGACTCTTACAAGGAGTTTAAATCCCCTAAAAGGCCTTTGGCATGGAGCACGATTGCCTGCTGATCGATATCGCTAATACGGGATAGGTTGGCAGTCATCAACCGAGTACGCGGGCTTGCCTCAAATTGGGTGCGATGCTTAATGAGAAAGTTCCAATAGAGGGTAGTCATCGGGCAGGCGCCCTCCCCAAATCGAATATCAGGCTTATATTGGCAAGAGCCGCAATAGTTGCTCATTCTCTTAATGTAGGCGCCACTGGCAATATAAGGCTTACTAGTGAAGCGGCCACCGCTCGCAAATAAGGCCATACCCGCCGTATTGGGCAACTCTACCCACTCAATCGCATCAACATACACCGCCAAATACCAATCGCAAACCTCTTTTGGCAAGACTTCTGCAAGCAATGCAAAGTTACCAGTCACCATCAGGCGTTGAATATGGTGGGCATACCCATACTCCAGCGTTTGGCCTATCGCCTGCTGCATACACTTCATCTTGGTGTTGCCAGTCCAATACCAGGAAGGCAATGCATTCTGATGACCGTAAAAATTATCAAGCGCCATTTGCGGCATATCTAGGTAGTACATGCCTCGTACAAATTCTCGCCAACCTAGGATTTGACGAATAAACCCTTCTACCGTCGCCAATTCCAAATCATACTTTTTCCAAGAAACCAAAACGGCATCAATCACTTCTCTGGGGTTGAGCAACTTCAAATTCAATGAACTCGATAACAGTGAGTGCCAACCAAACGGTGTGTCCGTCCACATCGCATCTTCATAAATACCAAACGTTGCTAAGCGGTGCTCAACAAATCCTGTCAGAGCTTGCAGCGCATCTTGACGGGTTACTGGCCACTGAAAATGCGCTAGCGATCCAGGATGATCCGGGTAGCGCTTCTCCACTTCAGCCAACACAGTTTTAGTAATAGCATCTGGTGCAAATAGTTCTGGAGGTGGAATTAAGCCAGGGCCCTTCTTTGGAAAAGGTTTGCGATTATCTCGATCGAAGTTCCACTGCCCGCCCTCAGGGTTACCCTCTTGATCAATCAAGATCCCATGGGTTTTACGCAGGAGTCTATAAAAGTACTCCAGTCGCAACTCTTTTTTATTGGCAACCCATTCTTTAAATTCTGCATGTGTGCAATAAAAATGGCTGTCTTGCCGCATTTCTAGAACAATGTTGAGTTCTGCGGCCAAAGCTTCAATCGATTGCTTAAGGCGCCACTCCCCAGGCTCAACACAAACCAGATGCGTGAATTTACCGCTGCTAATCTTTTGACTAAGCTCCTCAACAATAGTCTTGGGCGAATGTTGAATATAGGTGAGAGTAAAACCCAATTCTTTTAGATGCTCAGCAAAGTGGCGCATTGCCGATAAAAATAGAGCAATCCGCGCCTTATGAGACCAAACGTGCTGCGCTTCATTAGCAGACTCAACCATCAGCACTTCATCTGCTTTAGGGTTGATGTCTTTTAAGGCGGCACTATCGATATCTAGTTGATCGCCTAAAATCAGTATGAGCTTTTTCAAGCCAGCGCCCTTTGCCGTGACATAGATAAAAGGATTTGAGAGATCATCAATTAGCGTTTATAAAAACTCAAAGTGACTTCACCCAAGTCAATCCCAAATTTACTCATCTTGGCTTTATTGAGCATGACCTTAGGCGTTACTAAATACATCCAATCATTAAATTGCACGTGATAGATTGTGCCGTCTACTGGCAAGGCCAAGGTGTATGACCAATTGAGAGCATTACCAGCCGATTCACCTAGCGCATCTCCCACCACATCATCAGCCCTACCAATATATTTACCAGGAGCAGTTTCAGTCAAAGTCCAGATACGCTTTTGCTTCGTACCATCAGAATATTCAAAGCTTTCGTCGAGGGTGCCTACCTTCTTACCATCAACCACTTTCCACTGCGCCACTAACAGTACAGTAAACCGTTTTTTGACTTCACCACTGCGGTCAGTAAAGATCCCATAAGCATCGATCGTGCCATTAAAGTACTCGCTTAGATCAAGATTCGGTTTCTCATTAGCGTACTGCGTTACCGAAGGTGATGAGCAAGCAAATAGGCCTGTGATTATTAAACCTAAAAACATCCATTTTGTAGCGATATAAGTTTTACGCATTTAACATGCTCCTGAAATGAGTTGTGGGGGACAACCTTGCCCTAATAAGTCCGCCCTGAGTTTGGGTGCACTAGTTTTTGAATCAAGCCAAACACCAAAAAAAGCTTTTGCAAAATCATTGCCCTGGATTTGAGATATTTTTTTGCCTTCATAAAAGAAACTGGTTCCCTGCTTTAGGGTATAGACGGCAGAAATAGTCTGGCCAGGCTCCACATTAGGGAAAAAACTTGCCAGCTCTTTGCCCCAAGACGTTGCTTGAGCATCGGCTACGCCTAAGTTTTTCATCTCTTGTGCCGTGCGGTTAGCGAGTGCTTCGCCAGAAAAGGCTCTCTGGTATTTCAGCTCAAGTGCAAACTCTTGAGAATCCTGAGTCGCACTCCGATATAGACTGGCATCGTAAACATGAAACCCCCAAAAGTTCAACCTACCCAAACCTTGCAATTGGACTTGACCCATCATGCTCTTAATATGTGGCGGCTCTTTGGCAAGGCTCATTGGAGCGAGCGTACTGAGCGCTAAAGTGATCACTAATTTATCAAGCAGCTTCATATCTCTAACCCTTTCTATTGACGAGTCGCAGAGCAAGCGGTCCTAAGAGCGCTGAAATTGTATGGCGATACTTTGCAAAGAATCGATAAGCCACATTCCAAAGTGGCTTGAGTGCGGGTCTAGAAAAAAGCCACGCGAGCTTGGGCAGATCGGCACGACGATAGGCTTCCGAAAATACATCCACACCCTCAAGCAGTTCGCCATCATCATATTGCGCACACATGGAAGCCAAAGCTTGCTTGCAAGAGACGCCTACGCGCTCAGGCGAATACTGGTCCGAGTTGATATCAACAAAGCTTAGTAGTCCCGCTTGATTACGTCCCGAAAGGAATTGAATTTCTGCCTGACATAAAGGACAAAGACCGTCATAGAACATGGTGAGCTTTTTCATGACGTTTATTTTTGCTTGTACTGAGTTGCGCAGTAGGCGCGGTTCACCAACTTACTACGCAGAGCGATATGCTTAGTTGATCTGCCGGTAACTCGCTTGCGCCATAATTCAAAAGAGTTGCGTTTGAGATTCTTTCTCATCAAAGCAATGACTTGAGGCTCGGAGTATCCAAAAGTAGCTTCAATAGCTTCAAAAGGAGTGCGATCCTCCCAAGCCATCTCAATTAACCTGGAGAGGTCAGCTTCTGATAATGCTTGGGGTAGGCGGGTCGTCATCAAGCAAGTTTAAGACTTATTCAATAAACTGGCTGAGACCCCTTTCATTGCAACTTTTATGCCACTCATTCCCATACCCTTCCGTGCACTCGTGATTGGCTCCTCTGGAACCATTGGCACCGCCTTTGTAGAGTTACTGCAAGCTGATCCAGAGTGCACTGAGGTGTTTGGCATACATCGCTCATCTGCCAGTCCGATTGATTATCAAGATCTCAGCACAATTGAAGAGGCGGCTAAGACTTTTGCTGGAGAAGCTCCTTTTCAGCTCATTATTAATACCATTGGGATATTGCACTCTGCGGATTGGATGCCCGAGAAAAAACTAGATGATCTCAATGCCCAACAGTTGCAAACTTTATTACAGGTCAATACCATTGGCCCTGGACTAACAATCAAGTATTTCTCCAAATTACTCGATCCAGCGGGATCCGTTATGGCAACCCTCTCCGCTAAAGTAGGTAGCATTGAGGACAATCGATTGGGTGGCTGGTTTAGCTATCGAGCCTCTAAGGCTGCCCTAAATATGCTGATCAAAACAGCCTCAATAGAATTTGCCAGAACCAAACCCAATACGGCCTTAGTGGCCCTGCATCCGGGAACGGTAAACTCCCGTTTATCTAAGCCCTTTAAGGGCGAACAAATAGGTAGACCTGCTTTGGATGCGGCAAGCGATATGCTTGCGGTATTACTCTCACTTCAAAAAACTGATTCAGGTAGTTTTCTGAGTTACTCCGGAGAAAAGTTACCTTGGTAGCTCAACCATAATGATGAAATTTTTACCCCCATTACTTGTTGTACTAACGACCCTCATTGGAGCTCAAGGTAGCGCTCTCGCTCAAACTGAGTTGGCCAGTGCAATGCAAGATGGTCAGCACGTCTTACTCATGCGGCATGCCGATGCACCAGGGTATGGAGACCCTAAAGGCTATCAATTAACGCAGTGCTCCACCCAACGCAATCTGGGTGAAGCAGGCAAGCGCCAGGCTCGGCTGACTGGCGAGTGGCTAGCCAAGCAGGGCATTAGCAAAGCGCAGGTCTATAGCAGCCCCTGGTGTCGTTGCCTTGATACGGCAATTCTTCTGAATAAGGGTGCCGTTACCAAGGAGGCAGCCTTGGGTTCTTTTTTCGACGACATGAGTCAGGCCAAAAAACAAACTGATGATTTAGCTAAGCTGATTCAGGAAGAGCGCATCAAATATCCTAAAGCACCGATCATCATGGTGACCCACCATGTCAATATCCAATCCTTTACCGGCAAGGTTGTTAATTCAGGGGATATGGTTTTGGTAAAAGTAAATTCATCTGGGCAAGCTTTGTCCCATAAGCTCTACCCTAGCCCGTAGCTTGATGCATCAATCTATCAATCGTCCATACATCACCACTTAAAGAGCATTCATGTCCACTGAACTACCCCTCAATGTTTTAGGTCAACCCTTGGTTGCCTGCTCGTTTGATCCGCTTACTGGATTTTTTAGAGATGGTTGCTGCAAGACCAATGAACAAGATCTTGGTAGTCACTTAGTCTGTGCAATTGTGAGTAATGACTTTCTACAATTTAGCCTCAAGCGTGGCAACGATCTCATTACCCCACGTCCTGAATATCAGTTCCCAGGACTGATTGCTGGAGATCAGTGGTGTCTTTGTTTGAATCGCTGGATTGAGGCATTAGAAGCCAACTGCGCACCTAGGATTAAGTTAGAGAGCACACACATCAAAGCTTTGGAGAAAGTCTCACTAGAAATACTAGAACAATATGCAGCGGTAGAGCAGTTATGAAACCCTATTGGGGTGAGAGCCAAAGTTTGCGATAGATTTCTTTTGGATCGTGGTCTTGAGTTTGCTTGGCTACATTAAAAGGTCTACCACCCCTTGGATCCGTTCCGCGCCCAGCAATATAAAGCCAATTTCCTTGATTACTATAGACGTCATAATCAAGTAGCTGAGACTCAAACCACGCTGCACCTGCACGCCAATCGCCTTTCATATCGTATATCCAGTAACTAGCCACAATCTGACGCAATCGGTTCGATAGATAACCACTCTGCTGCAACTCGCGCATACCCGCATCAACTAAGGCACTGCCCGTAGTGCCCGTGCGCCATTGTTCAAAGCTGGGTGCATATGATGGTTTTACGGGTACGCCAGTTAAACCACTGGCGCGATACAACTTCTGACCATATTTGAAATGAATAAAACGGAAGTAGTCGCGCCAAAGTAATTCAAACCAAAGCCAATAGGTCCCATCATTAGCGCCATAGTGATTTTCATACTCGTTAATTTGCGCTGCGATATCCCGGGCTGAAATGCAACCCAAAGCCAACCATGCTGAAAACTTGCTGGAGTAATCTCTACCAATGAGTTGATTGCGTGTCTCCTTATAACTATCAGGAAGGCGTCGCTCTAGATATTGACTGAGGTGCGCTTGTGCGGCAGTAGCGCCTCCTAGAAAGAAAGGGTGAGCATCAGATTGAGGGCTACAGGACGATATTGAACTCTGAGCTAAGACTGCCGGCAACATCGGAATCTGCTGAGGCGCCTTGATGGGCTGAGCGAACTTGAGTTGCGCCCGCTCAATATCACGACGAAACGCCGTAAATACATCGGGCATTTTTTCCAAGGCAAAAGGAAGATGTTGTGGATCCAACATGCTCGATTGCCAAAATTCTTCAACATCAACACCCTGCTCTCGCATTATTCGAACTTGTTCAATTTCTTCAGGGGCTTCGATTTGCTCACAATAGATTGCGATTGCAGCAGTATCTTTGACTAGCTGCAGCAGTACTTCCGCCGACTTACCAGATAACTCGAATAGGTCTGACCCTTGAGCTTGAAGCTGAGCCTTTAAATCACCTAAGGATGCCCTTAAAAAAGTCTGCCGGTGGGAGTCTTGTCGCTCAAAGCCATAAACCTTCTCCTGCTCTTTTGAATCATGCACATAAACCGGCAAGAGCTGGTCAGCTTTTAAGCATGCTTGTACAAAGGCAGGATTATCTGCCAAACGTAAATCATTTCGAAACCAATAGATGATGACTGTCACTTATTCTTTCCACTAGTGCTGGCTGCGATGTTTGTAGTTGATTTTTTAGAGCGGCAAGCATCAGAGCAGTACTTCACCTCATCCCAGTTTTTAGCCCAGGACTTACGCCAAGTCATTTCTTTGCCGCAGACCACACAAGTCTTACTAGGCAGAAATGATTTGTTTCCTTTAAAACCCAATTTTTCAGCTCGAGTCATACTTCCCTATTGAAAAACGAATAGACTATTCAACACATTTAAGAGCCAAGAAAAGACCAGATCGCATTGAAAGCTTTTTATACCGACCACTATGTTTTACCACTTCCGCCGGGACACCGCTTTCCGATGGAAAAGTATAGTCAGCTGCGTGATTTAGTGAGTAAGCTAGCAGGGTTAGATCTAGTAGAGGCTCCCGCCGTCTCTGATACTCAGATTCTATATGCGCATGATCCCAGTTATCTCATCAAAATCCTCTCAGGCAATTTGAGCCCTAAGGAGCAGCAAGACATTGGCTTTCCTTGGAGCGAACACATGGTGGAGCGCTCACGTCGCTCTGCTGGTGCCACCCTTGCAGCCGCTAAGGCGGCACTCAATGAGGGCTTAGCAGCCAATCTCGCTGGCGGCACGCATCACGCTTACCGTAATAAAGGCAGTGGATTTTGCGTCTTTAATGACTCTGCGATTACAGCCCGAGCACTTCAGAAAGAAATCAATCCAAACCTAAAGGTTGCGATCATCGATTTGGATGTCCATCAGGGTAATGGCACTGCTTCTATTTTAGAAAATGACGCTTCTATATTTACCTTATCGATACATGGGGAGAATAACTTCCCCTTTACAAAAGAGCGTAGCGATCTTGATGTTGGCCTCCCAGACAAAACGGGAGATGCGGCCTATTTAGCAGCGCTTCATCAAAGCTTAGAAATAGTAGATACGCGCTTTAAGCCTAACTGCATTATTTACTTGGCTGGAGCCGATCCTCACGAAGGGGATCGCTTAGGAAAGCTCAGCCTGACTCAAGAAGGAATGCGACAGCGAGATGAAGCTATTTTTCAGTATGGCTTAGATCGCCAAATTCCGATTGCCTTCAGTATGGCGGGCGGATACGGCAAAGAAATTCAGTCAACTGTGGCTATTCATTTTCAGACCATCCAAACTGCACTTCAGTTTCAGCGGCAATACGGTTGAATTACCCTACAATACGCCAGCCATGATTTACATTCGAACCGCCCTATTTTTATTAGTCTTGACCAGACCACTTGCATCGTGGGCTGTAGATTTGCAACCTAACGATATTGTTGCGCCACTACCCAATAAAAATTACGTCACGGTGAGTTACCTCAATACCGAGAACAACACGCTCTATCGAAACGGTAGCATTGCATCTGGTAACCCTATTATTGATACTCAGAGCGCAATTTTTCGTGGCACCAGAACGTATGATTTTGGCAGCCTGCCAGCAGCCAGCTTTATTCAACTACCCTACGGATCCATTCAACCAGGGGGCTCACTAGGAAGCCAAGCAGGCGATGCCGGGATTGGTGATCTCACTATTGCAACAGCAATATGGCCTTATCACAACAGAGCCACCAGAACCTATCTTGGCCTAGCGGGATACCTCATTAGTCCAACTGGCAGCTATTCCAGTCAGCGAGCTTTTAATGTGGGTGAGAATCGCTTTCGGTCGGACTTGCAGATGGGCTTTCAAACGCCGATCACTTCCAATGTGGATGGCATGATTGCGGTTGACACCATGTGGTTTGGCGGCAATAGTCAATGTGCTACTGCATGCGGCCTAACTACTGACGGATCCTTAACCCAAAAGCCACTGACCACCACTCAGTTGGGTCCAATCTACCGTATCAATCAAACCTTTACCGTAGCAGCCTCTTACTTTTATGTCGCTGGTGGTGCAATATCAATTAACAACAACTATCAGAATAACGTTGCCAATACACAAAGATTTTTATTAAGTGGGCAAGCGCACACATCGATTGGCAGAATCTCTTTGCAATACGGACGTGATACAGAAATTAAAAATGGCTTTGTTCAAACGCGCTTACTTGCTGTCAGGCTCATGAAAGAATTTTAATCACAGATTAGCGCTTACTAGCATTACTCAATGCTGATTAGCTTTATAAGTAGTCCAGTATTTCTGCATTTCAATGAACAAAAATGAAGCAGACCAAGTAATTAAGATGAAGCCAGTCAGCGCTTCTACTCCAGTCAAGTATCTTAAGTAGCCCTGAGCCACAATCTCACCATAGCCCAAAGTAGTGAATGTGACGAAAGATAAATAAGCGCAGTCCAACAAAATGCCATGGCCTGAAAACTCACCAACGAGACCACCCATGACGGGGAACTGCAAGGTAAAGAAGTAGCCCAAGGCAAACAGCCAGATCTCCACTACATGGGCCATAAAAATGGCGCCAACCCCAACTAACACCCGAAAACGCTGTGCAAGGTGGGCCATTCTGGGAAGCAGCTTATCAAGCTGAAAAAGGGCTTCGTAATGCAATAGGATCGCAATAAGTGCCAGAGAACCATTGATGATGAAGGCAGTGATAAGCAACATCGTCAAATTATCCCCCATTTTCAGGGGATTCCCTCAATAACTAGTGATCAGTGGTCAGCATGATCAAGCATCTAATTTAACCCTCTCAATCAGCTTCAATCCTGGCGATCTTAACCACTGAGGTCCATCTGATATTTTCGGTCTTAATAAACTCATCCAACTGCTTGGGATTCATGTAGACAGCCTCAGCACCCATCTCTACTGCCTTTTGTTTGAATGCGGGCTCGGCCATTACTTTAGCGATTTCAGTTGTCAGTTGATTCACAATAAATGCAGGTGTATTGATTGGAGCAAAAACCGCAAACCATGATGTTGCATCTAGTTTTGGTAAGCCTGCCTCGGTAGCCGTAGGAACATCAGGCAAGCTCTGCAAACGCTTCTTGCCTGTTGTTGCTAATGCGCGTAGTTTTCCAGTTTGGATGTGAGGAATAAATGGTGGAGGCGTTCCAAATGTTAAATCAACCTGGCCACCTAATAAATCAGCTAATGCCGGACCGGTACCTTTGTAAGGAATATGGGTCATTTTGATACCAGCCTGCTGCTCTAACATCGCGCCAGTAACGTGTTGCAAGGATCCATTGCCTGAGGATGCGTAATTCAACTTTCCAGGATTTGCTTTTGCATAGGCGATGAGTTCATTCATCGTCTTAAATGGTAAGTCTGCACGTACCACTACGATTTGTGGTGCTGAAATCACATTTGCTACAGGCTGGAAATCTTTAAGCTCCCATGGCAACGGATTTTTGCTAACCAAAGGCGTAATGACGTGATAGCCAGAATACTGAACCAGCAAAGTGTAGCCATCGGGATCAGCTTTCTTCACAGCAGCAGCTGCAATCGCACCAGATGCTCCTGCTTTGTTTTCAACCACAATCGTTTGGCCCAGAGCAGCCCCAAGAGGAAGAGCCAACACTCTAGCTGTGAAATCTGTCGTACCACCCGGGGCAGAAGAAGCAATAAACGTAATCGGACGATTCGGATACTTCCCCGAATCCTGACCGTAGCTAGAAATTGATAATTGACTTAATAGAATCAAGACCAATATGTTGATCTGAGAAAAATAGGTACGCATTGGACTAACTTTCAATTTAAATAAATCAAATTAACGTAAATCTCCTACATAAGCAGGTGCTGGATGTAAAGTACAGCTACTACCAGCCTGAGCAACTTGCCCTGGCACGGGATGCCCAACAATCAAGGGTAACTCACGTGCCAAATCGATTAATTTAGGGATATTGATACCGGTGTCGTACCCCATGGCATCAAGCATATGAACAGCGTCTTCACTAGAGATATTGCCGCTAGCACCTGGTGCATAAGGACAGCCCCCTAACCCACCTAGGGAGCCATCAAATCGAGTGATGCCGGACTGCACTGCAGCTAGCACATTAGCCAAGCCCATTCCACGTGTATTGTGAAAATGGAATGTCAATTGCAGATCAGAAAACTTCTTCTGTAGATCATTTGCCATAGTCGAAACTTGAGCAGGATGTGCCATCCCGGTTGTATCGCAAATAGAGACGCCACGTACACCCAAGTCTGCAAAGCGTTGCACCAAGTCCTCCACTACGCTTTGCGGTACATCACCTTCCATCGGGCAACCAAAAGCGGTGGATAGGGAAACATTGATGGGGGTTCTGCCATCTACATACTGGATCACCTCAGCCAACCCAGAAAAACTTTTATCTCGACTCATTCGCAAATTAGCTAAGTTATGAGTTTCAGAAGCAGACATCACCAGATTGAATTCATCTGCGCGAGATTCAAAGGCACGCTCCGCGCCGCGTAAATTAGGAACCAAGACTGTATATTCAACACCGGGTACACGCGCAATTCTTCCCATGACCTCTTCTGCATCGCGCAGCATGGGAATCGCTTTAGGCGATGTAAATGAAGTTACTTCAATCTTGGCAAATCCACATTGGCTTAGTGCATCTACCAACTTAACCTTGTCATCCGTAGGAATGAAATTGGGCTCAATCTGAAACCCATCCCTAGCAACAACATCATTGAAATAAATTCTAGTCATAATATGGCATCGTTTGCTTAAGTTGTTGATTATTTAGTGAAGGCAATACCGCGCTCTTTTAAGGATGCTACCTGAGCCTCTGTTAAACCAATACTTTGTAAAATTTCATCCGTATTCTCGCCAATATCCGGAGCCAGAGTTTTAATTGATCCAGGGGTACGCGAGAGCTTTGGCAGCACGCCTGGAACGTCTAATGTAGTCCCGTCATGCATCTGAATACTTTCGATATTGCCACGGGCTTTGTAATGGGGATCGCTGACGATATCAGCCACGGTATATATTTTTCCTGCAGGAACTGCTACTGAATCGAGTAGCTGCAGGGCTTGGTCAGTCGTCATGGTTTGAGCCCAATCACCAATTGCCTGGTCCAACTCTGCAACACGAGCTACCCTGCCATCATTATTTTCAAGTGCTGGATCATTTGCTAGATCTGCTCGACCAATCAGATTCATCAAGCGCTTAAAGATACTATCGCCGTTACCAGCCACCAATACATAACCACCATCTGCACAAAGGTAGGCATTGCTCGGGGCAATGCCCGGCAGGGCACTTCCACCTGCTTGCCGCACCTCTCCAAAAGCGCTGTGTTCAGGCACCAAGCTTTCCATACAATTAAAGACCGCTTCATATAAAGCAATATCAATGATTTGGCCTTTGCCACTCTGGTGACGCTCTTGAAGTGCCAATAAAATTCCGATCACGCCGTGCAGTGATGCCAAGGTATCTCCAATACTGATACCGACGCGAACAGGCACCCTTCCAGGCTCCGCAGTTAAATGTCGCAAGCCACCCATCGCCTCAGCAACCACACCAAATCCTGGCTTATCTCGATAAGGACCAGTTTGGCCATAACCACTAATTCTTAAAACAATGAGTTTGGGATTGAGCTCAAGCAACTTCTCTGGATCCAGCCCCCAACCTTCTAAAGTGCCCGGTCGAAAATTCTCGACCAGAACATCTGCTTCTTTAATTAAGGTGCGAACAATTTCTTGAGCTTCGGCCTGCTTTAAATCTAATGAGAGAGAGCGCTTATTGCGCGACTGAACCTGCCACCAGATCGAAGTACCATCTTTGAGTAAGCGCCATTTACGTAAGGCATCACCCACTTTCGGCGGCTCAATCTTGATGACCTCAGCACCAAAATCTCCCAGCGTTTTAGCGGCAAATGGTCCAGCGATTAACTGGCCCATCTCAATCACTTTTAGCTTGGCTAATGGCTCCATATTTACGCTTGAATGGGCTATTTTTTAAGAAAATTAAAATTTAAATGTCACGGCAACTTGGGGGCCCAGCATAGTTGTTTTTTGCAAAACACCGCCCTCTTTCATGTCATAGTACAAAGCACGATAGGTCAGTGACGCATCGATTAGCTTACCGAACGTTTTACCAACTCCAGCCATTGCTTGCCAGGTTAAGTTTGTCGTACCTCCTCCGCTACCAATATCGCCGTAGAACGGTACATACCAAGTGGAATCTGCAATTCGATAACGACCTTTAGCACCAACAATAGGATCAACTGTAGAAGTAGTTTTAGATGCCGTACCTAGTGCACTGGCATTTAATGTAGCTGTCGCATAGATCGCTCTTGCACCAAGCAAGGCATCTAGGTAAACGTCTTTAGTATTAGCGACTGTATAGCTTGCCATACCAGTCAATATGGTCTGCTGCAAAGTAATCTTATCTCCGACGGTATTACCTGTATTTGGAATCACGCCAGTTTTTTGCAAAGTGGCAGAAACTACATCGCCCATGACACCCCAATTACCCTTGTGCGCTTCTGCAGAAAGCATGCCTCCAGATTTGAGATTACTGACAACATTACTTGAATTAAAGCTAGCCGACTTCGCAAGCCCACTATCCAGACCAAGAGTGCCTCGAATACCAGGAGCCCAAACGTATGGCGTTATCTCAAAGCGCCAAGCCTCAGAAATTGTAGGAATAGGACTAACATCTTCTGCCGCATGAGCTAATCCTGCAGATACAAAGCTTGCAGTTAACAAAACAATCAATGATGAGATATTTTTCATAATATGTAAAAAGTGAGCTGTTAAAAATAGTTTTCTATTTTAGAGTTTAGCGTCTTGAAAGTGAATATCGATCTAATTAACTGGACACCCATTAGCTAATGGCTTTCCAGCAATACGATCTTTAATCCAAGCTAGATACATAGGAGCTGAGACGCCGGGAGTACTAAAGTGGGTTTGCTCTCCTGGCAACTGGACTCTCTGTATGTTTGCGCCCATAGCGCACATCTGCTTTTGATATAGCTCATGCTCAATTGGGGGAACTGCAGTGTCCTTAGTGCCCCAGTAAATAACAACTGGCACAACAGGCTTAACTGGTTTAACACTGCCATCAATTAACGCTTTCACCCAGGCCAAGGAGTTGCTAGCCTGAGGCTTTAATAAAGACTTGTACTGGTCTCCGTAGGCGTAATTAAAAGAATCGGCCATCACATGCACACACTTATTGCTAGCCAATTTATCCACAAACTGCGCGCCCTCATCAGTCAGAATGTCTGTCAACTTGAGATTTGGGTATGCGGCTTGAGTACCCCAAAGACCCATCACATAGTGAGCGAATAAAAATATGTTCGGGACATTAGCCTGAGTAAATTCATTCATCAACTTATTCGCGCCAAGCTCATCAGTCGGTGGGTTACGGAGCATGGCTGCTTGATCATCAGGTGCCAAGCCAACAAACCCAAGATATTGAAGATTATCTGCGACAGTGCCTTGAAGGGCTTGATAGTCGAGCA
Organism: Polynucleobacter corsicus; assembly: GCF_018688255.1. Lineage (NCBI taxonomy): Bacteria > Pseudomonadati > Pseudomonadota > Betaproteobacteria > Burkholderiales > Burkholderiaceae > Polynucleobacter > Polynucleobacter corsicus. The sequence continues at coordinate 1,619,138 of NZ_CP061314.1, forward strand.
AACTTGCAGCAGCCAGAATTGCTCCCCCACCCTGTGACCAGCCATAAGCAATCGCCATCTTGCCAGCACCAGGCTTTTTCATTGAGCTTGCTGCTCTTACAGAATTAATAACATCTCTACCATTGGTCCCCGCAATCGCATATTGATGTTTACCGCCACCGCCCAACCCCTGATAATCCGTGGCAACAATCACATAGCCTTCCTTAATAAATTGCTCAACATTTGGAATTCCGTAGTCGGTCCAAGAGTTGCCATCTACCAAAAAATATTCATTCAAGGGTGCGGTTGGATCAACAATTTGGGATGGTCCACAACTTTGAGCCGAACCCGTAGTGCCGTGCGCCCAAGCCAAAATTGGTCTTCCTTCTTTTGGGGCTGCTCCAAGTGGGGCAATAACGACCCCCGTGGCAATAGTCTTGCGCTCAGCTACATCAGATGAGATGTAAGCAATTCGCCATGCTTGCGCGCCCTGCACTGATGTTTTAATTTTCTCTTGCTTTACGATTTGCCCCAGCTTTCCTGCGGGGCTTATTTTTGTGACAGCTTCATAAAAAGGCGGAAGTGGTGGAGCTGCTTGAACGTACAAAGGAGTTAAGCCAATAAAAAATAGAGCTGATAAAAATACTTTGAATACATTTTTCATAAAAATCCCGTAAATACAATCAATCTAATAAATGTCCAGTTTTAACAAATATAGTGCATCCCTCTCTACTAAAGGGCTGATGCAAACTCAGATGAGGGCTTCTAATCCATGAGCCAGCGGGATAGCGTCCATGCTCATCCTCAAACACACCATCCACTACAAAAATTTCTTCACCACCATAGTGCTTATGTGGATTGAAATAAGTTTGGGGAGCCCATCGAACCAAAGTGGAGCCATTACCCTGCCGCATGAGCGGCATTACATGAAGACCAGCTACCATGCCTTGATGCCAAGGCGCTGATTTTGTATCAACGAGCTCGCGCTCCACCTGCTCAACTCCAAGATGTCGCAGCTTCACAAAAAGAGTACAGCCAGATTTACTATGAGGTGCATGAGAGGATCCCGGGGGATTCATGATGTAGGTACCAGCCTGATAATCGCCGGTTTCATCACTAAATTCCCCATCAAGCACCAATATCTCTTCACCAAATTCATGAGTGTGCATTGGAAAATGAGAATTAGGCAAATAACGAACGATCGAGCTTGCCTTTGCAACTTCATCGCCAACACGATCGAGCATACGTCTTTCAATACCCGCCTCAGGGCTAGGAACCCAAGGTAAATCATGGTGATTAATCACGACTCTCTTGCTGTAATCAGAGTTGATATTCATTTATTAGATTCAGATAATTTAAAAGGATGGCTAAGCATATCAAGCAATTTTAGTAGACGCTGTGTAATCTCAACTGAGCCTGTCCATCGTTTTTCTTGCAACATCTTTTACCCAAGGTTGCTTATTCCAGTGCTCTTGGGCAAAAGCATCGATTTCCACCTTGTACTTTAGGGTCAGGCCAATCACATCCAAGCCTTCTAGGAACATGCGGCGATATCTTGCTGACATGGCAAATGCGAACTCATGATGAAGAGTGCGCACCGTGAGGCTCTCAATATCAATATCCAGACTGATTGGCGCACCCTTATCATCAGCCTCCTTCATTAAGGCTTGCACTTGATCTTCAGGCAGAACAACAAGCAATAAACCATTACCCATTGCATTGGAGTAGAAAATCTCCGCAAAGCTAGAAGCAATGACCGCCTTAAATCCAAACTGCTGCATCCCCCAAACAGCGTGCTCGCGACTTGAGCCACAGCCATAGTTTGGGCCTGTAATCAAAACATCAGTTCCTACATAAGCAGCTTGATTCAAAAAGAAGTTTTGCTTCGGCTCTCCATACTCATCAAAACGCAGATCATAAAATAAGCCCTGCGCTAAGCCAGACTTATCGATACCACGCAAAAACTGCTTTGGCATGACTTGATCAGTATCAAAATTAGCAATGCGCAATGCAGCGGCGTGCCCATGAATTTTCGATAGCTTATCCATTTGCAGCTCCTTGTAACTTACGCACATCCGTAATCTTGCCTGTAACTGCAGCAGCAGCTGCCATCGCAGGACTCATCAAGTGGGTAATTGCACCTCTACCTTGACGACCCTCAAAGTTACGATTAGTTGTGGAAGCACAGCGTGTGCCAGAAGTTAAAATATCATCATTCATGGCAAGACACATAGAGCAACCGGGCTTGCGCCATTCAAAACCAGCGGCAATCAGCTTATCGGCAATTCCCTCTTGTTCAGCCTGGGCTTTGACGGCGCCAGAACCAGGTACAACCATCGCTCGAACACCAGCCGCTACTTTGCGATCACCGATTGCGGCAATCACATTCCGCAAGTCTTCAATGCGCCCGTTGGTGCAAGAGCCGATAAATACATGGTCAATTGGTGTGCCCTCCAACGTCTGACCATCAGATAAATGGGTATATCTCAATGCTTGCTCAAGACTTAACTTATTAATCGGATCTTGAATAGAATCCTTAGTTGGGATGGCTGCGTTAATGGCAATAGCTTGGTCTGGACTGGTACCCCAAGTTACAAAGGGCGCCATATCACTTGTATCAAATTCATATTCTTTTTCAAACTGAGCATCTTTATCTGAATATAGACTTGCCCAGTGCGCTAATGCACGGTCTTTCATCTTGCCTGTAATATCAGGACATCTTGCCAGCACGTAATCAATAGCTGTTTTATCTGGTGCGATTAAGGCTCCTCGAGCACCTGCCTCCACTGCCATATTGCATAAAGTAAAGCGTGCCTCTGTACTTAAATTTATTAGTGCGGATCCGCTGAACTCCACTACATAGCCAATTGCACCCTTAGCTCCAATCTGACTAATGATGTTCAATATCATGTCTTTAGAGGTGGTGCCAGCTGGCAATGTGCCATTGATCTTGATGTGCATATTTTTAGCTAAGCGATATACCAAAGTTTGCGTAGCTAGAACATGCTCAACTTCGGATGTGCCAATACCAAAACCCAGAGCCCCCAAAGCTCCATAGGTAGTAGTATGGCTATCACCACAAATGATCACCATACCCGGACGTACCATGCCATGCTCTGGCGATACGACATGCTCAATGCCTTGTAATGGATGATTAGTGTCAAACAGGGGGATGTTGTGCTTTACACAATTTCTCTTCAGATTGAGGGCTTGTAATGAAGATGCTGGATCAGTAATCTGTCTGGGCATTTCATGATGGGTTGGGATGATGTGACTCACAACAGAGATGCTCTGCCCCGGAATGAGTACTCCACGACCTTGTTCATCTAGACCTGAAAATGCTTGTGGACTGGTGTATTCATTCATCAAATGTAAATCGCAGAAAAGGAGCACATTCTCCTCATCTAACTTCACTACCGTATGAGAATCCACTAATTTTTGATATAGAGTTTTAGCGCTCATCAACTATCCTGATTTAAAAATGGCATCACTTTTTCCAGCAGAATCTCTGGAGCCTCCTCTGGAAGATAGTGCCCACAAGGCAAAGTCTCACCAATCACATTTCGACAAATCGCCTGCCACTCTTGGAGGGGCTTAAAGCATTTATCAACCACTCCGTCTGCGCCCCACAGCACCATCGTAGGCATCTCTAGCTTCCTACCAGCGGCAATATCTTCGCGATCATGGATCAAATCAATGTCAGCTGCAGCGCGGTAATCCTCGCACATCCCATGTGCTGCTCCAGGCAAGGCAATACAGCGCATGTATTCAGCTAAAGCCCTAGGATCAAAAGGCTTTAGTCCAGCATGGCGCCTTCCCATTAAATCCCGAATATAAGCTGCAGGATCCGCTTCAATGAGTCGCTCTGGCAGAGGCGAAGGCTGTATTAAAAAGAACCAGTGCCAATAGGCTTTAGCAAATGCATCATTGGTTTTTTCATACATAGAGAGGGTGGGAGCAATATCGAGCATGACCAAGCTTCTGACTGATGCAGCATGATCCATCGCCAAGCGATGTGCGACTCGCGCACCCCGATCATGCGCCAGCACATCAAAACGATTAAATCCAAGTTGGCGCATCACCTCAACCTGATCCTGTGCCATCTCTCTCTTTGAATAATTACTATGATCACTTGTACCCTGTGGTTTTAAAGAGTCGCCATAACCCCGCAGGTCCGTCATGACTAATGTGTGCCTCTTCATGAGCTCTGGCGCAACCTTATGCCAAATGGCATGGGTTTGGGGATGTCCATGCAGCAGCAATAGTGGTGAGCCAGTCCCACCCACATGGCCAGCAATTTGAATCCCGTTCACCTCAAAAACACGCGCCTGAAATCCAGGAAATAATGCATCTGATGACATAAGTACCATTCGTATATTGATTTGATCTACAGTAATACTAAGCTGATTCATGTGGCTCTTTAAACTCAATGTAACAAAAAAATGCCAACCCTAGAGTTGGCATTACTGTTACAAGTTAGGCCGCTAAGGCCTAAGCCCTAAAACCACAGTCAAAAGTTACTGTTTCAACCCCAATAACTTGGCGGGATTCTTTTTCATCATAGTGTCAATATCTGACTGAGAAACGCCAGCAGCTTTAACAGCTGCAATCTCATTTTCAACTCCATCAGGAGGCGTCATCATCCCTTGCTGACCTAGGTCAGTCGACAATACTAAGTGCTCTGCACCGATTTCCTTGACTGCCTTTGCCACAGTATTGGCATCCACCTTCTCCCAATGCGTCATCCACTTGTATTGAGCATCTGGGCCAGTCATAAACTGCAAATAGCAAATCTCAATCTTTGCACCCATCGCAGCAACTTGCTTCGCCTGCTCCATACTGAGCCCTGGAATATTTGTTAAGCCATGGGTAATTAAAATATTATTTACCCCCAACTCTTTTGCACGCTTAACCACCACCATAATTTCCTCTGCTGAAACGTGGCCAGTTGCTAAGATCAAATTTTCTCTAGCAATGATCTTTAATACCTCCTCCATCTCTGGCGTGACATTGCCATTAGCAGTTACTACAAGACCCGATTTATTTTTATCAACTAGTGTCTTAATATGCTTATCGGAGTCAAAGGTAGGCAGCCATACCACTTTGCCGCGACCGCCTGACATACGGTGCATCCACTCCACTGCAGATGGATTTACACCCCCGACAGATTTATTGAGGACAATTCCGCCCCAAACTTCAATACCCGGAACTTGCTGCATCACGAGTGCAGCTCTATCTGCAGTAGTAACAACGTGATTTTTAATTACAAAACCAAGCATGCCCTTACGTTTAGCGATCATTGCAAGCTCAATGTCCGTCAGTGATCTACCAAAAACATCAGGATCTGGATGCACATGCATATCAATTACTCCAGCAGCTGGGCTCACTTTCGGGGGTGGCGGTGGGAATCCAACTTGCGCCATTAGAGGGGTAGCAGTCCCTAGTAAGCCCGCAGTACAGATGAGCAAAATGGTATTGAATGTATAACGAATCATTTACTGTCTCCTTTTATTATTTTCATCTACTGTACTTCAGATAAATTGGGGCGTATTTAAGTAGTTGCCCTTAGGAGGCACTCAATGTATCTGACCTTCTAAATCATTTCACAATACATTGGCTTCTGTAGAATGAATCCCATGAAACCAACGATCAAAATTGATTATGTATCCGATGTTGCTTGCCCTTGGTGTGCCGTAGGCTTAGGCAATCTCAATCTGGCAATTGCCCAATTAAGTGATAAAGCAAATTTTGAGGTTCATTTTCGACCCTTTGAGCTCAACCCTAAGATGCCCTTAGGTGGTCAGGATGCCATCGAGCATCTCACCGAAAAATATGGCTTAACCTTAGAACAGGTCCAAGCCAATCAAGCAAATATAAGAGCCAAAGCTTTAGAGGCAGGATTTGAGTTTCATCCAGAGGGACGGAAAAGGGTTTACAACACATTTGACGCTCACCGTCTTTTACATTGGGCGGGACAGGAGTTTGGAGTGGAGAAGCAAGCAACCCTCAAAAAAGAATTACTCAATACTTACTTTTGCCTGGCAGTGAGTTTAGATGACCAAGAAAATTTGATAGCTGCGGTAACTCGTTCTGGCCTAGATAAAGATAGAGCTCAAGAGGTACTCCAAAATAATGAGTTTTCTAAAGAAGTTCGGGAAGAAGAATCTACCTACACAAATGCAGGTATCAGCTCCGTTCCTTCAATCATTCTGAATGATCAATATCTTTTGCAAGGAGCCCAGCCTCCCGAGTCATTCGTAAATGCATTTAAAGAGCTGATTCAAAAAAGCTAAAAGACAAAAACCCTAACCTACTAAAGCAGGCTAAGCTAGAAACTGCTAAACATTCTTAATCCCATGAACATAGCCGAGCTTGAAGTGATAACGATAGAACATAATTCGAAAACTCATGAATTCAATACTCTTGATGAAGCTATGAATTGGGCTAAGCAACTAGGTGAATTTGTGACGATCAAATTTAATGACCTTGAAATTGCAGGAAAGTTTGGGGTGGATGGCATCTCTGGCGGTAAATTCCCAAACGGTGAACCCTACACATGGAAAAAACGCAGAAAGCACTAGATGGCTGATTGATTTTCACCATTGATGAGTATAGGTACTCAATCCATTATTTGCGGGAGCACCCTATCGCGAGCGTCACTAAAGCAACACTCAAAAAAACCACCCGAAGGTGGTTATGGAAATTCTTAGCAACTTAAAGCAAAAGACAGATTGCATCCTTACGGCTTAAGCTGGGCCCTGATTTCGCCAGGCTTATTTACAGCGCTATGGACATTGAGATAAAGATTACCGCTCTTCAGACTTTGAAGCTGTGCGTCGGTTAATTTTGCGCCAGCTGCAGCAGACCAAACATTATCTGCAGTCTTGGTAAATGGCACGATGACAGGACCATTTTGACCCATTGCCCCTTCGTGAATATGTGCCATTGTTCCTTCAACGCCATTAGTGGTAATTGTTCCCGATAATGAACCATCCGGACCAACCACAATTGATCCCACCCCGGAAGCTGAAGTCATTACTGGTGGAACCTCTTGGGCTCCAGTGAGATTTACTTTCATTGATTGAGCCGAAACGGCTAATGAAGCGACACCAATACTTAATCCCAAAAAAACTTTAGTCAAAACGTGATTAATTTTCATTTATATCTCCTATAAGTTAACTTCTAGATTCAGACTATCACAACTAAGTTAATAAAATATGTTGAGCCTTGGAATGGAAGAAAATAGCCTAAGCAGTGAGCTATTTAGATATTCAGACTTCGAATAATTGCAGATAATTCATCAAATGTTTTATATCCAGTGATGGGCATAAAGCTTTTGGGAGAAAAATCTTTCTCGCCGATTAACATTGCCGGCAAGCCCTGGAAACCATAGGTCTTAAATTCTTGTTCATCAGCCATGACGTGCTTAGTCAGCTCACCGCTATCAAGAGCCTGCCTTAATAGTTGGCAATCAATTCCACTCTGGGAAGCAATTTGCATCACCACTTCTTCATTGCTGATATCAAGACTTTCTAAAAAGAATGCATCAAATAGTGCCCTAGCTAGTTTTAGCGATAGCCCCTGAGGGTTGGCAAAATAAACACTTTCTTGTGCAAGCCATGTGTAGGTCAGAAATTTAGGCCTTAAAAGCTTTAGCCCCTCATCTGCAACAATTGGCTCTAGCTTAGCCTCCTCGAAGTTACTTAGGTAGGATTGCGACGGTGAGATATTGACTTCTACTGGACTTAATTCAAACGCTCTCCACACTATCTCCACTCTATCTTGATACTGCGCTTGTATTTTTTCAAGAACAATAGTTTGAAAATAACTGTATGGACATTCAAAATCTGCCCAGACCTGAATCTGAATCATTGTATTTTTACCTTTAGCAATTCACTACATTCATCAATTTTTTATATACGTCTTGCCAGCACAACTGCCGCCGCTGAGCCGCTACCTACCATAGCGCACCATGCTCTTAGAGCTAAGGATAGTGAAGGGGAGGCCTTTGATCGCGCCTCATTTTTATGATCAATTTCATCGGCTTGGCAACGGATTAAGAGGTCAAGTAATTGCTCATGGCCGCCATATATTTTGAGGTGATTAATCTGATCTTGGTAGTGCTGCTCTACAAATGTCTCAACTGCATCAATAGTGGCATAGACCGTTTTTCTGCCAAATAGTGCTGGTATGGCTCCTGTTAGCCATCCCGCTACCCGCCATGGCCCCAACAAACGGCTTCGATACTTTTTCTCAAAGATAGCCTCTATTAACTGCAAATGCTCAGCTTCAGTAGCTCCATGTTCTTTTGCAAAACAGATGAGCTCCTGATCCTTAAACAGTGTTGCAATAGCGATGATTCCTTTATAAATATAGACAGCGCCTGTTTCACCCGCATGATCAGATCGAAGCTCTTGCTCTAGGTATTTAGAGTATGGAGCCATGCCAGACTCAATCACAGCGCTCATCTTAAACATGCCCTGATGTAACTGACTATCTCGTCATAAAACTGTCGCATTTTTTGTATGAATTTCATTTTTGGCTATGGAATGTAATCTCTGAAATCAAATCTGGAGGTGGGGTCTAGCTTTTTTACTTTTTGCATCTCTAGTTTGGTTCCTTGTGCTTTCTATGTATCCACTTCAAAAAAGAAGTCGCCCAAAAGCGACTTAAGGACCCTGATTACGAGTCAGAAGACATGAACTATTCTCTACCTATCAGAGCTTTTATGTTTAAAACTACTAACAAAGGGGTTTTTACGGCTCTGCAATATCAAAAAATTGAGCGCATACTAACTAAGTATTAACCCTAATGCATATAACTAAAGGATCCTTAAATGACAAAGTTCAAACAGTTTCTTAATAATTTGGTCTTAGCTTTAATTGATGCCCGCAAAGCGTATGCCAAGCGTCATTTGAACCATTTATTGGGCTCATAACCCTTTTTAAACAACCCTAAATGCACTTGACCGTGTTTCGTTATAAAGTTTGGATTAGCCAAGGTTGTGGCCAAACCCAAATTTCACCTTAGTGCGCTATCCAAAAATAGCCGCTATTTAATCGAAGCAACTCTAGAGGAAAAGCACTATGTCTATATTTCGCAGTTTTGCACTCTTAGGTTTTTTCTTGCTTGTGTCTAACCAGTCATACGCCGAGGCAATCTCTAAGGACTATCAAAAGAATTGTGCTCGTGAGCAAGTAGCTGAGCATCAAGGCATTAAAGGCAAAGCGCTTACTGAGGAGGACTTTACCGCTTATTGCGGCTGCCAAGCCGACTTCATTTCTAAAACGGCTTCAAATCGACAAGTTAATGAGTTGGTCATGAATCCAAAAGCAAAGCCTGAGTGGCTCAAGGTTATAGAGTTAAAGGCCATGAAAGCCTGCTTCACAGATCCTAAAATGACTACATAGAATTTAGAAAATCAATGGATGACTTTGGCAGTGTTATTTTGATTGAAGTAGTACTCGTGTTTGGAGGGGTTTTAGTATTTGCATGGTGGCAATTACGAGACCTTCGGAAAGAGCGAGAAAAAAATCAAAAGAAAAAAGAGTAAGAAACTTTAAGATCAGCTTGGCACTCTACTTACCTGCTGAAATCATCGCGTAGTTCAGTGCTCAAATTGATTCACCAAAATGCTTTACTGTTTTAATAATTGCATCATTCAGTACGCCAGTTTGCATACAACCCTATTTATCTTGAGGCTACACTTTGTTTGAAAACGCTCTCCACACATCTGCTTTATTAACTTCCTCCTTACTATTTGGAGGCATGTTATTTTTTTCTGCGAGCTTTGCTGCTTTTTTACTTAAATCCTTACCGCTAGCAGAAGCACGTGCATTAATACGCAAGGCCTTCCCTTCTTTTTATATTTTTGTGGTGATCACATCACTCATTGCAGCATTACTGGCTCTAGCGAGCAGTCTATTTAGTGCCAGTATCTTGACACTCATTGCCCTATCCACTATTCCTACTCGTCAAATCTTAATGCCCGCAATTAATGCGGCTACAGATGCAAAACTAAAACAGCGTTTCTTAGTGTTGCATGGTTTATCTGTGGTTATTACTTTGGCACATATTGTCGCATTAGGATTTGTGATTGTTGATTTAGCAGCCTAATAAACAAGCCTGGTTCTCAGGCTACCCGTGTTATGACCGGACGCATTAAGAAAAAACTGATTCTGTTTGGGTTGAGTAATGCACCAGATCAACCATCTGAATTACTGATTTGCCCACTTTGTGACAGAGCCGTTCCAAAATCTCAACGAGATGAGCACCATCTGGTTCCTAAGTCCCATGGGGGTCGTCAAACGGCGGTATTACATCGTATTTGCCATCGACAGATCCATGCTGTCTTGACTGAAACCGAGCTCGCGCGCCAATACAATACTGTTGAACAACTCAGGCTACAAGCTGACTTAGCAGGTTTTATTGAGTGGGTTCGCTCAAAGCCCGATGATTTTTTTGAGCGCACACGTAAAAGTCGAAGGCTAAAGTCTGCGTAGTGCCTTGTATCAGCATGTGCCATGACAAAGCAATGTTGCTATCTGGGCAAAATTAGCCAAAGGCTTTTATGATGAGACATTGCATCTCAAAGAGATTAATTTTGAGTTGATATTCATCTGAATCAATTTCTAATACTACTAAATTATGAGTTATCAACTGGTTTGGTTTAAGCGTGATTTACGCTGTGAGGACCATGCCGCTCTTGTCGAGGCTGCAAAGCTGGGCCCTATTCGCTGCATTTATGTGCTTGAGCCTACGCTATGGATGCAGCCAGATGTTGCCCTCCAACATTTTGAGTTCATTCGAGAGTGTCTTCATGATCTAGATGCCCAACTGCATTTACTTGGTGGCACTTTGGAGATTCATGAGGGTGAAGTCACTAAAGTACTGAATAACATTTGGGAATCCAGTCCCTTTCAAGGTTTGCATTCTCATCAAGAAACTGGCAATGGATTTACGTATTCCAGAGATCAAGAGGTTGGCAAATGGTGTCAATCTCATGGCATTCATTGGGGTGAGTATCCCCAGTTTGGCGTCGCAAGAGGGTTAAAAAATCGCAATGAATGGCATGCTCATTGGCAAAAGCATATGGAAGCACCTTTATGTAAACTTCCGACGATTCAATTTTGGAAAGCATCGCCTGCACCGAATCTCAGCGCTCACCGTCTCACGCCATCGTCGATGCAGGCTCCTGCGCACCTAAAACATAATCCACCCCTAAGACAACGCGGCGGAAGATCTCTTGCACTCAAAACGCTCAATAGTTTTTTAAAGCAGAGGAGCAAGTGGTACCGAGGCGGGATCTCATCGCCCCTATCAGCGCCAGATGCGTGCTCTCGATTATCGGTATATCTAAGCTATGGATGTCTTAGCATCAGGGAAGTGGTACAAGCAACCAATGAAGAGCTGCTTCAAATGTCGCCAGATGCAAGCAGAAGAAAATCAGGCTTAGTTGCTTTTATGAGTCGCTTATATTGGCACTGTCATTTCATTCAAAAGCTGGAAAGCGAACCTGAAATCGAGTGGCAAAATATGCACCGTGGATATGATGCGTTACGCGAGAATGAATTTAATGATGACTACTTTAATGCATTAAAGGATGGCAAGACGGGTTGGCCCATGGTGGACGCCTGTGTCGTCATGCTACGTCAAACGGGATGGCTGAATTTTAGAATGCGCGCAATGCTGGTCTCAGTTGCAGCCTATCCACTGTGGTTGCACTGGAAACCAGTAGGAGATTGGTTAGCTACCCAGTTTTTGGACTACGAGCCCGGAATCCACTGGAGTCAACTACAAATGCAATCGGGCACGACCGGAATCAATCTGACGCGTGTTTATAACCCGATTAAGCAAGCGCAGGATCATGATCAAAAGGGCTTTTTTGTTAGAAAGTGGCTTCCTCGCATGCGTCAAGTACCGGATATATGGCTTTTTGAGCCATGGCAGATGACTCAAGAGGAACAAAATAATATCGGCATTTATGTGGGCAAAGATATTCCACAGCCAATAGTGGATCTTGCTATCGCCACAAAAATATCTAAGGATCGCCTACATGCTAGGCGTAACTTATCAGACGTTCGGGCTGGGAAAAAAAATGTTATTGATAAACATGCTTCTCGAGCAAAAATGACTGACCGTAAGAACTCTAGAGTTAAAACTGCAGAAGCAAGTCCACAACTTACTCTGGAGTTTTAGATAAGCTCTTATTTTGGTGGTCTGTGCATTGCGCAGATTTTGTTACCAGCAGGATCTCTGAGCCAAGCAATATAAATAGTGCCGGCGACGCCTTCTCGATAGCCTGGGTCTCCCTCGCAGGAAGTTCCGCCATGAGCAACGCCGATGGCATGGAATGCATCTACATCAGCCATTGATTTAGCACTAAAACCAATTGTGCCGCCATTGGCATGGGTCGCTTCATTACCATCGATAGGCTTGGTAATTGCAAAGACACCACCGGGACCGCGATAAAAGTATTTGTCATGACTAAAGCTCCCAGCCTTTATACCCAAAGCTCCTAGAGCAGCATCATAGAAGCCCCTCGAAACCTCTAAATCATTTGCGCCTAGCATGATGTGACTGAACATAGTTCTCCCTATTGATTTAATTAACTATACAAATACCGCTTAAGAATCCATCTGCTCTTCAGATAGATTGATAGGTGCACGCAGAACGGTATTACGAATAAATTGCTTTTCGTAATGTCGATTACGCCTTGACTTCTTAGCTAATGAGCGTTGACCCCTGCGCTTGTCAGAAACAATATTACTCAATTGACTTAGATCATCTAAGTCTCGTATTTGACTTGGTGAATTTCGGAGAGGCATTGCTAGCGATTTTTACTTTAGTGGTATCAGTATTGCGCTTGGAATAAGCATTAAGTGCATTAACTCATATAAATTGATTTTATGCTCGCAGTTGCCTATCTTTTGAAAATTGCATTGATGCTTTGGTTGACGGAAATACCAAAAAACATGGAATTTATGCCTACAGTGAGGGATAGCGACGTTTTTTTAGCGGATACTCATATGAACACCTAAAATGTCTAATGAACTTTTTTTATATAAATGCCCTTTTCCTGGCCTTAGTAACCTCTTCAGTCCAAGCAGCAGAAGTTTATATTACTGATCCTGAGCACACCTTTGTTAGCTTTAGCTACAAACATTTGGGTTATTCAATTCAAACTAGTCGTTTTGATAAGGTGAATGGCACCATTACACTCAATGATCAAATGGATGGCGGCACTATAAATATTGCAATTGAGACCGGCTCAGTCAGCACAGGCTCTGATACCTTTAATAAGCTACTGAGAACCGAAGATTACTTTTATTCAGAAAAGTTTCCTGTAGCTAAATTCACTTCTAATAAGCTTATATTTGATAATCAATCCATTACATCGCTAGCAGGCGAGCTAACCATCAAAGGTATCACCAAGCTCATTAATCTTGATGTAAGCAACTTTGCCTGTAGCCGTAACTTTATTACCTTTAAATATATGTGTGGGGCCAACGCAAGCGCGAAGTTAAGTCGCTCAGAATTTGATTTAGGAAAATATGTTCCATTTGTTGGCGACGAGATAAGCTTAAGCATAGTAATCGAGGCGTCAAAAGAATAGTCTTAATTTAAGCATCAACTCTAACAGCGATATTTCTAGCAACTCACTATGTCTTCATTAAAAAATCTCGCAAATGAATCTGCTTTAATCTCACAAAAAACCATTGCGCATTATGATCAAAATGCTGTTTCTTATGATGAGGGTACAAAAAATCATGATGTCAGTCAAAATATTGATGCTCTATTAAGAGCAATCAAGACTGAGCCGCCGTTTCATATTCTTGATTTTGGATGTGGCCCAGGAAGAGATCTTCAAACCTTTACCAAGCTTGGTCATGTCGCTATTGGGCTTGAAGGTAGTCAACAAGCCGCTCAAATAGCCAAAACTAAAAGTGGTTGCGAAATCTTAGTCCAGGATTTTTTCAGATTATCTTTGCCAGATAATACATTTGACGGTATCTTTGCCAATGCTTCGCTATTTCATATTCCTAATAAGCTATTGCCTATGGTGCTAAGTAATTTATGGGCATGCTTAAAACCGAATGGCATTCTTTTTAGCTCGAATCCTCGCGGTAACAACCAAGAAAGCTGGTGCGGGGATCGCTTTGGCTCTTATCACGATCTAGCAACTTGGAGATCTTTTATGACCCATGCACAGTTCACTGAAATTGAACACTACTATAGGCCAAGTGGACTGCCTATTGAACAACAGTCATGGTTAGCAAGCGTTTGGAAAAAATAATTCGGACTTATAAACCCAAGACTAGCTTGCAGCAACTAATCCAATCGCTTTAATCTTTTTCGGCTGGCCAAGTAGCGCACACCTTCTACGCCATAACGCTCAGAATGTAATTGATTCGGCTCTAAATGAAAGACATCCCCAGATCGATAGATAGTCGTTTTTCCATTAATCTGAATCGCTATTTCTCCATCAAGAACAAGAGCCATGGGCTCAAAATCATGGCAATGCGGGCCTAGCCCACCAGCTTCACACTCAACTAATACAGGCTCAGGAAATCCTTCTTCTTTTAATAGGGTTTCAAAAGTGGTGCGATCAATAGGCATTTATCTATTAACCTTAAAACAGATTCTAAATAAAAGTAAAAAAATATACCAAACCGAGGGTTGGCATTTTCATTTCTGGTAGGCCCAGCAGGACTTAAACCTTGGGCTAAAGAATTCCGGTTTGTGTAGCTTTCACCACTCCCTAAACTATACCTTCATCATATTGATGCTCGACTTAGATGGGTGCCGTCTAGTCGCGCGCTGTTATGAGGTTTTTGCTAGAGAAAAGTTGTCAATAAATAAGCTCGCCTCCAAAAGCTAATTAATGATTGTAGTATCCCCCGTCAATCCGACATTCCTAAAGTGTTGTTTTCTGCCTTTGCTCGATAGTCCCTAGGCGATATTCTGCCAAGAGAGCTGTGTGGTCTTTCTTCGTTGTAAATCGTGATCCAGTTTTCTGTTATTTCACGCACCTCCCTGAGGTTTTCAAATAAATACGCGTTGAGTACTTCATGACGGTAGGTTTTATTAAAGCGTTCAATAAATGCATTTTGTTGAGGCTTTCCTGGCTGGATAAATTTCAGTTCAATGCCTTTAGCTTCACACCAGCCCATAAAGATGGCAGACCGCAGTTCACTCCCGTTGTCCAGACGTATCGCCTGAGGTAAACCATGGATCTCTTCCAGATGCTCCAATGTTCTGACTACTCTGGCTGCTGGCAAACTAATATCAATTTCAATAGCCAAGATCTCACGGTTGGATTCGTCAATGACGTTCAGGGTCCTAAAAGGCCGGCCGTAATGCAAGGTGTCGTACATAAAATCTAAGGCCCACATCGAGTTGGCTTCGGTCGGGGCAATGAGCGGAACTCTGGGCATCTTGGGGATGCGCTTCTTAGTTCTTCTGGGTAAGTTCAAGCCCATCTCCTTGTCCCTAAAGGGACTTCCTTTGGTCGTAATACGCCATACCCGCTTGTGATTCCACTCGTAACCCTGATTGCGCACCCAATCAAAACAGAGCCTAAAACCCCAGCGCCCATTCTTGGAAACCACTTGATTAAGTACTTCAATGACAGGCTCATCGGCTTTAGCTTTGCTCCTTGGGCGCTCGTAATACGATGATTCTCTCCAGCCCCAAATGAGCGCAAGCCCGTGTAATGGGTACCGCTTCTTCGCCAACCAGGTAATCGACTGCATCTCTTTTACCGGTTGGCGCTAGAGCTTTTTTTCGATTAAGTTCTTGAGCGCTCGGTTATCGTGGGTCAGTTCAGCCACCATCGTTTTATATTCTGATAGCTGCTGTTCTAGCTCCTTAACGCGTTTCAGTTCAGAAGCTTCTAGGCCGCCGTATTTGGATCGCCACTTATAAAAGGTAGCGCCGCTAATGCCATGCGTGCGCAATATGTCTGCCATCGCTATGCCACTCTCAGCTTCCTTCAAAATCCCAACAATTTGGGTCTCTGTAAATCGTGACTTCTTCATATTGATTCTCCTGTTGTAAATACTGCCATAAACAACAGAAAACTCAACTTTTTAAATGTACGAATCTAAGGGGATACTACAAATGCTAGAGTTGGTTTTTTATTAGAAGGTAGCACTACACAATCAGATCAAGACAAGAACCCAGTTGAAATCCAAGGCACAAATGCAACAATTAAAGTGCCAATGACTAAAGCAATAAGATAACCAATGATAGGCTTAACGCCTTCATCAGGATTGACCTTGCCGATTGCACAGGCCGCGTAATAGCCAACCCCCAAAGGTGGCGCAAAGAGACCAATACCCATCGATAGAATTACCACCATGGAATAATGCACATCATTAATGCCAAGCTGACGAGCTACTGGGAATAGAAGCGGTCCAAATAAAACAATCGCTGGAATACCCTCGAGTACCGATCCCAGAATCACAAATACGATGATTGAAATGAGCAGAAATAAATGAGGGCCGCCATTTAGGTCCGCCATGATCTGAGCCACTACTTGCGAGAAGCCGGACTGAGTAAGCCCCCAAGCCATTCCAGTTGCGGCACCAATGATCAACAAAATGGCGCCAGACAAAGATGCCGTATCAATCAACATGGGTACGATACGCTTGATATCGAATTGACGATAGATCAAAACGCCGCAAATCACACCATAGACGATGCCAATTGTTGATACCTCAGTTGCAGTCGCAACACCCTCCACTACTGCAGCACGAATAACAAACGGTAGCGCCAGCGCAGGAAATGCGACTAAACAAAGTTTGAATACTTCGGCAGGTTTTGGGCGGGCTATCTGTGTAATCTGCACATGACGATTACGCCACCACACCAAGATACACAAAATAAATGCCAATATTAGTGCAGGCAACATACCTCCTGTAAATAGGGCGGCAATGGAAACACCAGTAACTGAACCAATCGTAATTAGCACCAAGCTTGGCGGGATTGTTTCTGTTTGCGCTCCAGTAGCGGCTAACAGGGCAACCAACTCACCTGGAGGTGTAGTCTTTTTCATTTCTGGGAATAGAGCTGGTGCAATCGCAGCCATATCGGCAGCCTTTGATCCGGAAATACCAGAGACTAAATACATAGCACCCACTAATACATAAGAAAGGCCGCCGCGAACGTGTCCAAGTAATGATGCAAGAAAGGCAATCATGGCTCTTGCCATACCAGTCATTTCCATCAAAAGCCCAAGGAATACAAACAGGGGCACCGCTAATAAGACCATATGAGACATGGCCTCATCCATACGACCAATCACAACAGATATTGGCATATGCGTGCTCAAACCTAAATACGCTACAGTACCTAGCCCAAATGCAAAGGCAATCGGCACTCCAGCAAAAATACTAAAGCCTGCAACTCCCACAAAAAAGATCAGTAGGTTATATTTACCGAGACCTGCAAATGTTGGGGAACAAATATATAAAATAGCAAAGGCAACTGACAAGGACGAAATACTTAAAATCATCACTTTAAGAGTGGCGATTCTGGCAAGTCGAAATAAACAAAAAAACATCATCAGAATCACACCGCTTGGTAGGGCGGCAGCACGCCATAAATTCGAAATCTCTAAGGAAGGTGTAGTGACAATCAACTCATCGAGTGCAAAATGATATGCAGGCCTCAGGATGATTGCTAAATAGAGTAGACAAGCCAATAATCCAGTCGACTCAAAGTACATTTTCTTTTGATCACTCAGCTTACTAATCCAAGCTGTCATGCGCATATGCTCACCACGCTTTAAGGCGATAACCGATCCAATCATGGCCAGCCATAGAAACAGAATAGAAGCCAGTTCATCAGACCAGACAAGTGGTGAGTTCAAAACATACCTACCCACCACCCCAGAAAATAGTATTCCAATACAAGCCAAGACTAAGCAAGCCGCCACCCACTCCACTAAAGTAGCAACGATTGTTTCAAGCCATGAAGCATATTTACCGAAAGGCCCCTTAAAAGGGGCCTCGTTCATGAAAGCTGGTGAACTCACGCTAACTTGCCCGTATATTTCTCAAGCAAGGACCAAGCCTCATCACCAAACTTAGCTTTCCACTCGGAGTAGAATCCAGCCTGTCTTAACTTCTCACGAAATGGATCTGGATTGGTGTCATTGACTGCCATTCCTTTTGCCTTTAGTTCAGCCTGTAACCCATCATTCATCTTTCGCACGTCAGCTCTTTGTAAGATTGCTGATTCAGCAACGTTACGAGTAACAATAGCTTGCAAATCTGGTGGCAGCTGTTCAAACAATTTTTTGTTGCCCATGAACCAGTAACCGTCCCACATATGGTTAGTCATAGAGCAGTATTTTTGAACCTCATATAACTTAGCCGTATAAATAATTGCCAAAGGATTTTCTTGTCCATCAACCACTTTAGATTGCAATGCAGAATATACCTCCGCAAAATTCAATGGGGTTGGTGCCGCGCCCAGGGCTTTAAACAAAGATACCCACATTAGACCAGGAGGCGTACGCAGCTTAATACCTTTTAGAGCATCAGGTTTATTAATCGGGCGCACACTATTGGTCACTTCACGATAGCCGTTATCCCAAATCTTGTCGAAAGCAAAAATCGTACCAGTGTTCGCAATTTGACGACGAACATAAGCGCCTAGCTCACCATCCATTGCAGCCCAAACTTGCTTGTAATCTTTAAATGCAAAACCAACGCCGTTGATCTGCGCTTGAGGAACCAATGAACCCAAGATTAAGGGTGATAGCGTCATGAAATCGAGGGCACCAGATCGTAACTGTGACAGCATATCGGTGTCATTTCCCAGCTGGTTATATGGGAATACCTGAATATCTACACGCCCCTTTGTCTCGAGTTTGATTTTCGATGCCATCTTGTAGGCATGGATATTGAGCGGATGAGTAGCTGGCAAGTTACTACCAAACTTCATATTAAATTCTGCACTCTGTGCAAAGGTATTACCCGCTACCAAAGGAAGCGCTGCAATACCAGCATGCTTAATAAAGTCTCGTCTTGTAAACGTCATACTGTCTCCATTAGATAAATTTCAATTCTTTTTGGGTGAAACAGCCCATCAAGTAGGCTTTTATTTTGGTCTTTAATATAACGTTTATTTTAATAAAACCCCATCAATCAAGGGAAAACCAGCAGATCGTCAAGACTTAGGGACCTCATTATTGCGGCGCAGCGTCGGCAATCCAACGCCTGTCGCCTCAAATCCACCATCTACGGCCAGCACCTGGCCATTAATGAAGGTTGCCTCATCGCTACATAAGAACCCAACGGTATTGGCCATCTCTTCAGGGGTGCCGTAACGGCCCAATGGGATCGTATCGTAATAGTCTGAGCGAATCGCCACACTATGAACTAACTTTGCCATTTCTGTATCGACTGGACCGGGTGCAATCACATTCACACGCACATTGGAGTTTCCTAACTCGACTGCATATTGCTTGGTCAATTGAATAAGGGCAGCTTTACTTGTGCCGTATGCAACCCGCAGAGTGCTGGCCCTCAAACCAGAAATGGAAGCAATATTCACAATCGCACCGCCGCCTTGCTCTACAATCAATCGGCCAAATACTTGGGAGCAAATGAAAGCACCATCTAAGTTGGTATCGAGGACGGTGCGCCATTCTTCATAAGAGGTTTCAAATGCAGGCTTAAATACAGCTACTCCAGCGTTATTGACCAAGGCATTGACATTACCAAACGCAGAAATTACTTTCTCAGCGGCACCATCCACCTCTTGTGGTTTAGATACATCGCAATGAATGCCAATCACATCAACAGATCCACCAAATGTTTTCATGGTGAAATCAAGTGTGTCTTTATCGATATCTAGGAGTGCAACCCGATAACCATGATTTAAAAACCATTGTCCTATTGCCAGACCAATACCACGTGCACCACCCGTGACAACTGCAACGCGATCCCGTATTGAATGTTTTGTATTCATTGACTATTAATCTTTCGGCTTACTTTACAGATTGACATATTTTTGATTGCTCTAGCATTTTTACTAATGCATATATCGATGCGTTATAAGGCACAGGAATGCCATGCTTCTTTCCTAATTCCAGGATATGGCCATTTAAAAAATCAATTTCGGTTTTCTTGCCTCTCGCTAAATCTTGTGCAGTTGAAGAACGCTGCGTGACCATAGTTGTGGCGATCAGAGCATTTGCCTCTAAAGCCTCTGCTTCCGAAATAAAAACTCCCTCTGCTCTAGCAACTGCTAAAAATTCTTCAGTGGTATGTTCAATCTGTTGAATGATCTCGGGAACGCGAACCATCTCTCCATAGGTAATTTGACCAATACCGGAGATGCCGTTGTAAGCGCAATTCACCAAGAACTTTAACCACATGTCCTTCTTGATGTGTTGCGCTATGGAGCAAGGAACGCCCGCACCTTCAAATAGCTTACAAATAGCAGCGAGATTTTCCTGATCCCACTCTTTGGCTGGCTGCAGTGTTCCGACATAGAGCTCACCCCTACCATGATGTTTCATAGTTCTTTGCCCGAGCATTCCTGTAGCGACATAAACAACTGCCGCATACACTGAATTTGAAATCCATTTCGTAGCGATATCTACATTAGCTACACCATTTTGTAAACTCAGAATGACTGCATGACTAGGCACTATCGATGCAATCGCTTTTATGGTTTTTTCTGTATCTAAAGATTTCACACTAAGCAAAACTAGATCAGCATCCTCCAAAACAGACAAATCATCAGAAGCCCGAATACTCACTACATCTTGAAAGGATTTACAGTCCATCTCGAGGCCAAACTCATTGATCGCTTGGACCCGTTCAGATCTCCCAATCAGGGTGACATCGTGACCAGCGCGCGCCAGCATGCCACCGAAATAGCAGCCAACTGCGCCTGCGCCTAGTACATAGATTTTTTGATATTTTGACAAAGAAATAAAGTCTATTAAAAGTTCTTTTATAAATCGAGAACCAATGTTCCACTTTTTATATGAGAGATACAAGGAGTTAAATATTCTGCATGTTCAGCATCACTCAAAATACAATCTCCATGCTCTACATCTCCACTGATGTAGCGTGTTTTACAGGTGCCGCAAAGACCTGATTGACATGAAGTAGAGACATCAACTCCTAGTTTTGCCAACGCATCAATTAATGACTCCGATCGCAAGAGGGCTATTTTTTGGCCAGTGCTCTGAATTTGAATAGCTAATTCACTAGCATCTACATTAACCTCGGCTTGACCACCCTCTTTTTCAGGAGGCTTGAAGTGTTCAAAATGAACATGAATATCACTCCGTTCTTTTGCAGCTTGAGCACATGCCTTCATGAATCCCGCTGGCCCACAATAATAGAGATGGGAGCCAGCCTCAAGCCCCCGAACCATTTCCGTAATATTCAAACCATTGCCAGAAATACCGCCATCCAAATGGAACTGAACTTCACCTGCATCCGATAAATTCCGAAGCTCCTGGTGAAATGCAATATTTTCTTGAGAGCGTGCGCAGTAGTGGAGTTCAAATGGGATGCCTAAAGATTTCAGGCGATGACTCATCGACTTCAGGGGAGTAATACCAATACCACCGGCCAATAAAATGACTTTCTTCGCGGATTCATCCAGTTGAAAATGATTGCGCGGATTGCTTACTGACAAGGAATCGCCCACTCTGAGTGCCTGATGAACTTCTTTTGAGCCACCGCGTCCGTGCTCATCACGCAATACTCCAACTACATAACGATTCTTTTCTACAGGGTCATTACTCAAAGAGTACTGACGGATAGCGCCTGATGGTAAATGCAGATCAATATGTGAACCTGCGTCAAAAGGTGGCAGTGCTTCTCCATCTTCAGAAACTAGCTCATACGAATGAATTGCGCTAGCCTCATGACGGATTCGTTTTATTTTTAATTGTAGTAATTTTTTGTCCGCCACTTTTTTGTCTCGCTCAAAAAAAAGATGGGCTATAAGCACAGCCTATCTCTTTCAATACTTAAATTAATGTTTAAATTGGCCTTTTGCAGTCTGCTCAAGCTCTTCCATCTTGTTCTTAACAAACTCAATACGCTCTCTACCCTTGTATTGTTCGCTTTCAGTAAGAATGGCAATCACTCCTTTGGCAACAAAACGTCTTTGTGCAACTTCCTCTTCTGTAGTTGCGCCAATAGGTAGCTCAAATACATTGCCAGAACAGTAGCTATTAGGCGCCCCACCAACTTCTTTTAGCCACTTAGAAAATGCTTCTGCACTAGCCGCCGGATTGGATCCACGAACTGCATCACGCAACATTTTTCTAAAGAGATAAGGACCTGCATCAAACTTTGTTGGGTTCTCTAAAGCATGAATTGCAATAGGTCGCTGACTAATAATTGCCTCATAGTCACCAGGTGCATATTGAGCCATCTTGTAGTTTGACCTGGATCTGTGATCGGTAGGAATCTCTACGACATCGTTAATCGTGTGATTACCAAAGCGCTCCGCCCTACGCAATGCTACCTGTCCGTCCAAGAAGTCAATAGACTCGTATCCCACAAGTTCTTTTTGACCAATGCCGCGAGTATCGATGCCAGGGCCCATTACACGCCAACCGATCATTTTGCTATTAAAGTCATCGACTGGAACTGTCCAGCGAATAATATGAAAGCGGCTAAATAATTTTTTATTTTCGCCATCTTCAGACGTATAAGCATGCAGACTTAAGTTTGGAAGTACTTGATGCTGTACGCGGATAAATAATTTATCGTTATTTACACGACGTGCACCTGAACAAGCTAAACCACGACCGCCATGAATGGGCACAAATTGCATATCAGGATGAACTTCCATGGTTGGCGCACCTACCTCGTCAAAGGTGGTTCCCTGGTAGTGCCCACCCACCACATTCTTAGCTGCATGTAATTCAGCGGTGTGAAAATTATCTGCCGCATTATCTTGCACTTGCAACCAATTGCAATGCTGAAAATTGCTATAAGGAACTAACTCGTCACCTTCTGCAACAGTAAAGTCCGCCTCCCACTCTGGGAATGGCGGCTCCTTATCTGGCGGCCCCATGTATGCAAAGACTAAACCATTTTTTTCAAAAGCTTTATAAGCACCTTGTTGAATTGAGCAGGCATATTTTTCAGCTTCTACCTCTTCGCCTTTGGGAAAGGGCGCATTCAGACAAGTGCCGTCTACATCAAACACCATGCCGTGATAACAACATTTAATCCCATGCTCCTGAATCAAGCCGTACTCAAGTGATGCACCGCGATGCACACAATGTGCATGCAACACACCAACGCTACCGCTGCCGTCACGAAAGGCGACTAATTCCTCTCCTAAGATCGTCAAAAACCTGGGTGTATCCGTCAGTTCAATTGACATACAAACCGGATGCCAAAAACCGCGCATATACTCACCCATAGGAGTGCCGGGCCCAACTTCCGTTAACTCTGGATCATGCCCTGGAACTTTATTGGTGTAATAACCACCAAAAGGCACCAATTTTTTAGTTGTTGCTGCTGAACCAGCTGATGCACTAACCTTCTTTTCCGCCTGCTCTTGCTTAGTTGTCATTCCTAGGATCTCCTGTTTTTTGACTATTTTACGTACTCCGTATACTGTATACAGAGTATATTATAGTTTTTGAACACCCATACTGTGTAAAACTACCTCCATCAAGCCCTTAAAACCCTGAAAAGTAGATGCTGTCTCAACTGAATAAACTTCCCGCAAGAACTGACTATGTCGACGCAGTTTATAAAGCCCTGCTTGACGCTATTAGTGACGGCTCACTACCCCCAGGCACCAGAATCACTCAGGAAGAAATTGCTGAGCAAATGAACGTATCACGCTTGCCGGTCTTACAAGCCCTTCGCATGTTAAAAAATGATGGTTTTGTAGAGGACGCCCCGGGGAGAGGGGTTCAAGTCACAGCACTCAATATTGAATGGATTGATAAACTTTATGAAGTGCGTGGTGCGCTTGACTCTCTAGCCGCAAAATTAGCGGCGCTAAAGAAATGTGTCATTGATCCCGCCTTAATTCAGAATGGACGCTCTATTTCAGAAAAAGGGGATGTTAGAGCACTAATCGATGCTGACATGGCCTTTCATAGCGCTATTTATGAAGCCTCTGAAAATCCTTTGATTGCTAAAAGTGCTCACTTACACTGGGTTCATCTGCGAAGAGTTATGGGTGCCGTTTTACAATCCACGCAACGGTCAGCTATCTGGGATGAGCATCAGGCAATTGCTGATGCAATTAAAAACGGGGATGAGAAAAAAGCTTCTGAACTATCGGAATTGCATGCCATGCGAGCGAGAAAGAATCTGATTCACCAGCTCAGCGAAGTCCTAACTAGCCATTAAAAAATCCCAGCAGTACTGGGATTTTTTAATGGACTTCAATCTGATCTTAAGCAAACATATCTGGTTGGTTTTCTTTCAAATAACCCCAGATTGGTTGAAAATGAAGCCAGCCAATGTATTCACTACCTACATGCTCACGACTGTAACGAGCGACTTCAGGTGTAAGCATATTCGGCTTAATGCCAGTAGCTTCGACCATCATTTGTTGCTTGCAGCAACGCTCTAGAGCAATAAACCAAAATGCAGCTGCTTCAATACTATGACGACTGACCGTTAACAAGCCATGATTGCGGTGAATAATTGCCTTCACTTTTTTTAATGATCCCGCAACGTTGTAACCTGAGTTATCTTCAACTGCAACTTGCCCTGCTTGTTCAGACAAGACCATGTGGTCTTCATAAAATGCAGCTGCATCTTGAGAAATAGGATCCAACGGTTTACCAAGAGCAGCAAATGCAGTTCCATAAATAGTGTGAGCATGGCACATCGCAACAATATCAGGATGCTTTTCATGTACTGCCGCATGCAACACAAAGCCTGCGCGATTCAATGCATGCTTACCCTCCAAAATATTGCCATCGTGATCCGCCAAAATGAGATTAGATACCTTGACTTGATCAAAATGCACTGCCATTGGATTAGTCCAATACAGGTGTGGATGCTCTGGGTCACGCACAGTCAAGTGCCCCGCAAATCCGTAATCAAACTTTTCTAAAGCAAATGCACGACATGCGGCAACCAAACGCTCCTTGAGATGTTGACGCTCTTCAGCAAAGCTGTTGAATTTAGGCTGATAAGGAAAAATCAGATTTTTATCTTCTGGTTGATAAATAGACTCTCTTCCGCCCAAGTCCAACTTACGTTCTTTTTCCATCACTTCAGCCATGGTCACACCCCTTCTCTGTCAATATTCATTTCAGGTGAACTGATTCAGTTCACCAATTAACAGCAATCATGGGCTTTTGTGAGCGTTTTGACAAACGATAACTATTCATAGATAGATGAATAATAATCATGTATATTATATTTACATGAGAAATATTCCTAACTATATCTTATTGAGGGCTTTTGAGGCGGCTGCACGGCTAGAAAGCTTTACGCTGGCGGCAAAAGAACTGCATCTGACTCAGTCTGCCATCAGTCATCAGATTCGTGAGCTTGAGGACTATTTTGGTAAATCATTATTTTTGCGTCAGAACCGCAGGGTAGCACCCACAGCAGAAGGTCGTCGACTATTAGATTCACTCTCAAGAGTTTTTGATGTCATTGAAGCGGCCTGCAATGAAGTCACTCTTGCGCCCAGCTCACAAGTTCTTGCCTTGCACTGCTCACCTAGCTTTGCCGCAAAATGGTTAAGCCCCAGATTGCCAGAGTTTATTAAAGATAATCCCGACATCACCATTCGCTTAACTTCTGGGGCTGACCATATTGATTTATTGCGCAATCAAGAAATTGATATCGCCATCTCTTATCAATTTTCTCATGAGGGTCCCGGAGTAACCTCGCTTTCCCTGGGCGAAGAGAAAATTACACCACTTTGTTCCCCAGATTTGATTGATCCGAATATTCCTGTTGAGGAATTGATGAGCAAATTAACGCTCATCGAATCCTCACTGAATCACCATAGTTGGGAGCAGTGGTTTGAAATCAATCACCTCAAAAATCCCTCAACTAGAAAAATCGCCTTCGATCGTGCAGCCCTCTCAGTATCAGCCGCTGTAGACGGCATCGGAGTTGTACTAGAAAGCATCCGCTTTGCAGAAAGAGAAATTTCACGTGGAGAGTTAGTAGAAATTGGCGCAAGGGTTTTTCTACCAACAATGGATAGAACCCATTTTCTCTCTTTTAAATCTAATACCAAGAACAATCACAAAATTAAACTTTTTAAAGAATGGATTTGCACTAAGGCAGGAGTAGCTACAGAGTGAATTCACCAATATTCTTGTTTATATTAAGCGGAATTTGCTTTTCTAGTGTAGATGCTATTGCCAAGATTCTCGTTCAGGATACCAATCTCATTGCAGTGGTATGGTCTCGATTTTTTGGTCAGCTCTTACTCGCAGCTCCGATTGCATGGTACTTCTTAGGTAAGAATTTTTGGCGTACTCGTCATTTAGGCTTACAGTTATTTAGGTCTTGCTTATTAGTGGCTACTGCCACCTTATTTTTTGCGGGATTAAATTGGCTACCATTAGCAGAAGCATCCTCTATTACTTTCACCGCGCCAATTTGGGTGGCAATTCTATCGGGCTCGATTTTAGGTGAGCGTGTTGGCTTGAAAGAATGGCTAATAGCTGGGGTCGGGTTCTTGGGAATCCTCTTTATTGCTAGGCCAGGGTCGGCTATTTTTCATTTAGCCGCTTTGCTACTTGTCATGATGGCATTTTTGAACGCTATTTTCCAGCTCTATACACGCAAACTCACTCAAGATTCTGCATACACCACCTTTTTTTATAGCGGTATCGTTGGCTTAATAGCGTCAACTGCCTTACTCCCCTATGCGGATCCACTCCCTGTTTTGCCCGTCTACGAATATGCCTTATTTGGATTGTTAGGCTTGTTGGGTGGATTTGCACATTTACTGGTTGTACTCGCCTTCTATCAAATGCGGCCTTACAAACTCACCCCGCTGGTTTTCTTGCAATTAATCTGGGCGGTTGGATATGGCTATCTCATTTTTGGACAGCTTCCAGATGGCCTCAGTGCGCTCGGCATGGTTCTTATCGCCGCTTCAGGTATTTGGCTCATCTGGAATCATCACTCTGCAGGCGTTGAGGATCCCAATAAGACTTAATAAAAAGAATTCGGTTATTTCTTTAACCAGCTAATGATGAGTTTAGTGACCGCCTCAGGCTGCTCGCGATGTAAAAAATGACCTGCATTATCGACTAGCTGAAAGTCATATTCGCCCGTGAAATACTGTGACTGCTCTAGCATGAGCTCTGCTCTTAGGTCCTCTCGTCCGCAAAGGGCTAATGTAGGAACCTTGATTGGACGCGCCATTTTTTCTCTGACAGCAGCAAGATTGGGATCGGCTTTAGCAGGATCAAACATCGCGCGGTAATAAGCCAATGTGGCTGCAAGTACCCCTGGCTTTTCTAGCGTTTTTTTCACTGCCTGAATATGCTGTTCATCACGGTGACTTGGAATGGTCCAATAAGCCCAAAGATAATCAATAAATGCTTGATTGTTTGCGAGGATCGCTTTTTCTGGAAGATCGGCCAGTTGAAAGAACCACCAATGAAACGATCGATGAATATGTCTCGGATTGACTAAACTCTCGGTGACTTGACCCGGGTGGGGGACCGCCATGACTACAACCCGGGTAATCAATTCTGGATATGCTGCCAGTAATGCATAGGCAATGATCGCACCCCAATCTTGACCCACTAAATAAACCGGCTCTCCACCAGAGAGCCCATTAATGAAAGCGGCAATATCTTCTACTAAAGTCGCTTTGTCATAGAAGCCATCTTGAGGAATTTCAGTAGGCGCATAACCACGCAAATAAGGCGTTACTACTCGATAGCCTTGCGCAACTAAAGTGGGTACTTGATGACTCCAAGTGCTCGCAATATCAGGGAAACCATGTAACAATACTATCAAGGGGCCTTGGCCCTCTTCGTGGTACGCGAATTTGATACCGTTAGCTTCAATATATTTAATAGTCATAGTGTGATCTGTTGGTATTTCAAAGCAAGACGCCGCTTCGAGGCGGCGTCTTTTAAAAAAGCACATCAGTTTGAGTGCATTACATCTTCTTGGCTTTTGCATCCTCTGCATTGAGATATTGAACGCGTCCGTTTTCAATAACGCCCATCACAATATCTTTAGCCTCAATTGCCTCGTGGTCAGTTGCACTGTAAGGCTTCACATAAGTGGTAATCACACCAGGTACAGGCTCATTAAGATTTTGTAATGCTGCCAATACTTTTGGGCCCTCCGTGCTGTTAGCTTGTTTAATAGCAGCCGCCAAGATATAAACAGAATCGTAACCTTGTGCAGCAGAAACTGCTGAAGGCATTAACCCATTTTTTGGCTTGAACTCTTTTAGGTAAGCATCAATAAAGGCCTGACGCTTAGGCGTGTTGCCAATCTGAATAAAGGTCTGAGGCATGACTGCACCATCACCATTTTTACCGGCCGTATCAATAAAGCTAGACATAGACAAAGTCCAGCTACCGATAATGGGCTTTTTCCAACCTAACTTCGCCATGCCGTTTGCAATTTGAGCTAATTCCGGACCGATGCCATAAGTCAGGATGGCTTCTGCGCCAGCATTCTTTGCTGAGAGTAATTGAGAGGTCATATCCACATCAGCAATGTTAAATTTCTCGACTGCCACCGGAGTAACACCATAGGTCTTCAGCGCTTTTTCCATATCTTCACGACCTAACTGGCCGTAATTAGTAGAGTCAGCCAGAATGGCCACCTTCTTGAATCCACGCTTTTCTACGGCCTCTTTAGCGATCATAGGGGCTTGGAGACTATCCCTAGCAGCAATGCGGAAAATATAATTTTCAGGAGCATTAGGAAATTGTTGGGTTACAACTGATCCGGATGGCATTCCAATCACAGGAATTTTTGCATCCTGATAAAAACGAGAAGAAGCCAAAACTACTCCAGTATTCACAAATCCTAAGGCTCCTACAATCTTCGCATTATTAATAAATTCTTGCGCAATTTGAACGCCGCGCTCATTCTTTGCCTCATCATCCCTTTCGACCAAAACAATTTTCTTGCCAATAACTCCACCGGCGGCATTAATTTCATTGACTGCAATTTTGATGCCAGCGCGGTTACTGACACCCATTGAAGATGAACCACCCGTATAAGGACCTTGCACTCCAAGAATAATATCTTCAGCATAAGCACTGGTTGTAAGCATTCCGATAACTGCTGCTGCATAGATGTGATGACGAATTTTCATACTGTCTCCTAATTTAATGTTGTAATTAACACAACTATCTTTGTTACTATCATTAGTGAAATACATACTACAGGCAATACAAAAACAAAAAAACTTATTGAGCTAGGGATTACGCTAATACGAACTGAAAAATACAAATACTATTTACTAAATACTTTTTCCATCTCTCGACGGAACGCAATCGCTTGCTTAGTGCTGTCATAATCAACATCACTCCAACAGACAGGTTTGCCTGCAGGA
Organism: Polynucleobacter corsicus; assembly: GCF_018688255.1. Classification (NCBI taxonomy): domain Bacteria; kingdom Pseudomonadati; phylum Pseudomonadota; class Betaproteobacteria; order Burkholderiales; family Burkholderiaceae; genus Polynucleobacter; species Polynucleobacter corsicus. The sequence goes on from NZ_CP061314.1 coordinate 1,648,655, forward strand.
ATATCCTTATTAAGAACCATGCTATGTGCTAGCCCAATTGGGAGAGCGCCCAGCTTCAGTGAATCAGCCGTTGTCATGAGCTTTCCATAAACAGTAAAACCACCTTCACCATCCAATTTCTCGCCGGTCTTCAGAGCTCGTTTAGCGGTGGCAACTACATCACCCCTCCAGTCACCGGTAGCTCCAGTAGCCTCTCCACGAACTGCAATGCTCGCAACAGACGTGCCCAATTCCAAACCGATTAAATGGTACGGTTTATACATTGCTGCATATTTACCGGTGCTATCCGTTTTTAAGCCATATTGCGAAAAACAATCCATTACATACTTACTTGGTGCCTCAAAAACTACATACACACCCCAACGCAGGTCTCGAAATACTGGTCTACCATCTCTCTCTACGGAAGAAGTCACTTCGACTGTGCCCTTTTGCGTCAAAATACCACCCTCAGATACTGGGCGGAAAATATGAGGCAAGTCATCTACTCCACAAGGAGGGAACTCTAAGCCGTTGCTGGGAGGATTGAGGTCACAACCATTCGATACCGCCGCCATTTCCAGCGCGGATTTAGTTCCATCTAAAAATGAATTAAACATTTGGGCATTAAAGTCACCGTCCGCAACTTGCTCCTCTGAAAAACCATAGTGCCCCCATACCGTATCTGGAGTGGACTGGTGATAGATGGGCAAATATTTAGTACCCTTGCCTGCGCACACCACCTCCATACCAATGGTTCTAGCCCAATCGACGAGTTCAGCGATGAGAGCCGGTTGATCGCCAGAAGCCATGGAATAAATCACGCCCGCTTCTGCCGCTTTACGAGCTAATAAAGGACCGGCCAACACATCAGCCTCTACATTCACCATGATGACGTGTTTACGATGCTCAAAGCAGAGCAATGCATGATTAATACCTGCTGCCGGACTACCTGTAGCGTCAATCACGATGTCGATGAATTCGCTGGCAATCATCTTGCCCGCATCGTCAGTGACAAAAGTAGCCCCTGACTTGGCTGCATCTTGTAATGAAGCTGCGCTATAACGAGGCGCATCCCATCCCACACGCGCTAGAGATTCTTTTGCACGGGCAGGTGATAAGTCAGCAACAGCAACCAAATGAATGCCTGGCGTCCGCGGTGCTTGCGAAAGATACATTGAACCAAATTTTCCAGCACCAATGATGCCCACTCGTACGGGATTATTATTTTCTGCGCGTGCTTTTAACTTTTGAATAAGGGACATCTAAAAATCTCCAGTTCTTTTTTTGTAGTAAATATTTCAGTTATTTTTTAAGGCTTCTTTCGCCACCTTGGCAATATTATCTGCATTAACTCCAAAATATTTTCGCAATGCAGCTCGAGTGTCACTCCTGCCGAAACCATCAGTACCGAGAGTAATATACCCCCTAGCCTCGGGAATGTAAGCGCGAATACTTTCAGGTAGCGCATGCACATAATCAGTGGCAGCAATAATGGGGCCTCGCGCTTGAGCAAGTACTTGGGTAATAAACGGCAACTCAACGCCCTTCTCGCCCGCGAGATTTGCCTGCTCTTTAGTCTTACCATCTCGGGAAAGCTCGCTCCAGCTCGTCACACTAAAAATATCGACACTAATACCAGCATTGGCCAATTCATCTGCAGCCTTCAATACTTCAGTCATGATGGCACCAGAACCTAACAAGCTTACACACTTCTTGTTATCGCCATTTTTAGCATTAACCGTCTTAAATTTATAACAGCCACGAATCACGCCTTCTACTGCATTCACAGGTAAATCTGGTTGTGTGTAGTTTTCATTCATCAGGGTGATGTAGTAAAACAAATCTTTTTGATGTACCAACATGTCACGCATCCCTTGATCCACAATCACAGCCAACTCACCAGCAAAGGCTGGATCATAAGCTTTGCAGTTTGGAATAGTGCCCGCAACCAGTTGACTGCTGCCATCTTGATGTTGCAGACCTTCGCCACCTAAGGTAGTCCTACCAGATGTTGCGCCCAATAAAAATCCCCGTGCACGTTGATCTGCTGCTGCCCAGATAGCATCACCAATTCTTTGGAAACCAAACATCGAGTAATAGATGTAAAACGGCAACATGGCTGTGCTGTGGACGCTATAGCTCGTAGCAGCTGCTGTCCAGCTAGCAATAGCACCCGCTTCACTAATACCCTCTTCTAAGATTTGACCATCCAAAGCTTCGCGGTAACTCAGTACAGAACCAATATCTTCAGGCTCATAGCGTTGTCCTACGCTGGAGTAAATGCCAACCTGTTTAAATAAATTAGCCATACCAAAGGTACGCGCCTCATCCGCAACAATCGGCACAACCCGTGGGCCCAGCTCTTTATCTTTTAGTAAGTTACCAAGCATTCGCACAAATGCCATCGTAGTAGACATCTCCTTGTTTTCTGCCTTAATTGCAAAAGCTGCATAAGAATTAATATCTGGAACATTTAACTTGTCGCAAGTGGAATATCGCTTTGGCAATTGACCGCCCAACTGAGCACGCTGTTGTTTTAGGTACTGCATTTCATGGCTACCTTCTTCTGGCTTGAAGAATGCCAAGCTAGTAGCCTGCTCATCAGTCAATGGCAAATTAAAGCGATTGCGATATTCAATTAAGGCTTCATCGTCGAGCTTCTTCTGACTATGGGTAGTCATCTTTCCTTGACCTGCGCTACCCATACCGTAACCTTTTTTGGTATGAGCTAAGATCACGGTAGGCTGCCCTACATGGTTGGCGGCTGCATGATAAGCAGCATAGATCTTAACCAAATCATGGCCGCCACGCTTGAGTCGATCGATCCGTTCATCGGTCATGCCCTGCGCAAGGCGGGCAAGCTCTTCATTCTGACCAAAGAAGTTTTTACGGTTAAAGCTACCATCTTTTGCAGCAAAAGTTTGCATTTGGCCATCAACGGTTTGTGCAAAGGCCTTGACTAAAGCCCCGGTGGTATCTCTGGCAAATAAACCATCCCAATCACTACCCCACACTAACTTAATTACATTCCAACCTGAACCACGGAAAAGCTTTTCGAGTTCATCGATGATTCTGCCATTACCACGTACTGGCCCATCCAAACGTTGTAAGTTGCAATTAACGACCCACACTAAGTTATCCAGCTTTTCTCGTGAAGCTAAAGTGAGGGCGCTCATACTTTCTGGCTCATCCATCTCGCCATCACCAAATACTCCCCATACTTTTCTGGTGGTGCAGTCTAATAACTTACGATCAGTGAGATAACGCATAAAACGGGCGTGATAGATTGAACTAATGGGACCAATACCCATAGATCCTGTTGGAAACTGCCAAAAATCAGGCATGAGCCATGGATGGGGGTAGCTTGATAAACCTCTCGCACCAGAATCCGGCGCAGTGATCTCGCGTCTGTAATGGGCTAAATCATTTTCTGTGAGCCTACCCTCTAAATAGGCGCGCGCATATACGCCCGGCGCACTATGGGGCTGAAAGAAAACCAAATCGCCACGCTCTTTTGCATTCCCACCTTCTGCTCGAGCGCGGAAGAAGTGATTAAAGCCCACCTCAAATAAGTCTGCGGCACTTGCATAACTGGCAATATGTCCACCAAGCTCACCATAGGCTTCATTAGCCTTAGCCACCATGGCTAGGGCATTCCATCGCATTAATGATGCCAGTTTTTCTTCTGTTGCCAAATCTCCAGGGAATTCTGGCTGTTCATCAACAGGAATGGAATTGATATAAGGGGTAACTAAATCAGGCACCCAATTAATCTGATTTTTATTGGCCAGCTTTACTAAATTATCTAAAATAAATTTAGCGCGCTCACTATCCCCAGATGCGAGCAAATCCATAAATGCTTCATTCCACTCGGCAGTTTCAGCGGGATCCGCATCGATGTGCTCAAGGTTTAAGTACTTCTTAATGTCAGGCGCGTTCATGAAAATTTCCTTTGGACTGTCTTTGTTCTAGCTTTACAAAACTACTTTACGAAAATCAGCCAATAATTGAGCAAGATAGGTGGTGAAATGGGTTGCTAATGCACCATCAATTACGCGATGATCTGCCGTCATTGATAAAGGGCATATGAGACGAGGCACAAATTGGTCGCCATTCCAAACTGGCTTCATGACCGACTTATTTACTGCCAGAATAGCTACTTCAGGGGCATTAATGATGGGCGCACAGTAAGTGCCGCCGATACCGCCCAATGAAGAAATCGTAAAGCTTGCGCCCTGCATTTGATCTGGTTTTAACTTTCCTTCACGAGCTAGCTTTGCTAGAGCAGCCGTTTCTTCTGCAATTTCCAAAATACCTTTTTGATCTGCATTACGAATCACTGGTACCACTAAGCCAGCATCTGTATCCACAGCAAAACCAATATGGAAATATTTTTTGAGGATAAGGTCTTCGCCGTCAAGGGAAGCATTGAATGTGGGATATTTTTTTAATGCGACTACTGCAGCTTTGATTAAAAATGCCAATAGCGTGATCCTGACCCCATCTTTTTTAGATTCTGCATTAAGACGAGTGCGAAATGCCTCTAGATCAGTGATGTCAGCGTCATCGTGATACGTCACCGCCGGAATCATGACCCAGTTTCGGGCTAGGTTCGCTGCAGAAACCTTTTGAATACGTGTACGTGGCTGACACTCAATCTCACCAAACTTAGCAAAGTCTACTTTAGGCCATGGCAAAATATCAAAGCCCGCAATCCCTGCGTTAGGGCGCTCAGACACTAAGCCAATAGATGACATCATGCGCTTAATAAATTGCTGAATATCTTCTTTGGTAATCTGACCATTTAATCCGGTGCCAGAAACTTTTTTGATATCAACACCAAATTCGCGAGCAAATTTTCGTGCGGAAGGACTGGCCCAAGTTTCATGTCCTTCAATATTTTGTTTTACATCCTGACGAGTCATGAGCTCTGATGACTTTATTACAGGTGCCTCAATGGCCTTCGCTTTATTGATAATCTCTATTGTGGTTGATTCAATTTTCTGAACATCGCTTACCACATCCGCTTTTTCTTCAGCTTCCTCAAGAACAATGACTGAGCCTCCTTGAGAAAGGAGATCCCCAATCTTCACTTTGATTTCTTTAACAATGCCAGCATGTGAGGAAGGCACATCCATTGTGGCCTTATCAGACTCTAGCGTGAGAATAGATTGCTCCTTCTGAACTTGATCGCCAACTTGCACCAAGACCTCAATCACAGGAATATTTTGATAGTCCCCGATATCAGGAACAACAACCTCAATAGCCAAAGCCCCTCCAATAAGTATCAAAACTAAATATGAAAATTATTTTGGAATAATCCCACCAAAATAGGATGCTAATTATTGGCTTTAAATCTTAATTTTCAGCATAATATGCCGATATATTGCAACATTAAGGAATTTTATGAAACTAGATACGATAGATATCAGAATATTGAACGAACTGCAAAATGACAGTTCTCACAGCAATGTAGAGTTGGCTAAGCGGGTTCATTTATCACCCTCCCCTTGTCTAATGCGGGTCAAGGCACTCAAAGATAAGGGGGTTATTAGGAACTATGTAGCCCTGGCAGACCCAAAAGTTCTAGGACTGGGTCTAAATGTTTTTATCTCCATCAGCCTGAAGGAGCAATCCAAAGAGGCTTTGGCTGAATTTGAGAAGCGCATCTCTGAACATGATGAGGTCATGGAGTGCTACCTCATGACTGGAGATAGCGACTATCTCATCCGCGTCGCAGTTGCCGATATGGATGCCCTCGAAAAATTTATTTTGGAACAGCTGACACCCATTGCCGGCATTGAAAAAATCCGTTCGAGCTTTGCTCTGAAACAAGTTCGATATAAAACTGCCCTACCACTCCCTAAGTAAGTTGAGCACAAACCTCGTCATTTCATTTAGCGTAGACTTGCAATACTCAATGTAGAGAAATAATAATTATTTAGAGACAAGATTAACAAGGGAATCTATGAACCAAAACAATAAAGTAGCCCTCGTTACTGGAGCCGGTGTTGGGATCGGAAGAGCGGCAGCTAAAGCCCTACTTCATGGCGGCTATCAAGTGGTCCTTACTGGACGTAATGTAGATAAGCTTCAAAAGGCGATTGCTGATATTGGTGGTAATGCCGATAACTGCTTAGCAGTTGCCTGTGATGTTGGTAAACCAGATCAAGTGAAAAAACTGTTTGCTGCTATTAAAGAAAAGTTTGGTCGCATTGATGTGCTCTTTAATAACGCCGGCATTGGTGCTCCTGCAATCCCAATGGAAGATCTCACCTACGAACAATGGATGGATGTAGTCAATGCCAATCTTTGTGGTGCGTTCTTATGTTCACAGGAGGCCATTCGAATGATGAAGGCGCAATCCCCACAGGGCGGCAGAATTATTAACAACGGATCTATTTCCGCTCACGCACCAAGACCAATGTCAGCACCCTATACGACAACTAAACATGCTATTAGCGGTCTCACCAAAACGATTTCTTTAGATGGTCGCCCGTTCAATATTGCTTGCGGCCAAATCGATATTGGCAATGCCGCTACTGAAATGACTGAGCGCATGGCCGCAGGCATCATGCAAGCCGATCAGTCCATCAAGGTTGAGCCGCGCATGGATGTAGATCATGTTGGCCAAGCTGTTCTCCACATGGCCCAGCTACCTCTAGAGAGCAACATTCTCAATATGACCATCATGGCAACCAACATGCCATTTGTCGGTCGAGGTTAATCAAGTGTTCTTGTAAATTAGGCATTGAATTTTTAGATCCAAATAAAATTGTTTAATACTTTATTTCGTCCTCATCAATTAATGCTTATCTTTATCTTTGTATTTGTTTCTTCATTATTACTTTATGCGAATATATTTAAACCCGAGTCACGCACAAAAACTACATGGCAAACTGCAGTAAATGAAACAATAGAGGGGGAATTTTGCTCGAGTGTTAAAAAAGATCTTACTGCCTGGGAAATATCAAAAGACGTCGTTCACAGAAAAAGTTTTGAAAATCAGCTAACAACTACGATATCAAATATAAAAAGAAGTTTCGGCTATTTTCCGAAATTATTTACTGTGCCCCCAGAATTTCCAATTAAATATTACTTTGATGAAAGCAATACTCTTTCCTGCGATGGTGCAACTGCAAAGTGGTTAATTCTAGTTCCCCAAACATAGATGACATAATGACCTTTTTTGTTTACAGCACTCTTTGGGGCCATTTCTTAAAGTAATACTCAAAAAAATACCCGTCTACGTAGACGGGTATAAATTTGAAACTAGCTGGAGACTACAACTTTATCCTACCCCAATATCCTAAAAAGATAAAAACAAATTATTTCCCCCGTAAACCAAGATTATTCCGAGCTTTAGCTTAAGTTTAAGCTCTCTGACTATGACAGCAGACTGGCGTTACTTAAAGTAACGCTTAAAAGACAAAACCCCCACCATTACTGATGAGGGTTTGCATTTCTGGTGCGCCCACCAGGACTTGAATCTGGGGCCAAAAATTAATTACTTTATTTGACTACCGCTGCAGAAACCAGCTGCTTAATCATGCGGCGATAGTACGGTCGAATTGGGCCTGGAACTTGACTCATGACGACAACAGCCATCTGCTCCTTAGGATCAATCCAAAAGAATGTACCCGCTGCGCCAGCCCACATGTGTTCACCAGGAGAGCCATCAACAGATGCTAGGCCCTGACCTTGGCGAACCATAAAACCGAGACCAAAAGTGTAGCCATCAACACCCATCAGCAATTGACCAGGCGAAAGCGGTACCGTTGTTCTACTGCCCAACATATCAGATGCCATCAAATTAACTGTCATTGGCGACAAAATTCTTTGGCCATTTAACTCACCACCATTGAGCATCATGCTGGCAAAGTTTAGATAGTCACCAGCCGTACCTGCTGCCCCTGCACCACCCGAATCATTGTTTGGCTTGATGGTGACATCTAGCAACTTGATAGGAGCTTTATTAAATGGATCAGTTGTGAATGGCTCAGCAATACGTGACTGCTTATCCGCAGGGACAGAAAATGCAGTGTCCTTCATCTGCAAAGGAGTAAACAAACGCTCTTGTAGGAAATCCCCAAGACGTTTGCCGGAGGCTACTTCAACTACGCGACCCAACAAGTCTACGGACATACCGTATTCCCAGTTAGTCCCAGGCTGAGTACTTAATGGTGCCTTTGCAATACCCGTGATCATTTCTTGCGGGGTGACACGACGTTGATCATAGTCAGTACCGCCTGCCACATAAAGACCAGCATCGGTATATGCCTTCTTGATATTAGGATTGGAAGTAATTTCTGGGTAGCCAATTCCTGATGTGTGGCGTAAAAGATCCTGTACTGTAATTGGCTTTGCTGCAGGCACTAAGGAGTATTCCATATTGCCACTACTATCTTTTGTTCCTACGCTAACTTGCATATTGGCAAACTCAGGCATGAACTTAGAGATTGGATCGGCTAACTGAATCTTGCCCTCTTCTGCCAAAATCATTGCTGCAACAGATGCTAGCGGCTTGGTCATTGAATAGATTCTAAAAATAGAATCTTTGCTCATAGGCTTATTGGTGCTTTTATCTTGATAACCCACTACCTCTGAATAAACCAACTTTCCTTTGCGGTTGATCATGACTACCGCACCAGGAATATTGCCTTTATCTACCTCAGCCTGCAAAGAGGCCTTCACATTTTTCAATCTCGCAGATGACATGCCAACATCCTCAGGCTTTGCTGTTGGAATGTTTTGTGCAATCGCTAAGTTGCTGATAAAAAAGCTTGCTACAAGTAACTTATTAATAAGATTTTTTTGATATCGCATGTCGGTCTCCTTGTTGTATTAATTTCGAACGATAATAGCATGTGGTATTTTTCAACCCCAGCATAAATTTAGTGCAGCGCACAAAAATTGCCGGTTACCAATTCAATAGATAAACTAGTACTAACCCCAAACCCTCAAACGTGCGATATCGTGACAGTGCAGAGAAAAAATAAAAGGATGTTTCAAATCAAGGAAACATTCAATTAAATTAAAACTAAAAAAGGAGATTTAATGAAGATCAATGTATATGTGACACGTTTCTTAATGCTAATAGCGAGCGCTTGTATTGCACATTCCGCATTTTCCCAAAACTACCCAATAACACCCCTTTCAGAATCAGCTCTAAAAGCACCTCTTATTATTAACAAACAGGGGAGTTTCTTTGTTGGTGGTCAAGATGTCGAATCTAGCACCCTATCAACCATGCCAGCATTTGGCTCTAAAGGAACGATCACTCTAGATCAGATGTATGTGGCATATCAAATTCCTGTTAAAGCCAAGTCAACCTCCGTTGTCCTGATACATGGTTGTTGCCTAACGGGCAAGACCTGGGAGTCAACTCCAGACAATCGCATGGGATGGAACGAATACTTCGTCCGCAGAGGCTTTCCAACCTATGTCGTTGATCAAGTTGGACGTGGCCGCTCTGCAGTCAATGCGGCCTCTCAAATTAATGCAGTTAAAACAAATCAGGTTCCACCTGAAAAATTACCGACTGTAATTGCCGCTAGCCATGAGGGTGCCTGGCAAATCTTTCGTTTTGGTGCTGAATATCCAAAGACGTTTGAGAACCAAAGATTTCCCATTGCCGCACAAAAAGGCCTTTGGCAACAGATGGTAGCCGACTGGTACTACGGACTAGAAGAGCCTAACGCTACGCCAATAGCATTGTCAACGCTATCAAAAGAGCTCAAAAAAACTGTGTTGATAAGCCATTCACAATCTGGTATTTTTCCATTTAATTCTGCCAAAATTAGTAACGAAGGTATTGCAGGTATCATTTCTATTGAGCCGGCAGTATGTCCCTCAGCAGATTCTGATTTAACGCCTTACTTAAAAATACCCTCACTGGTCATGTTTGGGGATTTTGTTGAGTTATCAACTAGATGGGCTCCGCGATTAAAAGCCTGCCGAGAGTTTGTTACTAAAGTCAATGCGCAAGGCGGCAAGGCTGAATTACTCGTTCTACCTGAAATTGGCATAAAAGGAAATACGCATATGTTGATGCAAGATAACAATTCAATTGAGCTGGCTTCATTACTGAGTACTTGGATTGAAAAATGTCTATCAATTAAATAATTCTCTCTCACGCTATTTCTAAAAGATATTCAAGTATTTAGAAAAACATCACAGATGTAACGTAAAGTAGCAATAAAAAATACCAACCCGAAGGTTGGTATTTTCATTTCTGGTGGGCCCACCAGGACTTGAACCTGGGACCAAAGGATTATGAGTCCTCTGCTCTAACCAACTGAGCTATAGGCCCGTTAGTCTTTGGATCAATCCTCTTCGAGGAAGGTCTTGAGTTTGTCGCTGCGGCTTGGATGACGCATCTTTCTCAAGGCCTTGGCTTCAATCTGACGAATACGCTCACGCGTCACGTCAAATTGCTTACCCACTTCTTCGAGAGTATGGTCTGTACTCATCTCAACACCAAAGCGCATGCGCAGCACTTTTGCTTCGCGTGGCGTTAATGAATCTAGAACGTCTTTCACTACATCGCGCATCGAATCGTGCAAAGCTGCTTCAGCTGGGGCCAAGGTATTGCTATCTTCAATGAAGTCGCCCAAGTTGGAGTCCGCATCATCACCAATTGGCGTTTCCATGGAGATTGGCTCTTTAGCAATCTTCATAATCTTGCGAATCTTGTCCTCAGGAATTTCCATCTTGAGAGCCAAGGTTGCAGCATCTGGCTCATGACCAGTCTCTTGCAAGATTTGACGGCTAATACGGTTCATCTTGTTGATCGTCTCAATCATATGCACTGGGATACGAATCGTACGTGCCTGGTCAGCAATAGAACGGGTAATCGCCTGACGAATCCACCAAGTTGCATAAGTAGAGAACTTATAACCACGACGGTATTCAAACTTATCTACCGCCTTCATCAAACCGATATTACCCTCCTGGATCAAATCCAAGAACTGCAAACCGCGGTTGGTGTATTTCTTAGCAATCGAGATTACCAAACGTAAGTTGGCAACAGTCATTTCACGCTTTGCTTCACGGGTACGCTTCTCGCCAGCAGTCATCTGCTTGTTTACTTCTTTCAACTCTGGAAGTGGTAATACAACGCGCGTCTGAATATCAATCAACTTCTGCTGTAGTTCTTGAATCGCTGGAACGTTACGCTGCAGCAATGCGGTGTATGGCTTGTTTTCTTTGAGGAGCTTATTTACCCACTCTAGATTCATCGACATTTTTGGGAAGTCTTTTAATACCTCACCACGATTAACGCCAACCTTATCTACCAACAAGCTCACAATGCCGCGCTCGAGCTTCCAAACTTGGTCCACTTGTGAGCGCATGGTGTCACATAATTTCTCAACACTCTTTGCAGTCAAACGGAAGCCAAGTAACTCACCACGAATAGCTTCTTGCGCCTTGATATAAGCTGGGCAGTTATAACCCTCTTTATCAAAAGCACGACGCATCTTGTCAGACTGGGTGCGCACAATTGCAAACTTCTCTAGGGAGATCTGCTTTAATTCCTCGAGTTGTTTTGCGTTTGCTGTCGCTGCACCGCCGCCGCCTCCACCTTCATCTTCGCCGCCTTCTTCGTCACCCTCTTCAGCATCTGGGTCGATTTCTGGCTCTTCAGGTCCAAGCTTAATATCTTCGGCGTTTGGATCAACTAAACCATCGACAAATTGATCAATCTCCATCTCGCCGCTAGCAATCTTGTCTACGTTAGCCAAGATCTCGCCGATCGTAACAGGGCAAGCGGCCAAGGCCATCACCATGTCTTTAAGACCTGCTTCAATCTTCTTCGCAATCACGATCTCGCCTTCGCGAGTTAGCAAATCTACAGTACCCATCTCGCGCATATACATACGGACTGGATCAGTTGTACGACCGAACTCGGAGTCAACAGTAGCTAAAGCAGCTTCCGCTTCTTCTTCAGCCTCTTCTTCGGAAGTCGTTGCGGAAGCATTTTCATTTAGGAGCAGGGTCTCAGCATCTGGAGCCTGCTCATACACAGTAATGTTGATATCGTTCAAGAGACTGATCAATGTTTCTAATGCGTCAGCATCTGACAACTCATCAGACATCACGTCATTCATTTCGCCATGAGTTAAGTAACCCTTGGACTTACCCATCTTGATCAATGTCTTCAGACGAGTACGACGTAATTCTTGTTGCTCTTCAGAACCCAACTGTTGCGCTGCGAATTCTTTTAAGAGTGCTTTTTCTTTTGCCTTACGCTCACGTGCTTTTTGACGATCAGTGAGAACTGGTTCAGCACCTTCCGCAGCAGCATCCGCTTTTGGTTTGCGACCTTTTTTTACTTCTTCTGTCGCAACAAGCTCAGTCTCTAGCTCAACTGCTTTTGCTTTTTTACCCTTAGCTTCTTTGGCTTCCGGAACTTCCTTAGCCGCTTTAGCATCCTTGGCTGGCTTTAACTCAAGCTTAGGAGCGGCAGCTTTGGCTTTTTTAGGTGCTTCTACTTTCGCTACTGGCTTTGCCGCGGTCTTTGTTGGAGCTTTTGCTGCTGGCTTAGCGGGAGCCTTCACTGGCTTAGCTGGTGCTTTTGCTGTTACTTTAGATTTAGCTACTGGTTTGGCAGGGGCCTTCGCTTTTGCTGCTGGCTTGGCAGGTGCTTTTACTGGTGCCTTAGCTTTAGCAACTGGTTTAGTAGGCGTCTTGGCTTTTGCCGCTGGCTTAGCCGGTGCTTTGGCTTTGGCTACTGGCTTGGCTGCCTTTGCGGGGGCTTTAGCTTTAGCAACTGCCTTGGCTTTTGCCACTGGCTTGACTGGTGCTTTGGCTTTCGCTACTGGCTTGGCTGGTTTAGCTGCTGGTTTTTTCTTGGTATTAGGCATTTATTAGCACTTACTCACGTTACTGATGATTGTTCTCGACTGCTTAGGCGCAGCCACTTAGTCCACTTGCCCCAAATTTCTTCAAAATAAAGCGCAAGTGGCTGAATTAAATCGGTTTTTTTCTGGGAATAGAGGATTATAGTCGATTACGACTTTTTTACCCCCATCCGCACTCAAAATATGGGGTAAATTTCGGGTTTTTCTAGGGTGAAATCAGAAAATTCTTAGGAGAATTTCAATCTTTCGCCCAGTTCGCGATATCGTGCTCGATCTTGCTCTGTAGCAGTACTGCCAGCAATCTTTTGGGCGATTTCTGTCATTTCTGTTTTTAGGTGGGTAAGCTCCAGCTTTTTAAAGGCTCCATCTAAATCTGCCATCGCTCCTTCAATCTCTAAATCGGAGCCCATGACCCGCTTTCTTAGTACCTCATAGAGCGGGGCCAGCTCGCTGCGAGATAGTTGCTCTTGAAATAAAGCAAATGCGCCGGCGCCTACTGCTGGTGGCTTACCGTTTTCACTAGGAATCAATTCAACCTGATCGCACTGAGTCAATAAATCCTTCATGAGCTCTAATGCTTTTTCTGAGCGTAACTCGGAAGCCTGCAAAGCAAGCGCCCTCTTATTAGTATCCAAAGCTTTTCCTAAATGTGGAAACTGAATCAAGACGCGCAACATCTGCTCAGCTAAATCTGTAGGGGCTTGTGGAGGTGGGATATTGAGTACAGGGGCTCTTTTCGCTGAACCCTTAGAGGCCTGCCAAGGTGCGCCCTGAGTCCGGTTGCCGTTATTGGCTTGAACAAAGTTGGGTGCACGTTGATTTGTTGTTGCGTAAGAACCTTGCTGCACTGGTGCAGGAACTATCGTCAATCCACAGAAAGACTCTAACTCTGCCGGCGTTGAATTCGTTCGAATGGCGAGCTCACGCAAGATTTGCGTACGCAGAGCAATTGGCGGCATGGATAGCAACATCGGCTTTGCTGCATGGTGCGTTTGCGCCCTTCCTTCAGGCGTTGTCAGCTCGTGGTCTTGACTTGCAATCTTAAAAAAGAAGCTGGAGATCGACATCGCTTCTTTGATGACTTTTTCAAAGGCAGGCGCGCCATAGGCTCGGACATAACTATCGGGGTCGTGCTCTGTAGGTAAAAATAAGAAACGAATTTCTTTGTCATCCGACATTAACGGGAGGCACGCTTCCAGCGCACGTTGCGCCGCACGCTGTCCAGCAGAGTCACCATCAAAGGAAAATACAATCCGATCAGTTTGGCGCAACAACATGCGCACGTGGTTTGCAGTACAGGCCGTACCTAATGTAGCTACGGCATTAGGAAAACCCAATTGCGCGAGTGCCACGACATCCATATAACCCTCGCACACCAAAACATATTCTTGCGAGCGGATAGCCTGTCTAGCCTCGAACAGGCCATACAAGGTATTGCCTTTAGAGAACAAAGGTGTTTCTGGTGAATTTAAATACTTAGGCTCACCTTGATCCAAAATGCGTCCACCAAAGCCAATGGTCTGCCCCTTGGGATTGCGAATCGGAAACATGATGCGATCACGAAAGCGATCGTAGCGTCTTGCGGTTTGGTTATTGTCGCTCTGCTCACTCTGAATGAGTAAGCCACCCTCAAGCAAAGTCTTGGCCACTTCATCATTGGCATAAGTACCAAAGACTGCCTCAAGACCTTGCCAGCCATCAGGTGCGTAACCCAGGGAATACCGTTTAGCGATCTCACCAGTGAGACCGCGCCCCTTCAAGTACTCCACAGCACGCGGCGCTACTTTCAGTTGTTGGCGATACCAATCGGCAGCTGAACTCATCACTTCACTTAATGCCATGGTCTGCTGTTGGCGGGCAACATCATTCGCAGTACGCTCTTCACGCGGCACATCTAATCCTGCGGAACGTGCCAAGTCTTCAATGGCATCCACATAACCAAGACCGGAATACTCCATGAGAAAACTAATAGCAGAACCATGCGCCCCGCAACCAAAGCAGTGATAGAACTGCTTGGTAGGTGATACAGAAAATGAAGGGGATTTCTCAGAATGAAAGGGGCACAAACCCTGAAAGTTCGCACCTGCTTTTTTTAACTTCACGTGCTGCCCAACCACATCCACGATGTCGACCCGATTTAGTAAATCGGCAATGAAGGATTGGGGTATGAGAGCCATCAGTATGGGATGAGGCTGAACTTATTAACTTACTTAGCCAGCGCCACTTTTACTAAACCAGAAACTTTGCCCATATCGGCTTTACCAGCCAATTGACCTTTAAGAACGCCAATCACTTTACCCATATCCTGTGGGCCAGCAGCACCAGTCGATGCCACTGCTGCAGCTACCGCCGCCTCTACTTCTGCATCAGATAACTGTGCTGGTAAGTAGTCTTGCAGAATGACCATTTCAGCTGCTTCGATCGCTACTAAATCATCACGATTGGCTTTTTCAAATTGAGAAATAGAATCTTTGCGCTGCTTAATCATCTTTTCAATCGTAGCGATGACGCTGGCATCATCCATCACAATGCGATCATCTACTTCACGCTGCTTGATGGCTGCTAATAGAAGACGAATAGTTCCAAGGCGTGCCACTGCTTTTGCACGCATCGCGTTTTTCATATCTTCAGTAATTTGATCTTTCAGACTCATGGTATTTTTCTCTGGTATTCAATATCTCATACATTGCTGGCGATTCAAAAGCAAAAACCCGCTGCGTTTCACCGTCAGCGGGTTTCAAAGCCTCTCGGTGAGGAGAGCTTTTAAATTCGATTAGTAAAGCTTTTTAGGCAACATCTGGCTGCGAATACGCTTGTAATGGCGTTTAGCAGCAGCGGCCTTTTTACGCTTACGTTCAGCCGTTGGCTTCTCGTAGAACTCGCGGGCACGCAAGTCGGTCAAAAGGCCATTCTTTTCAATGGTGCGCTTGAAACGGCGCAATGCCACTTCAAAAGGTTCGTTCTCACGGAGGCGGACTGTAGTCATACTTGTTTAACTCGTATATGCTCGAAAAATATCGATAAATTAACTGAAAAGCGATTCTAGCACGACCAAGTACAAAAATGATTGTTTTAGGCATAGAAACTTCTTGTGACGAGACCGGGGTGGCCGTATACGACACCACCCCCTGGGAAAACCACGCCCCAGCCCATCAGGGCATCCTAGGACAGGCACTGCACTCCCAAATTGCCATGCATCGGGACTATGGGGGCGTTGTCCCAGAATTGGCCTCTAGAGACCATATCAGGCGGGTTTTACCCCTTTTGGATGACACTTTGTATGAGGCTGGGCTCAAATTAAAAGATATTGATGCGGTAGCCTATACCCAGGGCCCCGGATTGGCTGGTGCCCTACTCGTGGGGAGTGCTTTTGCTAAATCCCTAGCCCAGGGTCTGAATTTGCCCTCGATTGGGGTGCATCACCTCGAAGGACACCTGCTTTCACCACTTTTAGGGGTTTCTGTACCAGAATTCCCTTTTATCGCCCTTCTAGTCTCGGGCGGACATACCCAGCTGATGCTGGTGAGCGGGGTTGGTAAATACCAACTTCTGGGTGAAACCTTGGATGATGCCGCTGGCGAAGCCTTTGATAAAACAGCCAAATTACTGGGCTTGGACTACCCGGGCGGAGCTGCTATCTCCAAATTGGCAGAAAAAGGCCAATCCGGACGCTTCGATTTGCCCAAGCCAATGCTGCACTCAGGGGATTTGGACTTTTCTTTCTCCGGACTCAAAACAGCAGTTCTAAACCAGGTGAAAAAATTTGAGGCATTAGGCATTACTGATTCTGATGAGATAGCAACTTTTCATGCGGATCTCGCACGAAGCTTTGTCGATTCCTTGGTCACAGTACTCGTCAGCAAATCAGAGAAGGCGCTTAAGCAAACTGGCTGCAAACATGTTGTGCTGGCAGGTGGCGTGGGTGCCAATTTGCAATTACGCGCAGCTCTTAATGCGAGCGCTCAAAAGAATCGATTTGAAGTGCACTATCCACCTGTCGATCTATGCACTGATAACGGTGTGATGATTGCATTTGCTGGAGCGCTGCGCATGTTGGCAGAAAATAATGGCTCAACTACTTCAGGCGCTTTTGATATCAAACCCCGCTGGGATTTGGCGAGCAATAATCTTAATTAGTCAGACTAATTTTGGCGTAGGCGCTGTGGTTGTGAATCGACTCAAAATTCTCAGCTTCAACCACTAAAGACAAAATACGCTGATCGTCTTTGAGCTGACCCGCTACATCGCGCACTAAGTCTTCCACAAACTTCGGATTGTCATAAGCACGCTCGGTAACCCACTTCTCATCAGGGCGCTTGAGCAAACCCCACAACTCGCTGGAGGCTTGGCTCTCAGCGGCTGCAACCAAATCTTCTACCGTCATCTTAGTCTGTGAATCAAGCTCTACTGACATCGTCACGTGTGAGCGTTGATTATGCGCACCATACTCCGAAATCTCTTTAGAGCAAGGGCATAGACTCATCACCGGAACTACAGCGCGCAGGTTTAACTCAACATCAATTGCACCGGACAGATTTTGCTTTGCCTTTGCAGTCCAAGTCACTTCGTAATCCATTAAGCTTTCAACGCCAGATACGGGTGCAGCTTTTTTTACAAAGTGTGTATAGGTAAATTGAATACGACCTTCACTTGCATTAAGCAGTGGCAACATCTCACGCACCATAGCAACTACAGATGCACTATCAATAGGTTCATTGTGTTTTTGCAAGAGTGCAATAAAGCGAGACATGTGAGTGCCCTTCACATGCGCAGGCAAAGCCACATCCATTTCAAAATTACCAACCGCAGGCATCACACCCGTCTGAGTGCGAATATTCAATGGATGGCGCAAACCCCGAATCCCCACCTGCTCAATTGGTAAAGCGCGCCCATCATGCGAAGACTGGATGTCTGGCATGGATTGCGTTTTGAGGAAGGCGGTGTTGATGTCGTTCATGGCTCTATTTTCAGGCAAAAATGACTTATTTGCCTACAGCCGCAGGATTTGCAGCAATTTTAGCCGGAAAACGTAGGGAAATAGCCTTTGCAATCCCCGCAATGTCCAAGCCACACTGACTCATCAGGAGTTTGTAATCGCCATGCTCGACGAATGCATCAGGAAGACCTAATTGCAAAAGGGGTTTGTTTATCCCCATTGCAGAGAGTGCCTCCAAGCACGCACTACCTGCGCCACCCTGAATCGCACCATCCTCAATTGTCACAAAATAATCATGATCTTGCGCCAAGGATTTGAGCAGCTCCAAATCCAATGGTTTAACAAAACGCATATTGGCAACTGAAGCATCTATTTGTTCAGCCACTTCAAGTGCCGGATAGAGCAAGGTTCCGAAAGCCAATATTGCTATGCGCTGACCCGCAGGCGCGCTCGACTGACGACGCACTTCACCTTTACCCAATGGCACAGTACGTAACTCTTGAGAAGGAATGGTTCCAACACCGGCGCCACGCGGATAGCGCACTGCACTAGGGTGCGGCTGATGAAATGCGGTCGTCAATAAATCACGGCACTCCGCTTCATCTGCCGGCGTCAAGACCAACATATTCGGAATGCAACGCAAGTATGGAATGTCGTAAGCACCAGCATGGGTTGCGCCGTCTGCACCCACTAAGCCAGCACGATCCAAAGCAAATAAGACCGGCAGATCCTGAATCGCGACATCATGAATGAGTTGATCGTAGGCGCGCTGCAGGAATGTTGAGTAAATCGCCACTACTGGCTTCATACCTTCACATGCCATACCAGCAGCAAAAGTCACTGCATGCTGCTCAGCAATACCGACATCGTAATAACGCTGAGGAAAATTCTTTTCAAACTCTACCAGGCCAGAGCCTTCACGCATTGCGGGTGTAATACCCACTAGCAATGGATCGGCTTGCGCCATATCACACAACCACTCACCAAATACTTGAGTGAAGGTTTTTGGAGAAGAGGTAACAGACTTCTTAACACCCTCTTCCGGATTGAACTTACTGGGGCCGTGATACAGCACTGGGTCAACTTCAGCCAACTCATAGCCCTGACCTTTGCGAGTGACTACATGCAAGAACTGGGGACCGCGCCCCTCAAGCGCCAAGCGGCGAACATTTTGCAACATCGGAATGAGGGCATCTAAATCATGACCATCGATTGGGCCGAAGTAGTTAAAACCAAACTCTTCAAAAATAGTGGATGGCGAGACCATGCCCTTAGCATGATCCTCTAAGCGTTTTGCAAACTCACGCAAAGGCGGCGCAATAGATAAAACGCTATCGATACCCTTCTTTGTTGCAGAGTAAATATTGCCGCTCAATAATCTAGCAAGGTGCCGATTGAGTGCACCTACTGCTGGCGAGATCGACATATCGTTGTCATTCAGAATGACCACTAATGGTAGGTCCTCATACACGCCCGCATTGTTCATAGCTTCAAATGCCATACCGCCAGTCATGGCGCTATCGCCAATCACTGCAACAGCGACTTGCTTCTCGCCCTTGGTTTGGAAAGCGCGAGCCATACCCATCGCTGCAGAAATACTCGTTGAAGAGTGGCCGGTACCAAAGGCATCGTATTCACTTTCAGCGCGACGTGGAAAGCCTGACAAACCATCTAACTGGCGCAAGCTACTCATACGCTCACGACGACCAGTTAAGATTTTGTGCGGATAACTTTGGTGGCCCACATCCCACACAATTCGGTCCTGCGGGGTATCAAATACATAGTGCAAGGCAATGGATAACTCGACCGTACCTAAGTTAGAAGAAAGATGTCCGCCCGTTTTGGATACCGAATCCAACACAAATTGACGTAATTCATCTGCAAGCGCAGGAAGCTGCTCGCGAGAGAGTTTTTTTAGGTCTGCAGGTGAATGAATGGAATTTAAAGTCATCAAATCTTTAGTAATCTTATTTATCTCTATTAACCACTAATAGAGCTAAATCTTTCAGGGCTTGGGCTTTAGCGCCAAAACTCTCTAAGCTAGCAATCGCCGTTTCTTGTAAATCGGTTGCTGCTTGCTTGGCATAGTCTAAACCCATCAAGGTCACATAGGTGGGCTTGTCATTGGCTGCGTCTTTTCCTGCGGTTTTACCCAAGGTTTGACTATCTGCAGTGGCATCCAAAACATCATCCACAATTTGAAAGGCCAAGCCTAAAGCTTCAGAGTAATTTTTGAGATGCTGCATTTGAGTCGAATTTAGCTTGGCAGCAATACCACCCATCTGCACTGAACAAGAAAGTAGAGCCCCTGTTTTCATCGCATGCATTTGCTTTAAGCCCGCAAGATCTAGTTTTTTTCCCACGCTCTCAAGATCGATTGCCTGACCACCAGCCATGCCACGCGAACCCGATGCACCAGCTAATGCACTAATCATTGCCAGGCGCGTATCAGCATCGCACTGGGTATTTGCTAAAACCTCAAATGCGCGGGTCTGCAATGCATCACCAACCAATAAAGCAGTCGCCTCGTCATAAGCCTTATGCACGGTAGGACGTCCACGGCGTAAATCATCGTCATCCATACAAGGCAAATCATCATGCACCAAGGAATAGGCATGAATACATTCAATGGCAAACGCAGCAGAATCTAAAGCAGTATTTTTCTCTTCACTGAAATCATCGCCTAACTCACCAGCGGCGTAAACCAATAAAGGACGAATGCGCTTGCCGCCACCTTGAGCGGCATAACGCATCGCTTCATGTAAACGTGCGGGATGAGCATTCGCTGCATCGAGCAATCTATCGAGAGCCAATTCCGTTCGCTGCCCGTGAGCGCGAACCCAATCTTCAAATGAAAGTGCGTTGTTCATAAAAGTAAAGCCTTAGGGCAGCTTACGCCTCCAATACCCGAACTTGCTGCTCAACTTGAGCAAGCATGGCCTGGCAATGTTTTAGGAGTGCTGCACCACGTTGATAAGCCAAAAGCGTCTCCTCCAAAGAGAATTTGCCTGATTCCATATCCGAAATCAGCTTTTCCAGCTCCTTGACAGCCTGCTCATAACGCAAATTAGGGTCGATTTGTAGCTCAAGACCGGGCTTCTGATCTTCAGATTTCTTCGCTGGCATTGGCTTATTTCCTTCAAATTTCTTAGAGATGTAGTCCTATATATTAAAGCGAGACGGGGGTTAGATGGGTATAATCGCTTCCTTCCTTTCCAATATCGATCCGTCGATGGTTGGATTGGTTATTCCGCTTAGCTTCGGCTGACGTTTTCGGGGGTGGGGAGAATGACTAATCTGGCTACCGCGCAGCAGCTTGCGCCGTCCAACTTACAACTGCCGGTTTCGGCCTATTTTGACGTTGATCTCTATCAGCGTGAAATTGAACTGCTTTTTAAGCGGGGCCCAGGCTATGTTGGTCACGAACTCATGGTTCCCGAGATGGGCTCCTACCAAACTCTGACAGCCGAGAATGAAGGCCGCTTATTGGTTCGAAACCAGGCGGATGTTGAGCTACTGTCCAATGTCTGCCGTCATCGCCAAGCACTCATGCTCAATGGCAAAGGTAAAGCAGACAATATTGTTTGCCCCTTGCATCGCTGGACCTACGATTTAAACGGTCAACTCATGGGCGCACCCCATTTTGAAGATAAGCCTTGCCTTAATCTCGGTAAATCGCCCTTGCAGAATTGGCAAGGACTCCTATTTGAAGGTCCACGTGATGTGCGTACTGATCTAGCCAAGCTTGGCGTAGCTGATGATCTCAACTTTGAGGGTTACATCCTCGATCATGTTGAAGTTCATGAGTGCAATTACAACTGGAAGACTTTTATTGAGGTCTACCTTGAGGACTATCACGTAGTACCTTTTCATCCAGGCTTAGGTAAGTTTGTTTCTTGCGAAGACTTGCACTGGGAATTCGGTGACTGGCACAGCGTGCAGACAGTTGGCATTCACAAGGACTTAGAGAAGCCTGGCTCACCCGTTTATCAAAAGTGGCATGAAGCAGTGTTACGCCATCACAAAGGCAAGACACCACGCCATGGTGCTATCTGGCTTACCTACTATCCCAATGTGATGGTTGAGTGGTACCCAGGTGTTTTATGTGTTTCCACCTTACACCCGATGAGTCCCAATAAAACACGCAATGTCGTGGAGTTTTATTACCCTGAAGAAATCGCTCTCTTTGAACGCGAATTCGTAGACGCAGAGCGTGCAGCCTATATGGAAACCTGCATTGAAGATGATGAAATTGCGGAGCGCATGGATGCTGGTCGCGCTGCCCTGCTAGCCCGCGGTCAAAATGAAGTGGGCCCATACCAAAGCCCCATGGAAGATGGCATGCAACATTTTCATGAATGGTACCGTCGTGCCATGAACTATCAAGGCGCATAATTCAGTAACGCCCATCACGCCCTCTATAGGAAGCCATCATGACGCCGCTCATTACTGCAAATCAATTAGAAGAAATTATTAACAGTGGTGAGAATGTATTGCTCTGTGATTGCCGCTTTGATTTAGTCGATCCACTAGCCGGTCGCAAGTCATATTTAGAGGGCCATATTCCAGGCGCACTCTATGTCGATCTAGACCATGATTTATCTGGTGAAAAGACAGGCAAAAATGGTCGTCACCCACTTCCCACCCCAGAAGCTTGGGCCCAAACCAAATCTCGCCTAGGCTTTGACTCCAACACCTTAGTAATTGCCTACGACAATCAGGGCTCTGTATATGCCAGTCGCCTCTGGTGGATGCTCAAAGCCACTGGCCATGCCAATGTACAAGTCTTAGATGGCGGCCTAGATGCTTGGAATGGCCCCATCGGCACAATGCCACGCGAGGCAAAACCAACCACAACGCCGGTACCCACCATGTCTTATGTTGGCTTAGTGACGGTAGAAGAGGTTGTTCACAATCTCCAGACTAAAACGAATGTCGTGATTGATGCTCGTGCAAATGATCGCTTCCATGGTCAAAACGAAACCTTAGATCCTGTTGGTGGACATATCCCCAACGCAATTAATTATTGCTTCAGAGAAAATCTCTCCAGAAAAAGTTTTAAGACCCCAGAACAACTCTTCAAAGACTTTGTAGATCTTTTGGGCTCAAGCAAAGCTTCTGAAGTGATTCATCAATGTGGTTCTGGAGTCACGGCCTGTCATAACCTACTAGCTATGGAAGTCGCAGGCCTCAAGGGCTCACGCGTGTACGCAGGTAGCTGGAGCGAATGGTGTGCCGACCCGAGCCGACCAGTGGCACTTTAATGCAAGAGCGAAAGCAGAATGACCAAGCCAACACCACCGGCAATCAAAATCGTTTGACGTAAAGACTCAGCCCAATGTGGGCGCCGATGCATTTGTGGAATCAGATCACTTACCGCAATATAAATAAAACTACTTGAGGCGATCACCAATAAGTAAGGCATTGCCGCATGAGCCCTCTCCAAAAAGAAGTAAGCCAATACGCCACCTAATACCGCAGCCAAGCCACAAATCAAGTTGTACATCAAAGCACGGGTGCGGGTAAATCCAGCATTCAGCAATACGATGAAATCACCAATCTCTTGCGGAATCTCGTGAGCAATGATGGCAATCGCAGTAAAGATACCCACCTGGTAATCCGCCATAAAGGCGGCAGCAATCAAAACACCATCCACAAAATTGTGTATGCCATCGCCGACCAGAATCATCCAACCGCTTCTACCCGCGACCTCTGCATCATGACCATGGTGATGATCATGGCCATCCCCTTCGTGATGATGGCTATGACGCAATAAAGAAATTTTCTCGAGCAAGAAAAAGCCTAAGAGCCCTGCCAGCAAGGTAGCAAATAAGAGCTGAGGGTTCACGCCCGGCATCGTAAAGGCTTCGGGCAATGAATGTAGCAAGGCGGTGGCCAGCAAAATACCAACTGACACACTCACCATGCTATTGACCATCTTTGATAGCAAAGACAAAGAAAAACTCGCGGCAACGAGAACGCTAGTAGTTCCCGCTAGCGCTGTTACCAACAAAATGCTTTGCAGTACTGACATGGGAATTAGGCAACCCCGTTTTGTTTAAACCAGGCAATGCATTTTTCCCAACCATCTTTTGCAGGACCTTCGCGATAGGTAGCACGATAGTCCGCATGGAAGGCATGCGGTGCATCAGGATAGATTTCAAAACGAGATGCTTTGGCTGCTGGATTTTTGGGAGCTGCTTTGGCAAGTGCTTCACGCATTTGCTCAACACTCTCTAGGGAGATGCCAGTATCAGCACCACCATACAAACCCAGCACTGGTGCCTTGAGATCAGCAGCAATATCCACTGGGTGGCGTGGATTGCCTTCCGTTTTCTCACCAATGACACGACCATACCAGGCTACACCAGCCTTAACTTGAGGCAGTGTGGCCGATAGCCAAGTAATGCGACCACCCCAGCAAAATCCAGTAACGCCTACTTTTTTCAAGTTGCCGCCATTCTTGCCAGCCCATACTAAGGAAGCCTGTAAGTCATTAAGAACTTGAGCATCCCCCGTTGGGGCAACGATATTTTTTTGAATCTCGGCAATAGTGCCGTAAGTGTTCGGATCGCCAGCGCGCGTAAAGAATTCTGGGGCAATGGCCAGGTAACCTAATTTAGCAAAACGTCTAGTGATATCGGCAATGTATTCGTGCACACCGAAGATTTCGCTGGCAACAATCACAATCGGCAAACTGCCTTTGACCTTATCAGGACGAGAAACATAAGCAGGTAGCTGAAAGCTGCCCACTGGAATCATTTGCTCACCCGCTTTAATGCCAGCGAAATCCGTTTCGATCGCTGCGGCCATGACTGGCTCAGAAGCGGCTACAAAACCAATCCCCATAGTGGTTGCGGTAATAGCGGAGGCCTTCATAAAACCTCTTCTATCGCTAGACACCATTTTTGAATCCTGATCTTTTTTAGTTGTCATCTCTTAGCTTCCTAATTTAGTGCGCTTCTTCCCAATTATCGCCAATCCCAATGCCCACTACCAGCGGAACCTTTAGCTCAGCTACCTTACACATCAAATCAGGCAGTTTTGCTTGCAAAAGCTCCAGCTCGTCCAGCGGCACGTCAAATACCAGCTCATCGTGAACCTGGAGCAACATGCGAGTCTTGAGCTGCTCTTTTTCTAACCAGTTTTCGACCGCAATCATAGCCAATTTAATCAAGTCGGCTGCCGTTCCCTGCATTGGCGCATTAATTGCAGCCCGCTCTGCACCTTGGCGGCGAGGGCCGCTACTCTTAATTTCTGGGAGCCATAGACGCCTACCAAAGACCGTCTCAACATAACCATTCTCCCTGGCCTCCAAGCGAGTGCGCTCCATATACTGAGCAACCCCTGGATAACGATCAAAGTATTTAGCAATATAGTTTTGGGCTGCTGAGCGCTCAATACCCAAATTACCGGCCAGGCCAAAGGCGCTCATGCCATAAATTAAGCCAAAGTTAATGACCTTGGCATAGCGACGCTGTTCTGAATTAACGCTCTCGAGCGGCACACCAAAAATCTCGGCAGCTGTAGCTTGGTGCACGTCTTTACCAGCAGCGAATGCAGCTAGTAGATTTTCATCCTCTGCAATATGCGCCATGATGCGTAATTCAATTTGTGAATAGTCGGCCGAAAGCAACTTACAACCCTCTGCCGGAATAAACGCTTCCCGAATGCGACGACCCTCTTCCGTGCGCACAGGAATATTTTGCAAGTTCGGATCGCTTGAAGCCAAGCGCCCTGTCACCGCAGTCGCCTGAGAAAAACTCGTATGTACTCGTCCTGTTTTAGGATCAGCCATGCGCGGGAGTTTCTCGATATAGGTTGACATCAATTTAGCAAGACTGCGGTAGTCCAAAATACGCGCAGGCAAGGGATAGTCTTCTGCCAACTTCTGTAATACTTCCTCATCAGTCGATGGCGCGCCCGATGGCGTCTTCTTAATTACGGGGAGTTCTAACTGCCCAAATAAAATCTCTGCGATCTGCTTAGGGGACTGAATATTAAATGGCTGCCCAGCTAGCTTGTGAATCTCACCCTCAAGAGCAAGCAGACGTTTTCCAACCTCTTGACCTTGCTGAGATAGCAAGGCAGAGTCAATCCGAATTCCATTACGTTCCATGATGCCCAGAACCCGCATTGCTGGCATCTCGATATCTTCATATATGTACAGAAGGCCTGGACTTGTCTGAATTTGTGGCCATAACACTTGATGCAAGCGCAAGGTAATGTCAGCATCTTCTGCCGCATAGTCGGTGGCGATCTTCAGATCTACTTGATCAAAGCCAATCTGATGAACGCCTTTACCGCAGACTTCTTCATACTTTACGGTCTTCATGCCGAGATGTCGCTCAGCTAAGTTATCCATGTTGTGCGGCATATGCGATTCGAGCACATAAGATTCCAACATGGTGTCAAAAGCAATGCCTTGTAAAGTAATGTCGTAGTTCGCAAAGATATGGCTGTCGTACTTGAGGTTCTGACCAACCTTCAGATAGGTAGCGCTTTCTAGCCAGGGCTTCAGACGCGCCAAAACCAGTTCGCGACTAAGCTGAGCCTCTCCATTGCGATGCGCTACCGGTATGTAACAAGCCTCTCCAGGAGTGACGCATAGCGAGATACCGACAAGCTCGGCAGCCAGTGCATCCAAGCCAGTAGTCTCGGTATCCACCGCCGTAAGAGCGGCGTCTTCAATTTTTTTAATCCAACGATCTAGTGTTACTTCATCCACTACGCACTCATAGTATTTTGCAATCGCACCTTGCAGATCCGTTGTTTCTTGCGATAAGGCAGTTGTCGCTTCTGTAGCAGTCGGGCCAAATTTCTTGGCCTCGCTTTTCACATTTTCTTCAGCAGGATTTTTGATGGGGCTACCAGCCAAATCAAAATCGCTATTGGCATCAGTAGCAGCTCCACCTAGTTGCTTTTCGACATCACGCAACCAAGTCTTAAATGCGTAGCGCTCAAACAACTCACGTAAAAGCGGTGCATCTTCTGGTTTCGCATGCAGGTCATCTAGGCCTGGCAAATGAGGCGATAAATCACAATCGGTTTTGACGGTAATGAGTTGCCGGGCTTGTGGCAGCCACTCCAAAGTATTTCTTAAGTTCTCGCCAACAACACCCTTTACTTGGTAGGCGTTTGCCATCAAGTTATCCAAGTCACCAAACTCAGCCAGCCATTTGTTTGCCGTTTTAGGGCCGGCTTTAGGAACACCCGGTACGTTATCAACCGTATCGCCAATGATGGAAAGATAATCTACGATACGCTCTGGAGGTACGCCGAATTTTTCAATGACGCCATTGATATCCAACTTCTCATTGGTCATCGTATTAATTAAGGTGACAGAGGTATTCACTAACTGAGCCAAATCTTTATCGCCAGTAGAAATAATCGTTTCCCAGCCAGCTTGGGTTGCTTGGGTTGCTAAGGTGGCAATCACATCATCGGCTTCAACCCCAGACACCATTAATACTGGCCAGCCCAAAGCTTTCACCATGGCATGGATTGGCTCAATCTGCTTCACCAAATCTTCGGGCATGGGGGAGCGGTGCGCTTTGTACTCAGGATACATTTCGTCCCGAAAAGTCTTACCTTTGGCGTCAAAAACACAGGCAATGTGGTCAGCCTTGAGTTCCGAGCGAGCTCGGCGCATCATATTTACCATCCCGTAGATTGCTCCCGTTGGGTCGCCTGCCCCATTTCTGAGGTCTGGCATGGCATGAAAGGCGCGATAGAGGTAGCTAGAGCCGTCTACCAACAAGAGTCTATGTTTAGTCATACCGCAATCGTACAATCTAGTTGCTAACTGCCTACAGATCAGGATCAAATCCTCCTGAAAAGAGGTCTAAAAAGGTGAAAAATGATGCACGCTCTAACTAATTTACTCCACGCTTCTTTAAGCCAAACCCTTGTTCTGACAAGCTTTTTAGTGGCTTTTGCCACTTTTGGCCTACATTCAGCGCACGCCCAGAATAATTCTCAAGCGCTGAGCCCCTCCGAGCTGCAGCGCATTAATAGCCAGCCCTTGGCCCCTCCGGTGAGCGCTTCTCAGGTAACTAATACGCCCGAAGGTCGCAAACCGAGCTTTCAGCACAAAGAAGCTACTGGCACTGAAATTACTGAATACAAGGATGCCAACTCACCTACTCAGGTTGATGTGAAGACGCGTTATACCAACTACGAAATGGCCCCTCCGACCACAGTCATGCCTGGCGTACCAAAAGAAACTGACCTGATCAGTGTACCGAGTATCAGAGTTCCTTTTTAATCTTTACTCATGGCCGTCTTCACCCCCATTGAACTAAGTGATATCTCCGCTTGGATCTCAAGCGAATTTGACATCGGGCAGGCCATCGATATTCGTGGAATTCATGGTGGGATTGAGAATTCCAATTTCTTCCTCGACACAGAGAAAAATGGCAAGAAACAAGAATATGTTCTGACTATTTTTGAAAGACTATCGGCAGAGCAACTTCCCTACTACTTAGAGCTAATGCGCCACCTGGCGAATAAAAGTATTCCCGTACCTAAGCCGCTTGAAAATAAAGAGGGGCAAATTTTATTTACCCTCAAAGGTAAGCCTACAGCCATTGTGAGTAAGCTTCCCGGCCTTTCTAGGCTTGCACCCGAAGCCAAGCATTGCGCCTTGGTTGGCGAGTATTTAGCCAAAATGCATTTGGCCAGCAGCGACTTTCAGCGCACTCAAGAGAATCTTCGCAGTCTTTCTTGGTGGCAAAAAACAGTTCCGCAAGTTTTGCCACACTTAAGTGATGTGCAACAAGAACTGCTGACTAGCGAGCTCACAGCTCAAGAGCAATTCTTTGCCTCTAAGGCCTATGCAGCACTTCCGCAGGGAGCAAGTCATTGCGATCTCTTTAGAGATAACGTGCTATTTGACCCTCAAGGCACAAGCGATAGCTCCCAAGATCAGCTAGGTGGTTTCTTCGACTTTTATTTCGCTGGAACAGATAAGTGGTTATTTGATTTAGCAGTTACTGCAAATGACTGGTGTCTTGCCGACAATAAACAAGATTTAGATCCTGATCGCTTCAAAGCGCTGATGGATGCCTATCAGGCTGTTCGTCCACTCACTACTGAAGAGCAAGCAAGTTGGCCGCTCATGGTGCGCGCTGCAGCTCTGCGTTTTTGGATCTCCCGCCTGTGGGATTTTTATTTGCCACGTGATGCACAAATGCTCACCCCACATGACCCTCGTCATTTCGAAAATATTCTCTTAAGTCGCAAGGCAATATGAAACTCAATTCCGTCACCCCAAAAGAGGGTTACACCTGGATACGTCAAGGTATTTGGCTTTTCAAACAAAATCCTTTGGGTTTTTTGATGCTGGTATTTATGTATGTTTTTGCCGCCCAACTAGCAGTTCTTGTGCCAGTGATTGGTATTTTTGTTGTCTTATTGCTCACGCCTACTTTGTCGGTTGGCTTTATGACCGCCTGTCGCCTGGCAATTCAAAAAGAACGTATTCGTCCGTCGGTATATGTGATTGCCCTGCGATCCACTCCCTTGATTCGTAAACGTATTCTCCAATTGGGTCTGGTCTATGCCGCGCTTATCCTAGCCCTTAGCTTTATCTTAAGTATGTTGGTAGATTTTGAGTTGCTCATTCCACTGATGACTAACGAAAAGCCCATTACTTCAGAAGCCATCAATCAGATTTACCTGATACTCTTTTTTGGCGGCCTGCTTTATGTGCCAGTGGCAATGTTGATGTGGTTTTCTCCCGTACTCGTTGCTTGGGCTGATATGTCTATAGCGCAAGCACTCTTTTCCAGCGCCGTTGCCTGCTGGACTAATCGAGGCGCATTCTTTTTATATCTCGCGATTTGGGGTGCGATCTTAATCGCCATTCCTTTGACGATTGGCTCCATCTTTGATGCTCTCGACTTAGGTCAAGCCGCATCATTCATCATCGCCCCTATTTCTATGGCAGGGCTAACTGTGATGCACTGCTCTTTCTTTGCCACCTGGAAAGCATGCTTTGCTGAAAAAGAATCGGCTACTTTAATCGCTTAATCTATCGCAGCCAGCTTAGCAATACTGAGCTGTAGCCATTTCACACCATGGCGCTTGAAATTCACCTGAGCGCGCGCATCAGCATCATTACCCTCTAGGCCTATAACACGCCCTTCACCAAACTTGGTATGGAACACATTTTGCCCAATCGTAAATGGGTAGTTGCCGCGTGGTGGTGAGGCCATTCTAGTCACGGCGGTTGAGGCAGAGCCTACTCGGCCAATTTGCCTTGCAGGTCGCTCACGCTCATTATTGCTGTCAAAGAAATCATTCGATCCAAACTCGCGCTGACGGGTATAGCCATCTTGCCAAGTCGACCCTGAGCGGCCGCCATTTCCATTACTAGTACCACCCCAACGGGCATCCTTCACTTTGGGAGTGAGCCACTTCAGTGAATCCGATGGCAACTCTTCTAAGAAGCGAGATGGCATGTTGTAGCGAACTTGGCCGTGCAACATCCGTGACTGCGTATGAGATAGGTATAGACGCTCTTTTGCGCGAGTAATTGCCACATACATTAAGCGTCGCTCTTCTTCCAAACCATGCTGCTCATTAATACTGTTCTCATGTGGGAATAATCCCTCTTCTAAACCGGTAATAAATACAGAGGTGAACTCCAAGCCTTTAGCAGAGTGCACCGTCATCAGCTGTACAGCATCTTGGCCTGCCTGAGCCTGGTTATCACCAGCCTCAAGTGAAGCATGCGAGAGAAATGCAGCTAATGGCGAGACCTCAACTACGCCAGGTGCATTTTCACCCGGTAATGTGGCGGCAGTGGCATCCTGACCATAACCTTCTTCCGCAATAAATGCGGTTGCGGCGTTAATTAATTCCTGTAAGTTTTCTACGCGGTCTTGACCTTCACGCTCTGAGAGGTAGTGCTGAATCAGGCCACTATTTTGAATCACGAATTCCACTGTCTCAGGCAATGTATTGTGACGAGTAGCTTCACGCATGTGATCAACGAGGCGCACAAAGCCACCCAAGGAGGCGCCAGCTTTTCCATCCAATGTCGATGCCGCCAAATACAAAGAACTATTTTGTGCACGAGCTGCATCTTGCACGGCCTCAATTGATCTCGCCCCAATACCGCGTGTCGGGAAATTCACTACGCGCGAGAAGGAGGTATCGTCATTCGGATTTTCTAGCAGACGTAAATACGCTAAGGCATGTTTAATCTCTGCGCGCTCGAAGAAGCGTAATCCACCATAAACACGATACGGAATCGCCGCAGAAAATAAGGCATGCTCAATAATGCGTGACTGGGCATTACTTCTATAGAGCAAGGCAATTTCAGTACGCTTAATGCCACTATTTACTAGGGCTTTAATTTCATCTACAAGCCATGCAGCTTCAGCGTGATCACTCGGCGCATCATAGATGCGGACCGGCTCGCCATGACCAGCATCAGTTCGCAAGTTTTTACCAAGACGATCTGTATTGTTAGAGATGAGGTAGTTGGCTGTATCTAAGATGTGGCCATGCGAGCGGTAGTTCTGCTCAAGCTTGACCATCATCGGGTGGTATTGCTTTTCATACAGACGCATATTCTCAACGTCTGCGCCACGGAAAGCGTAAATACTTTGATCATCGTCACCTACCGCAAACACTGCACTACTTCCCATGCCGCTGACATTGACGCGACTAGCATCATGACCGGAGAGTAATTTGAGCCAAGCGTATTGCAAGGCATTGGTATCTTGAAACTCATCAATCAGAATATGACGGAATCGTTCTTGATAGTGAGTCCGAATAGCCTCGTTATGTTTGAGCAATTCATAACTGCGTAACAAGAGTTCAGCAAAGTCGACTACGCCTTCACGCTGGCACTGCTCGTCATAAGCCTCGTACAACTGGGCCATCTTGGCCTGGAAGTCATCGCCTACAGATAACTCTTTGGCGCGCTGGCCACGCTCTTTGGCATGGGAAATGAAGTATTGCAACTGCTTAGGGGGGTATTTCTCATCATCGACCTTTAAGCCCTTCAAAAGCCGCTTAATGGCGGAAAGCTGATCCTGGGTATCCAAAATCTGAAAAGTGGACGGCAAACCCGCTTCTTTGTGATGCGCACGTAATAAACGGTTACAAAGACCATGAAAAGTACCAATCCACATGCCTCGGGTGTTAATTGGCAACATGGCACTGAGACGCAACATCATCTCTTTAGCAGCCTTATTAGTAAAGGTCACCGCTAGGACGCCAATCGGCGAAACCTGGCCCGTTTGGATCAACCAAGCTATACGGGTCGTCAGAACGCGGGTTTTTCCACTGCCAGCGCCAGCCAAAATCAGGGCTGACTGGGCCTGGCCATTTTCATTTACCGGCGGGAGGGTCACTGCCTCGCGTTGTTCTGGATTAAGGTTTGCGAGTAGGTCTGAGTACATCGCCCCAATTATAATTTGCCTCTTATGCCAAATGCTTCGAATACCCCTAATTCTCCTGACTCCCCATTAGCTAGTTCTGTAGACGAACTGGCTAAATCCTACGAACCTGCCCCAATTGAAGCTTATTGGGGTCCGGAGTGGGAACGCCGAGGCATTGCCGACGCCACCCTAGATGAGGGCAAGGAAGATTTCTCGATTCAGCTGCCGCCACCCAATGTGACCGGCACACTGCACATGGGTCACGCTTTTAATCAAACCATCATGGATGGCTTGGTGCGTCATGCCCGCATGTCTGGCAAAAATACCTTGTGGGTTCCGGGTACAGACCATGCTGGCATCGCTACACAAATCGTCGTTGAGCGCCAACTCGATGCACAGAAGATTTCTCGTCACGATTTAGGTCGCGAGAAATTCTTAGAAAAAGTATGGGAGTGGAAAGAAACGTCTGGCAACACGATTACCCGGCAGATTCGTCGCTTAGGTGCCTCGATTGATTGGGGTAAAGAATATTTCACGATGGACAGCA
The DNA here is from genome assembly GCF_018688255.1 of Polynucleobacter corsicus. Lineage (NCBI taxonomy): Bacteria > Pseudomonadati > Pseudomonadota > Betaproteobacteria > Burkholderiales > Burkholderiaceae > Polynucleobacter > Polynucleobacter corsicus. Next base: position 1,681,376 of record NZ_CP061314.1, read on the forward strand.
AGATGTCCAAAGCAGTAGTTGAGGTATTCGTTCGCTTGCATGAGCAGGGATTAATTTATCGCGGTAAGCGTTTGGTGAACTGGGATCCAGTGCTAGGTACCGCTGTTTCAGATCTAGAGGTAGTGAGTGAGGAGGAAGATGGCTCCATGTGGCACATCCGCTACCCATTGGCAGATGGCTCTGGATACCTGACTGTTGCTACCACGCGCCCAGAGACTTTATTGGGTGACGTGGCCGTCATGGTCAACCCAGAAGACGAGCGCTACAAACACCTCATTGGCAAATCAGTACAGCTACCGCTGTGCAATCGCGAGATTCCGATCATTGCCGATGACTATGTGGATTTAGCCTTTGGTACTGGTGTGGTAAAAGTGACGCCTGCGCACGACTTCAACGACTATGCCGTGGGACAACGTCATCAATTGCCACTCATTAATATCCTGACCCTCGATGCCAAGATTAATGAGAATGCGCCTGCGGTTTATCAAGGCCTGGAGCGCTTTGCTGCTCGCAAACAAATCGTTGCCGACTTAGATTCAGCTGGCCTATTAGAAAAAGTACAGCCACATAAATTAATGGTGCCACGTGGTGATCGCACCCAAACCATCATTGAACCGATGCTCACTGACCAATGGTTTGTTGCGGTATCCAAGCCAAGCCCTGACAATAAATATCAACCAGGCTCATCCATCGCTGGCGCTGCACTAGATGCAGTAAAAAATGGCGACATTAAGCTGGTTCCAGAAAACTGGATTAGCACCTACTCTCAGTGGTTGGAAAATATTCAGGACTGGTGCATCTCTCGACAACTCTGGTGGGGCCATCAAATCCCCGCTTGGTATGGCGATGACGGACAGATTTTTGTGGCTCGCTCCGAAGAGGAGGCCAAAGCTAAGGCTGCTGCTGCCGGTTACAAGGGTCAACTGAATCGTGACCCCGATGTCTTGGACACTTGGTTTAGCTCCGCACTGGTGCCATTTAGCTCATTAGGCTGGCCAGAAGAGACGCCTGCACTCAATCACTTCTTACCATCCTCAGTATTGGTAACCGGCTTTGACATCATCTTCTTCTGGGTAGCCAGAATGGTCATGATGACTTGCCACTTTACTGGCAAGGTGCCTTTCCATACCGTGTATGTGCACGGCTTAGTTCGTGATGCTGAAGGTCAGAAAATGAGTAAGTCCAAAGGTAATACCTTGGATCCAATCGATTTAATTGACGGCATCAAAATTGAAGATTTGGTTGCTAAGCGCACTACTGGTTTAATGAATCCAAAGCAAGCAGAAAGTATTGGTAAGAAAACTAAGAAAGAATTTCCAGAAGGCATTCCTGCATTTGGTACAGATGCCCTGCGCTTTACCTTCGCCTCACTCGCATCACTAGGTCGAAATATTAATTTTGATCAGAAACGCTGCGAGGGTTATCGCAACTTCTGCAACAAACTCTGGAACGCTACTCGCTTTGTGCTCATGAATTGCCCTGGCAATGATGAAGACAATGGCTTTGCGCCGTGTGACAGCCAATGCGGCCCAGAAGGACAGCTTGATTTCTCTCCGGCAGATCGTTGGATTGTTTCCATATTGCAAAGAACCGAAGCTGATGTTGCTAAAGGTTTCCAAAACTATCGCTTTGACAACATTGCTACCAGCATCTATCAATTTGTTTGGGACGAGTACTGCGATTGGTACTTAGAGTTAGCTAAGGTACAGCTTCAGACTGGAACGCCTGCACAGCAACGCGCCACTCGCCGCACTCTCTTGCGTGTTTTAGAAACCATCTTGCGCATGGCTCATCCACTGATCCCATTTATTACCGAAACCCTCTGGCAAACCGTTGGACCAAAGGTTGGTAAAGAGCTAGCCAAACAAGATAAGCAAACCATTGCGCTGCAGCCATACCCAGTTGCTCAACTCGATAAGATTGATGAACAAAGCGAAGCTTGGGTAGCCCAGATTAAATCGATTGTGGATGCTTGCCGTAATCTACGTGGCGAGATGCAAGTTTCTCCTGCACTCAAGGTACCCCTCTGGATTAGTGGACCGCAGGATTTCTTGAAAAAGGCAAGTCCGTACCTGACTGCATTGGCCAAGCTATCCGAAGTCAAAATCTACGATGATGAGTCTGCTTTAGAAAAGGATGCCCCTGGCGCACCAATGGCCCTAGTTGGCAATCTGAAGTTATTACTCAAAATTGAAGTGGACGTAGCAGCTGAGAGAATTCGTCTAAGCAAAGAAATCGAGCGCTTAGCTAATGAGATCACCAAAGCACGCAGCAAACTTGGTAACGAAAGTTTCGTAGCTCGCGCCCCAGAAGAGGTGGTAGCCCAAGAAAAGCAACGTCTTGCTGGCTTTGAGCAAAACCATGAGAAGCTTGTTGCACAATTAGAACGACTGAAATAAAGCAGCGATAAAACGATCGGAATCACCATGCCATTAAGCACTAAAGCCGTTACCAAAGCTGTCTTCCCCGTTGCAGGTTTGGGCACACGTTTCTTGCCAGCCACCAAGGCTAGCCCGAAAGAGATGCTCAATGTGGTGGATAAACCGCTCATTCAGTATGCGGTGGAAGAAGCGATTGCTGCTGGCATTACCGAAATGATTTTTGTAACTGGTCGAAGTAAGCGTGCAATTGAGGATCACTTTGATAAAGCTTATGAATTAGAGGCCGAACTCGAAGCCAAGAATAAAACTGCTTTACTAGAGATTGTTCGTAGCGTTAAGCCCAGCCATGTGGATTGTGTCTATGTTCGCCAACCCGAGGCGTTGGGCTTAGGTCATGCAGTCCTATGCGCAGAAAAGCTCGTACGTGATGAGCCTTTTGCCATCATCCTAGCGGATGACTTACTCGATGGCCAGCCGCCAGTACTCAAGCAAATGCTCAAAGTATTTGATGAGCAAAATGGTTCCGTCTTAGCGGTGGAAAAAATTGATCCCTCTAAAAGTAGCTCTTACGGCATTATTTCTGGAGCAGAAGTATCCAAAGGTATTTATCGCTTGAATGGCATTGTGGAAAAACCACAGCCCAAGGATGCGCCATCCAACTTAGCGGTAGTGGGTCGCTATGTTCTGTCTTCAGATATCTTTAATCACATTCGTAATCTCAAGCCCGGTGCTGGCGGTGAAATTCAACTCACCGATGCGATTGCCTCTTTACTAAAAGAAGAGCCTGTATTTGCTTATGAATACGATGGCGTACGTTATGACTGCGGTAGCAAGCTTGGCTACCTTAAGGCTTCAGTGGAATTTGCTTTGCGGCATCCAGAAGTCAACACTGAGTTTGCGGCTTACTTAAAGAGCCGCTCCTTAAGCTAGGCTTCAGCATGAATCTCCAGGGCGAGAAAAGCAAAAAGGCAGAAATTACTTTCTGCCTTTTTCTTTGGTGCTAATGGTTTCAGCGCGTCTTATCTTCTCTTAAGAAAGAAAACCAATACATCACCCTCTGTAGTACTGGACAGCAGTTCATTACCAGTCTGCTTAGCAAATGCAGGAAAGTCATGAGCAGCGCCAGCATCCGTGGCCTTCACTTTCAGCACTTCGCCAGACTGCATAGTAGCCAGGGCTTTCTTGGTGCGTAAGATTGGGAGCGGGCAGTTTATGCCAATCGCATCGACCTCAAGATTAAATTCGATCACATCGCTCATTTAGATGCCACCCAATCTTTTACGCCAGCCAATGCCGCGCCCAATTTACTTGGATCAGTACCGCCGGCCATCGCCATCTCCGGCTTACCGCCGCCCTTACCACCAACTTGATGGGCAACGAAGTTCACTAAGTCACCTGCTTTTACCTTGGCAACCGAATCCGCTGTCACACCAGCAATGAGGCTCACTTTGTCACCCTGCACTGAAGCCAACACAATGGCGGCTGTTTTCAGCTTTGCCTTTAAGGCATCCATAGTCTCGCGCAAGACTTGAGCATCAGCACCATCTAAGCGAGCTGCCAATACTTTGATGCCATTAACATCAACTGCTTGCGTTGCCAACTCATCACCTTGGCTAGCAGCGAGTTTGGAATTGACCTTATCCAACTCACGCTCAGCCTGACGCAAACTATCTTGAAGTTGAGTAACGCGACTCACTAAATCACCAGGGTGAGTTTTGAGTACTGCAGCCGCTTCATTAATCTTATCTTCTAGACCTTGCAAGAAGATTAAGGCATTTTTGCCGGTCACCGCCTCAACACGGCGGATGCCAGCTGCTACGCCACCCTCAGAAACAATCTTCAAGCTACCGATATCACCAGTACGTCCGACGTGAGTTCCGCCACACAACTCTTTAGAGCTACCGATTTCTAGTACGCGCACTTCGTCTGCATACTTTTCGCCGAAGAGCATCGTGGCACCAGTTTTCTGAGCATCGTCTAAAGACATCACTTTTCCGGAGGTGGCTGTATTTGCCAAAATCTCGGCATTCACAATATCTTCAACCCGACGCATTTCTTGAGCCGTAATGGGTGCGTTGTGAGTAAAGTCAAAACGGGTTTTACTAGCATCAACCAAGGAACCTTTTTGCTGTACGTGGTTGCCTAAGACTTCGCGCAATGCTTTATGCAAAATGTGCGTAGCACTGTGGTTTCGCATTGTTTCTGTTCTTTGCTCTACATCTACTAAGGCGTTGATTGCATCGCCCACCTTGAGCTCGCCCTCTTGCACTTCGCCCTGATGCCCAAAAACATCCGCCTGAATCTTGAAGGTATCTTCAACCGCAAAACGCACCGCTTCATTACGTAACTCGCCCTTATCGCCAACTTGTCCACCAGACTCGGCATAGAAAGGCGTGTTATCTAACACGATCACTGCAGCATCACCAGCCTTGATAGACTGCACTGCAGAACCATCAACATAGAGCGCGGTGACTTTGGCACCTTCATGCTTCAAGGTATCGTAACCATGGAACTGGGTTGGCTTGCCAGAGTACTCCAAGCCTTGAGCTACTTTGAACTTACCAGCCGCTCTTGCTTGATCGCGCTGCTTTTGCATTGCCAAGTCGAAACCTTCTGCGTCGACAGTGACATCACGCTCACGACATACGTCAGCAGTCAAATCCAATGGGAATCCAAAAGTATCGTGTAAGCGGAAGGCAGTTTCACCATCCAGCGTCTTGGTACCACCAGCAAGCGCAGTCTCCAAAATCTCCATACCGTTAGCGATTGTCTGGAAGAAACGCTCTTCCTCCTGCTTAATCACTTCGCTCACCTTATCTTTTGCTGCCTGCAACTCTGGATAAGCCTGACCCATCTCTTTTACGAGGGCCGGAACGAGTTGATAAAAGAAAGGTTTGCGTGCGCCCAATTTATAGCCATGACGAATCGCACGGCGCGTAATACGACGCAAAACATAACCACGACCAGCATTACCTGGAATCACACCATCCACCACAATAAAACTACAGGCACGAATGTGATCAGCAATGACTTTGAGAGATGGGCTGCTTGGATCGCAATTCTCACCACCAGCCGCATCAACAGCCTCTTTGGCAGCTTTGAGCAAATTAACAAAGAGGTCAATCTCATAGTTCGAGTGCACATGCTGCAACACTGCCGCAATACGCTCAAGACCCATACCGGTATCGACGCTCGGCTTGGGCAATGGATTCATATTGCCCGCTTCATCGCGATTGAACTGCATGAATACGTTATTCCAGATCTCAATATAGCGATCGCCATCTTCATCAGGGCTACCAGGAGGGCCGCCAGCAATGTGCAGGCCGTGGTCATAGAAGATTTCAGTACAGGGGCCGCAGGGACCTGTATCGCCCATCATCCAGAAGTTATCTGAAGCGTAACGAGCACCTTTGTTATCGCCGATGCGAATAATGCGCTCCGCTGGAACACCGATTTGTTTGTTCCAAATCTCATAAGCCTCATCGTCTTCCGCATAAACAGTGACGAGCAGCTTTTCTTCTGGCAATTTAAAGACCTCAGTCAGCAAACCCCAAGCAAACTGAATCGCATCCTTCTTGAAGTAATCGCCAAAAGAGAAGTTCCCCAGCATTTCAAAGAAGGTGTGGTGGCGGGCTGTATAGCCAACGTTATCTAGGTCATTGTGCTTGCCGCCAGCACGAATACATTTCTGGGCGCTAGTAGCTCGGTTATAGGGACGCTTATCAAAGCCCAAAAATACGTCCTTAAACTGATTCATCCCCGCATTGGTAAACAACAGGGTTGGGTCGTCTCCAGGCACTACTGGGCTGGATGGGACAATTTGATGGCCTTTTTGGGCGAAGTAGTCCAGGTACGCCTGGCGAATTTGAGAGACTTTCATGCGAATAATTATCGCATTGGCACTAGTCGGGGGCAAACCCTTGGTAAAGCACCTCAATCCTGCCTTACAATCCCGTAACATTAATAAATAGATCGGCCTTTAAGTCGATATAAGGAGCTCAACTTGAAAATTCGCAATCAACGGGATTTTGGTGCCGGAATCATGTACATGGTTATCGGCCTATTCTTCACCATAGTGGCTAGTAAATATCCCATGGGTACAGCAGCCAAGATGGGGCCCGGTTATTTCCCCTTCTTCCTGGGCATACTAATGACGCTACTTGGCTTACTAGTCCTCGTAAAGTCACTAGGGGCGAAAGCTGCCATTGAAAGCATTCCTAAATTTAATTGGCGCATCATAGGCCTGATTACTGGCTCTGTTGTCCTCTACGGCATCCTCTTGCCAACCATGGGCTTTGTTGTAGCAGTCTTTGTGCTGGTATTCATGTCAGCCAGCGCAAGCCATGAATTCCACTGGAAGGGCACTTTAATTAATGCCTCCTTTTTAGTTGCATTCACCTACTCGGTGTTTGTATTGGGGCTGAAGCTTCAGTTCCCATTGCTACCTTTCTTTCTTCAATAACAAACCGGGACTCTAAAAATGGATTTATTTGCTAATTTAGCGCTCGGTTTCGACACAGCGTTTACCTTACAAAACCTACTCTACTGCCTGATTGGCTGTGTTTTAGGTACTTTAATTGGTGTTTTGCCAGGCCTAGGTCCAATCGCGACAATTGCGATGCTCTTGCCAGCCACCTATGCATTGCCTCCAATTGCCGCTTTGATTATGTTGGCCGGTATTTATTACGGTTCACAGTACGGCGGCTCTACTACTGCGATTTTGCTCAACATTCCAGGAGAAACGTCCTCGGTGGTGACGGCGATTGACGGCTATCAAATGGCCAGAAATGGTCGAGCGGGTGTAGCCCTGTTTACTGCTGGTATGGGTTCATTCTTTGCTGGCTGCGTAGCAACACTGGTTTTGGCTGCATTTGCCGCACCACTCTCCCAGTTAGCATTTAAGTTCGGCCCCGCTGAGTACTTCTCCTTAATGGTTCTTGGACTAATTGGTGCGGTCGTACTAGCCTCAGGCTCTTTGATCAAGGCGATCGGTATGATCATTCTTGGCCTCTTAATGGGCTTGATCGGTACTGACGTGAACTCTGGCGTGTCACGCTATGCTTTTGATATCCCTGAATTGAGTGACGGCATTGGTTTCGTAGCCGTAGCGATGGGTGTTTTCGGCTTTGCAGAAATCATGGGCAACCTGGAGAAAAAGGGTGAGGATGAAGGCTTCTTGAACAAGATGACCACCATGATCCCAACCAAACAAGATGTGAAGCGCATGATTCCATCCATTTTGCGCGGCACAACCATTGGATCCATCTTAGGAATTCTGCCAGGCGGCGGTGCTGCCTTAGCAGCCTTTGGCGCCTACTCTGTTGAAAAGAAATCCTCTAAGTACAGTCATGAGTTTGGTAAGGGTGCTATTGAGGGTGTAGCCGGTCCTGAAGCAGCAAACAATGCTGCCGCTCAAACCTCTTTCATCCCATTGCTGACCTTAGGTATCCCACCGAATGCCGTTATGGCCTTGATGGTTGGTGCGATGACGATTCACAATATTCAGCCGGGTCCACAAGTGATGACCAGCAACCCAGCCTTGTTCTGGGGTCTGATCGCATCCATGTGGATTGGAAACGTGATGTTGATTCTCTTGAACTTGCCACTCATTGGCATCTGGGTCAAGCTCTTGAAGATTCCGTATCGCTTTATGTACCCAGCTATTTTGGTGTTCTGCTGTATCGGCGTATATACCGTCAACAACACCGTATTTGACGTTTATGTGACCGCAGCCTTTGGTTTAATTGGCTACCTCTTCTTCAAGTTGGGTTGCGAGCCACCCCCATTGCTCTTAGGCTTCGTGCTTGGGCCGATGATGGAAGAGAACTTCCGTCGCGCCCTCTTGTTGTCACGCGGTGACTTCACGACCTTCTTAACCCGCCCACTCTCTTTAGGCTTGCTCATCGCAGCAGCCCTCTTGGTTGTGATCGTGGCCTTGCCAGCGGTTAAGAAAACCCGTGAAGAGGCTTTCGTAGAAGAGTAATTCTCGAATGCTTCCCAGAAACGAGCCCGCAGCAGTTTGCGGGCTTTTTTCTTTATAGGCAGGGCTTTTCTCTACAATGGGCGCATGTCCCAAGATAGCAAACCATCTAAAACGCCTGCCGGCACTCTTGCTGAGCCCTCCAACTTTTTGCGCCAGATCATCGATCATGACCTGGCAAGTGGCGCCTACCAGAACCGTAGCAATCGAGATGGTCAGGCTATCCCATCCATCATTACCCGGTTTCCACCAGAACCCAATGGCTATCTTCATATTGGCCACGCCAAAAGTATTTGCTTGAACTTTGGCTTAGCCGCTGATTACAACAATCAAGCAGGTGGTGCGCGTTGCAATATGCGCCTAGATGACACCAATCCAGTCAAAGAAGATATTGAGTATGCCGATAGTATTTTAGATGCGGTGAAATGGCTCGGCTTTGATTGGGGAACGCACTTGTATCACGCGAGCGATTACTTTGATCGACTCTATGAGTTTGCCGAAATTCTGATTCAGAACAGCAAAGCCTATGTTGATAGTCAGAGCGCAGATGACATTCATACCAATCGTGGCAACTTTGGTCAAACTGGAAAAAATAGTCCTTACCGCGATCGCACTCCCGATGAGAATCTGGCCTTGTTCCGCGAGATGCGTGATGGCAAATTTAAAGATGGTGAACATGTACTGCGCCTGAAGATCGACATGGCGCATCCGAATATTGTGATGCGTGATCCTGTGGTCTATCGCATTCGCCATATAGATCACCACCGCACTGGTAGCAAATGGTGCATCTATCCTTTATATGATTTCACACACTGCATTTCTGATGCACTGGAAAATGTTTCGCACTCTATTTGCACTTTGGAGTTTGAAAATAATCGTCCGCTCTACGATTGGATTGTTGCCTCATTAGCAGAGCTAGGGATCTTCAAAAATCCCGTTCCACATCAATATGAATTCGCTCGCCTCAACCTCACTTACACCATCACTAGCAAGCGCAAGCTACTACAGTTGGTTGAAGAAAAGCATGTGGATGGCTGGGATGATCCACGGATGCCAACGATTGTAGGTATTCGTCGTAGGGGTTACACACCAGAGAGCATTCGTTTGTTCTGTGAACGCATTGGCGTTTCTAAAGCAGATAGCTGGATTGATATGAGCACGCTAGATCAAGCCTTACGGGATGATCTTGAGGCCAAGGCTCCACGGGCTACAGCGGTTCTGAAGCCACTCAAGCTGGTTATTGAAAACTTCGATCCATCTGCGAGCGAGCCTTGCTCAGCACCTCGTCATCCGCAGCATCCCGAGTGGGGTAATCGCGAGTTTCATTTCACAAAAGAATTGTGGATTGAAGAAGATGACTTTATGCAAGAGCCGGTCAAGGGATTCTTTAGACTCTACCCACCGATTGGCGATCAAGCTGGTGGACGTGTGCGTTTGCGTCATGGCTTTGTGATTGAGTGCACTGGATTTGAAGTGGATGCCAATGGCAAGGTGATTCAGGTGAATGCAACGCACTTCGCAGATAGCAAGAGCGGCACGCCCGGCTCAAATAACTACAAGGTCAAGGGCAATATTCATTGGGTCAGCGCGGCAGAAGCTGTGCCTGCACAAGTTCGCCTCTATGACCACCTGTTTAATGATCCACATCCCGATAGTGGAGATAAAAATTTCCTTGAGGCAATCAACCCTCACTCGAAGGAAACGATTACTGCGTACTTAGAGCCTTGCATGAAAGACGCTAAAGCAGAAGATCGCTTTCAGTTTGAGCGCCATGGCTACTTTGTTGCAGATCAAAGCGACTCAAAACCAGGTCAACCGGTATTTAATCGTACGGTCGGACTCAAGGATTCTTGGAAATAGTTTTTAGAAACTCTGCGACGCTGGGATAGCGTAGCGGGGTCTTTAATTCCGAGAGCCGCGCATTCGTTACACGCCGTGACTCCCGCATAAACGACCAGAGCATGGGGGATACGATTTTCTCCAACTGCTCAGCTGGTAATCTGGGTGGTCGCTCCAAACCAAACGCATCAGCTACTTCATCAAAGTAATCACCCATCTTAGTTTCACCCCCGTCACAGGCGTTAATGACACGCTGTGGCTTGCCATGATAAACAGCAGCACAAACCAATCTTGCCAAGTCATCACTCTGAATATGGTTCGAGTAGGCATCCTCTGCCGCAATTAAGGCGGGCGTTCCCGCCTGAATGCGCTCAACCGGCAATCGGTCAGCAGCATAAATGCCTGGCACTCGCAGAATAGTCAGAGCGACTCCGTGGGCTGGAGCCCAAAGACGTAGGCAGTTTTCTGCATCTACCCGTCGCTTAGCTCGCTCGCTTTGGGGTTTAACTGGTGTCACTTCACTTACCTTAGCACCTGCGTGATCACCATAAACACCCGTGGTACTCACATAAATCAGGCGCCCAACAGTATCAGAGCCTTGGGCTAAAATTCGGAGGAGGTTGCGAGTTCGGCAATCACGATGACCTGTATTTTGGGGTGGTGCCAAGTGGATCACGGTTTGCGCTAATCCACTTAAACGCCACAAGCTATCAGGCTTATCCAGATCCCCCAAAATCGGAATCGCGCCAACCGCTCTCAACTCCTGAAAACGGGTTTTCTGGGAAGTTAAGGCATATACGCGATGACTTCGCGCGAGCTGCTTGGCAACACGTAGACCAATGTCACCACAGCCAACGATCAGGATTCGAGATTTACCAAAAGATTGCATAGATCACATCGTAACGATTTATTGAAAGGAATGAGAGTGTCTTATCAAGTCACGCTCAAGGCGAGCGGCAAACAATTTACTGTCCAGAAGGATGAGACCCTCCTGGAAGCAGCCTTACAGCAGGGCATCACCCTGCCCTATGGCTGTAAAAATGGTGCCTGTGGATCCTGTAAAGGCAAGATCCTGGAAGGCCAGGTAGAGCATGGTCAGCATAGTGCTGCCGCCCTAAGCCCGACTGATGAGGCCGCCGGCGGCACCTTATTTTGCTGCGCCCATCCTAAATCAGACCTGCTCATTGAAGCTCGTGAAGTTCAGGGCGCTGGTGATATCGCTATTCGGAAAGTACCTTGTCGCGTCAATACCATCGTAAAACCGAGTGAAGATGTAGCCATTCTTCAATTGCAATTACCAGCTGCCGAGCGCTTTCAATTTCTGGCCGGGCAGTACTTAGAGTTCCTACTCAAAGATGGTCAGCGCCGCGCCTACTCCATTGCGAATGCACCAGATCAAGACGGCCCCCTCGAATTGCATATTCGCCACTTGCCGGGCGGACTCTTTACCGATCTCGTCTTTGGTGCAAAAGACCCCGCTTTAAAAGAAAAAGATATCCTCCGCTTTGAAGGGCCATTAGGCAGCTTCTTCTTAAGAGAAGATTCCAAAAAACCTATTATTTTTGTTGCGGCGGGTACTGGCTTTGCACCGATAAAGTCCATTATTGAGCAAATGCAACTCAAAAAGATTAGGCGCCCGATTCATTTATATTGGGGTGGACGGCGTGCAAACGACCTCTACCTCAATGAACTCTGCCAGTCATGGGCAAAAGATATTCCTGACTTCAACTATATCCCAGTGATTTCAGACGCCTTGCCGGAGGACCAATGGACTGGACGCACAGGCTTTGTGCACCAAGCCGTGATGGCCGACCACCTCAATATGAGCCTCTACCAGGTCTATGCCTGCGGCGCCCCTGTGATGATCAATGCCGCCCGCCAGGACTTTTCATCGCACTGTCATTTGCCTGAGGAAGAGTTCTTTGCAGATTCTTTTACTAGCGCAGCTGACCTCGCGACAAACTAGCCTGCGAAGCGTGATAATAGAATCCTCATTTGATTTCACTTTGCATACGATATGAATAAGCCAGCCCAATCCGTAGATGCCCACTCAGTGATGTTTATTACCCCGCGACCAGAGTTAACTATGGTTGAAGGTAAAGGCTCATGGCTGACTGATAATCACGGCAAGCGTTATTTGGATTTCTTGCAAGGCTGGGCCGTGAACTGTCTCGGTCATAGCAACCCCGGCATGATTGAAGCACTCAATATTCAAGCAAAAAAACTCATTAATCCGAGTCCAGCGTTTTATAACGAGCCCATGATTCGCCTATCGAATCTTCTGACCGAAAACAGCTGCTTTAACAAAGTATTTTTCGCCAATAGCGGAGCTGAAGCTAATGAAGGCGCCATTAAGTTGGCACGTAAATGGGGGCAGCTGAACAAATCAGGTGCTTTTGAAATCATTACTTTTGACCACAGTTTTCATGGTCGTACATTAGCGACGATGAGCGCATCCGGTAAACCAGGCTGGGACACGATGTTTGCCCCACAAGTTCCCGGGTTTCCAAAGGCCGATTTGAATGATTTGGATTCCGTCAAAAAACTGGTAACGGATAAAACAGTTGCGGTCATGCTAGAGCCGGTACAAGGTGAAGGGGGCGTTATCCCCACCACTAAAGAATTTATGCAAAGCCTGCGTAAATTCACCAAAGAAAATAATATTCTGTTGATCGTAGATGAAGTGCAAGCCGGCTGTGGTCGCACCGGCACTCTCTTTGCTTATCAGCACTACGGCATCGAGCCAGACATCATGACCTTGGGCAAAGGCATTGGTGGTGGCGTGCCATTAGCTGCACTGATGGCAACTGATGCGGTTGCTTGTTTTGTACCCGGCGATCAGGGTGGCACCTATAACGGTAATCCGCTAATGGTCGCAGTAGGTATCAGTGTGATTGAACAATTATTAGCGCCAGGTTTCCTAGAGTCTGTGCGCGCCAAAGGTGACCTGCTTAGCAAAGAACTCCTTGCTATCTCTGCAGAATTTAATCTGGATGGCGAGCGCGGTGAAGGGTTGTTGCGCGCCCTGATGTTAAGTAGTGATATTGGCGCTCAGCTAGTTACGATGGCTCGCGACAGAGGTCCAGAGGGTTTATTAATTAATTCACCAAGACCTAATCTGCTTCGCTTTATGCCAGCACTCAATGTTACCGATGATGAAATCCGTCAGATGTGCAATATTTTGAGAGAGTTGCTCAAGCAAGTGGGCTAAACAATACTCAGACTGAATGTAATAAAGGGGCTCTAAGCCCCTTTATCTTTTATTGCAGTAGCACCCCAACACTGGCGTTACTTGCTAGCCAACTAAATTCTTTGGCAGTGAGAATGTGACATCCTCCACCACGCCTTCCAGATTACGAATGCTGCGGGGCCCAAATTCTTGAATCTTGGCCACAATCGAGAGGGCTAGGCTTTCAGGGGCCGATGCGCCTGCAGTGAGGCCTACGCGCCTCTTACCAACAAACCATTCAGCCTGAAGCTGCTCTGGTGCATCGACCATGTAGGCTGGTACCCCCAGTTTTTCAGCTAATTCACGCAAGCGATTCGAGTTCGAGCTTGCCTTACTTCCGACCACAATAACTACCTCAACTTGAGGAGCCATAAATTTCACAGCATCTTGGCGATTTTGAGTCGCATAACAAATATCTTGCTTGCGGGGCTTCACGATATTCGGGAATTTTTGAATTAAGGCATCGACAATTTCTTTGGTCTCATCCACAGAGAGTGTCGTTTGTGTAACAAAAGCAATTTTTTCATTCTCAGCAAAAGGTAGCTTAGCAATGTCTGCCAATTTCTCAATCAGATGAACACCTTCCTTAACCTGCCCCATCGTACCTTCGACTTCCGGGTGTCCTGCATGGCCAATCATCAACACTGTGAAACCATCCTTGCACATCTTAATAACTTCAACATGCACCTTTGTAACCAGGGGGCATGTAGCGTCATACACCTGCAAGCCGCGCGCCTCAGCATCTTGACGAACTTCTTGAGAAACACCGTGGGCACTAAACACCACAATGCCGCCTTTGGGAACTTCATGCAACTCTTCCACAAACACGGCGCCCTTTTCACGCAGCTCGTTCACGACATAAGCGTTATGAACAATCTCATGACGTACATAAATTGGGGCGCCAAAGCGTATCAGCGCTTCATTCACAATATTGATTGCACGATCAACACCCGCACAAAAGCCACGAGGCTGCGCCATCAAAATTTCGGAGGTGCTATCACCGCTGGCTTGTGTAATAGTTTGCTTATTCATAGGCTACAGAATCGCAACAATTTGAGCTTCGAAGGTAACAGGCCTTCCAGCAAGCGGGTGATTGAAATCAAACCAAGCGCCCTCTTCGTTAATCGATTGCAATACACCAGCGTATTGAGCGCCACCGGGTGCATTAAATTCAATGACGTCACCAGGATTAAATTGCGCATCATCATCGCGACCTTCTTTAAGCGCTTTCAAAGAAACCCACTGAATTAATTCTTCTTTACGCTCACCAAAACTTTCTTCTGGTGGCAATAAGGCACTTCTCTGATCACCCACACCCAATCCGATTAATACCTTTTCAAAGCAAGGCGCAAATTGTCCAGAACCCATCAACACCGTCGCAGGGCGATCGATAAACGTATTGATGTAGTCATCCCCACTGGGCAAAGTCAGCCGATAGTTGAGGGTCAGAAAGGAGTTGGGCAAAACCGTAAGCTTAGTCATAAGGTAATTGTATCTAGGCCCGACCCCAGCGTGCACTTGCCGATTACGGATTGGCCAAAAATGGAGCAGCCCCGCGAAAAACTACGCGCCCTTGGCGCTGCAGCCCTCAGCGATGCCGAGTTACTCGCGATCTTTCTGCGCGTTGGCGTCAAAGGCAAAACTGCCGTGGCTCTAGCCAAGGACCTGCTCCACCATTTCAGTAATTTGCCGCGCCTCATGTCCTGTACCCCTGAAGAATTAACCCAAATCCATGGCATGGGCATCTCTAAGTGGTCACAAATCCAGGCGGCCTACGAGCTGGTCAAGCGCAGCCTTGAGGAAACCCTCTCCCAAGAGTCTGTCCTGACCTCACCAGGCTATGTCCGTGAGTTCTTGCAGGCCAGATTTGGACGCTTGCCACACGAAGTCTTTCTGTGCCTATACCTGGACTCCCGCCTACGGCTGATTGAGTGTCAGGAGCTCTTTAGAGGCTCCCTAAGCCACACCGCTGTGTACCCACGAGAAATCCTTAAGGAAGCTCTTGCTAGGAACGCTAGTGCTCTCATCGTGGCACATAACCACCCCAGCGGAAATCCACAACCCAGCATTGCTGACCAAGAATTGACCAAAACACTAGCTAAAGCCTTGCAGCTGGTAGATATCCCCCTACTTGATCACTGCATCGTAAGTCATGGTGGTTTTTTCTCATTTTCTGATGAGGGTCATATGAAAAATGACCATAAATAGAAGTGACTACTAACTTAATGGTATTTTTTGACCAATATTGACAACTATTTTTCCTCACCCTCAAAACTAAAGCCAATTAGGGCTAGATCAAAGTACTCGGAGACTGATACAATCTTCTTTTTTCGCAATTAATGGAGTTATGTCATGGCAAAAGTTTGCCAAGTCACTGGGAAGAAGCCGATGGTTGGCAACAATGTATCCCATGCAAACAATAAAACGAAGCGTCGCTTTTTGCCGAATTTGCAAAATCGTCGTTTCTGGGTTGAATCTGAAAACCGCTGGATTAGCTTGCGCTTAACCAATGCTGGTTTGCGCGTTATCGACAAAAACGGCATTGATGCTGTGTTGTCCGATCTACGTGCACGTGGCGAAATTTAAGGAGCGCACAAATGGCTAAAGGCGGCAGAGAAAAAATCAAATTAGAGTCATCAGCTGGTACTGGTCACTTCTATACAACATCAAAAAACAAGCGTACAAAGCCTGAGAAAATGGAGATCATGAAATTCGATCCAACCATTCGCAAGCACGTTGCTTACAAAGAAACCAAGCTCAAGTAATCTATTGATTCGATATTTATTTGCAGCAAATAAAAAACCCGCTACTACAGCGGGTTTTTTATTGTCTAAATTTTCCTCTTAAGCGTAGCGACGCAACCTCAAAGAGAAGTCGCGCAGGCTCGATAAACCACTCTCTTCAGCGCGCTGACACCACACATGCAACTGATTCAGCAGTTGATCGCCAGTAGCGTTAGATCGGCCCCAAATGGCATGCAGGTCACGACGCATCTCAATCATCTTACGTAGCTGCGCATTAGTTGCCATCAGCTCTTCAAGTTTGATTTTTTCTTCTACTATTAAACGGGATTCATCTTTACCCAGCCAGGTACGGGCATCTTTTAAGTGAGACGCCAATACCTGCATGTGCTGAACTTCATTATTAAAGAAGGTGCTCAAGGTCTTACTATAGCGGGCCATGATTTCATAACGGTTGGCAATAATGGCTTCGAGCGTGTTTTGATCTGCAGGACGTAAGTCGCTCAGCACCGGCTTAGGAGAAGTCTTTTTTACTTTCGCCAAACCAACAGCACTCATGATCTGAATGTACATCCAACCAATATCAAACTCATACCACTTACTAGAGAGCTTTGCGCTTGTAGCGAAGGTGTGGTGATTGTTATGCAACTCTTCGCCACCAATCAAAATACCCCAAGGCATAATATTTCTTGAAGCATCTTCGCAATCGTAGTTACGGTAACCCCAGAAGTGGCCAATGCCATTAATAACTCCAGCGGCAGTAATGGGAATCCACAACATCTGCACTGCCCACACAGTCAAGCCAATTGCGCCGAACAAGAGTACGTCGATGATCAACATCAAAGCTACGCCTTGCCATGAATACTTTGCATAGATGTTGCGCTCAAGCCAATCATCTGGGGTACCGTGACCAAACTTATCTAAGGTCTCTTGATTGCGTGATTCATTTTTATATAACTCAGCACCACGAGAAAGCACGGTGTTGATACCCAAAACTTGTGGGCTATGTGGATCATCCACAGTCTCACATTTGGCGTGATGCTTACGATGAATCGCTGCCCACTCTTTGGTCACCATGCCAGTGGTTAGCCATAGCCAAAACCGGAAAAAATGGGACATGATGGGGTGCAATTCCAGAGCGCGATGCGCTTGGCAGCGATGCAAGAAAATAGTCACCGCAGCAATGGTGATGTGGGTGGCAACCAGGGTAAAAACAAGGATTTGCCACCAAGCCAAATTTAAATAACCATTGGAAAGCCAATTCAGGAATAAATCAAAACTAGAAGCTGTGTTCAAAAGGGGGTTCCCAAGAAGGTCTAAAACCCTATTTTAGTTCTTTATCTACTTTCTTGCTTTTGACTTTTACCGACTTTTCATCATCTTTATCGACAGTTAGCGCAGAAACAGCTGCTTTTCTCTGAAAAACAGCCCCAAAGAAACCATCAGTCCCATGAATATGGGGCCATAACTGCCACCAAGGATTGTCAGGGCTACAGCCCAAAGGAATTTTATCCTTTGGAAACAATGGCTTAAGAACTTCAGCTGCAGGCACAACCTCAAAATTAGGGTGCTTTGCCAAGAAATCCTCTGCAATTTGCTGGTTTTCTTGTGGCAACAGACTGCAAGTTGCGTAAACCAAGCGGCCACCTGGCTTAAGTAAGCGGCTGGCAGAGGCCAGAATATTCATCTGCTTTTGATTGAGCTCCAAAACACCTTCTGGGGTCTGGCGCCATTTGAGATCGGGGTTGCGTCGTAATGTACCCATGCCACTACAAGGAGCATCCACGAGGACGCGATCAATCTTCCCAGCCAAACGCTTGATCTTGGAGTCATTCTCGCTATCAATCCAGACGGGATGCACATTAGAAAGGCCGCTACGGGCTTGTCTAGGCTTTAAATTAGCTAAGCGACGCTCAGATGTGTCTAGGGCATACAAACGGCCTGTGGAGCGCATGATTGCCCCAATTGCCAAAGTCTTGCCACCGGCTCCAGCACAAAAATCCACCACCATCTCGCCACGCTTAGGGGCAAGTAAGTAAGCCAATAACTGACTACCTTCATCTTGAACTTCAAACATCCCTGTTTTAAAGCTCACGGTATTTTGCAAAGCGGGCTTACCCATGATGCGAACACCATCCGGCGCGTACGGAGTTGGAATGGCTTGATAGCGACCACCAAGAGCATTCATCTCAGCAAGCAATTGCTCACGAGTGGTCTTCATGGTGTTGGCACGCAAATCCAAAAGGGCTGGATGCATGAGTGACTTAGCTAATGCTTCACGCGACTCTTCACCGGGATATTTTCCAAACGCATCCCAAAGCCATTCAGGCAAATTATTCTGAACTAAGGGATTGAGTGCTGATGGATCGACTGTTGCAAAACGCTGCAACCATTCGTACTCACCTGTTTTCAGCACATGGGCTAAGTCGGCAATGGCGCTCTCCGCGCGATTGGCAGAGCCTAGACCACCTTCAGACAAAGCAGACAGCAAACCCAGTAGGGCTAAGCGTCTAGCTTGTGAACCCTCACCACTTGAAGCAAATTGTGAGAACTCATTCTTGCGGCGCAGAATGGCAAAGGCACTCTCAGCAATCAAGGCGCGATCACGATTACCCAGCTGAGGCTCAGAGCGGAAATAGCGACTCACTACACGGTCAGCTGGTTGCTCGAAATTAAGCAACTCTGGAAGCAGGCGCTCCAAATGAATTGCGTGCTGAGGCAAGGCCTTCGCATTAGAAAAGTTTTTTTGACCTTCTGGTGCAATGATGTTGCCGCTCGCATTGCGACGCTCAGGGCGACGCAATGGATCTTTAGATTTAGCGGCATAACTTTTTTGTGGGCCTAAGCGTGACCCAGATCTAGATCCAGATTTACTGCCAGCACTAGCTGCGCGGGATGAACGTTCTTTACTCATAATTTTATTAATTGCGACTCCGGTGGTTTAACCTGAACTTGATTACCTTCTATTCGCAATCGTCCATCTAGGAACCATTTTACGGCCCGCGGGTAAATCTGATGCTCAGCAGCCAAAACTCGCGCTGCCAAGCTGTCTGCATCATCACCGGGAAGCACTGGAACTGAGGCTTGGCAGATGATGGGGCCCTCATCCACACCCTCAGTAACAAAATGCACGCTGGCGCCATGTTCGGCTACTCCAGCCTCTAAAGCGCGTTCATGGGTATGCAATCCTGGGAAGGCTGGTAGCAAGGCGGGGTGAATATTGATCAGGCGACCCTCAAAATGGCGGATAAAGCCCGGGGTCAGAATTCTCATAAAACCCGCTAGAACCACTAAATCAGCCCCTAATTCATCGATTTTCGCTATCAGAGCAGCATCAAAGGACTCACGCGTGTCATGCTCACGATGTTCAATGGCAAAGGCCGGAATGCCCTGAGAGCGAGCAAAATCAAGCCCCTTGGCAGCTGGGTGGTTAGCAATGACGCCGGCAAAAGTAACTGACCACTGCTCTTTTTGAGCTGTTTTGACGATAGCCTCGAAATTAGATCCGCGGCCAGAGATTAAGGTGACGATAGATGGCATGCCCACAATATAATTGATGGTTACCCCGAAAGCGACCCTGAAAGCGATTTAGTGAACGTATTCCGCGGCCCCACCCAGTTTTCTGCAGGACCGGCTTGTGCCTTAACCATCGGTAATTTCGATGGCGTGCACAGGGGTCATCGCGCCCTACTCAAGGAGCTGAAGGATGGTGCGCAAGCACGCGGTTTAGTTAGCTGCGTCATGACCTTCGAGCCGCACCCTAAAGAATTCTTTTCTCCAGAACAAGCGCCACCAAGAATTCTCAATTTGCGCGACAAGCTTGCTGCCTTTGCCGACATTGGTATCGATCGCATAGTAGTGGAGCACTTTAATTCCGCATTTGCCCGCCTTACTCCCGCAGAATTTGTTTCTGAAATTATTGTCAAGCAGCTCAATGCCAAATGGATTTTGATTGGTGATGACTTTTGCTATGGCGCAAAACGCGCCGGTAACTTTGCCAGTCTGAAAGCAGCTGGTGAACAATTTGGCTTTGAAGTTTCTAGCATTCACACCGTGCAAGAAGATGGTGAAAGAATTTCTAGCTCAGCATTGCGCAATGCCTTGGCTAATGGGAATATGGATCAAGCCAGTAAATTACTAGGTCGTCCTTATGGTATCTCTGGCCACGTTATTCACGGGCAAAAGCTGGGTCGTACTTTAGGCTTCCCCACACTGAATCTCGCTGTTGCCAATCACTTGCATCACCGTAAGCCTGCTTGCTCCGGCATCTTTACCGCACAGGTATTAGGCCTTGGAGATAAGCCACTGCCTGCGGTAGCCAGTCTAGGCGTAAGGCCGACTGTCGAAGATGAAGGTCGCGTATTGCTTGAGACTCATATCTTTGATTACAACGCCGATGTCTACGGAAAAATTATTACCGTGGAGCTCTTAGAAAAAATTCGGGATGAGGCGAAGTACTCCGATCTCGATACACTTACCAAAGCGATTGCATCTGATGCAGCGCATGCCAGAAATTATTTCCTGAAAAAATCTTATGTCTGAAAAAGAAAACTCTTATCCCGTTAATCTCCTGGAAACATCATTTCCGATGCGGGGAGATTTACCAAAACGTGAACCGCAATGGGTTGCACAGTGGCAGAAAAATAAACTTTACGAAAAGATTCGTGCAGCACATGCTAATCAACCGAAGTTCATCTTGCATGATGGTCCCCCTTATGCAAACGGCGATATTCATATTGGTCATGCGGTAAATAAGATTCTCAAAGACATGATCGTGAAGTCCCACTGGTTGATGGGCTTTGACTCTGCCTACGTTCCAGGCTGGGATTGCCACGGTATGCCCATTGAGATTCAGATTGAAAAGCAGTTTGGTAAAAATTTACCGACGGCTGAAGTACAAGCCAAAGCGCGTGCCTATGCCCAAGTACAAGTAGACAAGCAAAAGATTGACTTTGAGCGCTTAGGTGTTTTGGGTGACTGGAATAATCCTTACCTGACCATGAACTTCCGTAATGAGGCCGATGAAATTCGTGCACTTGGCAAGATCTGGGAAAAGGGTTATGTTTTCCGCGGCCTCAAGCCAGTCAACTGGTGTTTCGATTGCGGCTCCGCATTGGCTGAAGCTGAAGTGGAATACCAAGACAAAACAGATCCAACGGTAGATGTGGGATTTGCTTTTGATGATGCACAGCGTCCTCAGCTAGCGAAAGTATTTGGCCTGTCCGAGATCCCAGCCAAGCCTGGAATGATTGTGATCTGGACAACAACACCCTGGACTATTCCTTCTAATCAAGCATTGAATGTTCATCCCGAGCTGCGTTACGCCCTAGTAGATACAGGTGACAAGTTACTCATCCTGGCAGAAGATCGTGTGGAAACTTGTTTGGAAGATTTTGGCCTCGAGGGCAAAGTCATTGCCACTTGTTTAGGTAGTCAGTTAGCTAATATTTCTTTCTGGCATCCACTAGCTCCACTGCATGAAGGTTACAAGCGCCTTTCACCAATCTACCCTGCTGAGTACGTCACACTGGATACTGGTACTGGCGTAGTGCACTCTGCGCCAGCCTATGGTGAGGAAGACTTTAAGTCTTGCAAAGCAAACAAGCTTGCAGATAAAGATATCTTGAATCCAGTCATGGGCAATGGTGTCTACGCTTCTTGGTTACCTCTCTTTGCCAATGAATATATCTGGAAAGCCAATCCGAAGATTGTGGAGGCTATGCGTGAAGCAGGCAGCCTCTTGCGAGACAAGACCTATACCCACTCTTATATGCATTGCTGGCGTCACAAGTCGCCGATTATTTATCGCGCTACCTCACAGTGGTTTGCGAGCATGGATAAGAAACCAACTGATGGCAGCGCAAGCTTGCGCGAGACTGCATTAGCTGGTATTGAGAACACTGAGTTCTTCCCAGCTTGGGGTAAGCAACGCTTAAACAGCATGATTGCTAACCGTCCTGATTGGACCTTGTCACGTCAACGCCAATGGGGCGTACCAATGGCTTTCTTTGTTCACAAAGAAAGTGGCGAGCCACATCCTCGCACCGTTGAGTTGCTCGAAGAAATTGCTAAGCGTGTTGAAAAAGAAGGTATTGAGGCTTGGCAAAAACTGGAAGTAGCCGAACTACTGCGTGAAGAAGCTGCCCAATATGAAAAGAATCGCGACACCTTGGATGTCTGGTTTGATTCAGGAACTACGCATTGGCATGTCATTCGTGGATCACACCGCAATGAGCTCTATCGCCCTGAAGCCGAGACTATAGATGGTCGTTTAGCTGACCTTTATCTAGAGGGTTCAGACCAACATCGCGGCTGGTTCCACTCTTCCCTGCTTACGGGCGCCATGCTCGATGGCAAGCCGCCATATAAGGCACTCCTAACACACGGCTTCACTGTTGATGGCCAAGGTCGCAAGATGAGTAAGTCTGTGGGTAACGTGATTGCCCCCCAACAGGTTGCCGATAAGTTGGGTGCGGAGATTATTCGCTTGTGGGTAGCCTCTACTGACTACTCTGGCGAGATGACCATCTCTGATGAGATTCTGAAACGCGTGGTGGAAAGCTATCGTCGCATTCGCAATACATTGCGCTTCTTATTGGCTAACTTATCTGACTTTGATCCAAGCAAGCATGCGATGCCTGCAAGCGAATGGCTAGAGATTGATCGTTACGCTGTTGCACTTGCCAATCAGTTGCAGCAAGATGTTCAAGCGCACTACAAGGCTTATGAGTTCCAGCCGGCTGTAGCGCGCATACTGACTTTCTGCTCAGAGGATTTAGGTGGCTTCTACTTAGACATTCTCAAAGATCGTCTCTACACGAGTGCTCCGGACTCCAAAGAGCGTCGCGCAGCACAGAATGCACTCTTCCACATCATTCGCAACCTACTCAAGTGGCTTGCTCCTTTCCTCTCCTTTACTGCTGAGGAGGCCTGGTTGTCATTCCCACACGGTGCGGATGAAAAAGCTAAAGAATCTATCTTTATGGAAGAGTTCGGCACTTTCCCTGAAATTGCTCAAGCCAATGAACTCCTGGCCAAGTGGAATCGTGTTCGAGAAATTCGTTCTGAGGTAACTAAAGCCATTGAGATTGAGCGTGAGGCTGGCAATGTAGGCTCATCCCTTCAAGCCGAGCTGACTATCAAAGTGGGTGATATCGACTTTGCAATTCTGCATTCTCTGGAAGATGACCTGCGCTTTGTGACCATCACCTCTAGCGCTAAGCTAGAGCTCAGCAATGCAGGTCTTGAAGTGCTTGTACGCGGCAGTCAATATAAAAAGTGTGGCCGTTGCTGGCATCACACTCAAGATGTTGGCCTCAACACGGAACATTCAGAGTTGTGCGGTCGTTGTATCAGCAATCTTTTTGGCAGCGGTGAATCTCGCCTATTTGCATAAGTAAGAAAATCAACAGGCCAATAAAAAATATGAGTACTAGCCGATCATTTCTTCGTTATTTAGCCATTGCAATCATGACGCTATTGCTAGACCAGCTGAGTAAATGGTCTGCCTTGAGTAATTTGCAGTTAGGCGTACCTGAACCTGTTTTGCCATTTATGAACTGGTTGTTGCTGTTTAATCCAGGAGCAGCATTTTCATTTTTAGCGCAGGGCTCTGGTTGGCAACGCTGGTTCTTTACCGGTCTTGGCTTAGCAGCCTCCACTTATATCCTTTGGCTGCTGCGCAAGAGCCTAGGCGACAAAATGCTCTGTTGGGCCCTCAGCCTCATTCTAGGTGGTGCCCTAGGTAATGTTCTAGATCGCATCATGTATGGCGCTGTAGTGGACTTTATTGACCTACATTACGCTAATTGGCATTGGCCAGCATTCAATGTTGCTGATAGTGCTATTTGCATCGGTGCAGCCCTCATTATTTGGGGCGAGCTACGCAAGTCATTTGGCAAAACCTCCCAATCCCTTTAAGCTGGCGCCATGCAATCACTTTTAAATAAGAAAATCGTTCTTGGCATCTCCGGTGGCATTGCGGCCTATAAGTCTGCTGAGCTAGCTCGTCAGTTGATGCAAGAAGGAGTAAGCGTTCAAGTGGTGATGACAGAAGCCGCTCAGCAATTTGTGACACCAGTCACTATGCAGGCGCTCACAGGTAATCCGGTTTACACCAGCCAGTGGGATAGCAGTATTGCTAACAATATGGCTCATATTGAACTCTCTAGAGCGGCAGACGCGATTTTGATTGCACCAGCCAGTGCAGACCTCATGGCCAAACTCTCTCTCGGCTTGGCAGATGACTTACTGTCCACTCTTTGCTTAGCAAGAGATTGCCCCCTGTTACTAGCTCCCGCTATGAATAAGCAGATGTGGGAACACGCAGCAACACAAAGAAGCGCCGAGCGCCTCCTGGCAGACAAAGTTGCCTTACTCGGCCCAGCAAGTGGCTTTCAGGCATGTGGCGAAGTGGGCTACGGACGCATGCTTGAGCCCGCCGAAATTACCGAACAACTCATAGCCTTCTTTCATAAGAAACCATTATTAGGCAAGCGCGTACTCATTACTGCTGGCCCTACCTTTGAAGCGATTGATCCCGTGCGCGGCATCACTAACCGCAGCTCAGGCAAGATGGGTTTTGCGATCGCACGTGCAGCAGTTGAAGCTGGTGCGCAGGTTCACCTAGTTGCCGGTCCCTGCGATTTAGATACACCGCTAGCTGCAACTGGAAAAATTACCCGCACCAATGTTGTGAGCGCCAAGGAAATGCATGCCGCCACAATGCAATCTATTGACTGCGATATTTTCTTTGCGGTGGCTGCAGTGGCTGACTGGGGCATTGCCAAGCCAGCTAAAGAAAAGATCAAGCGCCAAGGTAAGCAAGCTCCAAGTTTAGAGTTTGTAGCTAACCCAGACATCCTTGCCGATATGGCCAAAACGGTCAAGACCAAAGGCGGTAAGGCGCATCCCTATTGCGTTGGCTTTGCAGCTGAATCCACCGACCTCCAAAAACATGCTGAAGAGAAGCGTAAGCGCAAAGGCATTCCGATGGTCGTCGGAAATATTGGTCCAGATACTTTTGGTAGCGATCTTAACCAACTCCTCATCATTGATGAGAGTGGTAGCAAGAAAATTGCTAAAGCTGAAAAGCTACAACTTGCACGTCAGCTGATTCAGATAGTTGCTAAAAAAATCTAGTCTCATCAAAATCTCATTCCAATTATTTTTATCCCGCTTTAGGAAATTCCATGCAACAACTTCAAGTCAAAATTCTCGATGAGCGTATGCGCGATCAACTGCCTACATATGGGACCCCTGGTAGCGCTGGATTAGATCTGCGTGCCTGCATTGATGAGGCTATTGAAATTGCGCCAGGACAAACAGTCCTTGTGCCAACAGGATTAGCAATTTATGTTGAAGACCCACGCTATGCGGCATTCATTCTCCCGCGCTCTGGCCTAGGCCATAAGCATGGCATCGTTCTGGGAAATCTAGTGGGATTAATTGACTCAGACTACCAAGGCCAACTGATGGTGAGTACTTGGAATCGCGGATCTACAATCTTCAAACTCGAACCTATGGAGCGTTTAGCTCAATTAGTAGTCATGCCAGTCCAACAAGTAGAGCTTAAGGTTGTTGAAGAATTCACCGAGAGTAGTCGCGGAGCTGGTGGGTTTGGCAGCACTGGCAGGGCTTAATTATTTATTAATGATGGCGCGCGGAAGCGTTCCTCGAGTATCAATGATCGTTTTATATCCGGTGACTGGATCGATAGTCTCCGTATAGGTACCCAATAGGTTAACTGACACAAGCTGCTGAGGTTTTTCATATTGAGCAGATTGAGTTTTTTGTAACTCCCTCTCGTATTGTTGGCGCAACCGAATGCAACTGGGTGCTGCCGCAGAATACTTACTAGTACATTTAATCGCTAAAGCATCTTCATGCATACCCGCCTGATCAAATGATCTTGCCGCCTCAAATGTCATACATTCAGTTGCCTCCCAGGATGAACCGGCACTAAAACCAAAGAGCACTGCAGTACCTCCAATCGATGTAGATCCCATGCACGGAGCGGTGGGGTGATTGGCCGGAGAAAAAGCTGTAGCAACAGGAATCTTAGGGGCAACATAGGTTGACGTGATGGTTGTATTCCCCGATGTATTGCCCTGGGAACTTGAGGCACCAGAAGTAGTATTGCCAACCGATCCACCAGCTGATGTAGAGGCACCAGTTGTTAAATTACCTATAGATCCACCGGCACCACCAGCCGATGTTGAGGCTCCCGTTGTGAGGCTACCAACCGACCCACCAGTAGATGTAGAGGCACCAGTTGTTAAATTACCTACAGATCCACCGGCACCACCAGCCGATGTTGAGGCTCCCGTTGTGAGGCTACCAACCGACCCACCAGCACCACCAGCTGAGGTAGACGCGCCCGTAGATAAGCTACCTACGCTTGAAACAGAATTACTCAGGGGACTACTAGTGACAGCGCCACCGGTAGTACCGCCGGTAGTGTCGACTGTAATTTGAGCGTATGGCTTCGTAAATACGAACGCAATCAAACTTGCCAATACAAGTTTTTTAAACATATAAGAATTCTCTGAGAGGGATGAGACCTACTCTAATTCGCTAGAGAGGACGACTGTTACGTGAGGTTGAAAAACCCAGTGCTGTAACAGTTATCAGCCTTGGACTGCCATTAAGATACTCTCTAAGCACAACAATAGACACAACTCATTCCTAAAGACCTTCTGGGCACCTGAATGAGCACTAAGTGACAGATTGTGCGGATAACATTAATTATCTAGGGCCATTGTGAAATTTAAAAACCACCCGAAGGTGGTCTTTACAGTCTGTCATTACTTCAGAAATACATTCGTAAGACCTAGATTTCCTCGACTGGAGCTACATCAGCTTTTGGCCGCTTACCCGGAACTACTGGGGCATCAAACTGAAGTTGTACTTTGCCATCAGCATCAATATCGACATCCACATGACCACCCTGCGCCAACTTGCCAAATAGCAATTCATCAGCAAGTGCTTTGCGAACCGTGTCTTGAATGATTCGCTGCATTGGTCTTGCGCCCATGAGTGGGTCAAATCCGTGTTTAGCTAGATGGGCACGCAATGCTGTGCTAAATGTAGCATCCACCTTCTTCTCATGAAGTTGCTCCTCTAACTGCATCAGGAACTTATCTACCACGCGCATGATGATGGTCTCATCCAGCGCCTTGAAGGAAACAATCGCATCTAAACGATTGCGGAACTCTGGCGTAAAGAACTTCTTAATATCCGCCATCTCATCGCCAGACTCACGCGCATTAGTAAAGCCGATGGTGGACTTCTGCATTGCCTCAGCACCAGCATTGGTTGTCATGATAATGATGACATTACGGAAATCGGTCTTACGACCGTTGTTGTCCGTGAGAGTGCCGTGATCCATTACCTGCAAGAGGATATTGAAAATATCTGGATGTGCTTTTTCAACTTCATCGAGCAAGAGAACGCAATGTGGCTTCTTGTTAACAGCCTCAGTTAGCAAACCACCTTGATCAAAGCCGACATATCCTGGAGGCGCGCCAATTAAGCGGCTGACAGCATGACGCTCCATGTACTCAGACATATCAAAGCGCAGAAGCTCAATGCCTAAGATATAAGCGAGCTGCTTGGCTACCTCAGTCTTACCCACACCAGTTGGGCCCGAGAATAAGAATGAGCCAATTGGCCTGTCAACCTTACCCAGACCGGCACGAGTCATCTTAATAGCACTTGCCAAGGCCTCAATTGCAGGATCTTGACCAAACACCACGCTCTTAATATCGCGATCTAATGTTTGTAGTTTGCTGCGATCGTCCACGGTTACAGACTGTGGCGGTATGCGAGCAATCTTGGCAACGATCTCTTCAATTTCTGGGCGACCAATGGTTTTCTTCTGTTTGGACTTAGGCAGAATACGTTGCGCTGCACCGGCCTCATCAATCACATCAATTGCTTTGTCTGGCAAATGGCGATCATTGATGTAGCGTGAAGATAGTTCAGCTGCAGCCACTAAAGCAGCAGAAGCATATTTAACGCCGTGATGCTCTTCGAAGCGTGACTTCAAACCACGCAAGATTTGCACAGTCTGATCTACAGTTGGCTCAACTACGTCAACCTTCTGGAAGCGACGCGACAGAGCAGCGTCTTTTTCGAAAATGCCGCGGTACTCTGTAAAGGTAGTTGCACCGATACACTTGAGCTGGCCATTGGATAGCGCAGGCTTGAGTAAATTACTTGCATCTAATGTACCGCCCGATGCAGCACCCGCACCAATTAAGGTGTGAATCTCATCGATAAATAAAACACCATGGGCACTGTCTTTTAAAGATTTGAGGACACTCTTCAAGCGCTGCTCAAAATCTCCGCGATACTTAGTTCCCGCCAATAGCGCGCCCATGTCTAATGAATAGACTGTGGCATCAGCCAAGATCTCAGGGACATCACCCTTCACAATTCTCCAAGCTAAGCCTTCAGCAATCGCAGTCTTACCTACGCCCGCCTCACCTACCAGTAGCGGATTATTTTTACGACGACGGCACAGTACCTGAATCACACGCTCAACTTCACTATCGCGCCCAATCAGCGGATCAATCTTGCCCTGCTTAGCCAGCACATTGAGGTTCTGGGTATATTGCTCTAAAGGGCTCTCCTTACCGCCAGACGATGCATCCTCAGCCTCTTGGGTAGCCTCAGCAGGCTTCACACTCTCAGCTTGATCTTTACGGACACCGTGACTAATAAAGTTCACCACATCTAAACGAGTGACACCTTGCTGTTGCAAGAAATACACCGCATGAGAATCTTTTTCACCAAAGATCGCTACGAGTACATTTGCCCCGGTAACTTCCTTCTTCCCATTTGAAGTGGATTGCACGTGCATGATGGCGCGTTGGATCACTCGCTGAAAACCTAGGGTTGGTTGGGTATCAACTTCATCATTACCCGGAACCACAGGTGTATTGTCATTAATAAAATTTTTGAGCTGGGTACGAAGCTCAGCAATATTGACAGCGCAGGCTTTTAAAACCTCCACTGCGGTCGCATTGTCTAGTAAGGCAGCGAGCAAATGCTCCACCGTAATAAATTCATGTCTTGAAGCTCGCGCATCAACAAACGCCATATGCAAACTGACTTCTAATTCCTGGGCAATCATGCTTCCTCCATAGTGCACTGTAGTGGGTGACCCGCTTCGCGCGAGAGCTCGATAACTTGATGCACTTTTGTTGCTGCAACATCACGTGTAAATAAACCGCAAATGCCTTTACCAACTAAATGAACCTGCAACATGATCCGTGTAGCTGTCTCATGATCCTTATTAAAATACTCCTGAATGACCATCACCACAAATTCCATTGGCGTGTAATCGTCATTTAATAGTAAAACTTTATACATCGAAGGCGACTTTAGTTTCTCGGCCTGCTTTTCGAGAAGAATGGTGTCTTCAATGTGGGGGTTGTTTGGATTGCCAACCGTTGGATTTTTCGTTGTACGACTCATATAAAACATTCTAAACACAGAAATAAAAAATTGGGATTTGGAAGCTTTGTTGCGAAAAAACCATCAAGAAAGTGCCTTAAACACTATATTGGGGCATTTTTCGATAAAAAAAGGGGGGGTTAAGAGTAACTATATTTACCCACCCCCTTGACACCCCACCATAAAGGGCAAACAATCAGGGGGTAGGCTTTATTTGAAGTCCTATTTAGGCGTGTTGTAGAGCGAGACTGATTAAAAAGTATTCACCCTCATCACGGTTGTTTTAAGTTTATGTAATGGAGTTCGCATGGCGACCGGAATTGTTAAGTGGTTCAATGATGCAAAAGGTTTTGGCTTTATCAAACCTGATGATGGTGAAGAAGAGTTGTTTGCGCATTTCAGCGCAATCACAATGCCTGGGTTTAAAACACTCAAGGAAAACCAAAAGGTAACGTTTGACATTACCCAAGGTCCTAAGGGCAAGCAAGCTACTAATATCCAAGCAGCTTAATCTGCTTTAGATCATTACTAAAACCCAGGACTTGTTCCTGGGTTTTTTTTCGCCTGCATTTTCTTGCCTTACTATCCCTGCCTTAGAATTACCTTCACTCACCCACTCCTGAAACCACTATGAGTTTACACAACATCAAACAATTTATCTTTTCACTGACGGCGATTGCTGGAATGTTTTCAGCACCATCATTTGCCCAGCAGAATGTCGGCTTGCCAACAATTGAACTCAAGGCCGGTATCTATCGCATTCAGGCCGAGTTAGCTGATACACCTAAGGCTCGCGAGGTCGGACTCATGAATCGCACCAGCATGCCTACTAACTCCGGCATGCTCTTTATCTTTGAGCAAAAAGCAGGGCATTGCTTCTGGATGAATAACACAAAGATTCCTCTATCGATTGCTTTTATTGCTGATGACGGCAAGATTGTAAATATCGAAGAGATGCAGGCCGAGACTACTAACAACCACTGCCCTAAGGCAGCAGTACGTTATGCCCTAGAAATGAATAAACAATGGTTCTCCGAGAGAGTCATCGTGCCTGGCACGGTCATTCAAGGACTACCAAGAAAATAAGCGACTGATCCTAGCTATAAAACAAAAAACGCAGACCGAGATCTGCGTTTTCTTTTGAGTAAATGGGAGATACTCACCTTACTCGCAAACTCACTTATTCAAAGTGACAGACATAGTGCACTGGAGACTCAGCACGAATAATGAAATAACCGCCTTTTTCTACTTCCCAGCTTTGACCCGCCTTGAACTCCACCTCTGGGGCGCCATTAATACTGACAAAGGCATTGCCATCAACCACTTCCATGATTTCTTTGGTGCTCAGGTCAAAACGTAAAGTGCTTGGTAATACAACACCAACAGATTTACGAACGCCGTTTGGCAAAGTCACGGTATGGGATACGCACTTGCCATCGAAAAATACATTGGCTTTTTTACCTACAGAAACTTGATCAAATTGCATCTTTATTCTTTCTAATCTGAATTACTAGTTAGTTATTTATATAAATTATTTGGCACGCTTGCGTCTTGCAGTTTCAGCAATCCGCATACGCAAAGCATTGAGCTTAATGAATCCACCAGCATCTGCTTGGTTATAAGCACCGCCATCATCATCAAAGGTAGCGATAGTCTGATCAAACAAAGTATTTGCTGAGTCACGTGAGATCACAGAGACAGAGCCCTTGTAGAGCTTCAGGCGTACAACACCATTCACCATTTGTTGCGTGTGATCAATCAATGTCTGTAGAGCCAGACGCTCTGGAGCCCACCACAGACCGTTGTAGATCATGCTTGCGTAACGTGGCATCAGGTCATCTTTGAGGTGAGCTACTTCACGGTCCAAAGTAATACTCTCAATACCGCGGTGCGCTTTTAGCAAGATAGTGCCGCCAGGAGTTTCATAGCAACCACGGCTCTTCATGCCTACAAAGCGATTCTCAACTAAGTCAAGACGACCAATGCCATGCATACCACCGATACGATTGAGCTCAGCTAACAACTCATGTGGCTTGTAAGCCTTGCCATTAATCGCCACTGGATCACCAGTGCGGAATTCAATTTCAATAATTTCTGGGGCGTCTGGAGCCTTCTCAGGAGATACCGTCCAACGCCACATGGATTCTTCTGCTTCAGCATTTGGATTTTCGAGATGACGACCTTCATAGCTAATATGCAATAAATTAGCATCCATGGAATAAGGTGAGCCGCCCTGCTTATGCTTCATCTCTACTGGAATGCCATGCTTTTCTGCATAGGCCATCAATTTTTCACGAGAGAGCAAATCCCACTCTCGCCATGGTGCAATTACCTTGATTCCTGGCTCAAGTGCGTAGTAGCCCAACTCAAAACGAACTTGGTCATTACCTTTACCAGTAGCGCCATGGGATACAGAGTCAGCACCAGTCGCACGCGCAATTTCAATTTGACGCTTAGCAATCAACGGACGCGCGATGGATGTGCCTAAAAGGTACTCGCCCTCGTAAATCGTATTGGCGCGGAACATGGGGAACACAAAGTCACGCACAAACTCTTCACGCAAGTCGTCGATAAAGATATTTTCTGGCTTGATGCCAAACTGCAGTGCTTTGGCGCGTGCCGGCTCCAATTCTTCACCCTGACCTAAATCAGCTGTAAAAGTCACGATCTCACATTGATAAGTATCTTGAAGCCATTTGAGAATCACGCTGGTATCAAGACCACCGGAATATGCTAGAACTACTTTTTTAATATCAGACATGATTTCTATTCAATCAAAAAATTAACTAATAAATAACAAAAATAAATTACTTAAATACTTATTCCAAACGGCCGCAGAGTAAATACTCCATCAAGGCCTTTTGAACATGTAAACGATTTTCAGCCTCTTCCCAAACGATGCTTTGGGGACCATCAATCACTTCTGCAGAAACCTCTTCACCACGATGCGCCGGCAAGCAATGCATAAACAAAGCCTCTGGTTTTGCTAATGCCATAAGCTCTTCATCGACCATCCAGTCTTTAAAAGCCGCCATACGAGAAGTATTTTCATCCTCATAGCCCATGCTAGTCCATACATCGGTAGTAACCAAGTCGGCACCCTTACAGGCGTCTTTTGGATCAGCGCAAATGGTCAGATGCTTTAAAGCTTTCGGAGTCAATCTGGAGTCATCTAACTGATAGCCACTCGGGGCAGAGAAGCGAATTTCAAAGTCCAAACACTCCGCCGCCTGAATCCAGGTATAGGCCATGTTGTTGGCATCCCCTACCCAAGCAACTGTTTTACCCTGAATCGGACCGCGTGCCTCTACAAAAGTAAAGATATCGGCCAATACCTGGCAAGGATGGTACTCATTGGTAAGACCATTGATCACGGGCACTCGAGAGTTTGCTGCGAAGCGCTCAATAATCTCTTGGCCAAAAGTACGAATCATGATGATGTCCGTCATCCTGGAAATCACCTGCGCAGCGTCCTCTACAGGCTCGCCACGACCTAACTGAGTGTCACGGGTGTTCAGGTATACAGCATGACCACCAAGCTGGTGGATGCCCGCCTCAAACGAAAGGCGGGTGCGGGTCGAATGCTTCTCAAAGATCATCGCTAGAGTGCGATCGTGCAAGGGATGCCAAGTCTCGTAACTTTTGAACTTCGTCTTAAGCCAAGCAGAGCGCTTAAGGAGATAGTCGTACTCTTCGCGCGTCAGATCAGCAAACTGCAAGTAATGCTTAACCTGGCCGGGCACTTGGGGCTTTGCCAAAGATGTCATTGATGAGCTTTCTACAAAAGGTTTAGCTTGCATTTTTGTTTGGGGCATCGAACTGCACGAAAATAGTTCCTAAAGTCATCTTAGGGCCTTCGCAGACTGTTAAGCTAAGGTCTAAGTAATACCGATTCCTTACTACGATTTCTACGCCAACTTGAACCACAAAAAGCTTTTCATTCAAGGCATTACAAATGCTGGCAAACCTTTTCGCCCTAGTGACTGGGCCGAACGTCTTTGCGGAGTGATGGCCACATTCCGCCCGCCAGGCGATTCCGGCGACCCCCGCCTCACTTACTCA
The DNA here is from genome assembly GCF_018688255.1 of Polynucleobacter corsicus. NCBI lineage: Bacteria > Pseudomonadati > Pseudomonadota > Betaproteobacteria > Burkholderiales > Burkholderiaceae > Polynucleobacter > Polynucleobacter corsicus. The sequence continues at coordinate 1,715,069 of NZ_CP061314.1, forward strand.
CCCTATGTCAGACCAGTGCTTATTGCACAAGTGAAATGCGTTGTTGTTGATACCAGACTCAGAGATCTTGATCCAAGAGCGCTCGACTTTGTCATGAACTTCGCCAAAGACAATTGCCTGCCAATCGAAGAAGCCTGCGAATTCGAACCGAAGTCGCATTCTCAGTCCTAAAAACAAAAACCCGCTCTGATAAGGAGCGGGCTTAGACTCAGATTACTCTAAAGTCTGCCTAAATCTATAAAAGTCTTACGCTGCCATCGCCTTAATAGCTGCAGACAAACGTGACTTCTGACGTGATGCAGTATTTTTGTGAGCAATCTTTTTGTCAGCAATCTTGTCGATTGTGGACTGAGTTGCTGCGAATACTTTAGCAGCAGCATCCTTGTCGCCAGTTTCAATTGCTTTACGAACTGCCTTGATGGAAGTGCGGAGCTTTGAACGCAAGCTAGAGTTGTGCTCATTCTGTTTTACTGCCTGCCGTGCGCGTTTACGCGCTTGTGCGGTATTGGCCATCTTTAAACCTTGCTATATAAAAATTACAAAATACGGTTAACTAAAATTCTGTGTGGGTTCGCCAAATTTGTAAGCTGACTCACCAAAACCCAAGATTTTACATTAAAGGACTAAAAAAGCCCAGCCGCATGATAAATAGGGGAAAATTAGCCCATGAATTTGCTTTCAGCCGCCGCCAAGGTCAGCTCCCTCACCATGCTCTCCAGGATTACCGGACTTCTCCGGGAAACCCTGATTGCCCGTAGTTTTGGGGCTTCTGAGTGGACAGACGCCTTTAATGTGGCCTTCAGACTACCCAATTTGCTCCGCAGACTCTTTGCCGAGGGCGCCTTTTCTCAGGCATTTGTACCCATTTTGGGAGAAATCTCGAGCCAGGGAGATGTAAAACAGTCCCAAATCCTCGTCAATGCGGTCGCTACGCTCTTATTTTGGGCCTTGCTGCTGACAGTACTCCTCGGGGTTATCGGCGCGCCCCTGTTGATTCTGGCGATTGCTACAGGCTTTGAGGGTGGCCCAGCCTACGACGCGAGTGTCGTGATGACCAGAATCATGTTCCCTTACATTGGCCTTATTTCGATGGTTTCCCTCTCTGCAGGGATCCTCAATACCTTTGGTCGCTTTGCTATTCCGGCATTTACCCCGGTTTTACTCAATTTAGCCCTGATTGGCAGCGCCATCTTTTTGGCACCCTACTTAGATCAACCCATTTACGCCCTGAGTATCGGTGTGCTCGTCGGCGGCGTACTACAGCTAGCCATTCAAATTCCAGCCCTGGCGCATTTGGGCCTACTTCCCAGAGTAGGGCTCCTACCTCGAGCAATTAAAGCAGCAGTTCAAAATCCGGATGCCCGTCGTGTCATGAAATTAATGGGGCCTGCGGTGTTTGCAGTTTCAGTCGCCCAAATTTCTCTCATCATTAATACCAATATTGCCTCTCGCTTGCAAACAGGTAGCGTATCTTGGCTCTCCTATGCTGATCGCCTCATGGAGTTTCCAACAGCCCTTTTGGGGGTGGCGCTGGGAACAGTCTTACTACCAAGCCTGAGTAAAGCAAACGCAAAAAATGATTTGGTACATGCGGGTGAACTTTTAATTTGGGGATTGCAGCTCACCTTTTTGCTGGCAGCGCCTTGTGCGATTGCCCTCTTTATTTTTGGAGAACCGCTAGCAGCAGTTCTGTATCACTACGGCAAGTTCAATGCATTAGACGTCTTGATGACGCAGCGTGCTCTAGCAGCTTATGGCGTTGGACTGATTGGCCTCATTCTGGTGAAGATCCTAGCTCCTGGCTTTTATTCCCGCCAAGATATCCGCACTCCAGTAAAAATTGGCTTGCTTGTCTTGGTTGCAACCCAATTAGCTAATTTGGTTTTTGTTCCCTGGTTGGGACATGCCGGCCTTGCGTTATCAGTTGGCGCTGGCGCCTGCTTGAATGCCGCACTACTGTGGATAGGCCTGCATCGACGTGGCGCCCTACCTAGCTTCGCATGGTTAAAGTATCTGGGGCAGTTATTGCTTGCCTTAATTCCTTTTGCGCTCCTCTTGTATTATGCCGCCACTGCACATAATTGGATTGCACTCCAATCCAGTCCTTGGAGTCGAGTTGGACTGTTGGCTGCCTGGCTAGCCGCTGCCGCTATGGTGTATTTCGCAGCTTTATGGCTTGTCGGCATCCGCTGGCAAAAATTCCTACGTCATGCAAAATAGCTTTATATGCCTACACAACAACTAGACTATTTCACATCCCTCGTAGCTGAAGACGAGCACTTCCCCTTAACCGAGGCAGCGGTGGCAGTTGCACAACATGCCTACCCAGATCTCGATGTTCAGGGCGTACTTGATCAAATCGATCAATGGGGCAACAAAATTAAGCAGCGTATTACTCCCGATACGCCACCGATGCAGCGCCTGCAGTTGCTAAAACATTTCTTTTATAACGAGCTAGGTTTTGGTCCAAACCAGAATGACTTCTACGCGCCCGAGAATTCTTATCTCCACCAAATTATTGAGAGTCGTCGCGGAATCCCAATCTCATTAGCGGTCTTAATGATGGAACTTGGACAGCAAATTGGTTTAAATATTCGCGGAGTATCTTTTCCGAACCACTTCATGATGCGTATCTCCTTGCAACAAGGTGAAATCATCATGGATCCATTGAATGGCGAATCCCTTTCTAAAAATAAATTACAAGAAATGCTCGATCCCTATCTCGATGCCAAAGGCTATCGCGGTGAGCTCAGCCTGCCACTCAATATTTTCTTGCGCGCTTCTAGCTCTCGAGAAATTCTCTCGCGCTTCATGAGAAATCTCAAAATGATTTATTCAGAAAATGAGCGCTGGGAGCGTTTACTGGGCATTCAAGAACGTCTAGTCATTTTGTTGCCAGACTCGGCTGAAGAAGTTCGTGATCGCGGTTTGATCTTTGCCCAATTAGAGTATGTACGCCCTGCGATAGCGGATCTGCATCACTACTTAAGCGAAATGCCTGGCGCAGAAGATGCGGCAGATATTCGTGAGCATATCGCCACGCTTGAGAGCCAAACTAAACTGCATTAAGCGACCCTAATTAGCAGTCTTATTTCTTTTTACCTTGAAATAATTTATAGATTGCAGCCAACACAATTGGAATCGCTGCTGCACCAATGCCAATCAATACGATCACATTGAGGTTTTGGCGAATGATGGGGATATTGCCGAAGAAATAACCAGCAATCACTAAGCCAAAGACCCATAAGAGCGCGCCAGTCACATTAAATAACTGGAAGCGAGAAAAATTCATTGCTGAAACACCAGCAACGAATGGCGCAAAGGTACGAATGATCGGCAAAAAGCGCGCCACAATAATTGTTTTGCCGCCATGCTTCTCATAAAAAGAATGGGTTTTGCGTAAAGCTGCTTGATCAATCCAACGTGATTCGCTACTAAAAATTCGTTCGCCAATCCAGCGACCAATAAAGTAGTTCACTGTATTACCAGCAATTGCGGCAATCAATAATCCAATACACAGTGTCCACAGATTAAAGTGCTCGGTAGCGCAATAGGCTCCGGCAATAAACAATAATGAATCCCCAGGCAAGAAGGGGGCCACCACTAAACCAGTCTCAGCAAATACGATGGCGAAGAGCAAACCATAAGCCCAATAGCCGTATTGCTGAATCACCACGTCTAAATGACGATCAATGTGTAATAGCAAGTCACCTAACTGCAATAAGGTATCGATCAAATCGTGCTCCATGTATTTGTTGCAAGGATATTAACAGGCTAGTAATACAGAGTCTGGCATTTCATTCTTATAATGCGGTATGCAAACTGAACCTCACATTCAGCCTACGCATTTACCTCATCAGCCACCCATACTCTGTATTGTTGGCCCCACGGGCGCAGGCAAAACCCATCTCGCGATGGCATTCGCTGAACATGCCAAATCCATAGGTCAAACCGTTGAATTAATCAGCATGGACTCTGCACTGGTCTATCGCGGCTTAGATATTGGTAGCGCCAAGCCCACCCTAGCTGAGCAAGCTGCCGTTCAGCATCACCTAATCGATATCTTGGAACCCACCGAATCCTATTCAGCCGCGCGCTTTGCAAATGATGCCAAGCAGCTAAGCAAAGAAATTCGTGAGCGCGGAAATATTCCCGTTGTAGTGGGTGGCACGATGTTGTATTGGCGCGCTTGGGCATACGGCCTCTCTTCTCTGCCGCCAGCAGATCCAGAAATCCGCGCCCGTCTCGATGAGCAAGGTAAAGCAATTGGCTGGCCTGCGATGCACACTGAATTAGCGAAAGTAGATCCTATGACTGCCGCGCGCTTACAACCCAACGATTCTCAACGAGTACAACGCGCCTTAGAGGTTTATGAAATTACGGGCAAGCCGATGTCGCAGCTGCTAGCAGATTCACCAAGTGAAGATGGTCGAGAAGGATCGACTATTCCGGAATGGATTGATCTCATTTCATTAGAGCCAAGCGATCGCTCCCGCTTACATCAGAACTTAGAAAAGCGCTTTGATGAAATGCTCACCGGAGGATTATTAGAAGAAGTTGAGCGGTTGAGAAAAAATCCAGGCTTACATGGCGATCTCCCTGCCATTCGCTCGGTAGGCTATCGACAAGTCTGGGAATATTTATCTGGTGAAGTAGATCAAGCCGAAATGCGCTACAAAGCACTAGCCGCTACAAGACAGCTTGGTAAACGTCAATTAACTTGGTTGCGCGCAATCGCTGGAAGAAAAACATTTGACCCGTTCAACCCAACTGAATTAAACGCGGCCCTAGAGTACTGCAAGCAAAGCCTAGATAAGTAGGCTTTTACCGAGCATTAAATAACAATAGTTTGTGGCGCGCCAACAGGACGCTCTACCACCTCACCAACCGTCCAAGCATGAAGACCTTCAGCCTTGAGAGATTGGATTGCAGTGTCAGCTTGGTCGGTAGACACAATTACCACCATACCAATACCGCAGTTAAATACGCGCACCATTTCTGCATCGGCTACGCCACCCTTCATTTGCAACCAGCGGAAGAGTTCTGGCATTTGCCAGCTATCGCGATGCAGTACAGCTTGAGTATTTTCTGGAAGTACGCGTGGAACGTTATCCACTAAACCGCCACCAGTGATGTGAGCCATGCCCTTGACATTGATCTCTCCAATCAACTTGAGTAAAGGCTTCACATAAATTTGTGTAGGGGCCATTACTACATCACCCAAAGGTCGGCCACCCAAATCATCGGTTGGCTTAGCCCCGGCACGCTCAATAATTTTACGAACTAGTGAATAGCCATTGGAATGTGCACCGCTCGAAGCAATCGCCAACACGACATCGCCCGGGGTAATCGTTGCACCAGTAATAATTTTGGATTTTTCGACCGCACCAACAGCAAAGCCGGCCAAGTCGTATTCACCTGGAGGATACATACCGGGCATCTCAGCAGTTTCACCACCGATGAGTGCGCAACCAGACAACTCACAACCTTGCGCTATGCCGCCAACTACAGTGGCTGCGGTATCTACAGTGAGCTTGCCGCAAGCGAAGTAATCTAAGAAAAAGAGGGGTTCAGCACCCTGGACCAAAATGTCGTTCACACTCATTGCCACCAAATCCTGGCCAATCGTATCGTGACGATTCCACTCAAAGGCCAATCTGAGCTTTGTACCAACCCCATCGGTACCGGATACCAACACTGGCTCTTTGTAGCGTTTTGGGACCTCAAACAGGGCACCAAAGCCACCAATCCCAGCCAATACGCCTTCCCGCATGGTTTTCTTGGCCAAAGGCTTAATACGATCCACCAAGTCATCCCCAGCGTCGATATCGACACCAGCGTCACGGTAGGAAAGGCCTTTGGAGGAAGAATTAGTAGATGAGTTCATGGCAGAGATAGAAGATTAGTAAGAAACGCTACTTGGTCGGTAGAATCATTGAATTCTAGAGGATTCGAGGACGATGGCTGAAATTTTTACCCCTTTTCTGACTGCATTTATTCTGGCTTATGCCTTACGCCCAGTTTGCTTGTGGCTTGAGAGGCATCGCCTACCCCGTGCAGCGGCCGCTGGGATTGCCATGATTATTGGTTTAGTAGTCGTATTTTCAATACTGACCCTCTTCATTACCCTCCTGAAAACCGAAATCCCGCTCATTAAGGCTCAATTTCCGACTTGGATCCAAAATACGCAAGCCTGGCTCGGGCCTAAGTTGAGTGAATTTCATATTGATGTGGATTGGGGCACGCTCAAATCCAGCGCTACCCAAAAAATTACTACACACCTCAACGATAATTCTGATGCGCTCATGTCCTCCACCTTAGAGACTGTACTGATGTCAGGTAGCTCGGTGATTGCAGGATTCGTTAATGCAGTTCTGATCTTGTTTGTGATGTTTTATTTATTGATCGACTGGGACCATTTCTTCAAACTTATTAGAGCGATTGTTCCGGTCCGCGCACAAGAGACGATTCACCACCTCGCAATGCATGCCGATGGCTTACTCTCGCAATACCTCCGGGGTATGCTGATTGTGATTTCGATCATGTCCGTTTTCTACAGCGTAGGATTAAGTGTGATTGGGGTTAAAGGTGCGGCGGCCTTGGGCGTCTTCACTGCACTCATGATTGTGATTCCTTATATCGGCATTACTCTGGGCTTTACTCTAGCTGTCCTTGCAGCCCTTTTGCAGTTTGGGCCTGGTAGCGCAATTATTGGCGTCCTCGTGCTGTACGGATTAGGCCAATTCATTGAAGGCTTCTTTCTCACGCCACGCCTCGTAGGCGAACGAATTGGCTTGCACCCCGTTGCAGTGCTCTTTGCCTTGCTGTTATTTGGAAAGTTATTTGGTTTCTTTGGCGTCCTGCTCGCATTACCCATCAGCGCAGTTGGTTTAGTGCTTTTGCAATATGGCTGGACATGCTACACCCAAAGTCCGTGGTACCAAAAGTAAATTACTGCAGCAATGAATAGTCCCTCACTACCAAGACAGTTTGCCCTTGACATCGGCCACACACCTAAACCCAGCTTAAGTAATTTTTTAGCCGGCGAAAATCTAGCGCTGCACTCCACCTTGTTGGCTGTAGCCAAATCCTGGGAAGTGCATGCCCCAAGACTAGTTAGTGAGAATCCTCTTAATCAACGCTGGATCTATTGGTGGGGTCCAGAAGGCTCTGGTCGCACCCATTTACTCGGCGCAATCGGCAATGCTGCTCAGCAATTAGATTTGAAATGCTTCCCCCTGACTCCCAATGAACCCATTTCCTGGGTAAGTCTCGAAGAGAGCCTGCCTGCCCTATGCTCTAGTGATACGCCCTCAGTGATTACTGTTGATGACGTGGATCGACTGGATGAGCGCCTGGTAGCCTCCTTATTTCGGATTCTGAATGCCATTCAGGGTAGCAAAGCGATTCATATTTTCATGGCAGGTAATGCTGCCCCTGGCGCATTAAGACTTCGAGAAGACCTGCGCACCCGCCTGGGATGGGGTTTGATCTTTCAAACTCATCTTTTAGGCGATGATGAGAAAATAGAAGCCTTACAACAAGCAGCACAAGCGCGCGGCTTAGTTTTATCGTCAGATGTATTGCCTTGGTTGCTAAATCGCTTTTATCGCGATATGCCCAGCCTGATGGCATTGATTGATGCCTTAGATGCTTACTCACTAGAAACAAAACGCGCTGTTACATTGCCCCTCGTTAGAGAGCTCTTGCAGCCTAAATAAATATTTATGACTCAATTAGCACTGTTCGATTTAGATCACACTCTTCTCCCCTGCGATAGCGATTACGAATGGGGCCAGTTCTTGGCGCGCATTGGTGTAGTCGATAGCAAATACTATGCGCAGCAAAATGAGCGCTTTTATCAAGACTACAAGGATGGCAAGCTGAATATTCAAGAGTTCCTACGCTTTGCATTAAAGCCACTCTCCGAACATTCCCGCGCACAACTTAAAGAATGGCATGACGCCTTCATGCAAGAGGTCATTACTGGCCAGCTCCGTCAACAGGCAGTTGATCTTGTGAAGCGCCACCAAGATGCTGGCGATCTTTGCTGCGTTGTGACTGCAACCAATAGCTTTGTTACTCGCCCCATCGTAGAAAGTTTTGGCATCGAACATCTTGTCGCTACCGAACCTGCCACCGTGGGAGATCAGCCTTTCGCTGATTTCACAGGTGAAGTTAAGGGGATCCCGAGTTTTCGGGAAGGCAAAATTCAACGAGTTCATGATTGGCTTGCTACTCAAAAGCTCGCATTCGATGAATTGCCACAAAGTTATTTTTATTCAGATTCGATGAACGATTTACCTCTCCTGGAGAAAGTGAGCAATCCTATTGCTACCAATCCAGATGCTCGCCTGCGTGATGAAGCCTTAAAACGTCACTGGCCCATACTTGAACTGTTTGCATGATTACCAAATTTATTAAACGTATTTTGCGTCGTGATCCCATGATCCGACATACTGCAGCCCATACCTCTGGTGCGCCGAAACGAGTTCCCAAAAAAACTCACCGCATTGACCCAGATTTACTTTCGAAAAATGCTGTGAAGGTAACTCAGACTTTGCAGCAGGCCGGCTATGATGCTTTCATTGTGGGCGGCGCTGTGCGAGATTTAGCTTTAGGTATTGGCCCTAAAGACTTCGATGTGGCAACTAATGCCACCCCAGAGCAAGTGCAAAAACTATTTCGTAAAGCACGCCTCATTGGTCGTCGCTTTCAGATTGTGCATGTCACTTTCTTTGGCAAAGGCCAACCGGAAATTATTGAGGTATCCACCTTTAGAGCCTTGCTGGAGAACGCTGGCGAGCATGTAGCAGAAAATGGCCGCATCTTGCGCGATAACGTCTGGGGTAGTCAGCATGAAGATGCTGCACGCAGAGATTTCAGCATCAATGCGATGTACTACGATCCCGCTACTGAAACCGTACTCGACTATCACGGCGGTATGGCTGACATGCAGAAGAAAACCCTGCGCATGATTGGTGACCCGGCTAAGCGCTATCGTGAAGACCCCATTCGTATGCTGCGCGCCATTCGCTTTGCAGCCAAGACAGGTTTTACCTTAGATGTAGCAACACGCGCGCCTATCGCTAAATTAGGTAAGCTAATTCATGATGTTCCATCCGCCCGTCTCTTTGATGAAATTCTCAAGCTACTCATGTCTGGTTATTCATGGGCTGCGATTCAAGGCTTGAAGGATGCAGGTTTACACCACGGCCTCTTGCCTTTACTTGATCACATCTTAGATCAGAGCGCAGACTCTAAGGAAGCGAATGATTTTGTTCGCATTGCCCTTGCCAATACTGACCAACGTATTCAATCTGGCAAAAGTGTTTCGGCCGGATTCTTGTTTGCGACTTTGCTCTGGCCAGATCTACTAGGCAACTGGAAAAAGAATATTGCTAAAGGGATTTCTAATATTCCCGCATTGCATGATGCGATGGATGAGACGATTGCCAGTCAAAGTAGCGGCATGGTGATTCAGCGTCGCTTCGAGAGCGATATGCGAGAAATCTGGTCAATGCAGCCCCGCTTTGAAAAGCGTGTTGGACGCTACCCCTATCGCCTCATTGAATCTCCACGTTTTAGAGCGGGTTATGACTTTATGCTGCTGCGCTGTGCCACGGGAGAAAAGAATCCAGCCCTAAGCGAATGGTGGACCAGCTTTATTGAAACTGATCCAGCTGGGCAAGAAGCACTGATGGCGAGCGTTAAAAATGAGACTGGCAATAGCGCCTCACCAACAAAACGACGTCGCCGTAGAAAAGCCAAAGTGACTGAACCTACTGAAAGTGCAGCGGACTAAGCAAACTTTAGAAAAATTCAGTAAAGTAGTTTCAGTAGTCTTTCTATACCCTTCTCTCGTTTGGAATGAGCATGGCTCGAGCTTTTATTGGATTTGGTGGAAATGTCGGTGATACGCGTCAGCTCATTACTGATGCGATTGTGTGCCTCGCGCAGCGTTGCGAGCTCCAAATACTGGCTAAAAGCTGCTTTTACCAAAGTGCGCCCTTCCAAGCAACCGGGGGCGACTATATCAATTCTGTAATTGAAATTGAAACGCAATTAAGCCCGTATGGCCTTTTGCATGTCTGCCAAGCAGTCGAACAAGAATTCGGTCGTGAGCGCCCTTACGCTAATGCACCCCGCACAATTGATCTGGATATCCTATCCTTTGAGGGCGTATCTCAAACAGATACAGAACTCACAATCCCCCATCCCAGAATCATTGAGCGCTCGTTTGTTCTGCTTCCCTTGCTAGAAATTGCACCAGATTTCTTCTTGCCCAACTGGGGCGAACTCAGGGCGTATTTGCCAAATGTGGCTGATCAGCGCATTGAAAAACTCTCTTGCCGCAACTGTAATTGCGGTGAAAAGCAGGTTTATAGCCAATCAGCGCATTAATTCATTAAACTCACGCCATGGGTTACTTGCAAGGCGAAAAGCCAATCACGATTTCTAAACTCCTCGCCATGCGTGCTGAGGGTGAAAAAATTACGATGCTGACGGCATACGATTCAACCATGTCGGCCTTGTTAAATCGCAGTGGAGTAGACACCATCCTGATTGGGGATTCCTTAGGTAATGTGATTCAAGGTCACTCTAGCACCACACCCGTAACTGTTGAACATGTGGCGTATCACACCGAATGTGTAGCCCGCGCCAACACCCAAGCTTTCATCATTGCTGACCTTCCCTTTGCTAGCTATGGCGACCCTGTTCAAGCCTTAGAGTCAGCAGCAGAACTCATGCGCGCTGGTGCCGACATGGTCAAACTTGAAGGCGGTGATTGGCAAGTCGACATCATTCAGTATTTAGTAGAACGCAGTGTTCCTGTTTGTGCCCACCTAGGACTTCTTCCCCAATCCGTTCACATCCTAGGTGGCTATAAGGTTCAAGGTAAATCGAAAGATTCTGCAAGCCTCATGCTCGAGCAGGCAATAGCGTGCGAGCAAGCTGGGGCACAAATGATTGTGCTCGAAGCTATCCCATCTTCATTGGGCAATCTCATTACCGAATCACTCTCTATTCCCACTATTGGAATCGGTGCAGGCGCAAATTGCTCAGGTCAAGTATTGGTACTACAAGATATGCTGGGCATCAGCCCTGGAAAGCCACCCAAGTTTGTTAAAAACTTTATGGATGGCCACGCCTCAATTGAGGCAGCAGTCAAAGCCTATGTTCGAGAAGTGAAATCCGGAAAATTCCCCGGACCCGAACACGGCTTTGCTGGATAAGTTCAAACTACTAGTTAACTAAAAAAACTCTTTACGCCGTCGAACCAACCCTTTTGATGGGGGTTATGTTTATCGCCACCCAATTTGAGGCTATCGTCAAAGCTCTGCAGTAATTTTCTCTGTTCATCAGTTAACTTCACTGGAGTCTCGATCGCAACGTGGACAAAGAGATCGCCCACGATAGTCGAGCGCAAACCTTTGATACCCTTGTTACGCAAGCGGAATGTTTTTCCAGTTTGCGTACCCTCAGGAATCGGAAACTCGACGCGCCCTGAAAGCGTTGGAACTTCAATGTCCCCACCAATCGTTGCAGTTGCGAATGAGATCGGCATTTGGACATGCAAATCACTGCCATCACGCTCAAATACCTTATGGGGCTTAACTCTCACCTCTACATAAAGATCGCCGGATGGTCCACCATTGACACCGGGCTCGCCATTTCCAACAGAGCGCACGCGCATGCCATCATCAATACCCGCAGGGATTTTGATTTCCAGCGTCTTTTGTTCTTTATGTTTACCGCTGCCATGACAAGTCTTGCATGGCTTCGGAATGTACTCACCAGTGCCACGGCACTTAGGGCAAGTTTGTTGCATGGAGAAGAAGCCTTGCTGGACGCGGACTTGGCCATGACCGGCGCAAGTAGTACATCTCTCGGCTTTGCTACCAGGTTCAGCCCCAGTGCCCTGACATGGCTTGCAATTACTCCAGCTTGGCACCCGAATTTGGGTGGTGTAACCCTCGGCAGCTTGCTCAAGAGTGATTTCCATGTTGTAACGTAAATCGGCACCTTTATATACCTGCGGTCCTGACTGACGTCCACCACCCTGACCAAAAATATCGCCGAAGATATCGCCAAAAGCGTCAGCAAAACCGCCGCCGCCAAAGCCACCACCACCAAAGCCGCCTGATTGATCAAGGCCAGCGTGACCATACTGATCATATGTAGCACGCTTATTCGGGTCCGTTAAAGTTTCGTAAGCTTCTTTCACTTCTTTAAATTGCGCTTCTGCTGTTTTGCTATCGGGGTTGCGATCAGGATGATGCTTCATCGCCATTTTTCGATAAGCTTTTTTTAGCTCCTCATCGCTAGCGCCTTTAGCAACTCCAAGGACCTCGTAATAATCGCGTTTACTTGTAGACACAAAATTCCTCTCAACAACCTGAATGACACAAGTCGGCACATGGCCGACTTGTTATTTAAGTACCTCTAAACTACGTTAAATGACTCTCAATTAAGGGATTATTTCTTGTCATTCACTTCTTTGAAATCCGCATCCACTACGTCAGCATCGGGAGCCGCACCTGGTGCGCTACCAGGCGCTGCGCCAGGAGCGCCGCCAGCCTTAGCTTGTTCTGCAGCCATGGCTTTTTCACCGAGCTTCTGACTTGCTTTACCCAAAGCCTCAGTCTTGGCCTCAATAGCAGCTTTATCGCTACCCTTGATGGCTTCGTCCAATTCTTTCAAGGCAGCTTCGATTGCCTCTTTCTCAGAAGCCTCCAAAGCAGAACCATGCTCTTCCAAAGCTTTCTTGGTTGAGTGGGCCAAAGCATCGGCAGTGTTACGTGCGGTTACTAATTCCAATGCTTTTTTATCTTCATCGGCATTCGCTTCAGCATCTTTCACCATGCGTAAAATTTCTTCTTCAGTCAAACCTGAGTTTGCCTTGATGGTGATCTTGTTCTCTTTGCCAGTTGTCTTGTCTTTTGCAGTGACATGCAAAATACCGTTGGCATCAATATCAAAAGTTACTTCAATTTGTGGCATACCGCGTTGTGCTGGCGCAATACCTTCCAAATTAAATTCACCGAGTAATTTGTTGGCAGTAGCCATCTCACGCTCACCTTGGAAGCACTTAATGGTTACGGCAGGCTGGTTATCTTCCGCTGTAGAGTAAACCTGTGAATGCTTGGTCGGAATAGTCGTGTTCTTCGGAATCATCTTGGTCATTACGCCGCCCAAGGTTTCGATACCCAAAGATAATGGAGTTACGTCCAGGAGCAATACATCTTTGCGATCACCAGACAATACGGATCCTTGAATCGCGGCACCAACTGCAACTGCCTCATCTGGGTTCACATCTTTGCGTGGCTCTTTGCCAAAAATTTCTTTTACCTTATCCTGAACAGCAGGCATACGGGTTTGACCGCCGACCAAAATCACATCATCGATTTCAGCGGGGTTTACGCCAGCATCTTTAATTGCAGTCAAGCAAGGGCCGGTCGTACGATTGATCAACTCTTCTACTAAAGATTCCAACTTAGCGCGGGTCAACTTCAAGTTCAAGTGCTTAGGGCCGCCTGCATCAGCAGTCACGTATGGCAAATTGATCTCAGTCTGTTGTGCAGATGACAATTCGATCTTGGCTTTCTCAGCAGCATCTTTCAAACGCTGCAATGCCAATACGTCCTTACTCAAATCTACGCCTTGCTCTTTCTTGAACTCAGCAATGATCCAGTCAATGATGCGCTGGTCAAAATCTTCACCACCCAAGAAGGTATCGCCGTTGGTAGAGAGTACTTCAAACTGCTTCTCGCCGTCCACGTTAGCAATCTCGATAATGGATACGTCGAATGTGCCGCCACCTAAGTCATACACAGCAATCTTGCGATCAACCTTGTCCTGTTTGTCCAAACCGAAGGCTAATGCCGCAGCAGTTGGCTCATTGATGATGCGCTTGACATCTAAACCAGCGATACGACCCGCATCTTTAGTAGCTTGACGTTGGCTGTCGTTGAAGTAAGCAGGAACAGTAATCACTGCCTCAGTCACTTCTTCGCCAAGGTAATCTTCGGCAGTCTTTTTCATTTTGCGCAGAATTTCTGCTGACACTTGTTGTGGTGCCATTTTTTTGTCGCGCGCCTCAACCCATGCATCACCGTTGTCCGCTTGAACAATTTTGTAAGGCATCAAGCCAATGTCTTTTTGTACTTCCGCATCCGTAAATTTACGACCCATCAAACGCTTTACCGCGTAAATGGTGTTTTTAGGATTGGTAACTGATTGGCGTTTTGCAGGTGCGCCGACCAATACTTCGCCATCTTCAACATAAGCGATGATGGAAGGAGTTGTACGACCGCCTTCTGCGTTCTCGACAACTTTAGGTGCATTGTTTTCAACAACCGAAACGCACGAGTTCGTGGTTCCTAAGTCAATTCCGATAATCTTTCCCATAATGGCTCCAAAAAAATTAAGTTACGTGTAATTTCGTCAAACTGCGAATAATTCGATAAGGAATAAATGGGGTCGAAGAAGGGAAATTCAAGGGTTCAAAAGCAAAAAAGGCAGATTTCTGCCTTTTTTTATCTTTTTTCACCCAGAAAACCCCATTTAGGGGCTTTTTTAGGGACTTTTAATACCTTATTTAGGCGCGCTCACGGTAACCAAGGCTGGGCGCAAAATGCGATCTGCAATGGAATAACCCCTTTGTAAGACGGAAACCACGGTATTGGCCTCTTGGTCCGAAGGGACTGACGCAATGGCCTGGTGATGGTGAGGATCGAATTTGTCACCTACAGTAGGATTAATCTCAGTCAATCGTCCTTTTTCAAAGGCGGCTAGCAATTGCTTTAGGGTGATCTCTAGACCCTCTTTAAAGGCTTTGGCATCTACGGTCTCTGCGTTCAAAGCTGCATACAGACTGTCCGTCACCGGCACGAGGTGCTCAGCAAAACTCTCAATCGCAAACTTATGGGCCTTTGAGATATCTTCAATAGCACGGCGGCGAATATTTTCACCCTCGGCCTTAGCGCGAAGGTAGTTATCTTGCATCTCGCTTAGCTTCTGATTTAACTCAGCAATTTCTTGCTCTGGAGTCTTTACTTCGGCATCTGCAGGAGCTGCTTCTGCACCAGCTTCAGCCTGAGGATCGGCAGCAGTATTTTCTTGCTCAGGGGATGGATTTTGATTTTCTTGGGTCATAGGTGCAAATTCACTTTTCTATCAGGATGGCTACTTCTCAACGATATGGGGCCAATTAAGGTAATTTCAAGTGCGCCTTACTCTAAGCAATATTCGCTTTAGCTAACTCAGCCAAGCGGTCGCGCTCCTGCAATACTGCATCGGACTCAACACCCAAACTCCAACCAGATAGATGCTGCTGGGCAATCTCGTACATGGCATCGATCCACTTTGGATTACTATTTAAACAAGGGATGTAGCGGTAGTCTTTGCCGCCATGCTCCAAAAAGATCTCTCGTGCTTCCATTGCAATCTCTTCTAGGGTTTCCAAGCAATCCGCCGGAAATCCTGGGCAAAAAATATCCACTCGCTTACAACCTGCTTTACCCAACTCTTCAATCATCGGAGCCGTGTAAGGCTTGAGCCACTCCGCCTTACCAAAGCGCGATTGAAAGGTAACTAAGTATTGTCCAGGCACTAAACCTAATGACTCACCAAGCAAGCGACCAGTTTTCAGGCACTCACAATGGTAGGGATCGCCCTTCATTAAATTGCGCTTGGGTAGGCCGTGGAAAGACATTACAAAGCGATCGCCAGCAGCAAAATCTGGGCGACCATCTTTATCCCATGCGCCCAGTACTTGGTCACGCAATGCTGAAATATAGGCAGGATTGTCGTGATAGTACTTGACTAAACGCAACTCGGGTTGATTACGCCAAGTCCCGAGCACGCGAAACACTTCATCAAAACTCGACGCAGTAGTGGTAGCCGAATATTGCGGATATAGCGGCAACAACAAAAGACGCTCCATGCCCTGATCCTGCAAGGCTTCCAGGGCTTGCTGAGTTGAAGGTTCGCCATAACGCATGGCCAGATCTACCAGCACCACTTCACCGTGATCCGCGAATTTCTCACCCAACTCTTTTGCTTGTAGGCGGGAATAATGCATCAGAGGTGAGCCTAATTTTGGCAACCAAATGGAAGCGTACTTCTTTGCGGAAGCACCACTACGAATCGGCAAAATAATACCGTTCAAAATACACCACCAAATAATGCGGGGGATTTCTACAACGCGTGGATCAGATAGAAATTCTTTGAGATAGGCTCTGACTGCCTTAGCCGTTGGTGCAGAAGGAGTACCCAAATTAAGCAATAACACTGCTGTCTTAGAGGGGCGTAAGTGAGGATTTTGATTCAAGGAAGATCCGTCTTTATTAAAGAGAGCTAAAAGATATAAATATTACTAAGAACTGATTGGCGCACTTAATGCGCCCGATAACAACTTAGAGGTAATGTCGACAATCGGAATCACCCGATCGTATGCCATACGAGTGGGTCCAATCACGCCAAGGGTTCCAACGATCTGGCCATCGACGCTGTACGGCGCACTGATGACCGCCAAATCTTCATAAGGCAGCAAATCACTTTCGCCGCCAATAAAGATTTGAATACCATCCGCATGACTAGATACGTCTAGCAACTGCATGAGGACCGACTTTTGCTCGAGCATATCGAACATCTTGCGTAGCTTATCCAAATTAGTACTGAGATCGCCCACATTCAGTAAGCGCCGCTCACCTGATAGCAGCATATCTCCTTGACCCATGCCGTAATCACTAACGCCACTGTGCAATGCTAAGGCCATCAGCCCCGAGATATCGGTTCGCAAATTATCCAGATCAGAGGCAAGGTGCGCACGTACCTCTGCAAAACTCTTGCCGGCAAACTGAGTATTGATGTAATTTCCAGCCTCAACTAGCTGACTTGGGGTGTAGTCCTGCGAAGTGGGAAGGATCCGGTTTTGAACATCACCCTCAGGGGTCACCATGATGAGCAGTATCTTGCCTTCGCCAAGCCTTAAGAATTCAATATGCTTGAAGACCTGGGCCCGCTTAGGCGTCATCACCACCCCGGCAAAATGAGTCAAATTAGACAAAATTTGCGCAGCGGAATTCAGCACCCTTTGGGGTGAATCTGGCAAAAGTCCTTTTTCCATCTCACGGGCAGCCATTTCCTCTAGGGGGCGAACGGTCACCATCGTATCCACGAAGATACGGTAGCCCCTTGGGGTTGGGATGCGACCAGCTGAGGTATGGGGGCTGGTGACTAAGCCCATTTCCTCTAAATCCGCCATGACATTACGAATCGTAGCCGCAGAAAGATCCAATCCCGAGAATCGAGACAGGGTGCGTGAGCCAATAGGCTGCCCCTCTTCGATATAACGCTCGATGAGGGTTTTCAGTAAGGCGCGGGAACGATCATCCATGGTGGAAGGGATTTTATGCCTATGGTTTAATCGTTATATGTTAAGCCCATCCCCAAATTCCAGCAAAAAGGCCTTTAGCCGGGTTGCGCTTGTCGGCAAATATCAGGCTGACGGCATGCAAGAGCGCCTTAAGGACCTGGCAACGCTACTTGGCCAGCAAGGCTGCGAGGTCTTCGTTGAAAGCGCCACCGCAAGCCACTTAAGCCTGAGCGCCTATCCGATCAAAAAAGTAGAGGAGTTTGCGGGAGCCATTGATTTGGCAGTAGTTTTGGGTGGCGACGGGACCATGCTGGGGATTGGGCGTCAACTTGCGGGCAGTAATGTCCCCCTCGTTGGCATCAATATGGGTCGCTTGGGCTATATGACCGACATCCCCATTCAGAATGTTGAAACAGTTTTGCCGCAAATTATTGCTGGTGACTACGAAGCCGATACCAGAACCCTACTAGATGCAGTGGTAATGCGTGATGGCAAAAAAATCAATCAAGCCCTCGCCCTCAATGATGTAGTGGTTAATCGCTCCGGAATATCAGGAATGGTCGAGCTTGCAGTGCGCGTCAATGGTTCATTTATGTATAACCAGCGATCAGATGGCTTAATTGTGTCTACCCCTACCGGCTCAACAGCTTATGCCCTTTCTGCTGGCGGTCCGATTCTGCATCCGCGGGTTGCCGGAATTCTATTGGCGCCGATTGCGCCACACTCTTTATCTAATCGCCCCATCGTATTACCGCAAGATATTCTGGTGAGCATTGAGGTTGTTGATGGCGGAGAAGTGATTGTGAACTTTGACATGCAATCACAAACGCATTTGCACTCCGGTGACATCATTGAAGTTAGTCAATCTGAAAAAACCATCACCCTACTTCACCCTCGCAGCCATAGTGACTACAAAACCTTGCGCGAGAAGTTACATTGGAATGAGTATCCATCGACATTCTGATGTCGAATTTTTTGGTACGCTAAAGCATGCTTCAAACACTATCGCTTCGCGACTTTGTCATTGTTGACCAGTTAGAGCTGGACTTTTCCTCTGGGTTTACAGTCCTGACCGGTGAAACAGGGGCTGGTAAATCCATCCTCTTAGATGCTCTCAGCTTAGTGTTGGGTGAGCGTGCAGATAGCAGCCAAATTCGTGAAGGCTGTAGCCGCGCAGAAATTAGCGCTCTCTTTCGGATTGATTCGCAGCAAATTAAACATTTTAGTGAATGGCTGGATGAGCTAGGTTTTCCACTGGAAGATGATGGGCAAAGTCTTTTACTAAAAAGAACTGTAGAAGCCAATGGCCGCAGCCGCGCCTTCATTAATGGCAGCGTAGCAACTTTGGTGCAACTGCGAGAAGCAGGTGATCAATTAGTAGATATTCATGGTCAACACGCACATCAACTATTACTTAAAGGTGGCGCGCAACGCGAACTACTCGATCGCCATGCTAATCACCTAGATCTGGTTACCGAGGTTTCCCAATTATTTAAAACCCTGAATGAATCGCGCCGTAGACTCGAGCAAGCTGAAAATGCTGGGCAAGATATTGAACGCGAGCGTGAGCGTTTGGAGTGGCAATTAGAGGAACTCACTGAACTCTCTCCGCAGGAAGGTGAATGGACTGCCATTCAAAGTGAGCATGCACGCCTAGCAAATGGCGCAAAGATTATGAGTGGCTGTCAAGAAGCAATTGATGCTCTGAGCGATGCGGATAACTCTGTCGAATCTACCCTCTCTAAGGCTAGCTCCAATATCAGCGCCCTAGCAGAACATGACTCCGCACTCAGTGATATCAGCCAAGCCTTAGAGTCAGCCCAAATTCAGATAGACGAAGCGGTGCATGGCCTCAATCGGTATTTACAAAAACTCGATTTAGATCCTGCACGCCTCAGTGAGGTGGAGGAGCGCATGCAAGCACTTCATGGTGCAGCCAGAAAATACCGCACCGAAGCAGATGACTTACCAAAGCTTCTGTTAGATACTACCGAACGCTTAGAGGCCTTAACAGCCTCGCAAAATATCGAAGCTTTACGTGAGAGAGTGAAACAAGAAGAACTTGTCTACCTCAAGCAAGCAAAGCAACTTTCACAAAAACGCAACAAGGCTGCGCTAGATTTAGGTAAGCAAGTTACCGCTGCAATGCAAGACCTATCGATGGCAGGCGGACAATTGGAGATTGCCTTGCTACCTTTGGCCGAAGGTGGTGCTCATGGTCTTGAGCAAATTGAGTTTCTGGTTGCAGGCCATGCTGGCAGCACTCCACGTTCACTAGCCAAAGTAGCCTCCGGTGGTGAATTAGCCCGCATTAGCTTGGCTATAAGCGTCATCACTAGCAAGGCATCATTTACACCCACGCTGATATTTGATGAAGTCGATGCCGGTATCGGCGGCGCTGTTGCAGAGACTGTTGGGAAGTTATTACGTCAACTTGGTGAGTCACATCAAATTCTGTGTGTGACTCACTTGCCACAAGTGGCTGCGCAAGGTAATCACCACCTCAAAGTCAGTAAATCACAGGCAGGTGATAAAACCCTCTCTCAGGTCACTCCACTTGGAAGGTCTGAGCGAGTAGAAGAAGTGGCTCGCATGCTCGGTGGAGCAACGATTACTGACACAACGCGTCGACACGCTCGCGAGCTACTAGAGCAAAACTAAACTGGTTCAGCGCCCGAAGGGGCAAGAAATATGTCTTGCCATAAAGTCAGAACCACCTCTCTTGCATGAACCAGTTGTGGCTCAAGCTCCAAATCTACCCGCGTCTTTTCTGCACCGTCTAAACGTAAGCGATGTTGACGTGCTCGAAGCAGGCGATAGGCATCTCCCACCTCTTGCGCTATTGCAGCTTGAATTAATCCTGCCTCTCCAGCAATCCGAAGTAAAGCGATGTTTCCCAGGTTACCAATCAGCTGTGGATGGGCGCTTGAGAATGCCAGGACTAAAAATTGCACGATAAATTCAATATCCACCATGCCACCGGCATCATGCTTCAAATCAAAGTCGGGGCTAGGATTTGGATGTCCGGCATGAACCTTGCGACGCATCTCTGAAATCTCATGGCGTAGTTGTCCAACATCACGCTTCTGACTTAAAACATCAAATCGCACACCATCAAAGAATTCTTCAACTACTCTTGATCCCGCCGAGCATCTAGCTCGCGTGAGAGCTTGATGCTCCCAAACCCAAGCGGCGTTGTCACCTTCACGCATCTGGTATTTCTTAAATGCATCGGCATTTGTCACTAAAAATCCGGCAGAACCATTGGGGCGAAGACGTGTGTCGATTTCAAATAAGCTCCCAGCTGATGTATAGGCGGTTAACCAGTTAATCATCCGCTTAGCGAGTAGCGCATAGATTTCTTGGGCAGCAAAATCAGTTGCTTCGGCTTGATATAAGAAAACCAGGTCCAAGTCGGAGGCATACCCCAACTCTTTACCGCCCAACTTGCCATAAGAAATCACTGCGAATGGCGCGGTCGTATCAAGCGGTAATGCAAACTTCTGGGCAACGCCAGGCCATACCCGCTCAAAAGTGGTCTGCAGTATTAAGTCTGCCAAAGCAGATAAATGATCACTCACCTTTTCTACCGAAAGCTCGTGATCCATACCAATGCCCAAATCCGCAAGCAAAGTAATAAAGGTTTCGGTGTGATGGGTGATGCGCAAAATATCCATCGCCTGCTCTGAGCCATCACCATCAGCCATCACGTCATCAAGACGCATATCTAAGGTCGCTTTTACTTCCTGCCAATACTGCTCTGGATTTTCAATCAGGGCTTTCTCGGTGCGCGAGTTGAGCAAGTAATCCAAGAGATGGGGATGCCGAGTTAAATATTGCGCGCCCCATTGAGAGGTCTTGAGTAAAGCCAATACATTCAATAGTGCCTGAGGATATTCAGACAAGATGGATAAATAGGCACTGCGTCTTGCAACTGCATCTAGCAAATCAAAAAAGCGTAGTAAGGTTTGGTCTGCGCTAATTGTTATTGGCTGGTCTATTTGCAAACACTCCGCAGCCTTACGAATGAGGTTGTTAAAAATAATCCTGCTTTTTTCTGGTAACTGTCTTTGTTTAGAGCTATCAGCCCAAG
Source organism: Polynucleobacter corsicus (assembly GCF_018688255.1). Lineage (NCBI taxonomy): Bacteria > Pseudomonadati > Pseudomonadota > Betaproteobacteria > Burkholderiales > Burkholderiaceae > Polynucleobacter > Polynucleobacter corsicus. The sequence continues at coordinate 1,736,545 of NZ_CP061314.1, forward strand.
CCAACCAACGGGCTGCAGACTCTGGGAACATTGTGGCATCTAGCTCCCAGCCTTCTGGCAAGGAAGCATTGTCTAATCGTGCTCCATCATCTAGTACAAAAGCTTTTTCGAAATACCGGGCTACTGCTGCTTGATGTTTGTCGAGCTCAGATAAAAAACGGGCTTGCTCTTGAATCTGATCAGGGCCACCCATACTCGCTGCTAAACGAGTGCGAGGACCTTCATCCTCGGGCAAATAGTGTGTCTGCTGATCTTCCCAAACCTGAATCCGATGCTCTAAGCGACGCAAGTAAACGTAAGCCGCCTTTAAATCATCAGCCTCTTGGGCGGGCAAAATACCTTGCTGCTTTACCAACTCCAATACCTCTAGAGTAGGTCGAATGCGAAAGCGCGGATCGGTGCCACCACGCATCAATTGAAACATTTGCGCCAAGAACTCAATCTCACGGATGCCACCACGACCCAACTTAATATCTCTAGATCGACCATGATGATTCGAGGAACGCTTCTCAGCCTCATGCTGTATCTGCCGATGCAATTCACGGATAGAAGCAATCACGCCGTAATCTAAATGGCGGCGATAAACAAAAGGGCGAATCAGTTGATCAAGCTCACGCTCGCAATGAGCAAAGGAGGGTGAATCAGGCAAAGGTGAGATCAACCTGCCCTTAATCCAGGCGTAGCGCTCCCACTCCCTTCCTTGTACCAATAGGTATTCCTCAAGCATATCGAGACTACAGACCAGGGGCCCAGAATCTCCATTCGGTCTCAGACGCATGTCCACCCTAAATACAAAACCATTGGCGTCATGCTCAGCCAATAATTTAATCAGGCGCTTACCCATGCGCACAAACCACTCGTGATGAGACAGGCTCTTCGGTCCGCCCTGAGTATCACCTTCGTGCTCATACAAAAAGATCAGGTCGATATCAGACGAAAGGTTGAGCTCTAACCCACCCAACTTACCCATACCTACGACCATTAAAGGCATCTCTGAATCCGTGACCTGGCTCCAAGGCAGGCCAAAACGACGCTGCTGATCTTCTCGGATATAGGCAATCGAAAGGGCTACTGCCTCCTGCGCAAAATGACTCAGTGCATGCGTTACCTCACTGAGATCGGCCATGCCATTGAGGTCTCGGAAGGCAATCCAGAGCATGAGGCGCTGCCTTGCCAGCCTTAGATCCGCCATAAATTGAGCCTCATCTTGCTCGGGAGCGGCTAAAGCATCTTGGCAAGGACTCAATAGATCCCGGATTCCAATCAGATCCACTTTTTGGGTGCCCTGAGAGCGAAGCCAATCAACCCACTCAGGGCGAGAATGGATCCAGCGTTGCGCGTAGCTGGAGTGCTGCTTTAGAAATTCAATTTGGGCGGCAAAATCAGTCATTTCTCCATCTTAATCCGACTCTAGACTCAAACTTGCAGAAGCTTGGCGATCACCTAATGGCTGACGGATAATAGAGTCCATGCTTGTAAATATCATCTGGACTCGCCTGCTGAGCGTGCTTCAAAAACGTCCTCCAGGTTCTGGTGGTCGCTGGCGTAAGCGCGCCCTTATTGTTGCAGGCGTCACTGTGGCTTTTTTCGTATTAGGCCATCTTGGGGTGCGTTTTATTCTTTGGCCACAGATTGAGAAATCAAAGCCCACCATAGAGCGCTTAATGAGTGCTCGCTTGGGCACCAATTTCACGATGGATGATGTCCAGGTATCTTGGACTGGAATTCGACCAAGCTTTGCGATTCAAGGGTTACGATTCAATGACGCAAGCACTCCCACCCCACCCTTGCTCATTGAAAATATCAGCGGGCAACTCAGCTGGCTTTCTTTCTATTATTTAGCGCCCTATTTTCACGAGATCACTATTGATCGGGCGCAGCTATACGCACAACGCGATTCAAAAGGCATCGTTTCCATTGCTGGAATTCCGATTCAAGGCGATGCCGATAATTTTTCAACCGGTAACTGGTTGTTCGCTCAAAACGATATCCAAATTAACAATGCCAAAATTTATTGGGAGGACCAACAAAGTCGAAAGCTAAAAACTGTCATTGATATTCAAAGCTTTCACTTAATTAATGGCATTCGTAGTCACGAGGGTCAGCTCAACGCTCAAACCCCCTGGAGCCCAAATCCAATCAAACTCCAAGCTGACTTTGTCCATCACCTTGGTGGCCAGGGGGGTAATTGGCGCGACTGGATCGGAACTATTTCATGGGATCTTACTGAACTCAAGCTCGGTCAAATTTCTAAAGACCTCAGTCTTCCGGTCTATGACTTGGGCGGCAGAATCAACTCTCAGGGCAGCCTGAAGCTCGATGGTGGCAAGGCTAATGGAGGGCAAATGTCCTTAATAGCCGATCAACTCATCGTGCAATTAAACAAGGATGAGGATCCCCTTGAGTTTGGCAGGCTGGAGACAGAGCTAATCCAAGATACAGATGGCGGCTTAAATTCCATTACAACAAAAACCTTGGCATGGCGCAATATCGATAGCCCACAAACTGCATCACTTGAAAAATTAAGCCCCATTACTTTCCGTTGGCGTCCACCAAAAGATGGTGGCGAGATCAAAGAGTTCGGCTTCTCATCACCAAAAATACAATTGGAAGATATTGCCCTCTTTGCACTCAATCTTCCTCTGCCAAAAAAGATTCATCAATGGATCAAGATTTCTGAAGCAGATGGTGAGTTGCAGAATGTAGATATAAACTGGTCCGAAAGCCAATCTGCACTAGCGGCTTTGCCTATTCCGGGAAATTGGTTTTCCTCTCACAAACTCGACTTCACTATCAGCGCAAAGCTCAAGGACATTAGCTTTACTGGAGTGAATAAATCGATGCCCTCAGCTGCAAATTTATCTGGCAACTTAGTGAGCAATCAGAAGCAAGGTAACTTCACACTAGATTCGAGCAATCTTGAATTAGAGATGAGTGACTTTTTATCCGCCTCTGAAATTCAACTGGATCGCGCAAAAGGTGAGATTAGTTGGTCCAAGCAAAAAGGGGGTTGGCTAATCAATGCTAAGAAACTGCAGCTCAGTAACTCTGAAATTACAACCAATTTTGATCTCAGCTATTTGATCGGCGCACTTAAGCAACCCGACTTCATCACTTTAGATATGGAATTCGTTAAGGCTAAGCTAGCAACGGTCCATCGCTATTTGCCAGTTGGAATAGATAAGGATATCCGCCTTTACCTAAGCAAAGCATTTGAGTCCGGGGAGATTCAAAATGGCTCTTTACACATTAAGGGTGACCCCAATCAAGCACCTTACCCAGCTGGCACCGTTGGAGAGCTCAGCTTAAATTTACCTTTCTCCAAAGCAAGCTTTAAGCCAGCACCTCTGCTACCAAAAAGCCAAGGGGTTTGGTCAGCACTGAATAATGTCAGTGGCACCATCAACTTGAAACAAGCAGCTTTAAATATTGATGTGGATAAAGCAAACTATCAAAGAGTGGCTATCACCAAGGTCAAAGCACAAATTCCGGATCTCAGCGCTAAAAATCTGGCCTTACTCATTAATAGCTCTATTGAGGGTGATGGCTCTGAAATCCTCGAATACCTATTTGTATCACCCGTAGGTATTTCGCAAGCCAACTTAGCTAAAAATCTCACTCTTAAAGGCCCTGTGAATGTGGGTCTTGACTTAAAAATTCCGCTAGCTGGAAGTGACGATGTTAGCTTCGATGCAAAAATTAACCTTCCTGGAAATCAAGTGCAATGGGGGCAGGTTCCTCCACTTGAAAATCTGAAAGGCAAGGTGCGCATTACTGAAGTTAATCCTGAGTTTGATAATGTCACCGCAAACTTTTTAGGCGGCACCTTCAAAATTGCTAGCGCACCCTCTTCGGCAGGTAACACTAGCTTTAGCATTGGAGGCAACATTAATGCTAGCTTCATCAAAGATTATATTTCAGGAAATTTAAAATCTCGAGCCCACCCAGCACTTCTTAGTGCGATGAGTGGATCAGCTAAATATGAAGGTCTGATCAACTTTAATAAAGCAGGCAGCCAAACCAAACTCAATTTTGATTTACGCAATTGGGCTAGCTCTGCCCCCTCACCTGCCAAGAAATTAGCAGGAACCCCTATGTTGGGTGAGCTCAATCTAAAAATTTACCCTGCCAGCAAAACCAATTTAGTACGCGCAGATTGGTCTGGAAAATTAGGAGACCAATATTTTCTTCAGGGAAATCTCAATTCCACGAATGAAGTAAAAAATGCAGTCGGTGTTGGGTCTCCAACAGCATTGCCACAACAAGGCACTTTACTCCACTTAGCAAGCAATGAACTAGACCTTGATCAGTGGGTAGAGTTTTTAGGAGCAGGAAAATCAAAGGGCAAAACGAATGAAGTCAATCTTTCAAATGCCCTCGAGGAGGATGTACAAATCTCTGCTCAAGTGAAGAAATTAATCGCCCTAGATCGAGAGTGGTCTGATGTCAGCATGCAGTCTCAGAAGAAAAATATCGCTTGGCAACTGCGTTTAAATTCGCCCCAGATTGCTGGACAGCTGCAATGGCAACCCGGCAGTAGTGATCACCCTAGTGGATTTGTGTCTGGAAGACTTACACGCCTCAAAATTCCAGATCAACGTATAGCTCCAGACTTAGTATCCAAGGAAAGTACTCCACAAAAAGCTAGCCCCCTCAAGACTCCGGTCGATCCAAATGCTATCCCCAGTCTAGATTTAACAATAGATGATTTGAGCTGGACCAAGGCGCAACTAGGTGCCGTCAAAATCAAATCTAAAACTAGTCGCGATCTCATGAAGCTTGAGTCAATGCAAATTAATAATCCTCAAGGCAACTCCACTATCAAAGGTCAGTGGCAGGCTAGCGCCCAAAATAATCCAGAACTGAGCTCATTCACTGCGGATATGAATATCAAAGATGCGGGGCAGATTATTTCCCATTGGAGTAACTCTAAGTCGGTAGAGGGTGGCGAAGGAAAGCTCAATGCCTCGCTCTCATGGTCTGGGTCACCCTTTTCTCCAGCCTATGATTCTCTTGCTGGCAACGTGAGCTTAGACCTCGCCAAAGGGCGCTTATTAGAAGTCAATACCGATGGAGCTAAGTTACTGGATGTTCTGAGTCTGCAAAGTCTCTTTAGATTTGCAACCTTAGACCTCAAAGGTAGCCTGGGAAATTTGGCAACCAAAGGTACGCCTTTCAATTCCATCGCCAGCAACTTTGAGATTACACAAGGGGTTGCACAAACCAAGCAATTCACCATGATTCTGGATCAAGCTCGGGTTGCTATGACGGGGCAAATTAATGTCCCCAAAGAAACCCAGGATCTCCGGATAACTATCTTTCCTACGATTGACGCCACTGCAGGCTCACTTGCGGCATTTGTAATTAATCCCATTATTGGTTTAGGAGCAGTACTAGGTCAGTACCTCATCACCAATCAAATTAACCGCACCATGCAGACAGATTATTTGGTTCAGGGCTCCTGGGAAAATCCTGAGGTAGTTCCTCTTGATCAAAAGGGTCAACCGCTCGATGCTAAAACTTTAGAGACGATTCGCACTAAAAATCTTTTGAAAGAGCAGACAAAACCAAGCTCTCCTAATTCTGCTCCCGCAAACCCACCTACAAACCAAAACACCACTACCCAAATGCCAGGTTAAATAGATGAGCGCACCAAGAAATTCTTCTGAACTCAACATGGCATCGATACAAATGGTATCGACTCCCAGTCTCAATGAAAATCTCGAAACTGCAGCACGCTTAATTAAAGCCGCTACAGATTCCGGGGCGCAGATTGCCGTGTTACCAGAATATTTTTGCTTAATGGGTTTAAAGGATACCGATAAGGTCAATGCGCGCGAAGCGGCAGGGTCTGGTCCGATTCAAGAGCGACTTGCCTCAATCGCACAAGAAAATAATATCTATCTAGTTGCTGGGACAATTCCGCTTGAGGCTAATGAATCCAATAAGGTTCTCAATACCTCCTTAGTGTTTAATCCTCAAGGCACACAAATCGCTCGTTACGACAAAATTCATTTATTTGGCTTTCAAACTCCAACGGAGCGTTACGAAGAGTCTGAAACTATTTCAGCGGGTAGCCAACCAGGCCAATTCTCAATCGAGGTTGATGCAGTGGAATGGCACTTTGGATTGAGTATTTGTTATGACCTACGTTTTCCAGAACTGTATCGCGCACTTGGCCAAGTGGATTGCCATATTATTCCAGCTGCATTTACCTACACCACAGGTAAAGATCATTGGGAAATTCTTCTGCGTGCACGCGCAATTGAAAACCAATGCTATGTCCTAGCTTCAGCCCAAGGCGGTCTTCACTTGAATCAACGACGTACTTGGGGTGAGAGCATGCTAATTGACCCTTGGGGAGAGATATTGAGTAATCTTCCTGAAGGCGAGGGTTTTATTCAGGGTACGCTCAGCAAAGATAAATTAAAAGAGGTACGCTCTAAGCTACCTGCACTAAAACACCGCAAGCTTTAATACAGAAAGTTCAGCAAAATCAAGATGAGAGCACCAGAAGCATTATTTCCGAGTGATTGGACTAAGCCTAAGAAACAGGCAGACCTTCTCAAGCTGGCTAAATCTATTCTGCTTGAGCCAACTGGCCTTTCCGAGCAAGACTTGCATCACACTTTTGGCAACATGTTCACGCATCAACTCGACGATGCCGACCTTTATTTCCAACACACCCGTAGCGAGAGCTGGAGCCTGGAAGAAGGTATTGTGAAATCCGGCAGCTTTAACATTGACCAAGGCGTTGGTGTGCGCGCAATCTATGGAGATAAGACCGCCTTTGCTTACTCTGATGAAATTAATTTAGAGGCCCTCAACAAGGCAGCCAAATCTACGCGCGTGATTGGACCCCAAGGTGGTACACGTGCGCTTGCAAGCAAAATCTTCACACCCGTATCCAACGAACTCTACTCAGATTTAAATCCTTTAGATTCACTAGCACCCCAAGAAAAGATTGCCTTACTTGAAGGCATTGAGCGTCGCGCAAAAGCACGTGACCCGCGCATCATCCAGGTGATGGCTAGCTTGGCTGGTGAGTTTGATGTGGTGCTCGTAGTTCGAGCGGATGGCCTATTAGCAGCTGATGTACGTCCGCTAGTGCGGGTGTCAGTCCATGTGATTGCCGAACAAAATGGTCGTCGCGAATCTGGATCTTCAGGAGGTGGCGGTCGTCATGATTACCACTACTTCAATACAGAACTCATTAATCAATATGTTGATGAAGCGGTTGATGGCGCACTGATTAATTTAGACTCTCGCCCCGCCCCAGCCGGCCCAATGACAGTAGTGATGGGACCAGGATGGCCTGGCGTTTTATTGCACGAAGCGGTAGGTCACGGCCTTGAGGGGGACTTTAATCGCAAGGGCTCATCCGCTTTTGCTGGCTGCATTGGACAACGCGTTGCCGCTAACGGTGTCACTGTAGTGGATGACGGAACACTTTCCGGTCGTCGTGGCTCACTCAATATTGATGATGAAGGCACGCCCACCCAATGCACTACCTTGATCGAAGATGGTATTTTGAAGGGTTACATTCAGGATAGCCTGAATGCCAGACTCATGAACATGCCCCTGACAGGCAATGGACGGCGCGAGAGTTTTGCCTCCCTACCAATGCCACGCATGACTAATACCTATATGTTGGCTGGTAAGGATGATCCTCAAGAAATTGTAGCCAGCATTAAACGCGGCCTATATGCAGTCAACTTTGGGGGCGGTCAAGTCGATATTACTAGCGGTAAATTCGTATTTTCAGCCTCAGAGGCCTATTGGGTAGAAAACGGCAAAATTCAATATCCCGTTAAGGGCGCCACCATCATTGGTAGCGGCCCGGAGTCCTTAAAACAGGTCTCTATGATCGGAAATGACCTGAAATTAGACGGCGGCATCGGGGTTTGCGGCAAGGAAGGCCAGAGCGTCCCTGTGGGCGTTGGGCAGCCAACTTTACGCATTGACAGCTTGACTGTCGGAGGAACGGCTTAATACGGCTTAAAATAGCCAGATGAGCCAACAAAATACGAATCCCGCAAACTGGTACGCTGCCGTTGATAAAACGTCAGATACGGACGATCAACGCATTCACAATATTACTGTTCTGCCACCACCAGAGCATTTAATTCGCTTCTTCCCGATCGCCGGAACGCCTACAGAAGCACTCATCAGCAAGACACGTAAAAAGATTCGCGACATCATTCATGGAAAAGATGATCGCCTGCTCGTGATCATTGGGCCTTGCTCGATTCATGACCCCCGTGCAGCACTCGAATACTGCCAAAGACTGCTCGTAGAGCGTGATCGCTTTGCAGGTGAACTCGAAATTGTGATGCGTGTCTATTTTGAAAAGCCACGCACAACGGTTGGCTGGAAGGGCTTAATTAATGACCCGTACTTAGATGAGAGCTATCGCATTGAAGAGGGTCTGCGAATGGCTCGCCAAGTATTGATGGAAATTAATCGCCTAGGCATGCCTGCAGGTAGCGAATTTTTGGATGTAATTTCTCCGCAATATATTGCAGATCTGATTTCTTGGGGCGCTATTGGCGCACGCACAACCGAGAGTCAAGTACATCGCGAACTCGCTTCTGGTCTATCAGCACCAATCGGATTTAAGAATGGCACCGATGGCAATATCAAGATTGCTACTGATGCCATTCAGGCCGCTAGCCGCCCACACCACTTCTTATCAGTGCATAAGAACGGCCAAGTATCTATTGTGGAAACTAAAGGCAATAAAGACTGTCACGTTATCTTACGTGGCGGAAAAGAGCCTAATTATGAAGCGCAATATGTTCAAGCAGCCTGCTCCGAGCTAGAAGCAGCTAAGCTTCCAGCCGGCTTGATGATTGACTTATCTCATGCGAATTCCAGCAAAAAACATGAGCGTCAAATTGTGGTGGCAGAAAATATTGCCGAACAAATTGAATCTGGCTCACATCATATTTTTGGCGTGATGATTGAAAGTCACCTCAATGATGGTGCGCAAAAATTCTCGCCAGGAAAAGACGATCCAAACAAATTGGAATACGGCAAGAGCATTACCGATGCTTGCATTAATTGGGAAGACTCAGCCAACGTATTACAACGCTTGGCTTTAGCTGTGAAGAATCGCAGAAAAGTGAAGAAGTGAAGAAATGGAAAAATAAGGCAAGCTTGCCTTATTAACCTTAAAAGAGACTAATTTATTTAGTCTCTTTTTTTTCATGCTTCCATAAAACGTCTTGACCGCCTGCCGCACGATTCAGAACCCGCGCTAATACAAACAATAGATCCGATAAGCGATTAACGTATTGACGCGGAGCATCGTATAAAGGCTCCTCCCAACCCAAACGCACAATCGATCTTTCTGCCCGTCTACAGACTGTGCGGCAAACGTGGGCCTGAGAAGCTGCACGAGTGCCACCTGGAAGAATAAATTCCGTCAGAGGAGGCAAAGTCGCATTGAATTTTTCCAGCCAAATATCCAACTGAGCTACCTGTTCTGGCTTGAGTAGGGTGTAATTGGGTATACAAAGCTCCCCGCCCAGGTCAAATAAATCATGTTGTACTTGCAAAAATAGGTTTTTGAACTCCTCTGCAAGGCTCTCGGGGATTGATTCAGTCATCAAAACCCCGATTTCGGAGTTCAATTCATCCACATCGCCCATGGCGCAAATGCGCAAATGATCCTTTTCCACCCGGCTACCATCGCCAAGCCCGGTCATGCCCGCATCACCAGTTCTGGTGGCTATTTTTGAAAGTCGATTTCCCATAAAACTAATTATAGGTATATGGCTAAAATGATTCCTATGAATATGGTGACCCCACCCCCCGAACTCGCGGCTATTACCGCCCTGCAATCCAAACTGGTATCGGCCCTGCGCCCTATCCTCCCCGAACATGCCCTACTGTGGGAGCCTGAGGACACGATCCCTTATGAATGCGATGGCCTAGCAGCTTATCGACGCATGCCCCTGGCAGTAGCTCTGCCAGAAACCGAGGAGCAGGTTGTTCAGATTCTAAAGACTTGCTTTGCGATGCAGGTACCCATCGTCCCCCGCGGATCTGGTACCGGGCTATCGGGTGGTGCCATGCCCATCTCCCAGGGCTTAGTACTTTCATTAGCCAAACTCAAAAAGATCATCAACATTGATCCATTTACTAGAACTGCAGTTGTGCAACCGGGCGTTCGTAATTTAGCGATCTCCGAAGCGGTAGCTCATCTCGGACTGTATTACGCCCCAGATCCATCCTCGCAGATTGCTTGCTCTATTGGCGGGAACGTCAACGAAAACTCCGGTGGTGTGCACTGCCTCAAATATGGTCTGACGCTTCATAATGTTTTAAAAGTGCGCGGCATTTTGATGAGCGGTGAGATCGTAGAGTTCGGCAGTCTTGCACCAGACTCCCCGGGACTCGATTTATTAGCAATCGTGATGGGTAGCGAGGGCATGCTTGCTGTAGTGACTGAAGTCACAGTCAAGCTGGTTGCTAAACCCAAGTTGGCGCGCGTCATTATGGCTAGCTTTGACGATATCGAAAAGGGTGCTGATGCAGTAGCGGCCATTATTGCTGCTGGGATTATTCCAGCCGGCCTAGAGATGATGGACAGAGCTACCACTCGCGCAGTAGAAGAATTTGTTCATGCAGGATATGACCTCGAAGCTGAAACTATTCTGCTTTGCGAATCCGACGGCACGCCTGAAGAGGTTGCGGAAGAAATTGAGCGTATGACCAAAGTTCTAGAGCAAGCTGGCGCTAGCGGTATTCAGATTTCTCAGAACGAAGCGGAGCGTCTGAAGTTTTGGAGTGGTCGTAAAAATGCTTTCCCAGCAGCTGGTCGCTTAGCCGCCGACTATTACTGCATGGATGGCACTATCCCACGCAGAAATATTGGCACTTTACTGAGACGTATCCAGGGTATGGAAAAGAAATATGGTCTTGCCTGCTTAAATGTATTTCATGCGGGTGACGGCAATATGCATCCCCTCATTTTATTTAACGGTGCGGATCAAGAAGAGTGGCATCGCGCTGAAGAATTTGGTACAGAAATTTTAGAAGCCTGTGTTGAGCTTGATGGCACGATCACTGGTGAGCACGGTGTTGGTATTGAAAAAATTAACTCCATGTGCGTTCAATTTGGTGAAGGTGAACGTGAATCATTTTGGGGCGTTAAATCCGCATTTGATCCAGAGCGCTTATTAAATCCTGATAAAGCAATTCCTACTTTGAACCGTTGTGCTGAATATGGCCGCATGCGCATTAGTGGTGGCAACTTACCGCATCCTGAGTTGGAGCGTTTTTAATGTCGGCATCTAGCAATACAAATATTGACTTATTTCAAGAGCAAATTCTGGCGGCAGTTAAAAATAAAACTCCTTTATCCATTCAAGGTGGTGGCACCAAGTCTTGGTATGGGAATGCCAATTCTTATGCCAAGTTAGATACCCGCACTTACTCTGGGATTCTGGAATACCAGCCTGAAGAGCTAGTGATTACTGCGTGCGCCGGTACACCGCTAAAAGAAATTGAAGCCGCTCTAGCCGATAAGAATCAAGTGCTGGCATTTGAGCCGCCTCACTTTGGAGATAGCGCGACTTTTGGTGGAGCGATTGCTGCAGGCTTGGCAGGCCCAGGGCGCATTAGCGCCGGTAATTTACGGGATTTTGTTCTGGGTGCTCGCATCCTAGACGGTAAAGGCCAAGATCTATCCTTTGGCGGCAAGGTGATGAAGAACGTTGCGGGATATGATGTCTCCCGCTTATTACCTGGATCAATGGGAACCTTGTCGCTGTTGCTAGAAGCTTCTGTAAAAGTATTACCGCGACCAGCCGCTACAGCGTCTCTTCGTTGCAACATTACCCAAGCACGCGCACTGCAACTCCTAAATGAATGGGCAGGACAACCATTACCACTCTCAGCAAGCTGCTGGATCGGTAGTTCAATAGGTGGTGATGGTGAACTCACCATTCGCTTAGCTGGTGCTGCTGCTGCAGTCAAAGCAGCAATTCCGATCATGGGCGCAGCTGTCAACGCAAGCGAATTAGAACCTCAATTAGCTTCAGATTTTTGGGCTGCTTTGCGCGAACAGCAATTAGCTGTTTTTTCAAACCTCAATAGTGATGAAACTTTATATCGCCTCGCGCTTCCAGCCGCCTGCGGAACACTTGCTTTTGAAAATGCACATGGTGACATTGCTTTGGAATGGCATGGCCAACAACGCTGGCTAAAGGCACTGGGTGATGATGCAACTTTTACCTCTATCAAGGCCTTAGCTAGCGCTCATGGTGGGCATGCAACTCGGTTTAAGCAAGGAAGCAATATTGATCCAGGCAAGCAACGCTTTACCCTTCTGAGTGAGCAAGTACACTCCACTGCTTTAGAGGCAGTACAAGCGCGTCTCAGAACTGCCTTTGATCCAGCGGGCATATTTGCTACTTCACGTCTTCCCTAAGCTCCTCCTTTAGCACCCTTATGCAAACTCAACTCGCCCCCCAATTCGAAAATACTCCTGAGGGTATTGAAGCTGCCAGAATTCTTGGAAAATGTGTTCACTGCGGCTTCTGCACCGCTACATGCCCTACCTATCAATTACTTGGTGATGAGCTTGATGGTCCTCGAGGTCGCATCTACCTCATCAAGCAAATGGCGGAAGGCCAAGCCCCTACTGAAAAAACACGCCTGCATTTAGATCGCTGCCTGACTTGCCGCAATTGCGAAAGCACTTGCCCTAGTGGCGTGCAATACGGCAACTTAATAGATATTGGTCGTAAGTGGGCAGAAGAAAATACTCCTGAGCGCCCTCTTAGTCAGCGCCTTACCCGCTGGGCTCTGAAAGAGGGTTTAACCAGTCCTAAGTTATTTAACTCCGCAATGGCGATTGGTCGCTTAGTTCGACCACTCATGCCGACTGGTATCCAGCGCAAGATTCCGCAAGCTAAAAATAAAGCACTCAATACAAATACAGATCCCTATGCAAGGCCGCAGACTAGCCATTCACGCAAGATGCTATTGCTCGAGGGCTGCGTTCAACCTGGCATGTTGCCAAACATCAACTCATCAACAGCACGTGTTTTGGATGCCCTTAAGATTCAGTTAATTGCTGCGCCTAACGCCACTTGCTGCGGTGCATTGCGTCACCATCTAAACGATCAAGTGGGCGGCCTAGAAAATGCCAAACAAAATATCGATGCCTGGTGGCCGCAAGTTGAGCAAGGCGTTGAAGCCATTGTGATGACCGCTTCTGGTTGTGGTGTGATGGTTAAAGATTATGGCCATCTACTCTCCAATGATCCGCAATACGCCGCTAAGGCCAAGACCATCTCCGCTCTCACTAAAGATATCTCAGAAATCCTGCCAGCACTTCAGGAAGAGCTCGTTGCCCTAGTGGGTAGTGGTCCAAAACCTGGCGTGGTCTATCACCCACCCTGCACATTGCAACATGGCCAACAAATTCGCGGCAAGGTAGAGGGTCTGTTAGCTGGTATCGGTATTGGAGTGCGCTTATGCGCTGATAGCCACCTCTGCTGCGGTTCAGCGGGAACCTACTCAATAACTCAGCCAGAACTCTCAGAGCAATTACGCCATAACAAATTGACTCATCTCAATGCTGCCTGCGAAGAGTCTGGCGTACAAGTGATTGTCTCCGGAAATATTGGCTGCATCGCCCACCTTCAACAAGATGACACTCCAGTGCTTCATTGGATTGAGATTGTTGACCAACTGATTAATCAACAAAGCCGAACCCAATCATGAGTCAAGTCACCACTAATCTCATGATGGTGAGGCAACGACTTGAGTTGGCAGCCTTGGCAGCGAAACGTGAGCCCGAAGACATCCAACTACTCGCTGTCAGCAAAACCTTTCCAGCTATAGCAATTGAGGAAGCAATGCATGTCGGGCAAATTGCCTTTGGTGAAAATTATGTCCAAGAAGGCGTTGAAAAAATTCAGCAGTTATCCAAATTACGCCCTTGGCTAGAGTGGCATTTTATCGGCCCACTACAAAGCAACAAGACACGTGATGTTGCAGAACACTTTGACTGGGTACACAGCATTGATCGCCTCAAAATTGCAGAACGCCTTTCCACTCAACGTGGAGAATTTTCTAACTTAGGCCCATTACAAGTTTGCGTTCAAATTAATGTCAGCGAAGAAGATAGTAAAAGTGGTATTTCTCTCGAAGAGGTCGACGCTCTTTGCGATGCGATTTCTAAATTACCTCATTTAGTTCTTCGTGGACTCATGGCTATCCCTGCACCTAGCGATGATGTCAACCAACAACGTCAATCTTTTGCAGCCGTTCGAGAATGTTTTGTTGGGATTAAGGCCAAGCATATTAGTGATGTTGGATATGATTTCTTTGATACGCTCTCCATGGGGATGTCTGATGATCTGGAGGCTGCGGTCACTGAAGGCAGCACTATAGTGCGTATCGGTAGCGCCATTTTTGGGAAGCGCGATAAGATTAAGGCATGAGCACACAACAAACAAACCAAAATGCCCACATTACCTTCGTTGGGGGTGGCAACATGGGCCGCGCTTTAATTAGCGGCTTACTGGCCAATGGTTTTGAGGCTAATCAACTGTCTGTAGTCGAGGCTAATGCCAGCACTGGCTTGCAGTTGCACCAAGATTTTGGTGTGCAGATCATTGGTGCTTTAGATCAAATTGCTTTTAACTTCTCTAAAAACAATGTTGTGATCATGGCGATTAAGCCCCAAGACTTTAATTTGGTAGCCAAGTCTTTAAGTACAAAACTCAAGCATGCCACTGCACCAGGTCTACTCATTCTCAGTATTGCTGCAGGCATTCGCCTTAAAGATATGAGTCGTTGGCTTGATCATGAGCGTTGTGTACGTGCGATGCCTAATACCCCAGCATTAATTGGTAAGGGCATTACTGGGCTATTTGCTGATGCTACCGTCAATGCTGCCGACCGCGCCTTAGCTGAAACCATCTGTAATGCAGTAGGTCAAACTGTCTGGGTGAATGAAGAAAAACTCATGGATGCGGTTACCGCTGTTTCTGGAAGTGGTCCTGCCTATGTTTTTGCTTTTTTAGAGGCCATGCAATCGAGTGGTGAGAAACTTGGTTTGGATTCGGCCACAGCTCGCAAACTTGCTTATGCTACTTTAGAGGGTGCTTCGCAATTAGCCCATAACTCAGATGAGCATGCAGGTGTACTACGTGAACGTGTCACCTCCAAGGGTGGTACTACTGCTGCTGCACTGGATATGCTTAAGGAACTTGATTGGCATGGCGCACTTGAAAAAGCGATTGAAGCAGCAAATCAACGTGGCAAAACCATGGGTGATGAATTAGGTAAGACCTAATAAGATTCCCAGAAATAGGAATCCACCCAACCAGTTGTTGTGGCGAAATGCCTTGAAGCAATCTTCCCGCTTACGACTAGCCACTAACTTCAGGTGATATACGGCGCAGGCTACAGCGAAGCACCAACCCACCCAAAAGTAATTATTCAGATTGGCTAGTTGAGCAACCCAAATCTGACTCAAGAATAACGCGCAGTAACTCAGGGCAATTGCAAGCACATCAAAGCGGCCAAAGGTAATTGCTGAGGTACGCAAACCCAAACGTAAATCATCATCACGATCGACCATCGCATAAGCGGTGTCATAGGCAATAGCCCAGAAGATGTTGCCCACAAACAAAATCCAAGCCTCCATTGGAATAAAACCCAATACGGCAGCATAGGCCATTGGAATTCCAAAGCCAAAGGCAATGCCCAGAACTGCTTGCGGAATCGCAAAGAAACGTTTAGTGAAAGGATAAATAATCGCAACTGCTAAGGCGAAGAAAGAGAGATCTTGAGTTAAAGCATTCAGGGGTTGAATCAGTATGTAGGCTATCAATGCCAAGGTAGCTGCTACAGCTAACGCCTCTTTTCCAAAAATCTTGCCACTCGTAATAGGTCGCTCTTTAGTTCTCAAAACATGGCGATCAAAATCTTGATCCGCATAGTCATTCATAGCGCACCCGGCGCTACGCATTAACCATGTTCCAAGAGAAAAAATAAGAAGTAGATGCCATTCAGGTAGACCGCCACTTGCCAGCCAAAGTGCCCACAAAGTTGGCCACAACAGCAGTAGCGTTCCGATCGGTTTATCCAGGCGGATCAGGTAGGCGTAAGCAACAATACGATCGCGCATCAGATAAATAGCCTTTCTTTATTGGCAATCATAGTCATGGTGCAATTATCAAGCTTTTAGAAACTCAGTGCGAGAGCCAAGCCAACGCTCCAGATGTCTTTCCACCAAGTCGCCATGCTCAGCTAGCAGACGCTCTGCCGCTGTCTGAGCCAACTCAATCAGCCATGCATCCCGTTGCAGGTCGACAAATCGCAACATCGCATCCCCAGATTGTTTGGCTCCCAATAGTTCACCTGGGCCACGAAGCGATAAGTCGCGCTCTGCTATTACGAATCCATCTGACGTTTCTCTTAAAGTTTGTAAGCGCTCTTTGGCGGCCATGGATAGAGGTTCTGCATACATCAAAATACAAACTGAATCCGCCGAACCGCGCCCAACACGCCCGCGCAACTGATGAATCTGTGCGTAGCCAAAACGTTCAGCGTGCTCAATTACCATCAGCGCCGCATTGGGCACATCCACTCCAACTTCAATCACGGTTGTCGCTACCAGTAACTGGATTTCATTAGCCTTGAAAGCTGCCATTACTGCAGCCTTTTCTTCACTCTTTAAACGACCATGGACTAGACCAACCTTGAAATTCGGCAATGCTTGTGTAAGTTGCTCAAAACTTTCAACCGCTGTTTGCAATTGCAAGACTTCAGACTCCTCAATCAAAGGACAAACCCAATAGGCTTGCAATCCCTTAACCAACCAATCATGTAGTCCACCAATCACCTCATCCCTGCGCGCTGCCTTCACTACCTTAGTGGCAATTGGTTTGCGGCCGGGAGGTAATTCATCTATTACAGAAACGTCTAAGTCAGCGTAGTAGGTCATTGCCAGAGTCCGTGGAATCGGAGTAGCCGACATCATCAACTGGTGACAATAAAAAAGTTCCGAGCCAACACGTTGCTGAATCTCTAAACGCTGTCTCACACCAAAACGGTGTTGCTCATCAATGACTGCTAAGCCCAACTTGGCAAAACTCACCTTATCCTGAATGAGGGCATGCGTACCAATAATGAGTTGAGCCTCACCGCTCTCAATTATTTCTTGTGCGAGTCGTTTCTCCTTAGCTTTCAAACTACCCGAAAGCCATGCAATCTTTACCCCTAAAGGCCCAAACCACTCCTGCATTTTGAGATAGTGTTGCTCCGCCAAAATCTCTGTCGGCGCCATGATGGCCGCTTGATAGCCATGATCCATAGCACGTGCAGCGGCTAAAGCTGCAATCACCGTTTTACCGCTACCAACATCACCTTGCAATAAGCGGTTCATTGGAAAGGTGTTTGATAAATCGACTCTAATCTCCGACCAGACACGAGCTTGAGCACCTGTCAGCTCGAAGGGCAAGACTGTCAGTAAGCCATCTTCAATGCTGTTTTTTATTTTGTTTATTTTGCTTGCCTTGCTTGCTTGCTGACCCTTCACAAAACTAGGGGCTCGCCTTTCTCTTCGGATAGCATGCGCCCGCTTTAAAGAAATCTGCTGGGCTAGCAATTCTTCAAACTGCACGCGCCGCCAAGCTGGATGAGTACGCTCCAATAATGATTGGGTATTGGCATCAGCAGGTGGCTGGTGCAAATAGGTAATTGCATCTTGTAGTGGTGGCCAATCATTTGTCGGCAGAATTTCTGCCATGAGTTTGGATGGCAGAAATTCCGCCAAACTTTCTTTTAAGCTTGCATCTTGAAGGGCCTTAAGCACCGCCTTACGAATAATGGTTTGCGAGATTCCAGCGCTGGCTGGATAAACGGGGGTCAGGCTCGCTGGCAATGGTGCCTCTGGAATAACTGCACGCACAGTAGGGTGAACTATCTCCGCACCTTGATAGCTCTCTCGAATTTCACCCCGCACACGAATATGACTACCGACTGCCATTTGCTTTTGCTGGCTAGGATAAAAATTGAGAAAACGCAGTTGTAACGAAGCAGTCTCATCTTCAATCGTGACCAGGAGCTGCCTTCTGGGGCGAAACGTCACCTGATTACGAATCACAAGGCCCTGAGTCTGAATCGAATGAAATCTCCCAAGACCCAAGGCTTCCTCGATGGTAAAGAGCTCTGTCTCATCCTCGTAGCGGGATGGCAGGTGCAAAGCAAGGGCCATAGGGCTGTTTAAACCCATCTTTTCGAGTGCAGTTGGCGGTCGCTTAGTCGTCATCGTTAAAATCCAATACCTGATGGTAATGCTATGCAACTTTCCGACTTCAATTACGACCTCCCGCCCGAACTCATTGCCCAGCACCCGCTAGCAAATAGAACGGATAGCCGCCTCTTAGAGCTGAATATAGAGGGGGATAATGTCGCCCAATTGATTGATAGGCAATTCCCAGACATCCTGAAGCTAGTAAAACCTGGGGATTTACTAGTCTTTAATGACACCAAAGTCATTCCTGCTCGCCTGCATGGCAAAAAAGAGACGGGTGGCAATGTAGAGCTCCTGATTGAACGCATCAGCGGAGATAAACAAGCCTGGGTACAAATCAGAGCCTCTAAAGTTCCTAAGACCGGCAGCATTGTTCATGTGCACAATCAGGCTGGCGAAACTTTCCCCGTTGAAATGATTGGCTGCGACGGCCGATTCTATGAAGTGCGCTTCCCTGAGAATGTATTTGACTTGTTGGAGCGCTTTGGTGAGCTACCTCTGCCACCCTACATCGAGCATCAGCCAGATCAAGAGGATGCCAATCGCTATCAGACTGTTGTCGCCAAGAATCCCGGTGCCGTAGCAGCTCCTACGGCAGGCTTGCACTTTGATGAAGCCATTCTCAAGCAACTCAGTGAGCTCGGCGTTAAACAGGCCACAGTCACTCTGCATGTGGGCGCAGGCACCTTTACACCAGTTCGCGAGGAAGATCTTAGCAAACACAAGATGCATTATGAGTGGTTTTCAATTCCTACAGAAACTCTCGATGCAATTAAGGCTACCCAGCAGGCAGGCGGCAGAGTCATTGCAGTAGGCACAACTAGCCTGCGCGCCCTAGAGAGTCAGGCTCAAACCCAGCAGACTAGCGGCGAAACCAACTTATTTATTACGCCTGGTTACACATTCAAAACCGTAGATTGCCTACTCACCAACTTTCATCTGCCAAAATCGACTCTACTGATGTTGGTCAGCGCTTTTGCTGGTGTAGACAATATCCGCAATGCCTATCAACATGCCATTCAGAATAAATATCGCTTTTTTAGCTACGGCGATGCGATGTTCTTAAGCCGTCTTAACTAAACAAGCTCATGACAAAACCCGTTCACTTTAATATCCTCGCGCGTGACTCTGCCAGCCCCGCTCGCCTTGGTCAGCTTGAGCTTCCTCACGGCAGCGTTCAAACACCAATATTTATGCCAGTGGGAACTTATGGCACCGTGAAGGCGATGACGCCACGCGATCTTCATGAGGCTAAAGCCCAAATTATTTTGGGCAATACCTTTCATCTGTGGCTGCGACCTGGCTTAGATGTTGTGAAGAAGCATGGTGGCTTACACCGCTTCATGGGCTGGGATAAGCCAATCCTCACTGACTCTGGCGGTTTTCAGGTCTTTAGCCTAGGAGCGCTCAGGAAAATTTCCGAGGAAGGCGTTACCTTTGCGTCTCCGATCAATGGCGATAAATTATTTATGTCGCCAGAAGTGTCAATGGAAATTCAAGCAGTACTTAATAGCGATATCGCGATGCAGTTTGATGAATGTACTCCTTACGAAATCAAGGGTCAGGCAACCTCAGAAAAAACTGCGCGCGCCTCATTAGAAATGTCACTGCGCTGGGGTGATCGCTCCTTAAAACGCTTTCGCGAGCTCGAGACTGGCAATGGCCTTTTTGGCATCGTCCAAGGCGGCATGTTTGAAAACCTCCGTGAATTCTCCCTAGATGCCGTAAGTCAGCAGGGCTTTGATGGCATTGCGATCGGCGGTCTCTCGGTTGGCGAACCCAAGCCCGAGTTTGAGCGCATCCTCAATTTTACAGCCCCGAAGCTTCCAGAACACATGCCCCATTACTTAATGGGTGTTGGCACTCCTGAAGACCTGATGCTAGGCGTCAGTCTGGGTATTGATATGTTTGACTGCGTCATGCCGACCCGTAACGCCCGCAATGGCTGGCTCTTTACCCGCTTTGGTGACCTCAAGCTGCGTAATTCAGGGTACAAGGACGATGATCGCCCTGTCGACCCTACCTGTGCTTGCTACACCTGTAAAAATTTCACCAGATCCTACTTAAATCACCTCCAAAAGGCGAATGAGATCTTGGGGTCGCAGCTCAATACCATCCACAATCTCTCGTATTACCTACAGTTGATGGAAGAGGTCCGAGAATCCCTAGCTAAAGACCGTTTTAGCGCCTATCGCGAGGAATTTCATCGGAATCGCCAACGCGGCGTAGAACCCGGACAGGATTAATAGACCCAAGGGCGTAAATAAGCCCTCAAAGCCCCATACAGTTTAGAATTGCGGGTTTACGGCTTCGCTTTAAAAGCCTAAAACTGAAGTAGTTTCTTGAAGCAGTTTTCAACTGGTAATTAACGGAGGTTTTGTATGTGGATTAGTAACGCTTTTGCCCAGGCTCCAGCCGCGGGCGCAGATTCTGGTGGCTTGATGAGCTTCCTTCCCCTTGTGTTGATGTTTGCAGTCTTGTACTTCATCATGATTCGCCCACAAATGAAGCGTCAAAAAGAAACTAAGGCAATGCTGGAGTCTCTTTCGGTTGGCGACGAGGTAGTCACTGTTGGCGGCATCATTGGCAAAGTAACTGCATTAAAAATCCAAGTAGTGACTGTTGAAATTGCTGCTGGTACTCAAGTGCAAATGCAAAAAGGCGCCATCACAACAGTATTGCCAAAAGGCTCACTGAAGTCTGCTTAATACGCTTGTTTAAAAGTACCTCAATATGAATCGTTACCCTCTCTGGAAATACATAGTCATCCTCTTTGCTTTATTGATCGGGGGACTATATTCATTGCCCAATTTCTACGGAGAGGCGCCAGCGGTCCAAGTCTCGTCCGCCAAGCCAACCATCAAGGTTGATTTGGCGACACAGTCTCGAGTGGAAAAGATTCTGGCTGATGACAACATCGGTAGCACTGGCATCTTCTTTGAATCCACAGGTAGCGTGGGTTCAATCAAAATTCGTTTTAACAATACCGACATCCAACTTCGTGCACGCGACTTGCTACAACAGAAATTGAACATCGATCAAAACGAACCTAATTTCACAGTCGCATTAAACCTTCTCTCCAATACTCCGAGCTGGTTGAATGCGCTGAATGCTTTACCAATGCCACTTGGTCTTGACTTGCGTGGCGGCGTTTACTTCCTGCTGCAGGTGGATATGAAGGGCGCAGTTCAAAAGAAGGTAACTTCTTTGGCAACCGATATTCGCAGCCAGTTACGCGACAAATCGATTCGCCAGCAAGGTATTGAGCGTGGTTCGGGCTCCATCACTTTGACTTTCGGCAGCATTGATGACGCAGAGAAGGCGCGTTCTGTATTGATGACTAGCCAGCCTGAGCTCATTTGGCAAATTAAGCCTACCGGCTTATCTCCAAAACTGCTTGGTGAATTTAAACCGACTGCCTTGAAAGAAATTCAAGATAACGCGGTAAAACAAAATATCGTCACACTCAATAAGCGTGTGAATGAATTAGCGGTTAAAGAGCCAGTGATTCAACAACAAGGTGCGGAGCGAATTGTTGTACAACTTCCGGGCGTGCAAGATACTGCACGTGCCAAGGACATCATTGGTCGTACTGCAACTTTGGAGTCTAGGCTAGCTGACCCCATCGTTTCGACTATCGCCATTGGTGAGACTCCACCTCCAGGCATGGATGTATTCCGCTTCGGCGAGAACCGTCAGGGCGTATTCAAAAAATCAGTCATTTTCAGTGGTGATCGCATTACCGATGCGAGCGCTGGCTTCGATCAAAATCAGCGCCCTGCTGTCAACATCTCCTTAGATGCCGCCGGTGGTCGCGTGATGCAAGAAGTAACCCGTGAAAACATCGGCAAACCGATGGGCATGATCTTGTTTGAAAAAGGTAAGGGTGAGGTTCTCACGATTGCCACGATTCAAGGTGAGTTTGGCTCTAAGTTTCAAATTACTGGCCAACCAACTACCGAGAGTGCAAATGACTTAGCCCTCTTGTTGCGCGCAGGCTCATTAGCAGCGCCAATGGAAATCATTGAAGAGCGTACGATTGGACCAAGCCTAGGCGCAGAAAATATTGAGAAGGGATTCAAGTCCCTGATCATTGGCTTTGGAGCAATCTCCATTTTCATGATTGCTTACTACCTCTTATTTGGCACTTTCTCAGTAGTAGCTCTGGCAGTGAACTTGCTACTCTTGATTTCTGTGCTGTCGATGCTTCAGGCCACCTTGACCTTACCAGGAATTGCTGCGATGGCATTGGCGCTCGGTATGGCGATTGACTCCAATGTGTTGATTAACGAACGTATTCGCGAGGAGCTGCGTAACGGCGCTGCCCCACAAACAGCGATTGCTGTTGGCTTTGATAAGGCCTGGGCAACTATTTTGGATTCAAATGTCACTACCTTAATCGCTGGTCTTGCATTACTGGCATTTGGCTCTGGTCCAATTAAAGGCTTCGCAGTAGTACATTGCCTTGGCATTTTGACTTCCATGTTTTCAGCAGTCTTTTTCTCACGTGGCCTAGTTAACCTTTGGTACGGCAGAGGTAAAAAAGTTCAGAAACTCGCTATCGGCCAAGTTTGGCGCCCAAAGGAGAAATAAGCCATGGAATTTTTCCGGATCAAAAAAGACATTCCCTTTATGCGCCATGCATTGGCGCTCAATGCGGTTTCTTTAGTCACCTTCTTAGCTGCTGTTTTCTTCCTCTGGCATAACGGTCTTCACTTATCAATTGAGTTCACCGGCGGTACGGTAATGGAAGTAGCTTACCCACAGACCGCCCCCTTAGATTCGATCAGAGCGAACGTTGAGAAATTAGGTTACGCCGACACACAGATTCAGAACTTTGGTAGCTCGCGCGATGTAATGATTCGCCTGCCGCTACAAAAGGATACTGAAGGAAAAATGATTTCCTCTGCAGATCAAAGTGCAGCCGTCATGCAAGCACTTGAGCCGGCAACCTCAGGCGTCAAGTTACAGCGCGTTGAGTTCGTTGGCCCCCAGGTTGGACGAGAGCTGGCGATAGATGGATTAATGGCGCTGCTATTTGTGATCATCGGCATCGTGGTTTACCTTTCATTCCGCTTTGAGTGGAAATTTGCTGTTGCCGGCATCATTGCGAATTTACATGACATCGTGATTATTCTCGGCTTCTTTGCCTTCTTCCAGTGGGAGTTCTCGCTCTCCGTCTTAGCTGCGGTACTAGCTGTATTGGGCTACTCAGTAAATGAGTCAGTGGTGATCTTTGACCGTATTCGTGAAAACTTCCGTAAATACCGCAAGATGAATACCCGCGAGATTATTGATAATGCTATTACGAGCACGATTAGTCGTACGGTAATTACTCACGGTAGTACTGAGATGATGGTTTTGGCGATGTTGATTTTTGGTGGCCCCACCCTCTTTTACTTTGCTCTAGCGCTCACCATTGGTATTTTGTTTGGTATCTACTCTTCAGTATTCGTGGCAGCAGCTCTAGCCATGTGGCTTGGTGTAACACGCGAAGATTTAGTGAAGGGCGATAAAAAGCCAGATGATGTTACGCGCAATGATGACCCCAACTTTGGGGCTCAGGTTTAATAATTCAATCTGAGTTAATGTAAGTCCTCAAGGGCGGCCATAATCTTTTGGGTCGCGCCTTGATGCTGGAGCGCATAAGACTTTGCAGCACTGGACATCATCGCCAATTCGGCGGTATTCAATAGCAACTCTTTTAAAGCTTCCACAAGAGCAACGGGTTCACCCTGGATACGCTTGGCAGCACCCATGTCGATGGCATCGAGAGCGGCCTGCTGGAAGTTATAAGTATGTTCACCGAGCAAAACTGGACAGCCGGCAGCACAAGCTTCAATCAAGTTTTGGCCACCAAAGGGGAGTAAGCTGCCGCCCATGACCACCAAGTCAGCAGCGCTGTAATACATTGGCATCTCACCCATGGTGTCTCCCAGAATTACATCTACGCCAGCATCGCCCTTTGGCGTATCAATCCATTCCGAGCGGCATCGAAATGTCAGGCCTGCATCCTGAATTTGATTGGCCACTTCAGAGAAGCGCTCAGGATGACGTGGAACTAAACAGAGCAAAGGGGCAACCTGAAAAGTGTTGCCAAATAAGAGATCTTTCCAAGCCTTCAGAATAATTGCCTCTTCGCCATCACGAGTACTAGCAGCGCAGACCATTAAGCGTTGTTTGCTTTGGAGCTCTTGCTTCCAAGCTTTACCTTGCTGAATTAAGCTGGGATCCAGTGGCACGTCAAACTTCAGGTTACCAACAATCTTCACCTGCTTAACGCCGAGACCACGATACCGATCAGCATCCAATTGTGTTTGAGCCAAGATACCTGAAAATGCTTGGAATAAAGACCTTCCCGCATTACCAAATCGCTTCACGCGACGAGCACTTCGTTCAGATAGACGTGCGTTTACTAAAAATAATGGCAGGCCAATTTCTGCACAATAAAACACCATGGTTGGCCAAGCTTCGGTCTCCATAAATAAACCGAACTTCGGTTTAAATGCACGAATGAAATTAGCAACAGACCAGCAGAGGTCATAGGGTAGATAGACTTGATGTAACTGACCTGCGGCAATTTCCTTCACGAATAGAGTAGCACCAGTGCGGCGACCATTGAGTGTCATATGCGTCAATAGAATCGTCTCGCCACGGGCTAAATAAGCTTCCACCAACGGTTGAGCTGCCCTAGTCTCGCCAACAGATACCGCATGAATCCATATAGATCCCTGAGTAGTTGTTTTGCCATAAGAAAAACCTAGGCGCTCAGAGAAGTGATTTAAATATTCAGAGGAATGGCGTGCGCGCCAAGCCAGGCGAATAAATGCAAAAGGCAGAAGCAGATGCCAAAGCAGTTGATAAACAGCGAACCAGATCTTGGGGCGAGCACCGTATTGCAAATCCTGCAGTGCGGGCCCAAGGCTTGGAGTCAAGCTCACTTTTTGAGACGTTCGGTCAACTCCACCGCCTTACCTAAATAAGAAGATGGGGTCATCTCCAGTAACAGGGTTTTTGCATCGTCTGGAATCTTCAGGCCACGAATAAAGGTTTGTAAATCAGCCTGGTTGATACCTTTGCCACGAGTGAGCTCTTTGAGTTGCTCATACGGGTTCTCAATGCCGTAACGACGCATTACAGTTTGCACTGGCTCTGCCAATACTTCCCAGCACGCATCTAAGTCAGCAGCAATCGCCGCATGATTGACTTCTAACTTACCCAAGCCACGTAATGCGCTGTCATAAGCTAAAACGCTGTGGCCAAAGGCTGGGCCGAGGTTACGCAAGACGGTTGAATCAGTGAGGTCGCGCTGCCAGCGAGAAATTGGTAACTTCTCAGCAAGGTGGCGCAACAAGGCATTAGCTACGCCTAAGTTACCTTCAGAGTTTTCAAAGTCAATTGGGTTCACCTTATGCGGCATAGTTGAAGAACCAATCTCACCCGCTTTAGTGCGCTGCTTAAAGTAACCAATGGAAATGTACGCCCAGAAATCACGGTCCATATCCAACAAAATTGTGTTGGCGCGAGCAATCGCATCAAACAATTCAGCCATACCATCGTGCGGCTCAATTTGAATCGTGTAAGGATTAAAGGTAAGACCTAAGCGTTTCTCTACGACATTCTTAGAAAAGTTTTCCCAATCAAAATGAGGATAAGCGGATAAGTGAGCGTTGTAGTTACCAACGGCACCATTCATTTTTCCTAGGAGTGGAACTGCAGCAATCGTCGCAATCGCACGCTCTAAACGTTTGGCGATATTCGCCAACTCTTTGCCCAAAGTGCTTGGAGAGGCAGGTTGGCCGTGAGTGCGTGATAACAAAGGCACCTTAGCGTTCTCAATTGCCAAATCCGTTAATACGGAAAGTACTTTTCTGAGTTGTGGCAGTAGCACTTCATCACGAGCGCCACGCAACATCAAACCATGCGAAGTATTGTTGATATCTTCAGAGGTGCATGCAAAGTGAATAAATTCACTGGCCTTTAAGAGATCTGAGCGACCAGCTACTTTTTCTTTTAAGAAATACTCTACTGCTTTCACATCATGATTAGTGACTGCCTCGATATCCTTAATTCGTTGCGCATCGGCATCAGAGAAGTTTTCTGGCAAAGATAATAAGAAGGCTTCATCTGCAGCGCTAATTTTTGGCACATCTGGCAGTCCCGCAGAGGCCAAAGCCAATAACCAATGAATCTCTACAAACACGCGCTGTCGCATAAACGCAGCTTCGGATAACCAAGGCCTCAAGGCATCCAACTTGCCGGCATAGCGACCATCTAAAGGGGATAGTGCATTAAGAGTAGAAATCGGCTGACTCACGAATATTGCCTTTACATTGATTGTTTCAATAAAACCTGATTTTAATCGCTCTTAGGAGCAATTCAGTTTGAATGGCATCGCTATAATTGACCCATGAAACTTATCGGATCCCTCACTAGCCCCTACGTACGAAAAGTGCGCATTGTTTTCTTGGAAAAAAAGGTAGATTTAGACCTAGAACTCGAGAATGTCTGGGCTGCAGACACCAAAATAGCCCTCAACAACCCCTTAGGCAAAGTACCCTGCCTGCTTTTAGAGGACGGTGAGGCAATCTACGATTCGCGTGTGATTGCTGAGTACGCTGACACATTGAGCCCGGTGGGCAAACTTATCCCGACAGGCAGTCGTGAACGCGCTACCGTCAAAACCTGGGAAACCCTGGCTGATGGAGTAGAAGATGCAGGAATTTTGGCTCGCTTAGAAGTGACCTTGCGTCCACCTGAGCAACAGAGCCCAGCTTGGATTGAGCGTCAAATGGGCAAAATTAATGCCTCTCTTGCCCAAATGTCCCGTGAATTAGCTGAAAATGCCTGGTGCCACAGTAATCAGATGACTTTGGCTGACATTGCCGTCGGCTGCGCCTTGGGTTATCTGCTATTCCGCTTCCCCGATATCGCTTGGCAAGCGCAATACCCCAATTTAGATGCCTTGTATCAAAAGTTGATGCAAAGGCCTTCCTTCGCAGAAACAGCCCCACCAGCCGCCTAAATCAGGGCGCTGGCAGCTAAAAAGACTTAGGCGGAAATAATTCCGCCGCCTAAGCAAATATCCCCGTCGTACAAAACAGCAGACTGACCCGGAGTCACAGCCCATTGAGCTTCCGGAAAGGTCAACTCAAAACTCGCAGGCCCAGCGGCTCCGGCAGCCAGCGTACATGCTGAGTCTGCCTGACGATAGCGGATTTTTGCAGAGTACTGCCCTGGAGTAGGTGCAACTCCAGCAACCCAAGTAGCGTCAATCGTGGAAAGCTGATTGGCCAGTAGCCACGGATGCTCATGGCCTTGGGCGACATAGAGGGTGTTATTGGCTATATCTTTGCGCGCGACATACCAAGCATCTCCATTGCCGTCCTGACTGCCGCCTAGGCCTATACCCTTGCGCTGTCCCAGGGTGAAAAAGGCAAGGCCCATATGCTCGCCTACTGTTTTGCCCTCCGGGGTTTTAATGGGCCCTGGAGTTCGCGGTAGATAACGGTTTAAGAATTCGCGGAAAGGGCGCTCACCAATAAAGCAAATCCCTGTAGAGTCTTTTTTCGCGGCATTATGCAAGCCGATTTGCTCGGCAATCTTGCGCACTTCCGTCTTTGGAATCTCCCCTAAAGGAAAATGCACATTGGCCAATTGACTCTGGGTTAAGCGGTGCAAGAAATAGCTTTGGTCTTTACTGGCATCCAAGGCCTTCAAAAGCTGTACGCGACCACCCTCATGCCGAACCCGCGCATAGTGGCCTGTGGCAATGGCATCTGCGCCCAAACTCATGGCGTGGTCTAAAAAGGCTTTGAACTTAATTTCTGCATTACATAAAACATCTGGGTTGGGTGTCCTACCGGCAGCATATTCGCGTAAAAACTCCGCAAAAACGCGCTCACGGTACTCAGCAGCAAAGTTGACGGCCTCAACATCAATCCCAATGAGGTCGGCCACCGACACGACATCGAGCCAATCCTGACGTGCAGAGCAGTATTCATCGCTGTCATCGTCTTCCCAGTTTTTCATGAAAAGGCCAATGACTTCATAGCCTTGCTGCTTGAGCATCCAGGCTGCAACAGACGAATCTACCCCTCCAGACATCCCAACCACGACTTTGGAGTGTTTTGAAGCAGGTTTTGCGACAGAATTGAAGGGGATCATCAAAAAATGCGAGAATTCGTTATCAGCTAAAAAATCCATTGTAGAAGTCTTGCTCCAAATTTACGAGATTTGTGGCAAAACCAAATAAATGGCATTAAGGGTAAATAGATAGGTAGATTTTCACCTAACTAACTAAAATAGATTTTTTGAAAAATTTGCTTTTGGAGACATGCCATGCGCATAGGAGTACCGCTGGAAATTAGACACGGGGAAACTCGAGTTGCCGCCACACCGGAAACCGTTAAGAAACTGATTGGTCAAGGCCATACAGTTGTTATTCAAAAAGATGCGGGCGTTACAGCCAGCCAGCCTGACTCTGCCTATGAAGCTGTTGGCGCGACGATTGGTAGCGCAGCAGATGCCTTTAGTGCAGAGATCGTCCTAAAGGTGCGCGCACCTGAAGCGGCAGAACTCAAGCAAATTCAATCTGGTAGCGTGCTTATTGGCATGCTCGATCCATTTAATAACGACAACATCGCTGCGATGGCCGCCCAAGGTGTGACTGCATTCTCATTAGAGGCTGCTCCACGCACTACTCGTGCACAAAGCATGGACGTCTTGTCTTCACAAGCCAACATCGCAGGGTACAAAGCGGTGATGGTTGCTGCTAATGAGTATCAGCGCTTTATGCCGATGCTCATGACTGCAGCCGGAACCGTTAAAGCAGCACGCGTGCTGATCTTGGGCGCCGGTGTTGCTGGCCTCCAAGCCATTGCAACTGCAAAGCGTTTAGGTGCTGTGATCGAAGCATCTGACGTGCGCCCTGCTGCTAAAGAGCAAATTGAATCTCTTGGCGCTAAGTTTGTTGACGTTCCTTACGAAACAGATGAAGAGCGCGAAATCGCTAAAGGCGTTGGTGGCTATGCGCGCCCAATGCCAGAAGCTTGGATGAAACGTCAGGCAGCATTAGTTGCGGAACGTGCTCAACAAGCTGACATCGTCATCACAACCGCCTTGATTCCAGGTCGTAAGCCGCCAGTCTTATTGCACAGCGATACCGTTGCCAATATGAAACCCGGTTCGATCGTAATCGACTTAGCAGCTGGTCGTGGTGACAATGGATCAGGCAACTGTCCTTTGACCCAAGAAGACAAGATTGTTGAGAAAAACGGTGTGAAGATTATTGGTTACAGTAATCTCGCCAGCATGGTTGCTGCGGATGCCTCTGCTTTGTATGCGCGTAACTTGCTCGATTTCATGAAGCTGATCGTTGATCCAGAAGCGAAGTTAGTTATCCCAACCGATGACGACATCGTTACTGCTTGCCTCATGTGTCGTGACGGCCAGGCTATCCGTAAAAACTAATACAGAATATTTAAAGGAAACATCATGGATCTCGCTGCTTTTCAAAGCATCCTCACAGTCCAAAACATCACCGTGTTTGTTTTGGCCATTTTTGTTGGCTATCAAGTAGTTTGGAATGTCACTCCTGCATTGCATACCCCACTAATGGCAGTGACTAATGCTATCTCCGGAATCATTATTGTTGGCGCGTTACTGCAAACTGAAGTCATTGGTGGCGATGAGATTACTCTCACCAGCATCATCGGTGCAGTGGCCGTCTTCTTAGCGTCAATTAATATTTTTGGTGGCTTCATGGTCACCCGTCGCATGCTTGAAATGTTCAAGAAAAAAGCCCCTAAAGCTGATGCGACTGGAACTAAATAAAAACTAGAACAAGATCTATACAGAGACCACAATCATGTCAAACATAACCGCGATTTCCTACCTCATTTCATCGGTGCTCTTCATCCTCGCCTTGCGTGGATTATCTTCACCAACCACATCACGTCAAGGTAATACCTTCGGCATGATCGGCATGTTGCTTGCCGTGATCACCACCTTCATGATTCCTGACTTTAAGCCAGTCTTCTCATTGATTATTGGTGCGATTGTTGCAGGTGCAATCATTGGAATACTTGCTGCTAAACGTGTGCAAATGACCAAGATGCCAGAGCTCGTAGCGCTGATGCACTCTTTTGTTGGCTTATCAGCTGTATTGATTGCGATTGCAGCAGTATTTAATCCAGCCCAAGACCATACTGGTGCCCAAAAGATTGAACTCTTTATCGGTGCATTTATTGGTGCTATCACCTTTACTGCTTCTATTATTGCCTTTGGAAAATTGTCCGGTAAGGTCAGCGGTAAATCAGTGACCTTTGCTGGCCAGCACTTACTCAACCTCATTCTCGCAATTGCCATGGTTTCTGGTGGCGTCATGTACTTCATGACAGGTAGTCATGAAGCATTCTTAGTGATGTGTGCGATTGCCTTAGTGTTGGGCGTGACTTTGATCATCCCAATCGGCGGCGCAGATATGCCGGTGGTTGTGTCCATGCTCAACAGTTACTCTGGTTGGGCGGCTGCGGGTATTGGCTTCACATTAAACAATCCAGTATTGATTATTGCTGGTGCTTGCGTTGGCTCATCTGGCGCAATTCTGTCTTACATTATGTGTAAGGCAATGAACCGCTCCATTCTCGCCGTATTGCTTGGCGGCTTCGGTGCCGAAGCTTCTACTGGTGGCGCCGATGATGGTGGTCCAAAGAACTACAAAACTGGTTCACCAGAAGATGCTGCCTTCCTCATGGAGAATGCCGACACAGTGGTGATTGTTCCTGGCTACGGCTTGGCAGTTGCCCGCGCTCAGCACGCACTAAAAGAGTTGACAGAGAAGTTGACTCATCATGGCGTGACCGTAAAGTATGCGATTCATCCAGTAGCAGGTCGTATGCCTGGCCATATGAACGTGCTCTTGGCGGAAGCTGAAGTTCCTTACGATCAAGTGTTTGAGATGGAAGACATCAACAGCGACTTTGGTCAAGCTGATGTGGTGCTAGTGCTTGGTGCAAACGACGTGGTAAACCCTGCTGCTCGCACGCCAGGCAGCCCAATCTTTGGCATGCCAATTTTAGAAGCCTATAAAGCCAAAACCATCATCGTTAATAAACGTTCAATGGCTGCAGGTTATGCTGGCTTAGATAACGAACTCTTCTACATGGATAAAACCATGATGGTCTTCGGTGATGCGAAGAAGGTTGTTGAAGATATGGTGAAGTCCGTAAGTTAAATAGAAAATCATTTCTGTAAAAGACCGCCTTCGGGCGGTTTTTTATTGCATTAAGATATATAGGAACGCCTCTAGAGCGATAAAAATTATATTAATACGAGACAAAAAATGAAGATCAAAAAACACTTAATTTTAGTAATGGGTTTAATTTGGATTACGTCTGCTCAAGCTCAAAACGCCTATCCCAATAGACCGATTCAGATGATCATGCCGCTGCAGGCTGGAAGTGGTGTTGATATTTTGATGCGACCTATTGCGCAAAAGATGAGTGAAAACTTGGGACAGGCCATCACGATTGAAAACCTTCCTGGTGGCGCTGGTTTAATTGGAGCCACTAAGGTAGCTCAAGCCAATGCAGAGGGCTATGTACTAGGTGCATTTAATGACAGTATCTTGACGATGCTACCTAATCTGCATAAGAAAATTGACTACGATTCTATTCAAAGTTTTGTGCCAGTTTCTGAAGTAGCTGCAATCACTTTCGTAATGGTAGCCAACCCAGCCTTTCCAGGAAACACAGCTGCAGACTTAGTTCGCATCGCTAAAGAAAACCCAGGGAAAATTGATTACGCCTCGGGTGGCAATGGCTCACCACAGCATATTGGCATGGAGATCTTTCGTCAGTACACAGGCGCACCATTAGTTCACATCCCCTATCGTGGTGCGGCAGCAGCAGTAACCGATGTCATGGCAGGACAGGTGCCTATGATGATTAGCGCTTTATCTGTTGTGCTTCCACATATTCGATCGGGAAAGCTAAAGGTGTTAGGCATTACCAGCAAAATGCGTTCACCTTTACTGCCAAATGCGCCGACTGTCAGCGAGAGTGTTAAAGGCTATGAGTTCTCTACCTGGGGTGCGATTGTCGCGCCTAAGGGCACATCACCGGTAGTCGTTACCAAGCTGAATGATTCATTGGCTCTGGCATTAAAAGATCAGAAGTTGCGTGATCAGTTAATACAGCAAGGTTTTGAATTGGCACCTCTGAGCCCCGAACATCTCAAAGAAATGATTGCACAAGGCCTAGTGAAGATGAAAAAAGTAATTAAAGATGGTGGCATTCAGCCCGACTGACCTCATTAAGTAACATCATTTCCCCAATAAAAAGGCTAGCAATTGCTAGCCTTTTTGCCGAGTAAGATGAATTAAATGATTAGCCTCTCTTTTTATACTCCTTGCGACTTCAGATACTTCGCGCGCATTGGACGCAGGACAAAGAAAGCAAGAATAGCAGCCGTTGCATCTAAAGCGATCATGATTGCAAATACCGGGATCCAGCTCTCGGTTACGCCATGAATATAAGCTGCAATCGGGCCGCCAATGATGGAGCCTACACCTTGAGCCATGTACAAGAAACCATAGTTAGTTGTTGCATGCTTTTGACCAAAAGTATCTGTCAAAGTTGATGGAAACAAAGAGAAAATCTCGCCCCAACCAAAGAACACAATACCTGACAAGATCACGAACATCACAGGGTCAGAACGTGTCATTACCCAGAAAAACATCGCTACTGCCTCAAGACCAAAGGCAATAGTCATTGTGTACTCACGACCGATCTTATCCGAAACCCAACCAAATAATGGGCGAGTTAAGCCGTTGGTTACACGGTCAATAGTCAATGCCAAAGGCAAGGCAGCCATTCCAAAAACCATTGCCGTAGTAATTCCAAAATCTTTTGCAAATGCGCCCATCTGCGAAATTACCATCAGACCAGATGTAGACATCATCGACATCATCAAGAACATCAACCAAAAAACTGGAGTCTTCAGCATTACCTTAGGAGCGATTCCTGATGCAGCCGCTTCAATCTGGCCGGCAGTCTGAACGCGGTCAGCGTGAGGTACGCGAATACCTTGCGCAGCTAACAAGCCTACAGCGCCAATAATGTATCCAAAGAAAGTTAATGTGCCTTGTAAGCCAGTTTCAGTAAGACTAGTAGCAATTGGAAAGGTTGTTAAGAGCGCACCGATGCCGTATCCAGCGGCAACCATGCCTACTGCAAAGCCACGGTTATTTGGGAACCAACGAACCATGAGGCCTACAACGCCGATGTAAACAATACCGGTACCCAAACCACCGAGCACACCATAAGTAATGTAAAGATTGGAAACAGTTGTGAGGTTAGCTGAAAGCACCCAGCTTAGACCAGTCAGAATCGTACCAATGGACAGTAAAAGGCGTGGGCCAAACTTATCAACTAAATAGCCTTGAAAAGGCGAGAAGAAAGTTTGCAACACAATTAAAATCGAAAAAGTTACCTGCAACTCAGTCAGAGTCACACCAAGTTGGCCCATGATAGGTTTAGTAAATAGCGCCCAGACATACTGGGGGCTTGAAATCGACATCATGCAAATGACGCCAAGGGCAAGCTGCACCCATTTGGACTTCAGGGGGTTAGTGCTAGCAGGTGCTGCACTCATTGTTGTTGTACTCATACTTGTCTCCTTATTTAAACTACTGGAATTGCTAAAAACAACTTAGTAATTCATTATGTTCTTGGAGGCTCGAAAGGTTTACGCTCAAATCACCGCTTTGGTGCAGACCGCATTAACTTGATGAACCAACTTGCACCAATAAAAAAACGCCTGGTCTTTTGAACCAGGCGTTTTAGTTTCTGCAGCTAGATAGCTGAGGAAGTGCGCAGCAATTACATCATGCCGCCCATTCCACCCATACCACCCATGCCACCCATATCAGGCATGCCACCAGCGGAATCATCCTTTGGGGCTTCGCAGATTGCGCAATCGGTAGTCAACAATAGAGCTGCAACAGATGCGGCATTAACTAATGCAGTTTTTGTTACCTTAGTTGGGTCGATCACACCTTGAGCTACGAGGTCGCCGTATTCACCAGTTGCTGCGTTGTAACCGTTATTGCCTTTGCTAGCCAATACCGCATTCACAACTACGCTAGCTTCATCGCCAGCGTTAGAAACGATGATACGGATTGGCTCTTCCATTGCACGCAATACGATACTGATACCAGCGTCTTGATCGGGATTATCGCCCTTAAGACCTTTGATACCTTGCATTGCGCGTAATAAAGCAACGCCACCGCCAGGAACAATACCTTCTTCAACCGCTGCACGAGTTGCGTGCAATGCATCATCAACGCGGTCTTTCTTTTCTTTCATTTCTACTTCGGTAGCAGCACCAACACGAATTACTGCAACACCGCCTGCCAATTTGGCAACGCGCTCTTGCAATTTCTCTTTGTCGTAGTCGCTAGTTGCTTCTTCGATCTGAACACGGATGTTCTTCACGCGCGCTTCGATTGCTTTAGCATCGCCAGCACCATCAATAATGATGGTATTTTCTTTGCCAATTTCGATACGCTTAGCTTGACCTAAGTGCTCAAGAGTTGTTTTCTCGAGTGTGAGGCCAATTTCTTCAGCGATTACTGTACCGCCAGTCAAGATTGCAATATCTTCCAACATGGCTTTACGACGATCGCCAAATCCTGGGGCCTTAACAGCACAAGTCTTGATGATGCCGCGAATGTTGTTCACAACTAAAGTTGCCAAGGCTTCGCCTTCAACATCTTCTGCAATGATCAACAATGGACGACCAGACTTAGCTACTTGTTCGAGCACTGGGAGCAAATCACGAATGTTGCTAACTTTCTTGTCAAACAAGAGAACGTATGGCGTTTCTAATATGGCAACTTGCTTTTCAGGTTGGTTAATGAAGTATGGGGAGAGGTAACCGCGGTCAAACTGCATACCTTCAACAACTTCAAGCTCATCTTCCAAAGACTTACCATCTTCAACAGTAATAACACCTTCTTTGCCTACTTTTTCCATTGCTTCAGCAATACGCTGACCAATGCTTTGGTCGCTATTAGCCGAGATAGAGCCGACTTGAGCGATTTCTTTAGTAGTTGTGCAAGGCTTGCTTATTTTCTTAAGCTCTTCGAGTGCCGCTGTAACTGCTTTGTCGATACCACGCTTCAAGTCCATTGGATTGTGGCCTGATACTACGTATTTCATGCCTTCGCGAACGATAGACTGAGCTAATACAGTAGCGGTAGTAGTACCGTCACCAGCGATGTCATTGGTTTTAGAAGCAACTTCCTTCACCATCTGAGCACCCATGTTCTGGAGCTTGTCTTTAAGTTCGATTTCTTTTGCTACGGATACACCATCTTTAGTGATGATTGGGCCGCCAAATGAACGCTCGATAACCACATTACGACCCTTTGGTCCTAAAGTTACTTTTACTGCGTTTGCGAGAATATTGACGCCTTCTACCATCTTGGTACGGGCGCTATCTCCAAATACAACGTCTTTTGCTGCCATGATTGAATTCCTTTCTTAGGTACTAATTACTTCTGCACAACGGCCATGATGTCTTCTTCGCGCATAACGAGAAGCTCATCGCTGCCGACCTTAACTGTTTGACCTGCATATTTGCCGAATAACACGCGATCGCCAACTTTGACGTCTGGTGCGTTCAACTTACCGCTGTCATCACGCTTGCCTGGGCCAACTGCCAATACTTCGCCTTGATCCGGCTTTTCAGCAGCAGCATCCGGAATAATGATTCCAGAGGCAGTTTTTGATTCTTGATCTAAACGTTTAATGATTACGCGATCATGTAAAGGACGCAGATTCATTCCTTCTCCTATGTTAGTAAGTGTTAACTAATTAAAAAACCAATATAAATCAATATGTTGCATTCTCTTAACACGAAAGTAACAAGCTTTTCAGCTGAATAAGCCTGTTTTAGCACTCACGTGTAGGGAGTGCTGATTATATAGGCCTGATTCCAGGGAATTCAAGGGCAAATTCACCTTAAATTTCAAAAGAGTCTCCCACTCTTTCTATAATGGAGGCAGGCGAGTAGGTAAATTCCTACACACAAATAAGCCTTAAGCCCTTACTCCTCCAATCCGTCCTGCCTAGACTGACTGTTCAATGATTGGAGAATGCTGATGAGCCCGAAATCCCGGCTGTACACGCTTGTAAAGGCTTGGAAGAACAAACCCTTCCATGAAGTACGCGATGCCTGCGGCCAGCCCTGGCTTGGTCTTAGTGGCGAAGCGCTAGAAGAACACCAATCCTGGTCCCAGCGACAAGCGATTAGTAACGAACCCATCTTTAATAGCCAAGGAACTAAGCTGACAAGCTCTTTATTTCGACCATTACTGACCGCCACCGACTCGCAGCTCCTCAGATTGTTCATGGAGGGCTTAGACACTATTACGTATTGGTACCGCAGCGGTCGCTTTATTCCGGGCATCTTACCTATGCCAGCACAGCATCTCGCATCCAGTAGTTTTATAGATGCTTTAAGTGACCTGATTCTGAACTCACGACTCCCTGTTGGTCTAGTGAGCTTGGGAATTCACAAATTCAAGGATGCTGACTCCATGGAATCTTGCATGGAAGGTTTATTGCGAATGCGTCGTCTGGGCGTTCTGAACCATCTGCTGGATTTTTCGGGCTCGAGCGCAGAAATCCGCTGGGTAGAAGAGATCGAGCCTGAGGGCATTCATATTGAGATGGGGCAATTTCGAGCCGATGGCTTGCCAGATGAAATGATTTCCCTTGGCGAGAAATTCCACGCCCAAATTTATGCCAGCAACATCACCCTGGTGAAGGATTTAGAAAATGTCATGGCAATGGGGGCACACCATAGCTATGGCGGACTCATGATGCCACCAGTAAGCCGACATCAAATGCTACACATGAGCGATAGCCGTATCGCCAAGGCCATTTTTTCGCTGCACCCTCATAAAACCCAAAACGGAGACAAGTAATGAGAAAACGCGTGATGTTGGTGGATGACCATCCAGCTATGCTGATGGCATTAAAAAGTATGTTGCAAGATCAATTGCTTTTTGAGATCGCAGGACAGGCGCAGCATGGTGAAGAGTGCCTACGCTCAATCAAAGAGGTCAATCCGAACATGGTGATCCTAGATTTAGATATGCCAAAGACGGATGGCTTTGATGTTATCCGTAGGATTGGCTTAATGCATCCAGAGGTTCGTATTCTGGTTCTATCTAGCCTAGATGAAGCGGTCTATGGTGGCAGAGTACGTTCCCTGGGTGCGCATGGTTTTGTGAACAAGACTGCTGGGGCTGATGTCATTTTGGCCGCCTGCGTTGCCATCTCACAGGGCTATACCTTCTTCACTCATGGAAAGAACGGCAATACCTCTCTGAGCGATAACGATAAATTGGCATTGATATCGGATCGTGAGCTACAAGTCATGAAGTATCTTGGCAAAGGCAACACCAACCAACAGATATCAGATCTACTGCACATTAGCAATAAGACAGTAGCAACGTACAAGACCAGAGTCTTTGACAAACTAGGTATTAACAATATTGCTGATTTGATCCTGTTCTGCCGCATGAACAACATCATCGAAAGCTAAGTAGCGCATGCATCGATTCATATTGAAAAAAGTATTTACACTCTGCTTTATCTATGCAGGTTTGGCGCATGCCGAGCCCTTTAGTGCTTCAGAGCAATCATGGATCGATGCCCATCCAGTGGTGCGATTTAGTATTCACGAAAAATACGCAAATTATCTAAAGCCGTCCAGCGAACGAAAGGGTGCAGTACCCTTTTTAGCACTGCTATCAAAAATAGAAGAGTGCACACGACAGCAATATGTCCCAGTATGGAGAAAATCGGATCAAGAGGGTTTAAAGCAGCTCAGTAAGGGCGAGGTGGATTTCATGATCGATCCACCAAATATTAACAAGCACGTATTGAAATTTGGCTCTTTATCTGATGCTATCTTTTGGGGGCACGATGCCATCGTTACCAAAGCCTCAAGCACACTAGATTCACCCAATACAAAGATTGCTTACTTTGATCGAGGTCTTGAAAATTCGCCCTCCGATATTAATGGCCACAGTGAGCATAAGCAAACACAATCCCCCACTCGCTTAATTCAATCCCTCATTAAAAATGAGATCGAGGCACTCGTCATGCCCATACGCCTGGCACAGCTACTGATTCGTGAAACCCAAAATTCAGATCTCAAAATAGATGGTCTATATAGTCGTGATCCATTTGCCTATCGCTGGCTCATCTCAGACCAGGATGCCCCACTACACGATGTACTAAACCACTTTCTAAAAGACTTAGATCCCATTGCATCACGCCAAATTTTTGCCTTAGGGGATGAATCCAAACCAAGAACCACCATACTGCCATGGCTGAGCGCTATCTTGATCTTTATTATTGGTGGAGCAATGTTTTATCAGCTCCAAAGAAAGTATTTTCATCAGAAGCGAACCGCTCTGGAATTGCTTCACTCAAAAGAGCTAGCTGAAAAAGCGAACGCCGCTAAGTCTGCCTTTCTGGCCACCATGAGCCATGAAATTCGTACGCCGATGAATGCCATCTTAGGCGTTCAAGAGCTACTGCTTGGTAGCGCGCAATTTCCTAAGAAAGATAAACCTCTATTAAAGAGTGCTCAGGCTTCCGCCGAATCTCTTTTGGGTATGCTCAATCAAGTATTAGATATTTCTAAGATTGAAGCCGGCAAACTCACCCTCAACCTAGAGCCTTGCAATCCACATCAATTGATTATGGATATTCATGCGGCATTTTCTACAGTAGCTAAAAAACAGAATCTGCTACTCCACACTACGATTGATCCTAGACTTGCAGAAGTTCTCATGATTGATTCTTTACGTCTGCGACAAGTGTTGCAGAATTTACTTAGCAATGCGATTAAGTTCACTGCTGAAGGTGAGGTGTACTTTTCTATTAGCGTCCTCGCCGATGATCATGCTGGCCAATTGCTTGAGTTCAGAGTGATTGATACTGGAGCAGGCATGGGGAGCGACCAGATCAAATTGGCTCTGCAAGCTTTTGAGCAATTACCAGCTACACAAGAGTCTTACCTATCAGAGCAAATGAGGGGGACAGGTCTTGGGCTTACCATCACCAATCATTTAGTTAATTCTATGAACAGCCATCTTTATTTTGAGAGCGCGCCAGGCTTTGGAAGCAATGTCCACTTTTCGGTGGCCTTTCCTAGAACCAGCATTGCTGCCGCACAAGCTCCAGGTTTTGATTCGCTCAGACCATCATCTAAGAACTTAATATCAAAAAGGCCGGGTCGAAACAATTCTCTCATTCATGCTTTAGTAGTTGAAGACCACCCAGCTAGTCGGCAAATTTTGTCCTTGCAGTTAGAAGCGCTTGGTATCAGTGCTTGCGTGTGTGAGAGTGCCACTGCAGCGCTAGAGTTGATGCGAGATAATCATTTTGATCTCATGCTCACAGATCAATCCATGCCTGGAATGCAAGGCTCTGAGCTAGCTAAACAAATCCGATCACTAGGTAATCGTGACTTAATCATTATTGGCGTCACTGCAGATATTTATGCACTAGACTCTCGCCATCAA
Source organism: Polynucleobacter corsicus (assembly GCF_018688255.1). Classification (NCBI taxonomy): domain Bacteria; kingdom Pseudomonadati; phylum Pseudomonadota; class Betaproteobacteria; order Burkholderiales; family Burkholderiaceae; genus Polynucleobacter; species Polynucleobacter corsicus. The sequence continues at coordinate 1,776,444 of NZ_CP061314.1, forward strand.
TTTTTATCTTCTGGCATGAATGGCGTACTCATCAAACCATTAAGTTTGGGAGCACTTGAGAATGAACTCATGCGCTACTTTGAATCTAGCCAAGGCTCGGTCTCTACTTCTGAGCCCTATTCGTTTGATGCCTTCTCTAATCTCATCAAAAATGATCCCCACCAAATCATCGTGATCTTGGAGGAAATTGAGAAGGTCCACCTCGATACCCTGGATCAACTGCAATTGGATGGCAATCAAGCCCTAATGGATGAAGTCCATTTTCAAAGTCTAGTTCATAAAGTCAAGGGCGGGGCACAACTGTTGGAAGCTACTAAATTTATCCATGCCTGCGAGTCACTGGAAGTTGATGGGGCACTTACAGAGCGCATTGAGAGATTCATCGCCCTTCTAAAAGAGCAAAACCAAACTATCGTGACTTACAAGAAAAAATATCGATAGTCATAGACTGGTGAGCTTCAAGGTTTATCCTATGGGAAATGCGACCCAAATCCTCTTCGCTCACCCTCATCACTCTGCTGGCCTTTTTATGGGCTAGCCTGATTACTTGCCAAGCTCAATCCGTTGACCTAGTTTCTCAAAATACTGCCCTTCAGTACATTCCGAAGGCGGTAGCCACCAGTCTTGAAAAAAGCCAGATCCCTACAGAAGCAATCAGCATTTCAGTGGTAGAAATAGCGCCAGGCCGACCAGGGAAAATAACAGCAAAAACTGAAGTAGATTGGCGCTCGAAGCAGGCAATGAATCCCGCATCCACCATGAAACTGCTGACTACGCTTACCGGTCTAGATGTACTGGGACCGCAATATCGTTGGCGCACTAATGTCTATACCGATGGACTTATTCGTCAGGGCACCCTCAAAGGTAATTTGTATTTGCAAGGTACTGGTGATCCAAAACTAGTCCCTGAAGAAATGGTCAAAATGATGAAGGCCTTACAAAATCTGGGTATTCAGAAAATTGATGGTAATTTATTTTTTGATAGAAGTGCCTATGCTCCCAATATCATGGAGCACAACACGATTGATGGGGAATCCTTGCGCGCCTATAACGTGCCGCCAGATCCTCTGTTGTACGCTTTTAGAACCCTCTCATTTCAATTGGGCAAATCGCGTACTGCAGACTTTATTGATATTAGCTACACACCTCCGCTCTCTCAGCTCAAGGTGATCAATCAAATGCAACTGGTCGATCAATCATGTGATAGCTGGAAAAGTAATATTCGTTTTAACCTAGATCCCGAAGGTGGAATCGTCAATACCAACCAACTCCTCACCGCTCAGTTTTCGGGGAGCTTCCCAAATAGCTGTAAGGGTGTGAATTACAACGTCGTTGCTTTAGATGCCAATACTTTTCTTACGCAGGGATTCGCTGCGGCCTGGGAGCTGGCTGGCGGAACTTGGGCTCAAGCCCCTACTGGAAAATCTGCTTCTGTTCCTTTAGCGTCGAGACTGCTGCTGCAGTTTGAGGGCATTTCTTTGGCTGATGACGTACAAGACATCAATAAATATTCCAATAACGTGATGGCCAGGCAACTCATGTTGACTCTGGCCCTAGAGAAAATGGGCAAACCGGCAACCACTGAAAATGGTGAGCTCGTGATTCAGAGTTGGCTAAAAGGATTAGGGCTTCAGTTCCCAGAACTTGTCATTGAAAATGGCTCCGGTCTATCTCGCAATGAAGCAATCTCTGCAGAACATTTAACGCAATTATTGGTCGCTGCTCGCAATCTATCTGTAGCAGATACTTTCTATAACAGCCTGCCGATTGCTGGGACAGATGGCACGATGCGCAATCGCCTCATGGCACATTTACGAAAGTTTCTGTATTCAAAGAAGAAGCCCGAAGCCCGCATCAAAACAGGTTCGCTTGCCGATGTCAGGGCAATATCCGGCTATGTTATGAGTAAGTCTGGAAAGATGTATGCCGTGACCTCATTCATCAACCACCCCAATGCCTGGAGAGGTTTAGAGGCACATGATCAACTACTGGCGTGGTTACTTAATGATGGCCCAGAACCAAAACACGCACGCTGAAGTCGATCCCGAACTCCATCCCACTCCTCGCCTGCTGGCGGCTCCGGAAATAAAATGAGGTCCCAAGCCTGTTGATCCAAATCACGCAGAGAACGATATAAGCGACTAGCAAAGGCAGCGCTATTACTGGGCACAACAAACTCTTCAAAATGTACTGATGGATGCCCATCTTCACCTAATGAAGAATCTGAATCCCAAACCGCAACCGCTACCCGTGACTTGATATCTGGAAACTCACTCAGAGCATCCAAGACTCTACCTGGGGCATACATTCTTAATGGAGTAGTAGGGGCGTAGTGGGCACGGAGACTGCCAGAGACCCTCGGTACATCACCGCCCTGCTCTATTGAACTACTTTCACCAGGTAAATAGACTTTGATGCCCGTCTTAGAAAGAATTTCTCCTGGAGTAATGAGTCCTGGGCGCAATAACACTGGGTGATCGCCAGAAGATAAATCCAGGATGGTCGACTCAATCCCCACTTCGCAATCGCCGCCGTCCAAAATCATGAGATCCAATATGCCTTCAAACTCACTGCGGACATCAGCGGCACTAGTTGGCGATACTTTTCCAAAACGGTTCGCCGAAGGCGCAACCACCCCGCACTTAAATTTACGGAGTAACTCTTTTGCAATCGGGTGAGCCGGTGCCCGAATGGCTACTGTATCTTGACCACCGGTCAGCTCATTCAAAACGCTTTTATCTTTCTTAAAGACTAAGCTTAGTGGACCTGGCCAAAAAGTATTAATCAGCTTTAATGCATCTTCCGATAAATCCCTTACCCAAGGCGTTAGCACCGGCACCCAATCCACTTGAGCCTGATCGAACTTATCCGGGGCTGCTAAGTGAAGAATGAGTGGGTGATTGGAAGGTCTACCTTTGGCAGTAAAAATTTGTTTGATTGCATCAGGGTTCTTTGCATCTGCCCCTAAGCCATAAACGGTCTCAGTCGGAAAGGCGACCAAGCCACCATCTCGCAAAGTTTGTACTGCTTCGTTAATTACCGCAGATGAATGCAGTGCGCTACTGTCACTGGACATTGCTAGGGCTCGATCCCTAATTCAACTGCGACGGCTGCGCAATTTTGACGTGCCTGGTTAAGCGACTCACCTAAGCAATTAATATGACCCATCTTACGACCTATGCGCGGATCGGATTTACCGTAAAGATGTAGCTTGGCATCTGGATGAGCAAGCACCTGATCCCAAGCAGGCTCTCTCGCTTTATCTTCGCTACCTTCGTACCAAAGATCTCCTAAGAGATTGAGCATAGAGACTGGTGCTAGCAAGCGGGTGTCGCCCAAAGGTAAGCGAGCCATACTTCTGACTTGCTGTTCAAACTGACTGCTGACACAAGCGTCCATAGTGTAGTGGCCTGAGTTATGCGGACGTGGGGCGATTTCATTGGCAATGATGTCGCCACTCTTAAGCACAAAGAACTCTACACACAATACACCCACGTAATCAATCTTACGAATCAGCGCTTTAGCGGCTTCAATAATTTTTTTCTCTTGACCAGGCTTCAGTGATGGAGCTGGCACGGTTGAGGTATGCAGGATACCGTCACGATGAATATTCTGAGATACGGGATAAGCCACTACCGCATCGTCGTACCCGCGTACCACCAAAGCGGACACTTCAAAATCCAAATCCATGCGCTTTTCAAGAACACAAGGCACCTTACCCAATTGGGCCCAAGCATCGACTAGATTGGCAGAGTCATAAACGGTGATTTGACCTTTGCCGTCATAACCCATGCGAGCCGTTTTCAGAATACCGGGAAATAAATCTACAGGAACATGCGCAATATCTGCATCATGCTCGATGACGCAGTAAGGTGCTGGACCAATATTGGTTTCCGCTTTCCAGGTGGCTAAGAATTTTTTCTCAGCCACGCGATTTTGTGCCAAAGATACGCAACTACTGCGAGGCGCTACAAAGACACCTAAAGATTCGAGCTCGTCTAAAGCTTGTGCAGGAACATTCTCAAATTCCGTACTGACGGATTTGCATAATGCTGCCATCTCTTTCAGAGCAGCGGAGTCGGTGTAATCCGCTTGAATAAATTTTTCCGCAATGGAGCCGGCCGGACTATCTGATCCGGGATCCAGAACGCAGACCTTGTAACCCATTGCTTGAGCGGCTTGCGTAAACATTCGCCCCAATTGACCGCCACCTAAAATTCCTAAATACGAGCCCGGCAAGATGGGCTCCAAACGATCTACCATCTGATTAATATCCCGGTAAATTCATGGAGCGTGCAGTATCGGACTGCTTTGCACGAAACTCTTCTAGCTGTTTTGCTAGAGCAGGGTCATTGACTGCCAAATTAGCAATCACATGTAAGGCTGCATTTGCAGCCCCAGCCTCACCAATCGCAAACGTCGCTACCGGAACACCCTTAGGCATTTGTACGATGGAATAAAGAGAGTCTTCGCCACGTAAATATTTGCTAGCAACTGGCACGCCATAAATCGGAATAATTGTTTTTGATGCCAACATGCCCGGCAAATGCGCAGCACCACCAGCACCAGCAATAATCGCCTTGAGGCCATTTTTGGAAGCATTCTCTGCATAGATAAACATGTCGTCTGGCATACGATGAGCGGAAACCACTTTAGCCTCGTGAGCAATACCGAATTGCTCTAGCATTTGAGCGGCGTGCTGCATGGTGTCCCAATCTGAATTGGATCCCATTACTATTCCGACTATTGGCTTTTTGCTCATTGACCTCTCCAAATGCCCTGATCTACATCGTTAATCTATCTGAGGCCTTATTATCCCAGCCTTTTTAGGGCTTTAAAGAAATTAGGCCTTAGTTAAGCGAGCGAGGGCTTCGCGGTACTTTTCCGCTGTTTTATCAATCACTTCTACTGGCAAAGCAGGTGCTGGGGCTCTTTTGGGCCAAGGCTTGCCATCAACCATCGCTGTTTCGAGCCAGTCCCGCACAAATTGCTTGTCATAGGAAGGGGGATTTGCGCCCACATAGTAGGTTTCAGCAGGCCAAAAGCGGGAAGAGTCGGCAGTGAGGATTTCATCCATCAACACCAACTGACCGGCGTCATCTAAGCCAAATTCAAACTTAGTATCAGCAATGATGATTCCGCGAGTCGCGGCAAATTCAGAAGCTTCTTTGTATAAACGAATACTGACCTCACGAATTTGATTGGCTAACTTCTCACCAATCATCTCGATCACTTTCTCAAAAGAGATATTTTCATCATGCTCACCCATTTCTGCTTTTGCAGCAGGAGTAAAAATAGGCTCTGATAATTTCTGTGCATTTTCCAAACCTTCTGGTAATGCGATACCGCAGACCTTGCCAGTCTCTTTGTAATCTTTCCAGCCACTACCAGCCAGGTAACCTCTTACTACCGCTTCGACCAAGATTGGTTTGAGGCGTTTAGCCACTACTGCACGACCTTTGACCTGATCAAGCTCATCGGCAGGCACTACGCTTTCCGGATCAATACCCGTCAAGTGATTCGGAATCACTTTAGCCAACTTCTCAAACCAAAAGTTCGCCATTTGATTAAGCACAATTCCCTTCTCAGGAATGGGCTGACCCATCACTACATCAAAGGCAGATAGGCGATCCGTGGTGACCATGAGTAACTTGTCATCGCCTAGTGCATATACATCACGCACCTTCCCCTTGGAGAGCAAAGGGAGTGACTTAATAGAAGTAGCGTACAAAGCGGGCATATTTATCTCACTTCACGATCTGGGCTAATTTGCCACTCTTATACAGCTCAGCCATTTTTTCCAGAGGAATTGGCTTAATTTTGGATGCTTGGCCTGCACAACCAAAAGCATTGAAGCGCGCAATACAAACCTTCTTGGCTGCTTCACGTGCAGGCTTGAGGTAATCACGTGGATCAAACTTGCTTGGATTTTCAAACAGGTAGCGGCGAATAGCGCCTGTCATCGCCAAACGAATATCAGTATCAATGTTGATCTTACGTACACCGTTCTTAATACCCTCTTGAATTTCTTCAACAGGTACGCCGTAAGTTTCTTTCATATCGCCACCAAACTCACGAATCTCAGCAAGTAACTCTTGTGGAACACTGGATGAACCATGCATTACTAGGTGAGTATTGGGGATGCGGGTGTGAATTTCTTTAATACGCTCAATCGCTAAGATGTCACCTGTTGGCTTCTTAGTAAATTTATAGGCGCCATGGCTGGTACCAATCGCAATCGCCAGAGCATCACATTGGGTAGCTTTTACAAAGTCAGCTGCTTGCTCAACGTCCGTCAATAACTGCTCACGCGTCATCTTGCCGTCGGCGCCATGACCATCTTCTTTGTCGCCCTGCATTGTCTCTAATGAACCAAGAACGCCCAACTCTGCCTCAACAGTAACCCCAATGGAGTGGGAGAACTTCACTACCTCTCTAGATACATCAACGTTGTATTCGTAGCTGGCAACGCTCTTGCCATCAGCCTCTAAAGAGCCATCCATCATCACACTAGTAAAGCCACTCTTGATAGCAGCCATACATACTGCTGGACTTTGGCCATGATCTTGATGCATCACAACTGGAATATGGGGATAAGCCTCAACTGCAGCAGAAATCAGGTGGCGTAAAAATGATTCACCGGCATATTTGCGAGCACCAGCAGAAGCTTGCATGATGACAGGGGAATCTGCCTCATGAGCAGCCTCCATAATCGCCGTTACTTGCTCTAAGTTATTAACGTTAAATGCTGGCAAGCCATAACCGTTTTCAGCAGCGTGATCCAAGAGTTGTCGTAAAGATACTAAAGCCATGATGGTTTCTTAATTAAAAATGTTAGTGATAAATAGTTTGAATAAAAATCTTAAAAATGAATTACTTCACCTGAATAATCTTGAGTGAATTCGTACCACCTGGCTCGCCCATAGGCTCACCAGAGGTTAGGACAACTACGTCGCCCTTCTTCACCGCGCCCATCTTTTTCAAGCAGTCCTCTACTTCCTGCAATGCAGTATCACGGTGCTTGGTGTAATCCAAGCCAATGGGAAATACATTGCGGTAAGTACTTAAGGCGCGTTGAGTAGCAATCTTGGAAGTCAAGGCAAAAATAGGTAAATGGATATTGTGACGACTCATCCAAACTGCAGTAGATCCAGAGTCTGTCAAAGCAGCAATCGCATTGGCATTGAGGTGATGCGCTGTAAACAGAGCGCCCAAGGCAATCGTTTGATCAATGCGTGAGAAGGTTTGATCCAAGAAATCCGTATCCAGTTTTACGCGGTCTGACTTTTCAGCTTCAACACAAATCTCGGCCATTGCCTTGATGGTTTGTACCGGGTAGTTACCGGCAGCAGATTCTGCAGACAGCATGACTGCGTCTGTACCATCTAACACTGCATTAGCCACGTCGCTCACCTCAGCGCGGGTAGGCACTGGAGCATTAATCATGGACTCCATCATTTGCGTAGCAGTGATCGTAAATTTATCAGCCTCAAGTGCGAGTTTAATCATGCGCTTTTGCAAGGCAGGAACGGCCGCGTTACCAACCTCAATTGCTAGGTCGCCGCGGGCAACCATGATGCCGTCACTCTCCGCAATAATGCTCTTGAGAGCTTCAGTTTCAATAGCTTCAGCGCGTTCCACCTTAGCAATCGTACGAACCTTACCAACGCCGTGCTTTGCACTAGCAGCATCTGCCAGCTTACGGGCATAGGCCATGTCAGCACCATCTTTTGGAAAACTAATCGCCAGAAAATCTACGCCCATCGCAATCGCTGCATCCAAATCGGCAATATCTTTTTCTGTTAGTGCTGGCGCAGTCAGGCCACCGCCAGCACGGTTAATACCTTTGTTATTTGAGAGTGGGCCACCTTGCTCTACCAGGGTAAAGATTTCTCCGCCTTTTACACTCTCGACCCGAAGAACAACCAAGCCATCATTCAATAACAGTCGATCACCAGGCCTAACATCTTGTGGCAACTCTTTGTAATCCAAGCCTACGCGCTCTTGATTGCCAAGCTCACAATCAACATCCAGAGTAAATTGCGCACCTTCTTTAAGAAGAATTTTGCTATCGACAAATTTACCCACACGAATTTTTGGGCCCTGTAGATCGGCCATGATGCCAACCTCTTTACCCACTTCTGCGGAAATACTACGCACCAAATCGTGACGCGCTTTATGGTCAGCAACCGTGCCATGAGAAAAGTTCATTCTCACAACATCTACACCAGCACGAATCATCTCACGCAATACTTCAGGCTTTTCTGATGCAGGTCCTAATGTGGCAATGATTTTAGTTGCTCTCAACATATTTAATCTTTCGCTCTTTCGGCTAATACTGCAAAGGCTGGCAAGGTTTTACCTTCTAAGAATTCCAAGAAAGCGCCACCGCCAGTAGAGATGTAATCCACTTGATTTTCAATACCGTACTTCGCAATCGCCGCTAAGGTATCGCCGCCACCAGCAATCGAAAATGCGGGTGAATGGGCAATCGCTGCTGCCAACATCTTAGTACCGCCGCCAAACTGATCAATCTCAAATACACCCAATGGGCCATTCCATACAATCGTGCCAGCGTGCGCCAGCATGGTAGATAAACGTGCCGCAGTCTTAGGGCCGATATCCAAAATCATATCGTCATCAGCCACTTGATCAGCAGCAACACGATTTGCACGCGCTAATGGAGAAAGTTCATTTGCAACAACGACATCTTCAGGGATAGGAACGTGCGCACCGCGCTTTTCCATAATCTCCATGATTTCTCGAGCCTCATTAACCAAATCTGGCTCTGCTAATGACTTACCGATTGGCAAACCTTTAGCCAGCATAAAAGTATTTGCAATACCGCCGCCCACAATTAACTCATCTACTTTGTCAGCCAGGGCTTTGAGAATGGTGAGCTTTGAAGATACTTTTGAGCCCGCCACAATGGCGATTAAGGGGCGCTTAGGACTTGCCAGCGCACGACTCAAGGCATCTAACTCCGCTGCCATCAATGGGCCGGCACAAGCAATCGGCGCATATTTAGCTACGCCATTTGTAGTTGCTTCAGCACGGTGAGCAGTACCAAAGGCATCGTTGACATACACATCACATAGAGCAGCAATCTTCTTAGCCAACTCATCGTTATTCTTTTTCTCGCCCACATTAAGGCGACAGTTCTCTAGCAACACCAACTCGCCTGGATTGACTTCAAAATTACCATCTACCCAATCGCTAATTAAAGGTACTTTACGATTTAAGAGAGTAGCAATTCGGTCAGCCACCGGAGCTAAACTATCTTCGGGCTTAAATTCGCCTTCAGTTGGACGTCCCAAGTGGGAGGTGACCATCACTGCTGCACCGGCATCCAAACACATTTGTACTGCTGGCATGGACGCTTTAATCCGAGTGTCTTCCGTAATATTACCCACATCATCCTGAGGAACGTTGAGGTCGGCACGGATCAATACCCGTTTTCCCTTGAGAAGACCTGCTGCAGCTAATTCACTAAGGCGCTTTACTTTAAAGAGGGTTTCCGGCATGAGAATAGGCAAATGGAGTGGTTTACGGGGAATACTCCATTCTAAATCGTCTGGGCTTTAAACCCCAAAGGAATTGGACTACCCCACCTCACTCCCTGCTCTACAATAAAGGCTGAGACGTATTCCAGGCCTTGGGGCTCCCTAGTGGCCTGGCACCCTGTTTTACCGAATTGAATCACCCAATTTATTAAATATCTAAAAGGTAGAGAAAATGTCGATGTCCGACCGCGATGGCTTTATTTGGTCCGATGGGAAGCTAGTTCCCTGGCGTGAGGCCAATGTTCATGTGCTAACCCACAGTCTTCACTACGGAATGGGTGTATTTGAGGGTATTCGTGCCTATAAAACACCCCAGGGTAGCGCTATATTCCGCCTTCCTGAGCATGTTAAGCGCCTATTCAACGGAACTAAGATTTTCCAGATGAATATGCCTTGGACTCCTGAACAGATCAGTAGCGGCATTATTGAGGTCGTAAATAGCAATAAGTTAGAAGCTTGCTATATCCGACCAATTATCTTTATCGGCTCCCAAAAACTCGGTATCTCTCCAAAGGGCAATAGCATCCATACCGCGATCGCTGCCTGGGAATGGGGTGCTTATTTGGGTGAAGACGGCCTCAATAAGGGTATTCGCGTTAAAACATCCTCATTTACCCGCCATTTTGTGAACTCTTCACTGGTTCGCGCTAAGGCCTCCGGCTACTACATCAACTCCATTTTGGCTAACCAAGAAGTAACCGCTAATGGCTACGATGAAGCCCTCCTACTAGATACAGAAGGTTATGTATCTGAAGGTTCTGGTGAGAATATCTTTATCGTTAATAACGGCATTATTTACACCCCAGATTTGGCTTCTTGTTTAGACGGCATTACTCGTAACTCCATCATGCAAATCGCCAAAGATCTTGGCTACGAATTGCGTGAGAAGCGTATTACCCGTGATGAAGTGTACTCAGCAGATGAGGCTTTCTTTACTGGTACTGCGGCTGAGGTAACACCTATTCGTGAACTGGACGACCGCACCATTGGTGACGGTAAGCGTGGTCCGATTACTGAGCAAATCCAGAAGACTTACTTTGATGCGGTCTACGGTAGAAGCGATCAATACAAGTCTTGGCTAACTTACGTTAAGTAATTGGAAATCAGAGAATGAGTGAAGCTCAAGTTGTAATGGTTGATGGCAATAAAGATTTGCCTTTACATTGCCCAACCAATAAAACCCCTAGCTGGAATTCGCATCCACGTGTATTTCTGGATGTAGCTAAAACGGGTGACGCTAAGTGTCCATACTGCGGCACTGAGTACAAACTCATTCCTGGTACCGAGCCCCACGGGCACTAAGCCTAACAGCGCCCCAGAGCGGGGTGCTGTGTCGGGATACCTCATATGAATCGTATTCTGATCATCGCCCCCAATTGGATTGGTGATGCTGTGATGTCCCAGCCACTGCTGGCGAATCTCACAGCAATGTACCCGCAGTCACAGATTGATGTTTTAGCAAGCCCTTGGGTTGCCCCTATTTATCGTGCCTGCTCCGAAGTTCATCAAGTCATTGAAGCGCGACTAGAGCATAAACAATTGCAATGGGGCTTACGTAAGCAACTAGCAAAGCAACTTGAATTAAGTCAATACACCACCTGCTTTGTTCTACCCAATAGCTTGAAGTCTGCCCTCATTCCTTGGCTTGCTAATATTCCTTTGCGCATTGGCTATCGTGGAGAGATGCGCTTTGGACTGATTAATCTTGCGCTAAATAATCCGAGGAAAGTCGATCGCCCACCGATGGCAAATCACTACCTTGCACTTGCAAATGTACTGGAGCACTCACAAGAGATTGATGCCAACAAGCCTGTAGACCCTAAGCTCAATATTTCACTTGCAGCAAAAGAATCTATCAGCGCTAAGTTACAAGCAGCATCGATCAAGGAAAAATTAATCTACGTACTTTGCCCAGGTGCTGAGTACGGCGCAACAAAACGCTGGCCCGCCGATCACTTCGCTACTCTCGCACAGCAGTTAATCGCCAGTGAGCCAGATGCTCATGTGATTCTTCTTGGCGGTAAGGGTGATCACGCTTTGGGTGAGAGCATTAGGACTCAGGCAAAGAATGGCTCACAAATACACAACTGGTGTGGCAAGACTTCACTAGACGAAGCAATCGCACTCATTGGGGTGAGCAAGGCACTGGTCAGCAATGACTCGGGCTTAATGCATATTGGTGCCGCATTAAAAGTTCCGCAGGTCGCCATTTTTGGCTCGAGTGATCCACATCACACTCCACCACTGTCCGCTAAAGCTAAAGTACTTTGGCTCAATCTACCTTGCAGCCCATGCCATAAAAGAGAGTGTCCACTAGGTCACCTCAACTGTTTAAAAGATATTCTGCCCACCACCGTATTGGGCGCCATTCAAACACTCCATTAATTTTGTAGTGCTATACATCACCAGAAAGTAAGCCATGTCAAAACTAGCCAGACTTTTTCATAACGCCGATGAAGTAGTGGATGCTTGGCGTGATGCCTTAAAAAATCGTGATGTCAAAGGGGCCTTAGCAATCTGGCTAGATGATGACTCGATTACTTGCGTACTCCCAGAAGGCCAGCGCCTCAGTGGCCATGCAGAAATTCGGGACGGCCTAGAGCGCCTCTTAGCCAAGCAAGCTCTTTTTCTAGAGCCGATTGCCTGCATTAGTCACTCTGTTTTAGGAGCCGCGGTCTACGACACCACTGAGGCTGTGCACATCAGACCCGATCAAATTGAAGCGGCATTCTTTCTCAACATCACCTTAGTTCTTCTGCAGGATAGTCAAGGCTGGCGGATTGCACATCTGCATGCGAGCCACTCTACTGAAGATACGTTTGATGCGCCCTCAACTCCACATGGACTGCATTAACTAGCAATGCCACATAGATTGCCGTCTTATGGATGAGCAAGTACTTCGATCGCTAATTAAGTGGCCCAATGTCCCGCACTGCTTTGGCTGGCTAGCACTTGATCGTCGCGGTCAATGGCGCATGCGTGATGAGTTTGCCCAAGCCAATCAATTAGCTGGAAGTGTAATTCAGCACATAGCCCTCAATGAATTTATCTCTAGAAATTATGCGCACGACTCTTCGGGTAGATATTTTTTCCAAAATGGGCCACAACGGGTTTTTGTTACGCTAGATAGCACTCCATTCATTGCCAGAATCTTTCCGAGCGAAAGTGGACCTCAGCTATTAACCCAGTGCGGTATGGAGATCAAACCGCAGGCCGCCCTAAGTGATGAAAAAGGGAATATTTACATCATGGGATTATTTCAACAATCATTCTCTGATCAAGCTGATGGTGCAGTATTTACTAAAACAGAATCCCTATCTGTCGCGCTATTACACGATCATGATTTAGATCTATTCTCAGATCAGTCGAAGGTGATGGAGGATGCTTGTAGTTTCAGGGGCTTGTGGCAATGGAAAGGCAATCAACTACCCATTGAACCTATTCACTCCAGTGAATTAGCCAATCGCTTTAATTTCATCAAAGTACCAAGCAATTAATTAGCTAGGCATATTTTTGCCCTGCTCCTTCAATTCCTCTTGATATTGCTTTTGCATTTCACGAAGACGTGCATCAATGCTAGAAGCCTGATAGAAATCTGCGCCACCAGAAGACCTCGCAATCTTGAGTTGCTCAATCGCTGATGGCCACGCACCCTCAAGCGCATACTTTTCTCCAAGAGCGTAATGGCGCAGCGGCACATTTTTAGCCTGATCATAGGCATTCGAAAGCATGCTCCACCAAACTACTTCATTGGGCTGTAATCTTGTGCGCGCCTTTAACCAAGTAATGGCGTCATTTGTACGACCTAACTTAAGATAGGCATTCATCATTGCCGCACCAGCAGCATAGGATTGCGGGAAGACCTTTAAAGTGGCTTGAGCAATTTGCAAAGCCTCATCACCTTTACCTCTAGCTAATGCCAACTCGGAAGCTGTAATGTCTAAGGAGAGGCTTTGGCGCAGAATGGGTGATCCTAGCGCACTAACGCTATTCGCTAAGCTACGTGCTTGTTGCAAATAGCCTGCAGCCTGATCAAACTTACTCTGTTTTTGAGCAACGAGTGCAAGCCCATAAAAACCTTCCATTTGTTTGCCGGGGGCTGACTGTTTACTCAAACCTTCAAAAGTATTTTTTAAGTCGTACATCTGGCTAGAACTCCCAGATTGCTCCATACGAGCACGCGCTTTGATGAAATAAAATTCCACTGCTGTAGGTACATTTCTGTCGGCGATATTGCGAGCACGATCTTGCATATCCGCTATACGATCAGTAGTTAATGGGTGGGTACGTACATAAGATGGCACCCCGCTATCCATAATGCCGGTCGCCTTTTGTAGGCGCTGGAAAAAACCTGGTGCCCCATTGACGTCATAGCCACTGGCCGCCAGAATCTGAAAGCCAATACGATCAGCCTCGCGCTCAGCATCTCTTGAGTAGGAGAGTTGGTTATTGATTGCTACTGCTTGACCACCCTGCATGAGGCCAGAAGCAGCGCCTGGATTACGTGATGCAGCTAAGGCGCCCAACAAGATGCCAGCCAGAGCAATCATCGTATTAGTGGTCTGCCTATCCATCTGGCGAGCCAAATGACGCTGCAATACGTGACCGGTCTCATGACCCATAACAGAAGCTACTTCTGAATCTGTTTCAGCACTGACCAGCAGTCCTGTATGAAAACCAATAAATCCACCGGGCAATGCAAATGCATTAATACTGCTGTCTTTAACAGCGAACACCTCAAAGTTATAGGCGCCACTACCTTGCTCATTAGCACCGCCCAATTGCAGACGTTTTGCCGCCTGCAATAAGCGCCGCTCCATTTGATTTAAATAATCGTAGATCGGTAAATCATTCGAATAATCCGCATCCGGACGAATCTGGCGCATGATCATTTCGCCATACTTTTTCTCATCCATACGACTCAAGCTATCGCCACCAGGATCCCCCATATCCGGGAGTACAAAACTGGGTTGGCTTAGGGGCGCATTGCGTGATGGCAGGTTTGAGGAGCGGGCATCAGGCGACTGGACAGCTCTACCCAAGTTTTGTAAGGCGGCTGACTCTCCTTGTACCGATACATCCCCCGTTATCGAGGAAGGTGCCGGTCCAGCCGCGTAGACGAAACCAGCACTTGGCCAAGCCAAGCTCAGAATGAGCTGAGCAGCCAAAATTCGTCTAAAAAACGATATGCCCCTTGGTGTCTTTATGACTTGCATCCCTATATGGTAAAACTTATCCCATGAACAAACTAACTCATTTTGATGCAAGCGGCCAAGCCCACATGGTTAACGTTGGCGATAAGCCCCATACCCATCGGATTGCCCTTGCTACAGGCAAGATTACTATGCTCCCAGAGACCTTCAGCATGATTGAAGCGGGTACCCATAAAAAAGGGGATGTTTTAGGTATCGCCCGCATTGCTGGCATTCAGGGGTCCAAAAAGACGTCGGACTTAATCCCGCTTTGTCACCCTCTGGCACTAACGCACGTGAGCCTAGAATTTTCCCTAAATAAAGATACCAGCAGCATTACCTGCCAAGTCAGAGCTGAAACCACCGGCCCTACCGGCGTAGAAATAGAAGCCCTCACCGCAGTCCAAGTTGCCCTTCTCACCATCTACGACATGGCCAAAGCTGTTGATAGGGGCATGGTGATGGGTGATGTTCACCTACTAGAGAAGAGTGGTGGTAAGTCTGGAGAGTGGAAAGCTTAATAGCTAGCTACCATGCAAATAATTAAGCCACCCTATTGACCTCCTCCCAATAAATTGGACACCCTAAATTAGAAAAAATCGGCGATATTATCCCTAAGGAGGGGTGCGCCATGAAGAGGTCAAAGTTCAAAGGGTGGCTTAATTTCTTATAGAGTACTAATCATTGCCCTACTTTGTGATGCGGCACTCTGAAGGTAATAGCTGAGGTAGCAGATTCGTTTCAGAGGAGCGGCAAGACCATCCACCAGCCCAAGTCGATCCTTCTGGCTTGGATAAATCGATTGCCTTTGGAACATTGGCATCTGGATTATTTGTCGGAATGAGATGCAAAGTGTTTTTATTATCTGCAGCAACATTGTTTTGAAAGTCAATGGCAATAGCACCAGAGGGTGTGATTTCAATTAACTTTACGCTGCGGGTTGGCACAAAGGTGAATGAACCGCTGGTTGCCTCATCCATTGGCACAGTACCCCTACTGGCAAAAGCCTCTGTCACAGCAAGCTTGGCGCTAGAGGAAAGATTCATGCCCTCTACGATGCGACTACGGGCAATGTAATCTTGGTACTGAGGAACTGCAACGGCAACCAAAATACCAATGATGGCTACGACAACCATCACCTCGATTAAAGTAAAACCCGATTCTTGTTGTTCATCTTGCATAGGCATAGTGATTAGCTCCTGAGGTTGAATACCTCATCATCTAGTCTATACCCATGGGATTCAAGATGTCCACATGTGAGAAAAGCCGGCTTTGCAGGCCGGCTTTTCTGATTAATGCGAAAGAAAAATTAATGCGCTTCTTTAGCTGCGTTCTTTTTCTTAAAGTAGGTGCCAGCAAGAATAACGATCACTACACCGATGACTTCAAAAGCCAACTTAGCATCGCCCAGCGCCTCCTGAATACTGTCTTTTATTGCTGGATCATCCACCAACATACCGCCAGCTAACAAGCCTAACAATCCCGCACCCAAAGTAATGATGATCGGGAAACGCTCCATTACTTTCAGTAGCATGGCACTACCAAATATGATGAGCGGAATAGACATGCCTAGACCAATAATCAACAGCAGGAGTTGAGTCTCTTGTGGGCCTTTTTGAGCTGCTGCTGCAACTGCTAAAACGTTATCCAAACTCATGACCAAGTCGGCAATCAAGATAGTACGAATGGCAGCCCAAATACTGGTCTTGCCTTCCATATGCTCTTCGCCATCGCTATCAGCCAATAACTGAACGCCAATGTAGACAAGTAAAACTGCGCCAACGATTTTTAGGTACGGCAGGCTTAACAATGCAACTGCGGTAATTGTTAATACAACTCGCAAAATAATTGCTGCAGCGCTACCCCAAAAAATAGCTTTCTTTTGTTGGGCTGGCGGCAAATTGCGGGATGCCAGTGCGATCACCACTGCGTTATCACCTGATAGCAAAATATTGGCAACGATGATTGAGAGTAATGCCGCCCAAAATGTTGCATCTGAAAATGCTGAAAAATCCATAATATCTCCGTGCTTTTATATTTTAGTTTTAACTGCTGCGCTACAAAATTCATGCCGACGAATCGGCATGGATTCATGATTACAACATGGCCTTAAGTAAAGCGGCCATTTCTGATGGGTTTCTAGTCACCTTAAAGCCACACTCTTCCATCACGGCAAGCTTTGCATCAGCTGTATCTGCACCACCAGAAATCAATGCGCCAGCATGGCCCATACGTTTTCCAGGAGGCGCTGTTACACCAGCGATGAAGCCAACAATCGGCTTCTTCATGTTTGCTTTACACCAGCGCGCTGCTTCAGCTTCATCCGGACCACCAATTTCGCCGATCATAATAACTGCATCCGTATCGGGATCTTCGTTAAACATACGCATCACATCAATATGTTTCAGACCATTGATTGGGTCACCACCAATACCTACTGCTGTGGACTGGCCAAGACCAATCGCCGTCAATTGACCAACCGCTTCATACGTCAAAGTACCTGAACGGCTTACTACACCAATGCGGCCCTTTTTATGGATATGGCCAGGCATGATGCCGATTTTGATTTCATCGGGAGTAATGATTCCAGGGCAATTTGGGCCAAGCAATAAAGTCTTCTTACCACCGGCAGCTTCTTTTGCATGCATCTTATTACGTACTTCCAACATATCCTTGACTGGAATGCCTTCAGTAATACAGATGACAAAATCGAGGTCAGCTTCAACGGCTTCCCAAATAGCAGCAGCAGCACCAGGAGGCGGAACATAAATCACTGAGGTGGTTGCACCAGTTTGCTGAGCAGCTTCTTTTACAGTTCCATAAATTGGAATATTGAAAATAGACTCGCCTGCTTTTTTAGGATTCACGCCAGCAACAAAACAGTTTTTACCGTTCGCATATTCTTGGCACTTTTCTGTATGGAATTGGCCAGTCTTACCAGTAATACCTTGAGTAATTACTTTAGTATTTTTATTTACCAAAATAGACATATTGATTTCCTTGATTATTTATTTTTCGCAACAGCAGCAACTACCTTAGTAGCAGCTTCTGCCATTGAATCGGCGCTAATGATTGGTAAACCAGAGTCTGTCAGAATCTTCTTGCCCAGCTCCTCATTGGTACCCTTCATACGCACGACCAAAGGTACAGTCAAGTTCACTGCCTTACAGGCAGTAACCACACCGTCAGCAATCACGTCGCAACGCATAATGCCGCCGAAAATATTCACCAAGATTGCTTCAACGCTCTTGTTCTTGAGCATGATCTTGAACGCTTCAGTTACCTTCTCTGCAGTTGCACCGCCACCAACGTCCAAGAAGTTTGCTGGCTCGCCACCAAACAACTTAATGGTATCCATCGTAGCCATTGCCAAGCCCGCACCATTGACTAAGCAACCAATATTGCCATCAAGAGAAATGTAGGCCAAGTCAAACTTAGAAGCCTCGATCTCAGCCGCATCTTCTTCATCGATATCACGATAAGCCACGATTTCTGGATGACGATACAAAGCATTGGGATCAAAGTTGAATTTGGCATCAAGCGCCTTGATCTTGCCGTTGCCTTCAAGAATCAATGGATTGATCTCCACCAATGAAGCATCGGTTTCCCAATAGGTTTTGTACAAGTTTTTAAATACGTCGCTTGCCATTGGAATGGAGGCATCTGGAACGCCAATGCCTTTCGCAATAATCTGGCAATCAGCATCCGTCAAACCAATCAATGGATCAACAAACACTTTAATAATTTTTTCAGGATGAGATTCTGCAACCTCCTCAATGTCCATACCACCTTCGCTGGACGCCATGATCACATTCTTCTGTGTGCCACGATCGGTAACGATACTGAAGTAGTACTCTTTTTTGATATCTGCGCCGTCTTCAATTAAAAGACGATTTACTTTTTGACCTTCTGGCCCTGTTTGATGGGTTTTTAACTGCATACCCAAAATTTCAGAAGAATATTTTTTCACTTCGTCCATGCTGCGAGCTAATTTCACGCCGCCGCCTTTACCGCGACCACCCGCATGAATTTGTGCCTTAACAACCCATACTGGACCGCCAAGCTTCTCGGCAGCTTTAATTGCCTCATCAACACTAAATGCAGGAATGCCGTTTGGAACAGGCACATTAAATTGGCGCAGTAGTTCTTTGCCTTGGTACTCGTGAATTTTCATTATTACTCCCGAAACGGTATCTTTTTTAGCAAGCTATGAGGATCAGTAAAACCGAATTAACCGTGTTCACCTATTTGAGTAAACGGTAGCGGTTTTCCGACTTTGTAAGTCTATCATGCTGCAATGCGGCAACATGCCCTATCTGCTCCGTAATTGCCCTAGTTTGAGCGCCCTGCTATCACCTTCGAAACCACGTCTGAACTAAAGCCCTTAGAGGCCAGGAAACGATATTGACGAGCTCGCTCCTTTTGCTCTGTTGCTATAGCTCCAAATTTACGTAACCACAATTCATGAGCACGCTGGAATTCGGTCTCTTTTAGCGTCCTGAGAAGATTTACCGTCTTTGCGCTATCTATACCGGCTTGGGTGAGCTCATCTTGTATTTTTCGGGTCCCAAACCGCTCGCTACGACGCCTAACAAGGGCCTCTGCAAAGCGCTCATCAGATAGCCAACCACGAGCCTCAAAATCATCTAAAACAGCTTCTATCTGAGTTGTCAGAGGTATATCTGTAGCTGATGTCTCTGCATCCTCTACAGTTGAGCTGAACTTGAATGATCTTGCTGCAGCCTCTGCAAGCTTAGTGGCTAATCCCTTGCGACTGTACTCGCGCATGGATAAAAGGCGCAAAGCCCGAGCTTTGAGACTCGGGCTTTGTTTCTTGCTTTTTTTAACAGTGCTACCTAATTCTGACATCGAAGAATTACGCTTCCTCTTCTTCGCTCAAAACGTCACTAACTATTGCTGTGCTAGTCTTTACACCCAATTTCGCACGAATCTTGGCTTCAATATCTTGAGAAATTGCTGGATTCTCTTTCAAGAACTCACGCACATTGTCTTTGCCTTGGCCAATACGATCACCGTTATAAGCATACCAAGAGCCTGACTTTTCAACGATATCAGCCTCAACACCCATATCGATAATTTCACCTTCTCGAGAAATTCCAGCGCCGTACATGATGTCAAAGATTGCTTCGCGGAATGGCGGAGATACCTTGTTCTTCACTACCTTGACGCGCGTCTCATTGCCAACAACTTCATCACCCTTCTTGATACTACCGATACGACGAATATCCAAACGCATAGAGGCGTAGAACTTCAGTGCATTACCACCAGTTGTAGTTTCAGGTGAACCAAACATCACGCCAATTTTCATGCGGATCTGGTTAATAAAGATAACGGTTGTGTTGGTGCGCTTGATCGCGCCAGTCAACTTACGCAAGGCTTGGCTCATCAGACGGGCCTGGAGACCTGGTAATGAATCACCCATATCACCCTCAATCTCAGCCCTTGGAACTAAGGCCGCTACAGAGTCGATAACGATTAAATCGATGGAACCTGAGCGCACTAAGGCATCCGCAATTTCCAGGGCTTGCTCGCCAGTATCTGGTTGAGAGATCAACAGATTATTCACATCTACACCTAAGCGTGAGGCGTACTGAACATCTAAAGCATGCTCCGCGTCGATGAAGGCGCAAGTTCCACCAATCTTTTGCATTTCTGCAATCGCATGCAAAGTCAGAGTAGTCTTACCTGAAGACTCTGGACCGTAAATCTCAATGACGCGCCCACGGGCTAAACCACCGACTCCAAGGGCAATATCTAAACCCAACGAACCACTTGAAACAACCTGAATATCTTGATGAATCTCTGCATCGCCCAATCTCATGATTGAACCCTTACCAAATTGCTTCTCAATTTGCGCTAAGGCTGCAGTTAATGCTTTTTGCTTGTCTCCGCTCATACCGTCAAATTCGGATGAGGCTGATTTTCTTTTATCGTCTAAGGCCATATATGCTCCCTTTTCGCTATTTGTTGGGCTATTTTTTGAGTTTTTTGAGTTTTTCGTTAACATGGAGTTACTGTATATAACAACAGTACTATTTGCAAGTGACTTTAAAAAAGAATTTACTGATTCTGTCGTAGATTTGCACTTACATGACGGTGATGCCAATGGAAAAATAGTGGCATAGCAACACCCCATACGATTGCTAAGAGGATGAGACCGCCTAACTGTCCATTGGGACCCCATGAACCTGCACCCATGCGAATACCTGCCTCATAGGACATTGGTCCCGCTATTGCCCCTAAGAGCGCTCCCAACCATGGCTTGTCACGTAACCAGGATAAAGATCCGTTAACAGTGCTGGCTACCAATGCCCATAGGGTCCACATCCAAAATGGGGATAAGTAGACGCTAGGCCAAGCGTCTTTAAAGTACAAAAATCCTAGATTGGCTATAAGTGTGTCAGCGCTCACTCCAAATATAAGCGCCTTAAATATTAGCTTTAGCTCTAGATTCGGGTGCTCTGAGCGCCAAATATGTATCGCAAGGTACAAGAGAGTGCCGATGACTGGCCATAAAACCTGCTCATTAGCAGCGCCAATAATGCAAGCAAACCAACCAACTTGGAACAGCACGAAATTCCAAAATTTAGCCATCGATCAGCTCCAAGCAACATGACCTAAGAAAAAGGCCACTGCCGGTGGGCAATGGCCTCTTGATATGGTGGCGATTCAGGGATTCGAACCCCGGACCTGTGGATTATGATTCCATCGCTCTAACCAACTGAGCTAAATCGCCGAAAGTCAGATTTTAGCTTATTTGGTCAAAATGCTCAATTAATCCACTTTGGCCCGATAAACCTGGGCCATCAAACGATCTTAATGCTTAAATCCGGCAAATTATCGATAGTGCATCGAATGACATCACCACGAATCACTGGCCCCACATTCTCAGGGGTACCAGAGTAAATAATGTCACCAGGAAATAATTCATTTGCCTCGGATAGCTTGGCAATTTGCTCTGCTACCGACCAAATCATTTGATCTAAATTGGCCTTCTGTTTCACAACCCCGTTTACAGAAAGGGAAATTGTGCCTTTAGTAAAGTGGCCCACCTGACCCACTCGAAAGATTGGTCCAATAGGAGCTGAATAGTCAAAAGATTTACCAATTTCCCAGGGCTTTTTTTGATCGCCCATAAAGCGCTGTAAATCACGGCGTGTCATATCTAAACCTAGGGCGTAACCGAACACATACTCCAATGCCTTCTCTACGGGGATATTCTTTCCACCCTGATTGAGAGCCGCAACTAACTCAACCTCGTAGTGATAGTTTTTGGTAAGAGATGGATAAGGATGATCCACTAGCTTATTTGGCGCTACAAACTGAATGGCATCTGTTGGCTTCTGAAAAAAGAATGGCGGCTCCCGAGTAGGATCAGATCCCATCTCACGTGCATGGGCTGCATAGTTTCTACCGATACAGTAAATACGACGAACAGGAAATTCAACATCACTTCCTGCAACAGGTATCAGCGTTTGCGCCACTACGAAAGGGGTCTGGATTGAGTCACCCGACTTGTGAGCCTGAGCGCCAGCAACCAATCCAACCGAAGAGAGTGATGCAACACCGAGCTTAATCGCATTACGACGACTAAGAAGATCGTTTTCTTGATTTGACATGCCTAACCCCTTTAAAAAGATAAGCAATCGTAATCCCATTCCCAAATATATACATTAGGAAAACCCCCCAGCGCAATCGCCGGTAGTGCTGAATAAAAAAACCCGACCACATAGTGGTCGGGTTTAGTTTTTGAAGCAGACTAATGAAACTTAGTCTTTAGCGTAGATATCGACGTCTTTAGTTTCTTTAATAAACAGTACACCGATTACCAATGTCACCGCAGCGATGATGATTGGATACCAGAGGCCGTAGTAAATATTACCGTTTTGCGCTACCAAGGCAAAGGAGATCGTTGGCAACAAGCCACCGAACCAACCGTTACCAATATGGTATGGCAAGGACATCGAGGTGTAACGAATACGGGTTGGGAACATCTCAACCAACATCGCTGCAATTGGGCCATAAACCATGGTTACCAAGATCACCAAAATCACCAAGATACCTAAAACAGCAGGAAGATTAATGGCAGCAGGGTCAGCTTTTGCAGGATAACCAGCAGCATTCAATGCCTCACGAATGGCCTTCTTGAACTCTGCATCTTTTGCTTTCGCATCAGCTGGAGCCATACCCTTAGCGGAGTAGCCTTCGATCTCTGTGTCGCCAATCTTCACAACAGCGGTACCACCGGCTGGGCCAGCAATCGTTGTGTAACTTGCAGAGTTAGAAGCCATCACCTGCTTTGCAATATCGCAAGAGCTAGTGAACTTAGCAGTACCTGTTGGGTTGAACTGGAAAGTACATTCGTTCAAATCAGCAGTAATACTTGCTGGTGCAATCGCCATTGCTTTTTCCAATGCTGGATTAGCAAAGTGGGTTAAGCCATTAAACAATGAAACTGGGGTGTTAGGGATATACAAAATGATGGCAAACAACAGGCCAGCCATGATGATTACCTTACGACCAATCTTGTCAGACAAGCTACCGAATACTACGAAGAATGGTGTGCCGATTACCAATGAAGCAGCAATCAACAAGTTCGCAGTCTTAGGATCTACCTTCAATACTTGAGTGAGGTAAAACAAAGCATAGAACTGGCCTGTGTACCAAACCACTGCTTGACCTGCAACCAGGCCAAACAATGCCAAGATCACAATCTTCAAGTTTTTCCATTGACCAAAAGACTCGGTCAAAGGTGCTTTAGACAATTTGCCTTCATCTTTCATCTTCTTGAAAGCTGGAGATTCGTTCATCGACAGACGGATGTAAACGGAAACTGCCAACAATGCAATTGAAGCGATGAAAGGAATACGCCAACCCCAAACGTCAAAGTCTGCGCCAGTGAATTCACGTGTGAACAAAATCACGAGCAAAGACAAGAACAAACCAAGAGTAGCTGTCGTCTGAATCCATGATGTGTACGCACCACGCTTACCATGAGGTGCATGCTCAGCAACGTAAGTTGCAGCACCGCCGTACTCACCGCCCAATGCCAAACCTTGCAGCATGCGCAATGCGATCAAGATCACAGGAGCAGCAACGCCGATAGATGCGTAGTTAGGCAAAATACCCACGATGAAGGTTGCACCACCCATTAACAGGATCGTCACCAAGAAGGTGTATTTACGACCAATCAAATCGCCTAAGCGACCGAATACCAAAGCGCCGAATGGGCGAACAATAAAGCCGGCAGCAAAGGCTAACAAAGCAAAAATGAAGGCAGAACCAGCATCTAAGCCCGAGAAGAATTGTTTGGCAATAACGGCAGCCAATGAACCGTAAAGATAAAAGTCGTACCACTCAAAAACCGTACCTAAAGAGGAAGCAAAAATAACTTTGCGTTCTTCAGCGGTCATTGGGGCTGCTTTAGTTGATGTTGACATCAGTAGCTCCTAACTATTTTTATTAAAATAAAAAACAACTAGGCGATTATGCTTTGAAAAAAATCAAAGAAATCCACTACTTAGGGTAATTCCTCATCTAATTAGATCGGGGTTTTCCCGAGACATCATCAATCTAGAGGCCATAATGCAGCAACTATTCGCCTAGCGTCTAATAGAACATAAAAGTAACATCACACACTTAATTATTGGGAACTAACAACCATGCAACAAAAATGGGGTATTCGGGGGATGGCGGTAGCGCCACACTCACTAGCGTCTGAATCAGCATTAGCGGTGCTGCGCGAGGGTGGCAATGCATTGGAGGGCATGATTGCAGCGGCGGCGACCATTGCCGTCGTTTACCCCCACATGAACTCCATTGGCGGTGACTCTTTTTGGGTAGTTCACTCCCCTGGTAAAGCTATGGGCGGAATTGATGCCTGCGGTGCAGCAGCTGGTCTAGCGACTAAACAGTGGTACGGAGAGCGCGGAGTCACAAAAGCTATTCCTTTTCGGGGTGCTATTGCAGCCAATACCGTAGCTGGAACTATTTCCGGCTGGGGCGCTGCTCAGAAACTTTCACAGCAAGGTTTGAGCGGAAGACTTCCACTCTCCCGCTTGCTGGCAGATGCCATTCACTATGCTGAAGCTGGAGTCCCGGTAACTCATAGTCAATCTAGTTTGACTGAAAAAAAGAGAATGGAATTAAGCCCCATTCCCGGATTTGCAGAGACATTCTTAGTGAATGGTAAGGCCCCTGAAGTGGGCAGCATCTTTAAACAAGAGCGCCTTGCAAAAACCTTGCGCCAAATTTCCCGCAAAGGGACAGAGGATTACTATCGAGGCGATTTAGCCGAGCTACTTGCAAAAGAGCTTACGGACATTGGCAGCCCCCTTCGACTTAGCGACCTCCATCGCCATCAAGCCAAACTGATTGACCCGCTTGAACTCAAGCACAGCATGGGCAATGTATACAACATGACGCCGCCGACCCAAGGTGTTGTGTCTTTAATGATCATTGGCATCTTGGATCAACTCAATCTCAAGCGCTTCAAAGTCGATAGCGCGGAATATGTTCATCACTGTGTGGAAGCCACTAAGCAAGCCTTCATGGTTAGAGATAAATATGTAACTGATCCTGCTTATATGACAAAGCATGCCCAATCTTTCTTATCTCACGCCTTTTTAAAGAAACTGGCAAAAAATATTGACCCTGAAAAAGCATTACCTTGGGGTCAGGGCAAGGGCCCTGCGGATACGATTTGGATGGGTGTTATCGATGGCAATGGAAATTGCGTTTCTTTCATTCAAAGTATTTATCACGAGTTTGGTGCTGGCATCGTATTACCCAAGTCTGGTGTGAACTGGCAAAACCGCGGATGCAGCTTCTCGCTAGATCCAAAGACACTCAATCACCTTGAGCCCTATCGCAAACCATTTCATACATTGAACCCAGCCATGGCTTTGTTCAAGGATGGTCGGTCGATGGTCTACGGCACGATGGGTGGCGATGGTCAACCTCAAACTCAGTGTGCCGTCTTTACTCGCACAGCAACCTATGGACTTGATCCACAAGATGCGATCAGCCGTCCGCGTTGGTTGCTCGGCAGAACCTGGGGACAGACTAGTGACAGCTTGAAATTAGAATCCCGCTTTAATCCATGGGTTGCTAAAGAGCTGCACGCCCTAGGACATGAGATTGAAATGCTCGATGCCTTTGATGAAACCGTTGGCCATGCTGGCTGTATTATTCGCGACCCGTCCGGCACACTGCATGGCGGCTGGGATCCCCGTAGTGATGGGGCTGTTAGCGCGTTTTAGTAATAAATAATTTGGGTACGCGCAGATCCCAGTAAATGGCAGCTGCGCGTAGTCCAAAAATAGCCAGCATGCATATTACTGATCCTTCTAGCGTGTACGCTGGGAGAAAATTTAAAATCAGAATATAAATGCAGCAACCCAAAGTGACCGGGATTGCATACAGTTCATGTGACATCAATAAAGTTTTTCTGCCAGCCAAAATATCGCGCAATAAGCCGCCACCGATAGCCGTCACTACACCCAAGATCACTGGTGCAACTGGCAATCCAAATTCTAAGTTCCAGGCTTTGTCTACCCCCTGAATGCCAAACAAAGCGGCGCCTAGGCCGTCGATGTAGAGCATCCAGCGATAAATCTGCGGCTGTGTAAAAAAAGATTCTGCTACGAAAGCGACAATGCACGCGCCTAAGGCTACCCAGATATAAATTTGTGCAATCGACCAAAATGCAGGTAAATTCAAAATGATGTCTCGCAGTGTTCCACCACCAATGGCAGTAATCACACCCAATACCATGACGCCAAAAAGATCAACACCCCGATCGGCAATAGCGAGTACGCCAGTGACCGCGAAAGCAACCGTGGCAATGATGCCAATCCAGAAATTAATTTGATCCATGGTTACCAGTCTAAATCACCGACACCAGTCACTCAATCAAGTCCTTAATATACTGAGGGTCATGCTATCAAGGAATCTTTTATGAAAACTCAGCTGTATAGCTTTTGGCGTAGCTCAGCAGCCTTTCGGGTGCGCATTGCCCTAAACTTAAAAGGCCTGAATTATGAGGTGATTCCAATTCATATTGTTAAAAGTGGAGGTGCCCAAACTGCTGGTGAATTTGCCAATAAAAATCCTAATCGCTTGGTGCCCCTCTATACCGATGGCCCTCACACCATTCACCAATCGCTTGCCATCATTGAATATTTAGAGGAGATTCAATCAAGTCCTCCGCTACTACCCCAAACTGCAATCGATCGCGCGTGGGTGCGCTCAGTAGCCATGGATATCGCTATGGAGATTCACCCGCTCAATAATTTAAGGGTGATGCGCTATCTCATGAAAACTTTAGGCGTGAGTGCAGAAGCAAAAGATGCCTGGAGTCATCATTGGATGGTGTTGGGTTTAGAAAGTCTGGAAAAACAATTGAGTGGAGATACGAGGGTAGGTCGTTTTGCTTATGGAGATCAGCCTGGCTTGATTGATATCTGCCTAGTGCCACAAATTTTTAATGCACTTAGTGCAAAGATCGATATGACGAGCTACCCAACACTCATGAAGATATTCCATCAATGTATGAAGTTACCTGCATTTATTGATGCCTCTTGGGAAAAGCAAATAGATGCTGAGGGATTAAATCCCCTTTCTCCACCACAGGAATAAAGACAGCGTCAGCAAGGATCCCATCGTAGTCAAGAGCACTACTCGAGAAATAATTCGGCCATCCGCGTTGTAATACTGAGCCAACATAAATGGGCCAGTGCCTGTGGGCAGTGCTGCCAGTATTACAACAGCACTCACCCATAAGTTTGGCAACTCTAAGATTGGTCCAGCAATCAACCAAGCGACTAGCGGCTGAATAATGAGTTTTGCAAAACTAATACCCCACGCCTGCTGCGGCGCTGACTTCTCTTTTTGCATCAAGAACAGGCCAATAGAAACCAATGCACAAGGTGTTGCAGCTAAAGCTAAGAAAGCAATGACTTGCGCTAATGGCTCATATAGAAGCAAATCTGTAGACGACCATAGCAAACCTGCCACGGGGGCAATCAATAGTGGATTGGTACATAGCGACTTCAGCACGCTCCAAACAATCTCATGGGATTTTTTATAGGACTGAATGCCGACCTCAATGAGCACTGTTGCTATAGCAAACATCACAAAGACAATAAAGGTCGCAATAATTGCTGGCGCCAAACCATCTTGACCAAGCGCCAATACACAGAGCGGAATGCCCATGTATCCCGTGTTGGAGTAAGACGCGCTCAAACCTGAAAAACTGGCGGCCGCTAAATCTCGCTTGCGAACCCAGCTGACTACCAACACCAAAATAAATACTAGTAAGCAACTCAAAAAGAAGGCGGCAATAAAACCGGGCTGCCAAAGTGTTTGCCAACTACTGCTTGCTGCGAAATTAAATAATTGCGCAGGCAAGGCAAGCCAAACGACAAAGCGATTTAACTCGATGGATGCACTCTCACCTAATTTGCCTGTGCGTCCACAAACATAGCCAATCAGAATAAGGGCAAATACCGGAAAGACAACATTGAAAACGTAGAACAATTTAGGTGAACTTTTTTAAATCAGGCAATTTTCTTCAAAGTCTGCTGATATCGCTGCGCATTCTGAACATAACGACCGGCAATATCTTCAATGCCAGCAATTTGCCCTGGAGTCAGCGTCTTCACTACTTTAGCGGGTGAGCCCAAAATCATCGAGCCATCAGGAAATTCTTTACCCTCAGTGACCAATGCTCCGGCACCCACTAAACAGTTCTTACCAATTTTGGCGCCATTCAAAATTACGGCACCAATCCCAATCAAGCTACCATCGCCAATTTGGCAACCATGGAGCATCACTTGATGTCCAACGGTAACGTGCTTGCCAATGATGAGAGGATAGCCAGGGTCAGTATGCAAAATAGAAGCATCTTGCACATTACTGCCCTCGCTAATTTGTATCAGATCGTTATCGCCACGGATCACGACCTTGGGCCACACACTCGCATTTTTGTGAAGCTCGACTCTGCCAATCACTTCTGCGCTCTCGGCAACCCAAGCTCCATCGTCTAAGCGGGGAGCATTTCCATCTAGTTCAAATATAGCCATGACTCATTATAGGTAATGGCTATATTTAAGATAGCCTACCAGTTCGGCTCACGATCCGGACTTGCAGAAATCCGGTGAATACTTAAGTCAGCACCTTCGTACTCTTCTTCTTGTGACATCCGGATACCTAAGACAGCCTTTAGCAATCCATAGACCACAAATCCACTGATAAGGGCAATAGCAACTCCTAAGCCACTGCCGATCAACTGCCCCAAGAAAGTCACTCCGCCGAGACCGCCTAGCGCTTTTGCCCCAAAGATGCCTGCAGCCAAGCCGCCCCATAAACCGCATAGGCCGTGTAGAGGCCAGACGCCCAAAACGTCATCAATCTTCCAGCGGTTTTGTACCAAGGTAAACATATAGACAAAGAGGGCGCCAGCAATTAAGCCAACTACCAAAGCGCCCATCGGGTGCATTAGATCTGAGCCAGCACAAACCGCTACCAAGCCAGCTAAAGGCCCGTTGTAAGTAAAACCTGGATCATTGCGACCAATTACCCATGCAGCTAAAGTACCGCCAACCATCGCCATGAGAGAGTTCATCGCCACTAAGCCACTGACTTTATCTATCGTCTGCGCACTCATGACATTAAAACCAAACCAACCTACCGCCAAAATCCAAGCACCCAAAGCCAAGAATGGAATGCTAGATGGTGGATGCGCAGCATCGTTACCATCCTTGGTGTAGCGACCGCGACGCGCGCCCAAGAGAATGACGGCTGGCAATGCGATCCAACCACCTACCGCGTGCACCACAACCGATCCCGCAAAGTCATGAAACTCTTCACCAGTCAGCGTTTTGATCCACGCTTGAATACCGTAATGCTGATTCCAGGCAATACCCTCAAAGAAGGGGTAAATGAAACCCACCAGAATAAAAGTAGCAATCAGTTGAGGATTGAACTTCGCACGCTCTGCAATACCGCCAGAGATAATGGCTGGGATAGCGGCGGCAAAGGTCAACAAGAAAAAGAATTTGACTAGTTCATAGCCATTTTTCTCGGCTAAGATTTCGGCACCAGAGAAAAAATCAACGCCGTAAGCAATGCTGTAACCAATAAAGAAATAGGCAATGGTTGACACTGCAAAGTCCACCAAGATTTTGACCAAAGCATTGACTTGGTTCTTTTTGCGTACAGTGCCGAGCTCAAGAAATGCAAATCCCGCATGCATAGCCAAGACCATGATTGCGCCGAGCAAAATAAATAAGACATCACTTCCTGATTTCAAAGTTTCCACCGAAATACCCCCATGTTTTTTGCATCATTATGGGGAATATTAAGACCGAATTTGGGCATTAATGCACTTATTTAGTGCAATTTAATGGCTTGAATATGGTTTATTATGGAATTGACATACACCCAAGGGAGAACCCATGAAAAAAGTTTTAGCTCTATTAGCTGCCTTATGGGCATTTTCTGGCTTAGCCCAGGCTCAAGAAAAAATTCAGGTCCTGAGCACACAAGAGCTTGTAAACGTCTGTAAATTGCCAGCAAGTCCTGAATCCCGCAGCTTTTGCGTAGGCTATATAACCGCTATTTACGACACTTATTTGGCTACACGCCACCCACAGCGCGCAAAGCCATATATCTGCGTAAAGCAACCTGCACCATCACGTGATGAAGTCATTGGTGAATTTGTAAAGTTTGCTCAATCTAATCAACAGACCACTGATAAACCTGCAGCAGGTGTTTTCTTGGGCTTCTTAGCATCACGCTTCCCTTGCGCCAGAAAATAATCCAAGACATTTAGCCAATTTAATATTTAAAGACACAAGGAACAGTTGATATGAAAAAAATTATCGCTATTACTGCTGCAACTCTAGCAATCGCAGGTTGCTCCAACATGAGCAATACAGAGCAACGTACTTTATCTGGTGCTAGCATCGGTGCAGCTGCCGGCGCGGTTGGTACAGCTATTTTCCACGGCAACCCAATCTGGGGCGCAGTCGGCGGTGCAGCAGTGGGTGCGGCTTCTGGTTACGTATACGATGCCTACAAAAAAGAGCAGGCTTCTGAGTACAACTCTGGATACAACGCTGGAAAAAATAATCAACCTGCTAAAGCTCCGCAGTAATACTTTATTTTTCTAGTAGCAAGGAAATAAAAAAACCCGACCTGCGTAATGCGAGTCGGGTTTTTCTTTAGAGCCTCAGTGAATTAGGCTAGTAAGAGTTGATTGATACGCTTTACATAAGCCGCCGGATCATTCAATTGACCGCCCTCAGCTAAAAGTGCTTGATCAAACAAGACCTGAGTCCATTCATCAAAGTGCTGATCATCAGATTTCAGCTTCAGTAGCAAAGGATGCTCTGGGTTAATTTCCAAAATAGGCTTAGTGTCAGGCGCCTGCTGACCTGCAGCTTTGAGCATACGCAATAAGTTTCCGGAGAGCTCATTCTCATCAGAAACTAAACATGCTGGAGAATCAGTCAAGCGGAAAGTCACACGCACATCCTTCACCTTGTCTTCTAGGGCCGCTTTCATGCGATCGAGCAAGCCCTTGAAATTCTTTTCAGTTTCTTCATGCTCTTTCTTTTCTTTCTCGTCACTTAAGTTGCCGAGATCAAGACCACCTTTTGCTACCGAGGTCATCTGCTCACCATCAAACTCGGCGAAGAAAGAAAGCATCCATTCGTCTACTCGATCGGTGAGTAGCAATACTTCGACACCCTTCTTGCGGAAGATCTCTAAATGCGGACTATTTTTAGCGGCATTAAAAGTATCGCCAGTCACGTAATAAATCTTGTCCTGACCTTCTTTCATGCGTGAAATATATTCAGCTAGGGAAACAGTTTGATCCGCAGAATCCATGTGCGTACTTGCAAAACGCAAGAGCTTTAAGATGCGCTCTTGATTTGGCTGATCTTCACCAATGCCCTCTTTAAGCACTTGTCCAAACTGAGTCCAGAAGGTGTGGTACTTTTCTTTTTTAATATCGTCATCGCTATTGGCTAGATCCTCCAACATGCTCAGCACACGCTTGGTGGAACTTTCGCGAATGATCTTGACATCACGTGATTCCTGCAGAA
The DNA here is from genome assembly GCF_018688255.1 of Polynucleobacter corsicus. Lineage (NCBI taxonomy): Bacteria > Pseudomonadati > Pseudomonadota > Betaproteobacteria > Burkholderiales > Burkholderiaceae > Polynucleobacter > Polynucleobacter corsicus. The sequence goes on from NZ_CP061314.1 coordinate 1,808,334, forward strand.
TTTCACGGGAAACGTTTAAAGGTAAATCTGTTGAATCAACAACACCAGTGACAAAGCGCAAATACATGGGCATTAATTGCTCAGCATCATCCATGATGAATACCCGCTTCACATACAACTTAATACCACCCCGCTTATTACGATCCCACAAATCAAATGGTGCACGTGAGGGTACATACAGTAGTTGCGTAAATTCACTACGGCCTTCAACTCTATTGAGGGAATAGCACAAGGGGTTTTCGTAGTCGTGAGATAAGTGCTTATAAAACTCGTCATACTGCTCTTGAGTGATCTCCGATTTAGAGCGCGCCCATAAAGCGCTCGACTGGTTAATACTCTCAAGCTCATCTTTAATTACTTGTTCTTTTTTATCCGCATCCCACTCTTCTTTATTCATCTGAATCGGCAAAGAGATGTGATCAGAGTATTTACGAATAATCGACTTGAGCTTATGCGTGGAGAGGAAATCGTCCTCACCTTCACGCAAATGCATCGTGATCGATGTTCCCCGTTGTGGGCGGTCAATACTTTCTACTGTAAATTCGCCCGAACCATCGGACTCCCAACGAACCCCATCGGTCGCCGGCAGACCAGCACGACGCGTCTCTACAGTAATACGATCGGCCACAATAAATGCTGAATAAAAACCTACGCCAAACTGACCAATTAAAGCGGCATCTTTTTGTTGATCGCCAGATAGCTTGGAGAAAAATTCTTTTGTACCAGAGCGAGCAATGGTGCCCAAGTTCGCAATAGCTTCATCGCGGCTCATACCAATGCCATTATCAGAAATAGTTACGGTTCTGGCAGCTTGGTCAAAACTAACTTTGATCTTCAGATCAGGATCATCTCCATACCAATCGGGATGCTCAATTCCTTCAAAGCGGAGCTTGTCTGAAGCATCAGATGCATTCGAGATTAACTCTCGGAGAAAAATTTCCTTGTTGGAATACAAGGAATGAATCATCAGTTGTAAAAGTTGCTTTACCTCGGCCTGAAAGCCTAAAGTTTCTTTGCTAGCTACAGTCATGCGTATTCCCTCTTCCCTCATTAATCAATGAACATCTCTTCTGGTAAATGGGGCTTATTTAATGCATTTCAAGATCTATGCCATTAGAAATTTAACTCTGATGTGGCTTTGAATGTTTATCCACGATAGGTAATTCAGCCTTTTTCCAGGCGCTAAAACCACCTTCTAGATGACAAACACCTGGCACACCCATTTTTTGAAGGGTTTCAGTTGCCAAGGCAGATCGCCACGCAGAGGCGCAATAAAGCATTAAACGCTTGCCCTCTCCAAAAACTGGCTTGTAATAAGGGCTATCTGGATCAACCCAAAATTCCAGCATGCCACGAGGCGCATGAATTGCACCTGGAATCATGCCATCACGTTCCAGCTCCCTCACATCCCGAATATCTACAAATACTGTGTTTTGATCATCTAGAAATTGTTGTGCTTGTTCTAAGGGTACGGTCTCAATTTGAGCCATCGCATTGGCAATTAATTCTTGATAACCCAATTTCAATTTCATCCAAATCTCCTAAATTGCTAATACTTTTATTTGATCATTCTTAAGGGCGTTATATCGACTCTGCCCTGATAATATGTAGTTATGAACTTTACCCCTACCGAGCTTGGTGCTAGCGTTATTTTTGCCATAGCAGTGCTACACACGTTTTGCACTTCTTATTTTGAGGTGCTTGCTAAAAAATCTCCAAAGCATGCTGGCTTATGGCATCTCCTTGGTGAAGTAGAAATCGTCTTTGGATTTTGGGCGGCTATCCTCATTATTTTTATGTGGCTCGCTAATGATCTAGCTACCGCAAAAGACTACGCCAATAAACGTAACTTCACCGAGCCGCTATTTGTTTTCGCCATTATGGTGGTCGCTGGCAGTAAACCAATTTTGCATTTTGCAACCCAGCTGCTTCACAAACTTGGCAAGGCAATTCAACTCGTCTTGCGAACCAAACAAGCTCCAACACTCTATTTCTTGACCCTCAGCATCACACCTTTGTTGGGCTCGCTGATTACCGAGCCTGCAGCAATGACGCTGGCAGCATTCTTGTTACGCGACCTAGTCTATCGCCATAAATGCTCTACCTCACTACTGTTCGGTACCCTGGGTGTGCTGTTCGTCAACATTTCGATCGGTGGCACGCTAACTAATTTTGCAGCACCTCCAGTGCTGATGGTGGCATCCACTTGGGGTTGGAGTAGCGCTTTCATGTTCGCCAATTTTGGCCTTGAAGCGATCATCGCCATTTTTATTAATGCCACAATCGTAACGCTGCTCTTTCATAAGCAATTAGTTGAGCCTACGAGTAAAGCTGATCACATTCGTATTCCACTCACCATTACAGCCATTCATCTACTCTTCTTACTAGGCATCGTAGCTTTTGCACATGACCCAGTAATCTTCATATGGCTATTGCTCTTTTTTATTGGTTTCACCACCGCCTATCCAAAACATCAAAGCCCACTCATCTTGCGTGAAGCCTTGCTGGTGGGATTCTTCTTGGGTGGATTAGTAGTATTGGGTGCACTTCAAGGTTGGTGGCTACAACCCATTCTGGAAACCATGAGCCCGACGGCTGTTTTCTATGGCAGCTTGGCACTAACAGCCATTACTGATAATGCAGCGCTCACTTATTTGGGCTCGTTAGTGGAGGGTACTTCACCAGAATTCAAGCTAGCCCTGGTTGGCGGTGCAGTAGCAGGCGGCGGCCTGACCGTTATCGCCAATGCCCCCAACCCTGCTGGACTGGCTATTTTGCGCAGTTACTTCCCCAATGCAGCTGTTTCCGCAGGCTTGCTATTGATAGCCGCCATTCCACCAACCATAGTCGCGATTCTGACCCTAAGTCTGCTCTAAACCACTTATCCCGTAAAATCTCAGCTTCGCCCCCAGCTATAAACCTGAGAACGGCATATGAAAAAGCTCTATATCAAAACCTTTGGCTGTCAAATGAACGAGTACGACTCGGGCAAGATGGCCGACCTCTTACATGCCAAAGAAGGCATGGTCATGACTGATACCCCCGAAGATGCAGATGTGGTTCTATTGAACACTTGCTCAATTCGTGAAAAAGCCGAAGACAAAGTATTTTCAGATTTAGGTCGTCTGCGTGAGCTCAAGAAAACCAAGCCCGATTTATTGATTGGTGTTGGCGGCTGCGTTGCCAGCCAAGAAGGTCAACAAATTATTAGTAGAGCTCCCTATGTGGATGTGGTCTTCGGCCCACAAACACTGCATCGCTTGTCTGACCTCATTACACAACGTCGCGAAACTGGCAGACCTCAAGTAGATATCTCTTTTCCTGAGATAGAAAAGTTTGATCATCTGCCCGCCTCTCGCCAAACTCGCGGCTCTGCTTACGTTTCCATCATGGAAGGTTGCTCAAAGTACTGTAGCTACTGTGTGGTTCCTTACACTCGTGGCGAAGAAGTATCACGCCCCTTTGATGATGTATTAACTGAAGTAGCTGGTCTTACAGCCCAAGGCGTAAAAGAAATTGTCTTACTCGGTCAAAATGTGAATGCCTATCTTGGCAAGATGGGTGGCACGGAAGAGATTGCAGACTTTGCACTACTGATTGAGTACATCGCAGAAATACCTGGCGTTGAAAGAATTCGCTTTACCACTAGCCATCCAAAAGAATTTGCCCAGCGCTTGATTGATGTCTACGCAAAAGTTCCTAAGCTGGTGAGCCACTTGCATCTACCAGTTCAACATGCATCCGACTCCGTTTTATCTGCAATGAAGCGTGGCTACACCGCCCTAGAATATAAAAGCATTATTCACAAGATGCGCGCCGTGAGGCCCGATCTGACACTCTCCAGCGACTTCATCGTGGGCTTTCCTGGTGAGACGGATGAAGATTTTGCAAAACTCCTGAAGATGGTTGAAGAACTCAATTTTGATAATAGCTTTTGCTTTATCTTCAGCGCACGTCCTGGTACACCTGCGGCCAACCTCAGTGATGACACCCCTTATGAGGTCAAACTTAAACGACTACAAACCTTACTTGCACTAGTTGAGTCACAAGCAAATCAGATTAGTAAAAATATGCTGGGCAATACTGAGCGAGTTCTAGTTGAAGGCTTAGCAAAGGATGGCGTGAACCTGCAGGGTCGCGCCACCAATAATCGGGTGATTCACTTTACCGCGCCAGATGCAGATATCGAACCGCTGATCGGTCAAATGGTAGACATCCGCATCACTGAAGTACTCAATTACACACTCCGAGGCGATCTCATCAATGAGCTCACTTCTACGCAAGCCCATTAAGATGATAAATAAGCGTTCATCCTCCTCTAAATTAGAGATTGATATTCAGTTTGCGAGTGCTGCAATTAAAGAAAAAGTTTTGGCAATTGCTTCTCAAGCAGCAATTAAAAAATGGGTAAAGACAGCGATTGGATTGAATGGCCTAATCACCTTACGCTTTGTTAATGCAGCTGAAGGAAAAAAACTCAATTTTGCCTTTCGCAATAAAGACTATGCGACTAATGTCCTCACTTTTCCATACGAACTCAGTAACCAGACTTTGACTGCCGACATTATTTTTTGTCTCCCTGTGATTCAAAAAGAGGCATCAGAGCAAAGTAAAGCTATGAAGGCTCATTTGGCTCATTTGATTATTCATGGCTGCTTACATGCCCAAGGCCTTGACCATGAGGGCGATAAAGAAGCAAAGAAAATGGAAGGTAAGGAAATTACCCTTCTAAAATCCTTAGGCTTTGCAAATCCCTACGCACCCATTTAAAGCATCTTTAAGGCTTCCTTCATTGAATTTTCTTATTTCTGCGATATTCTTGCTATATGCCTGACCCCAACAAATCCCTTTTAGAACGCTTGGCTAATTTTTTAACGCCACAGCCAACCAGCCCAGCTGAACGTCGCCAAGAACTGATCGATACTCTCAGGGAAGCCCAGACAGAGGGTTTAATTGATGCAGATGCCCTCTCCATGATTGAGGGTGTATTCCAGGTGGGTCAATTATGTGCTCGCGATATTTTGATTCCCAGGGCACAGATTGACTGGATTGATATTAGCCAGCCTTTGTCGGAAATTATCAAAAGTGTAATTACTGCAGCTCACTCACGCTTCCCCGTATTTGAAGGTACTCGCGACAATGTCATCGGTACCTTGCTAGCAAAAGATTTATTGCGTCACTCCAGTGAAAAAGATTTTCAGGTACGTGATTGGCTCCGTCCCGCCGTATTTATTCCTGAATCTAAGCGCTTGAGCGTCCTACTACGTGACTTCAAAGACAACCGCAATCACCTAGCTATTGTTGTAGATGAATACAGCAGTGTTGCAGGCGTCATTACGATTGAAGACGTGCTTGAGCAAATTGTTGGCGACATTGAAGATGAGCACGATATTGATGAAGAGGCAGACAATCTAATCTCTTTAGACAATGGCGATATTCGCGTAAAAGGCATTACCGAGCTCGAGCAATTTAACGAGACCTTGGGTACGCAATTTGAAGTTGACGGTATTGAAACGGTTGCTGGTTTAGTCATTCAACATCTTGGTCGAGTGCCGAAGATGGGTGAACTGATCAAAATTGACGGGGTTGAATTTGAGGTTCAGCGTGCCGATCCAAGACAGATTCATATTCTGCTCGCACGACAACTCCCCAAAAAGCCTGACTAAGGATTACCTTGATTGATCTGCAATCAGCAAGGCTGCGCAATAGTACCAATGCATTGCTGCTATTTTTTCTTGGAGCCTTACTAGCCGCTGTAGCAGAGCTACCCTATGGCGGCTGGATACAGATTCCCATCTTGAGTTTAATTTGGTGGCGAATGGATCAGCAGTCAAGCCACTCGATTAAAAATCAATTTATTTTTGGAATGTCATTCGGTCTAGGCTACTTTGTTCTCGGCCTATGGTGGATCTACATTAGCCTACATGACATAGGCGGAATGCATGCTGCGCTTTCTGGCTTAGCGGTATTTTTATTGGCCGCTGGAATGGCTTTCTTTTTCTCCAGCGCCTCCCTCTCCCTCGCTCTAGCAAAACGCAAGCACCTGACAGGACTGATACTAGCGGCCTCTTGGGTGATGATTGAATATCTGCGCAGCGTAGTGTTAACTGGCTTTCCTTGGATGGGATTTGCTGAGGCGCAATTCAATGGTCCCTTCGCACCAGTAGCAGCATTCTTCGGCGGTCTAGCATGCACATTTTTAGTGGTGTGGATTTCTTGGGAGATGACGCAGCTAAGAAAAAATATTTTCTTTAGTGCTACCTGCATTATTTCTACTGTGGCACTTGCGCAACTTGCTGGCTTTTGGACTTTCACAAAACCGATTGGCGAGCCACTGAGTATTCGTTTAATTCAGGGTAACTTCGAGCAGAGCCTCAAGTTCAATCCCAAGGCCATTGAAGAGCAGTTTAGTTTTTATACCAATGCCATCGAGGGTCAGTCAGCAGATCTCATCATCACTCCAGAGACTGCTTATCCTTGGCCCCAAAGCAATTTGCCCGCTGGTTTACTGGGATCGCTACAACATTTTTCTAACAACACCTCTAGCAATGTTTTGCTTGGCGTGATTGGAGAGACGGGTAATTCCGCTGGGGTGCAGTACACCAACCGCGCACTCGGACTCTCTCCCAACGCACCAAACTATCAATACGACAAATCTCACTTGGTACCTTTTGGAGAATTTATTCCACCTGGCTTTCATTGGTTTGTAAATGCTTTCAACGTCCCCATGAGCGACTTCGCGCGGGGCAAACAAGATCAAGCTCCTTTCAGCATTATTCGCTCTGGCAAAGATGCAGTTCATGCAGCCATCACGATTTGCTATGAAGATGTCTTTGGAGGGGAATTGGCCTCCCGCATTCATCGCAGCAGTCAACCCGTCAACCTATTGATCAACATGACCAATCTGGCCTGGTTTGGGGAGTCTCAAGCACCAGCACAGCAGTTGAGGTTATCCCAGTTACGCTCCTTGGAAACTGGCCTTCCAGCCCTACGTGCCACCAATACAGGCATCACGGCAGCCCTTGGGCCAGATGGCAAAGTACTGTCACAACTAGATGAATTTACCCAAGGGGTACTTAGCCTTAAGATCCAAGCCTACTCAGGCATCACTCCTTACGTACTTTGGGGAAACGCGCCCATTTTGGGCCTTTCTTGCCTCTTGCTCATCCTGGGTCTAATTCGCCAAAAACGTATCTAATCGTAATTTCCTAGTTCACCAGCTTGGCCATGTAAAATCAAAGGCTTAGCCAGGTACATCATGCTTACTTTTCAGCAAATCATTCTCAAACTCCAAGATTACTGGGACCAACAAGGTTGCGCCCTATTGCAACCTATCGACCTTGAGGTCGGTGCTGGTACATCTCATACAGCTACCTTCTTGAGGGCTATTGGTCCCGAGCCATGGAAAGCTGCTTACGTCCAACCTTCACGTAGACCAAAAGACGGTCGTTATGGAGAAAATCCGAATCGCCTGCAGCACTACTACCAGTACCAGGTAGTACTGAAGCCTGCACCAGAAAATATTCTTGAGCTCTACTTAGGTTCTCTTGCCGCCTTGGGTCTTGATCTTCAAAAGAACGATGTGCGTTTTGTTGAGGATGATTGGGAAAATCCAACTTTAGGTGCCTGGGGCTTAGGCTGGGAAGTCTGGCTCAACGGCATGGAAGTGACGCAGTTCACCTATTTTCAGCAAGTGGGCGGCATTGACTGCAAACCTGTTTTGGGCGAAATCACCTACGGTATTGAGCGTTTGGCAATGTATATCCAAAATTGCTCCAACGTATACGACCTCGTTTGGGCCGATGGCATCTCTTATGGTGATGTGTATCACCAGAATGAAGTGGAGCAGTCTTGCTATAACTTTGAACACTCCAATACCGACCTATTGTTCGCCAACTTCACCAACTACGAAAGTGAAGCCAAGCGTTTGATGGAGGTGCCATTAGCCTTACCCGCTTATGAAATGGTACTTAAGGCTGGACATACCTTTAACTTGCTAGATGCCCGTGGCGCTATTTCGGTTACTGAGCGTGCAGCCTATATCGGACGTATCCGCAATCTCTCTCGCGCAGTAGCGCAGGCTTACCTTGAGTCTCGTGAGAAGTTGGGATTCCCGATTTGCCAACGTCAATCCAAAGCCTAAGTAGCTCAATCTAATTATGAGTACACCGAATACCCTCTCTCAATCAGACAACCTTCTGATTGAGTTGTTTACTGAAGAGCTTCCACCAAAATCATTACGCCGCTTAGGCGATGCTTTTAGTGAAGGTATTTATTCAACCCTTAAGGCTGCAGGCCTCTTGGGCGATAACTCTCTTACTACTGGCTACGCTACACCGCGCCGCCTTGCAGTTCAAATTACCAATGTCTTGAGCCAAGCTCCCGACTATCCAGTACGTGAAAAATTACTCCCGACTAGCATTGCTTTTGATGCTGATGGGAAGCCGACTGCACCACTGCAAAAGAAGTTGGCCTCTTTGGGCTATGCAGATATCGATCTCTCCACTTTAGAAAAAGCGGGCGAAGGTAAGAATGAAGCCTTGTATCTCAATGTCATCGCTAAAGGTGCGGCATTAGAGCAAACCGCTCAACAAGCACTCGAGCAAACACTGGGCAAATTACCCATCGCTAAAATGATGCACTACCAAGTGCTACAGAAAAATGGTGAATTAGCAGATGTTGAGTTTGCACGTCCAGCGCATCGCATCATCGCTCTCCATGGCAAACAAACATTGCATATCAGCGCATTAGGCATTGATGCAGCAAACCAAACAGAAGGCCACCGCTTTTTGGCTCCCGGCGTTATTACGATTGCCTCTGCCGATCAGTATGAGTCTGAACTCACCACTAAAGCAAAAGTGTTGCCAAGCTTTGATAAGCGCCGTGAATTTATCAAAGCTGCATTATTAAAAGCCGCTGGTGCTGATTTGGTGTTGATGCCAGATAGCCTGTTAGACGAGGTGACTGCTTTAGTAGAGTGGCCAGCAATCTATGAGTGCCACTTTGATCAAGAGTTCTTAGAGGTTCCTCAAGAATGCTTGATTTTGACAATGCAGACTAATCAAAAGTACTTTGCTTTGACTGACAAGCAAGGTAAGTTACGCAATCGTTTCTTAATTGTTTCCAATATCGAGACTAATAAACCAGAAGCGATTATTTCCGGTAACGAGCGTGTAGTACGCCCACGTCTATCCGATGCACGTTTCTTCTTTCAGCAAGATCAAAAACGTCCACTGGCGTCTCGCGTAGCCGATCTAGGAAAAGTGGTTTATCACAATCAGCTCGGAAATCAATTGGATCGCACTAAGCGGGTTCAAGGTATTGCTGTTGGCATTGCAAAAACTTTATCGGCTGATGAGACGCTTGCTAGCCGTGCTGCAGAGATTGCTAAAACGGATTTATTAACTGATATGGTGGGTGAGTTCCCAGAGCTTCAAGGCATTATGGGCCGTTACTACGCTAACCATGATGGTGAAAATTCCGAAGTAGCCTCTGCTTGTAGCGAGCATTACATGCCCCGCTTTGCTGGTGATGTATTGCCACAAACACAAACTGGAACCATCTTAGCGATTGCCGATAAGCTAGAAACCTTAGTTGGTATTTGGGGAGTTGGTCTTGCACCAACGGGTGATAAAGACCCCTACGCCCTGCGTCGTCATGCCCTCGGAATCTGCCGGCTCTTGCTAGAAAAGAATCTCAGCCTCAGCCTGCCCGACTTAATTGAGCTGGCACGCAAACAGTTTCCACAGAAAGATGTTCAAGAAAAAGCGAAGGCTGAAGATATTTACGCCTTCATTATTGATCGTCTACGTGCTTACTTGCGCGATCAGGCTGTTGCTGGCAAGCCATTCACTTCCGAAGAGATTGATGCCGTATTAAGTCAATCACCTGCGCAATTGAATGACTTGATAGATCGCCTAACTGCCTTACGTGAATTTAACGCCTTGGCAGAAGCTGCTCAATTAGCTGCTGCCAACAAGCGTATTAGCAACATTCTGAAAAAGAATGCCACGACTATTCCGGGAACTTGCTCAAGTAAGCTCTTACAAGTTCCTGCCGAAATCGCTCTATACGAAGCCCTTGAGAAACTCACCCCAACACTAACTGCCGCTTATGAGCAACGTCGGTTTGTAGACCTATTAAAGGCATTGGTGGCTTTAAGTACCCCAATCGATCAATTCTTTGCCGATGTCATGGTGATGGATCCCAATCCAGAGGTACGCGATAACCGCTTAGCCCTCCTGCAACAACTTCACCAGAAAATGAATCTCATTGCCGACCTCGGCAAATTAGCATGAGCATCAGCTCCTCTAAACTCATCATTCTTGATCGCGATGGTGTGATCAATGAAGATCGCGATGATTATGTGAAGTCGAGCGATGAGTGGATTCCGTTACCGGGTAGTCTTGAAGCTATTGCATTACTGAATCAAGCGGGCTATCAAATCGCTGTGGCAACTAATCAATCTGGTTTAGCGCGAGGCTATTTCAATATCAATGATCTGCATGTAATGCATAGCAAGATGGATAAGTTACTCAAACCCTTGGGCGGTCATATCGATAGTATTTTCTTTTGCCCTCATATTGATGCCAATGCATGCGATTGCCGCAAGCCGCTACCAGGGATGATGAAAGAAATAGCTCTTCGTTATAAGAAAAATCAAAGTGCTACACCTTTATTAGGAGTGCCAATTGTGGGTGATTCCTTGCGTGACTTGCAGGCAGGAGTTGCTTTGGGCGCCAGTCCGCATTTAGTACTCACCGGCAAAGGCAGAAAGACCTTAGAAAAAGGTGGCCTCCCGGAAGATACGCAGATTCATGCGGATTTGATGGCATTTGCTACTGCGATCTTGCAAGATCAGGTTTAATGCCAATATGACTTTTATTCGCTCAAGCTTATTTACCCTCTTTTTACTAATATTCACGCCGATCTGGTCGGTACTTTGTATCCTCGTTTTTCCATTTCTCAATCCCGAGAATCGCTATCGCTTTATCGGCCTTTGGAATAAAGTCGTCATCTGGATCTTGCAGCCGCTCTGTGGTATCCGTTACGAGATTCGTGGCATGGAAAATATGATGGCAGTTTTAGATAAACCTGTTGTCGTACTAAGTAAGCATCAATCTGCATATGAAACTATTTTCTACATTGCTTTACTTCCTAAGCAGGTGTGCTTTGTTTTCAAAAGAGAGTTGCTCTGGATTCCCTTCTTTGGTTGGGCTTTAGCTTTGCTCAAGATGATTCACATCAATCGCAACAGCAAAGAAACTGCTGCCATCTCCGTTGTTGGTCAAGGAAAAAAACGCTTAAGTGAAGGTAAATGGATTTTGTTATTTCCAGAAGGGACTAGAACGCCTACCGGATCTCACAAACCCTACAGCAAGGGTGGCGCAAGACTGGCCAGCGCTACTGAAGCTTTGGTGATTCCGATTGCCCACAATGCTGGCCGTTGCTGGCCTAAGAATAGCTTTCTAAAGCAGCCTGGAACAGTGATCTTCTCAATCGGCCCCGCCATTACCTCTGTTGGAAAAACAGGCGGCCAACTTCATCAAGAAGTAGAGAAGTGGATTGAAGCTGAAATGCGGGTGATTGATCCTGCTGCTTACCAGTAAAACCAGAAGCTTAATGGGCTAAAGCTTTAGCCCATTCAATGTAGCGCTCCACCGGAATATCCTGAGCACGCGCTTTTAATTCAGATTCAGATAGAGACAGTCGATCAGCAAAGGCTGATAAGTTCGTACGCAGCATTTTTCTTCTTTGAGAGAATGCTGCGGCTACTACTTTTTCCAAAGCATGCCACTGCGCATTACTTAAGTCGAAATCTCTGCGCGGAATCATGCGCACTACAGCAGAATTGACCTTAGGCTGCGGATCAAAAGCTTCAGGCGGAACTTCTAAAACCTGCTCCATGTCATAGCGGGCTTGCAACATAACAGAAAGCCTACTGAATTCAGATCCGCCAGCCTTAGAGACCATGCGCTCAACTACTTCAGCTTGCAGCATAAATACCTGCTCATCAATCGCATGGGCAGCAGAAACAAGATGAAAGAGCAATGGAGAGGAGATGTTGTAAGGCAAGTTACCAACCACCTTACACAGACCGCTATTGGCTGGACGTGCATTTGCCCATTCCAAGAAATCAAACTTGAGGGCATCTCCCGCAATCACATTGAGACCCGTAAGATTCTCTTGGTTCCAGTAAGCCACCAAATCTCGGTCAATCTCCAAGAGATCTAGGTGCTCTAGGTTACTCAATAAAGGTCTTGTTAATGCGCCAAGGCCAGGGCCAATCTCAATCACATGCATATTTTCACTGGGATTGATTGCCGCAACTATGGAATAAATGACTCCGGAGTCTTGTAAAAAGTTTTGACCAAATCGTTTACGTGCTTGATGCGTCATGTTGATAGATTCTTTGTATTCTTTACGTTTACCGCTAATTGATAGGCTAGTCGCAAAGACTCCAACATACTGCTAGGATCTGCAAGGCCTCTACCGGCAATATCTAGCGCCGTGCCATGATCTACTGAAGTACGAATAATCGGCAGGCCTAGAGTGACATTCACACCACCACCAAAACTGACAAACTTGAATGGCGCCAGACCTTGATCGTGATACATCGCAATAAACGCATCCACGCTATTTAAAGCCCTAGCATCAAACATCGTATCCCCTGGATAAGGTCCACTCACCTGAATACCTAAATCTTTGGCAGCCTCGATAGCAGGAATGATGACATCAATTTCTTCGCGCCCAAGATAACCTGATTCACCCGCATGCGGATTGAGTCCCGCCACCCGAATAACAGGCTTAGCAATGCCAAATTTTGCCCGCAGATCCTGGTCGACCATCTGAATGGTTTCCAGAATATGCTGTTGGCTCAGCGTACTAGGAACCTCCCTCAAGGGCACATGGGTTGTGACTAGAGCCACCCTAAGGTCGCGGCTTTTCTGCAAGCCTAAGAGGCCAGCCGGCAATGTCGCGCACAACATCATGACAACATGCTCTTGATGGCAAAGCTTTGCTAAGTATTCTGTATGCCCGGTAAATAAATCCTCATTTGAAGTATCGCCTTGGTTGATCACGCTCTTTTGTATTGGCGCAGTTACCATGGCATCAAAACGACTTTCGAGACAACCCCTAACTGCAGCGTCCAGAATATTCAGAACATATTGTGCGTTGGCAGGATTTAATTGGCCCGCAGTTACTGGAGAGGCTAGCGCAATAGACCCCAACTTCAAGCGATGAGAAAGTTCTTTAGGGATCTCAGTAGCTGAAAATAAGCCGGAATCACCAAGCAACGTAATTGTGCTTGCAGGCTGCTCTTGTAAGAAGGCCATTGCAGCTGCAAGAGAAACCTCTGGACCAATCCCCGCAGGCTCTCCAGAGCTAATGATGAGATTAACGGAGGCTGGCTGCTGGATCATCTGCGTTAATAATCTTCACCGTAGCAGTGTCGCGTAATTCACGTAGCCAATCTTGATAGGCCTGGTCAAACTTACGTTCACGAATGGCTGCACGTGCAAATTGACGCTGCTTCTCTAAAGTCAACTGCGCATCACGACGCTCGAGTACCTGAATTAGGTGCCAGCCAAATTCAGTCTTCACTGGATTACTAACCTCACCTATTTGCAAGCGATTCATTGCCTGATCAAATTCTGGAACTAAATCCCCAGGACCCATCCAACCTAAATTACCTCCATTAGCGGCAGATCCATCTTCAGAATATTTTTTAGCTAAATCACCAAAATCAGCAGTTTTTGCACGAACCTGATCACGGTAACCCGAGAGGCGTCTTTCAGCATCTTGGTCTGTCAAACCCGCACGACTACGTAATAAAATATGTCGCGACAAAGTCTGCGTCACCATTATATTTTGTGGGGTAGTAGCACTTTCTTGGGGGGCAGCTTGCTGCGGCTCAGGAGCGCCGGCAACTAGCGCTCGACGATCTAAAACCTTCAGAACGTGATAGCCAGCGGGACTCTTCACTACAGCATTGGCAACTTGTCCACTACCTGTATTTCTGACGGCCTCATAAAATAATTGCGGCAGGCGATCTGGCGTACGGTAACCCAAATCTTGAAACTTAATTTTTGGATTGTCTTTTGCGGCCATTGCACCTAACTGCAAGAAATCGACATCGCCACGCGCTTCACGCAACAGAAGTTCTGCCCTCTTCTTTGCCTCGGCCTGAGCACCAGCCCCAGCATTGACATCCGCAGGAATAAAAATCTGCGCAAGGTCGATCTCTTCTGGCTCACCTTTTACAGCGGGAGTTGAGCGTGCGGGCTTTCCTCCACCAGCCACCTCACGATTGCGATCAGAGATAAAGTTATCTACCTCCGCATCAGAAATCTTGACCTTGCCCTCGACCTCGCGCTCACGGTAACGACTAATAATCACATCATCGCGCAGCATTTGACTGTAGCGCTCATAAGTACTACCAGTAGCGGCAATTTTTACTTTTAACTCAGCCAGTGTTAATTTATTCTTGGCAGCAATATCGCCAATGATCTTATCCAACTCTTTATTACTCACTGCAATACCTTCTTGCTCAGCATTTTGTAATTGAATTTTTTCAAGAATCAGGCGCTCCAGCACAGTCTTGCGCAAGGCAGCGGCATCAGGGAGCTTACCTCCCTGCTTTTGCAGGGCAACGATCCGATCATCAATTTCTTTACGTGTCACGTAGCCAGTATTCACAACTGCAGCAACGCCATCAATATTCCGAATTTTGCTATCAGCTGAAGTCTTTGAGCTATCTTGTGCAAACGTAAGCTGAGACAGAAAAGCGGTGCCAGCCAAAAGTATGGCTGCAAGTGCTTGATTAAATCGATTCCTACGCATCATTGATAGTTCTCATAAATTGAAGGTGGTATAGGCTTGGAAGTAGGCATATATCCAGGAACATTAAGCTTCATGATATCAACTGGATTACTACCAGCGCTACCAAAGCCCCTAAATTCTATTTGGAATAAAACCTGAGTAGTTGTGATTTGTGAGGTGTTGAGCATCTGTGAGTAAGCGCCGCGTAAAGTCCAGCAGTCACGCATCCACTCTAAGGCCACCAGCGTATTGAGCGTTTTAGTGGTTAAAGCGTCATAACCCCAGCGGCCCAAAACAGATACTTCACGCGTAATAGGCCATTGCCCTGAAACATTGTATTGATCAGTAGTGGTTGCTGAAGGGACAAAAGCCTGGTTATTCTGAACGGATGCTTGTGTTGGTGGAGCCCAAACATTTCGATAGCCAAAATTCAAGCTTCTTCCAGGCGTAGGCCGCCAACTACCGCCCACTGTTGTTTGAACTAAGCGATTCAGTTGCGAGTTGTACTGCCCAAATACATCTGTGCTGAAGTTGCCAAGCAGACGAACTGAAGCAGAGCCCAATGTATCCGAATAGGTTGTAGGATTTGCAATAGTGCCATTGAGGCCCACTTTCTGCCCCGTAAAGGCTTGACGTTGTGCGAGGGTTACGTTGGCTCGTTCTGCGCCTGTATTGGCCTCGATCATACGACTGGTAATGCCGCCCGTTAACTTATTGTTATCTGCAATACGGTCGTTACCAATAAAGGTATTTTCACTAAAAATTTGGGTTACGCCAAAACCGCCATCTGCCGTATCAAATAAAGGGGTTTGAGCCTGACTTTGAAACGGGGTGTAAACATAAAAAGCTCTCGGCTCCATTGTGAGCAACATATCGCGCCCAAAAAAACCTTTTAATTCAGCGGCATCTCTTTCAAACGCCAAACCTGAATCCAAACTCAATGTAGGAATAGTGAATCCTTGAGCGGCCGGGGCACCCACAGGGTTGTATGGTGTTACGTTATAGGTGTTTGATTGAAAACTCACTTTCGGAGTGATGTAGTACCCAGGCGTAATCTGGGGAAGCGCCATGGCACCCTTAATCACCGTTCGATCGGCCTGGCTGTAAGCGCCCGGAGCGGTTGCCGCCAAGTTACCGCCAATGTTGTAGGCAAAGCGAGTGAAATCTGTAGAAAAAGTTGTTGCAGGACCCGTAGGTAGAGTGATGTACTTTCCACTGGTATCAGCAACTGCCGGTGTTAAACGATTGTTATAGGCAGCGGTGACATTCGGCAAAATATTGTATGGGGACTGCACAGTCACAGTAGGGTCAGGCTGCAAAGTCTGGAAAGTCATCGCCCTGGCTCCCACAGTCCAGTTACTTAAGCTACCAGTCAAGTTCTTAGTGGTGCCAACCTCTTGTCGAAATTGGCTAGTAACTGCACCGGCCATACTTTGAGAAAAGTCAGTTGGATATAAGTTATCCGAAACCCGCGCCACATTGGCATAACCAGTCCAAGCACCAGCAATGGGGATCCCACCCATGCCCAACAAGTCGCCACTGAAGTTTTGCCTCTGCTGCCAGTCATAACGCCAGCGATCAGTCCCCGTCTTACGATCATAAGGGAGATAGTCCCCTCCCAAACTGCCTGCAGATTGCTTATCAATAAATTGGTACTTAGTCCCTAGCTGCACTCCACGTTGACCCATCACGCGAGGCAGTAAAAGCAAGTCACGATTAGGTGCGATATTGACGTAGTAAGGCTGCGTTACATCAATGCCATTATTGGAGTTGTAGCCAGCTACTGGCGCCAGAATTCCGGAGCGGCGTTGATTAGAGGTTGGTGCAGTGAAGTAAGGTGTGTAAGCAATAGGTACATCAAAGAATCGCATGACGCCGTGCGTTCCAACCATTTCTTTTTGCTCGTTATCAATCTCCAGCGTACTGGCCGTGAAATACCAATCTAAATTTTCTGGAGTACAAGTTGTATAGGTGGCTTTATCAAATACAAATACATCAGCAGTTTCGATCGTCAATTTTTTTGCATTACCGCTCGCACGGTTATCACGCAACTCGTAGTAAGGAGTCTCAATTTCCCCTTCACGAGCATCCACCCTAAAACGTGCTTTAGGTCCCTTGAAGGATGCGTTGCCTTTTGAGAACTCGGTATTGCCAGACAAATTAGCTACATCAGAATCAGGATCATATTTAATTTCATCTGCTTTAATCACTGCGCCATTACGACGAATTTGTGCGCGCCCTTTTAAGCGCATTTCGCGATCAACGATTCCGTCAATCGAATCACTTGAGGTAAAGGTTAAAGCTTGCCCATCATTAATTGGTTTACCAACTCGTAATTGATCATCCAACTTCAAGACAGTGACGTCACCACGATCGGGAATTAAAACGGAGCTAGCAGAGCTACCTAAAGACTGTGCAGAAGGGGGTAAAGGTGCAGGTGCCTGGGCCTGACTCGCGAGGGCAAATTGCGACAATATAACCCCCATCATTAAACGCAGGGTAATAGCTACAAAAAGAGGGGCGCAAAGGCCGGCACGACGGCGATAATGACTCATAGATCCAGACCCGCCTTATTATACGAATCGACCATGACTGACTCTCGCTTAGACACCCTCCGTAACTGGCTAAAAGGCCTTGAACCTAGCTGGCAATTAGATCTACCCACTTTGACCCCTGCTTCGGCAGATGCCAGCTTTAGGCGGTATTTCCGGATTGCGTCCAAAAACCCAGATTTTCCAACTTTAATCGTGATGGACGCCCCACCCCAACACGAGCCCTTGGACGCCTTTATTGAGGTCGATTTATTGCTCGAAAGTGCCGGCTTAAATGTCCCGAAAATCTTAGAAAAAAATGTCACTGAGGGCTTTCTTTTACTCAACGATCTGGGAACCAAAACTTACCTTGCAGAACTCAATTCAGAGAGTGCCGACCCTCTCTATAAAGATGCAACACACGCCTTAGTGCAAATGCAATTAGCAAGTAAACCAGATGTGTTGCCAAACTACGATGAGGCATTACTGAAGCGTGAGCTAGATTTATTTCCTGAGTGGTATTTAGGGAAACATCTGCATATTGAATTAAGCAAACTTCAGAATTTGCAGATCAAGCAAGCATTCGAACTGATCATTCAAAATAATCTGGCGCAGGCAAAAGTCTATGTACATCGCGACTACCATTCACGTAATCTGATGGTGACTGGAAAAAATAATCCTGGCGTGATTGACTTTCAAGATGCAGTCTATGGTCCCATCACTTACGACGCATCTTCCCTCTGGCGTGACGCTTACATTGCATGGCCTGAAGAACGTGTGATTGATTGGGTCATTAAATTTTGGGAAGAAGGTCGTCAAGTAGGCTTACCCATGCCAAACGATTTTGGTCAGCTCTATCGTGACTTTGAGTGGATGGGCTTGCAACGGCACCTGAAGGTCTTGGGTATTTTTGCGAGACTGTTTCATCGTGATGGCAAAGATGGCTATCTCAAAGATATTCCTCTGGTGCTCGAATATGCGATTGCCACTGCCAATCGCTATATCGAATTAAAGCCTTTGGCACGCATCCTAGAATCGACGCGCCCCGCTCAAGATTAAAAGTCATTCATTATGAATAAACCCAATCCCATTCCATGTTTTTTACTGGCAGCAGGTCGAGGTGAGCGCATGCGCCCCCTGACGGATGAACTACCTAAACCACTCCTCACTATCAAAAATAAATCTTTACTAGCCTGGCATTTGGAGGCGCTCAGTGATGCGGGTATCCAGGATGTAGTGATTAATCATGCTTGGCTTGGTCAGAAGATTGAGGAAGCGCTGGGAAATGGCAGTCAATTTGGGCTCAACATTAGCTACTCCCCAGAAACTAGCGCCCTAGAAACTGCTGGCGGTATTCGTAGAGCCTTGCCTTTACTGAACCCGAGCGATTATTTCCTAGTCATTAATGGGGATGTTTTTAGTCCAAATCTGCCAATTGAGAAGCTCTTGGACCTCGCTTCTGAGTTACGAAGCATGCCAAGCAGACCTCTGGCACACCTTTTGATGGTTCCCAACCCAACTCAGCATCCTCTGGGTGACTTTTATATTAAGGGCTCCCAGATGGCCAATGAACCACTAGATGGCGCTGAAAAACTTACCTTTTCGGGCATTGGACTCTATCACCGGGACCTTTTTCAGGACCTGGAATTAAATGTGCCTACTAAGCTAGCTCCGATTTTGAGGGATGCCATGGCTAAAAATAGAGTGTCCGGTGAAAAATATACCGGACCGTGGCACGATGTAGGTACACCCCAACGATTACAAGAACTCAATGCAGCAAATGAATAATTCCGGCATTTACCAACAACGTCGAGTTGAGCTCGCGAAACTGATCTGCGCCAAAACTGGTGGTGGCATTGCCATCATCACTACAGCGCCTGAAACAGCGCGTAATCGAGATAGTGAGTTTCCCTATCGCCACGACAGTGATTTTTTCTACCTGACCGGCTTTGAAGAGCCAGGCGCAAGCCTCGTACTCAAAATTGCTGGATCAAGGTCACAACCCCAATTGGAGTCACATCTTTTTTGCAGACCTAAGGATGCAGAGCGTGAAATTTGGGATGGTATTCGTTTAGGGCCAGATGCTGCACCAGCAGCCTTGGGGGTGGAATATGCCCATAGCAATCATGAGTTAGATAAAAAACTAGGTGAGTTATTAGCCGACCAAGATGCTGTCTATATTCGTCTTTCAGAAAGCGCTGAAATAGATCGTCGCTTACGCCATTGGATGAAACAAGTGCGAGCGCAGGCGCGTGCTGGCGTGAACCCTCCTTCTGAATTTCATGATGTAGAGAGCTTGATTCATGAGATGCGTCTTTTCAAAGATGCCCATGAGATTGACATCATGCGTCGTGCAGCTGCGATTTCTGCACGCGCACACATTCGTGCCATGCAATCTTGTAAACCTGGTGTGCGTGAATATCATCTTGAAGCAGAGCTACTTCACGAGTTCCGCTACAGCGGCGCACAAAGCGTTGCGTACAACAGTATTGTTGCGGGCGGTGCTAACTCCTGCATCCTGCATTACCGCGCTGGTGATACTGAACTACGTAGCGGAGATCTATGCCTCATTGATGCGGGTTGCGAACTTGATAGCTATGCTTCAGATATCACTCGCACCTTCCCAGTGAATGGCAAGTTCACAGGTCCACAACGCGCACTGTATGACATTACGCTTGCATCGCAAGAAGCCGCTATCGCAATGACTAAACCCGGCAATACATTCATACAACCCCATGAGGCAGCGCTGAAAGTGCTCACTCAAGGCTTACTCGATGAGAAGCTGCTGAAGCTGGCGGAATTAGGCTCTTTGGACAATGCACTAGAGACCGGAGCCTATCGTCGCTTTTATATGCACCGTACCTCACATTGGTTGGGCATGGATGTGCATGACGTTGGCTCCTATCGCGAACCACTTGACACAGCAGCAAACTCTTCAGAAAAGCCATGGCGCGTTCTTAAGCCAGGCATGGCACTCACTATCGAGCCAGGTTTATATATTCGTCCTGCTGATGATGTAGATGAACGCTTTTGGAATATCGGCATCCGTATTGAGGATGATGCTGTAGTCAACGATTCTGGATGTGAATTGATTTCTCGTGGCGTGCCAGTTAAAGCCGATGAAATCGAAGCACTCATGAAAAATAATTAAGACCTTACCAATACAAAATAGATTAGCAAGCATGTCAGCAGAGAACTTCGATATTGTGATTCAGGGCGGTGGGCCAGTAGGCTTAGCCTGTACAGCATGGTGCCTGCAAAAATTTCCTGAGGCCAATATCGCGCTACTGGATCGCAATCCTGCAGATGACGCTGATTTAGTCAATGCTGATAGCCGGGGAGTCGCCCTCTCTCACGGTAGCAAGCTATTGTTAGACACTATCAATGCGTGGCCTACTGAGTGCGCTGATATTCATCGAGTACATGTCTCGCAAGCGGGCCGCTTTGGTCGTGCTCTGATGACCCGCGAAGAGCTTGGTCAAAAGGCTTTAGGCCACATCATTCGTTATCGTGATATTCACCTCACGCTGCGCAAAGCCTTAAGAGATATTCAAAAAAATAGTCCCCATTTCATTTGGAAACATATCGAAGCCAGCACCGATATTGAAAACATTCAAGCCAAGTGTGTAGTGCATGCTGAAGGTGGTTTATTTAAAACCCAAGACTGGGTGGAATCTGGCAGAGACTATGAGCAATCTGCCTTAGTCGGCTTAGTCGAGGTTGAGAATAGTTCACCCTTCCAAGCTTGGGAGCGCTTCACCTCTGAAGGACCCCTGGCAGTTTTGCCGAGCCACTATGGCCCCAATATTCTGAATCTGATTTGGTGCGGAACTCCAAGCTCATCACAAGCACGCCTAGCTTTAAGTGACGCTGATTTTCTGAAAGGCTTGCAAGTCGAGTTTGGCTCACGCATTGGACAATTTCTCAAAATCCAAGATCGCCGACTTTACGAACTAGGACTCAATTACCGCAAAGAAATTACTCAAGGTAATGAAGTTTGGATTGGCAATGCCGCCCAGACCTTGCATCCCGTTGCGGGACAGGGTCTCAACCTTGGATTACGGGATGCCTATCTCTTAGCGGAAAAACTCAGCATCCTCTTCTCTAAGTCTGAGGATCAAAAAACGCCTCTGGCCATTGAAACCACCTTGCAGGAATATGCCCAAAGCCGTAAGCTCGATCGTTCTGCCACCATCGGCCTAACTGACTTCATGGCCAGAATCTTCACCTCTAATCTACTGCCTGTTGTGATGGGCCGTGGATTGGCTTTATCGGCCCTCCAATGGCTTCCTCCCATCAAAACAGCCCTAGCCCGGCAGATGATGTTTGGTAGGCGGTAAGAGGCTGAAATAGCCTCCAAAATAGAAGCATTCCCTATTTGGCCTAAGTCATGGAGTGTGCCTATTTTTTAGGCAAATGCAGGCTGATTTGTGCTAAAGTGACACCCTTTCCTGTAGCCCTAAAAGCCCTCTGTAGCCTAGCCCAAAACACATGAAGATTGGCCCACACCTTCTCGCAAATAAATTGTTTGTTGCCCCAATGGCTGGGGTAACGGATCGTCCATTTCGTCAGCTTTGCAAAAAGCTCGGTGCTGGTTATGCCGTATCTGAAATGATTGCCTCGAATGCCTTGCTATGGAAGAGCGAGAAAACCCAACGTCGCGCTAACCACCAAGGTGAATTTAAGCCGATTGCAGTCCAAATTGCTGGGGCTGATCCGCAGATGATGGCTGCTGCAGCAAAGCTTAACGTCGATCATGGCGCCCAAATTATTGATATCAATATGGGTTGCCCAGCCAAAAAGGTATGTAATGTTGCGGCTGGTTCCGCACTACTAAGAGATGAGCCTTTGGTGCAGCAAATTTTAGAAGCTGTAGTTCAGGCTGTAGGGGTGGGGCCTGATGCGGTTCCTGTGACCTTGAAGATTCGAACAGGCTGGGATCGTGAACATAAAAATGCGATTCATATTGCGCGCCTGGCTGAGCAATCAGGCATCTCCATGCTGACCGTTCATGGTCGCACGCGAGCTGATCTGTATCACGGTGAAGCTGAGTATGAAACCATTACCGCAGTGAAGAATAGTGTTGCCATTCCGGTGGTTGCCAATGGCGATATCACCACTCCAGAAAAAGCAGAATTTGTTTTGAAAGAAACCGGTGCTGATGCCATCATGATTGGTCGCGCCGCTCAGGGACGTCCTTGGATTTTTCGTGAGATTAATCACTTTCTGGAAACAGGCGGAAAATTACCAACGCCGCAGATTAATGAGATTCAAGAGATTATGAATGCCCACCTCATTGATCACTATGAGTTCTACGGTGAATATGTTGGTTTGCGCACGGCACGCAAGCACATCGGTTGGTACTGCAAGGGCTTGCGTGACTCCCATGCTTTCCGCCAAAGAATGAACACTGCCGACGATTGCAAAACCCAATTACAAATGGTGAATGATTTTTTCAATGAAATGAAATCCTATTCAGACAGTTTGTTATTTTTAGAAGCAGCCTAAATTTAGTTTTTTATTTAATTTATCCATGACTAATAAGCACCCCATCACCGAATGCATTGAGACCCAACTCCAAGCTTACTTGGACGATCTCAAAGGAACACCTCCATCCGACTTATACCAAATGGTTCTCGCAGTGGTTGAAAAGCCAATGCTGGAATTGGTAATGCAGCATGCGAAGCAGAATCAGTCTTTGGCGGCACAGTATCTTGGCATCAACCGTAATACGCTTCATAAGAAGTTGGTAGAGCACCAGCTCCTGAAATAAATCAAACCCTATTCGCAAATTCTTAATTAATTAAACCTTCTGAAAAATATGATCCGCACAGCCTTACTCTCTGTTTCCGATAAAAATGGCATTGTGCCGTTTGCCAAAACCCTTCATGAGCAAGGCATCAAGCTGATCTCTACTGGTGGCACTGCAAAACTCCTGGCTGAAAATAATCTACCTGTAGTGGAAGTATCTTCTCTTACTAAGTTTCCAGAGATGCTCGATGGTCGCGTAAAGACCTTACACCCCATGGTGCATGGTGGCTTGTTGGCTCGCAGAGACTTTCCTGAGCATATGGCTGCATTGAAAGAGCATGGCATCGATACGATCGATATGCTCGTGATTAATCTTTATCCGTTCAATGAAACAGTTGCTAAAGCAGATTGTTCATTTGAAGATGCGGTTGAGAACATTGATATTGGTGGTCCAGCGATGTTGCGCGCTGCCGCCAAGAATCACCAAGATGTGACTGTATTGATTTCTCCAGACGATTACGCGCCTATTCTCGAAGAGATGAAAGCCAATCAGAATGTAGTTTCTTATAAGACCAATCTCGGTCTAGCCAAAAAAGTATTTGCCCATACCGCCCAATACGATGGTGCGATTGCAAATTATTTATCTGCGTTAGGTGATGACCTCGATCATCAGAAACGTTCTGCCTATCCAGAAACACTGCACCTTGCCTTTGAAAAAGTACAAGAGATGCGTTATGGCGAGAACCCACACCAATCTGCCGCTTTCTATAAAGACATCTATCCAGTTGATGGTGCGCTTGCGAATTACAAACAATTGCAAGGTAAAGAGCTCTCCTACAACAACATTGCTGATGCTGACTCTGCTTGGGAATGTGTCAAGAGCTTTGCTGGTAATGCTGGTGGTGCCGCAGCCTGCGTCATCATCAAGCACGCCAACCCTTGCGGTGTGGCAGTTGCCGCCAACGCCCTTGAGGCCTATCAAAAGGCTTTCAAAACAGATCCGAGCTCAGCCTTTGGTGGAATTATTGCCCTCAACGTGCCATGTGATGGCGCCGCAGCTGAAGCGATTTCTAAGCAATTTGTAGAGGTATTGATTGCCCCAAGTTTTAGCGATGACGCCAAGATCATCTTTGCTGCCAAACAAAATGTTCGCTTATTAGAGATTCCTCTGGGCACTGGATTTAATGCTTTTGACTTCAAACGCGTGGGCGGTGGCTTACTAGTGCAATCCCCCGACGCGAAGAACGTGCTTGAGAACGAAATGCGTGTGGTTAGTAAGCGTCTTCCAACTCCAAGCGAAATGCACGACATGATGTTTGCATGGCGCGTTGCGAAGTTTGTGAAGTCCAATGCGATTGTGTATTGCGCTAACGGTATGACCCTCGGTATCGGCGCTGGCCAAATGAGCCGCGTAGACTCTGCTCGCATGGCAAGCATTAAGGCGGAAAACGCTGGCCTCAGCCTCAAAGGCTCTGCAGTGGCAAGCGACGCCTTCTTCCCATTTCGTGATGGCTTAGATGTCGTTGTGAATGGTGGTGCAAGTTGTGCCATTCAGCCTGGTGGCAGTATGCGTGATGATGAAATCATTGCGGCAGCTAATGAGCATGGAATCGCTATGATCTTCACCGGCACACGCCACTTCCGCCACTAAGCACTTATGCGCTGGATAGGAATCGACCCAGGTCTACGAACAACCGGTTTTGGTGTCATTGATGTGAATGGCCAAAAACTGAGTTACGTAGCCTCTGGGACGATTGAAAGTGGCGATCCAGACCAAGGTCTTCCTGTGAGATTAGGAATCTTGTATGCGGGCATTAAAGAAGTACTGGAGACCTACCACCCAGAACAAGCAGCTATCGAAGAAGTGTTTCTGAACGTCAATCCTCGCTCCACCCTCATGCTGGGTCAAGCGCGAGGTGCAGTAATTGCAGCCTTAGTATCTGACAAACTCCCTGTTGCTGAATACAGCGCACTGAGAGTAAAGCAATCGATTGTGGGAACCGGTAGAGCTACTAAGTCGCAAGTTCAAGAAATGGTCAAACGTTTACTACGCCTGAGCCGCGCCCCTGGAACGGATGCGGCTGACGCCCTAGGTGTGGCGATTTGCGCTGCACATCACGCCCAGATTCCAAAAGCAATTACTACTGCCCTTGCACCCAAAAAGAGTAGCAAGAAATAACAATACAAACAGGTTAAGATCTTTACATGATTGGTCGCATTCAAGGAATTCTCGTTTCAGTTCATCCACCCCGCCTCTTGGTAGATTGCCAAGGTGTTGGCTATGAGATCGATGTGCCCATGAGCACCCTGTATCAGCTGCCAGAGACCAATCAAAAAATTACATTACTCACCCACTTCCAAGTCCGCGAAGATGCGCAGCAGCTCTTTGGCTTTGCCACTGAAACTGAGCGTGAAGCATTTAGACAACTGATTAAGATTAGCGGCGTTGGTTCACGCACGGCACTTGCGGTACTTTCTGGCATGAGCGTCAATGAGTTAGCACAAGCAATTGCGATGCAAGAGGCAGGGCGTCTTACTCAAGTGCCTGGCATTGGCAAAAAGACTGCTGAACGTCTTTGCCTCGAACTGAAGGGCAAGTTAGCTCCAGATTTAGGAATTGTTGGCGGTAAGTCCCAAGCAGTTGAAGCAAGCAGCGAGGTGTTACAGGCCCTCTTGGCGCTGGGTTATTCAGAAAAAGAGGCTCATCTCGCCCTCAAACAAATCCCGCCGGATAGCACCGTATCAGATGGCATCCGCATGGGTCTGAAATACCTCTCGAAGACTTCATAAGCAGTTACCCAAACACCACTACACTTGCAGTATGGCAATCCACACAGAAGACCTCAGCTCAATCCCCGAAGATTTACCGGAAGGCAATGACCGCATTGTTAGTGGCGCAGTAGGCAATTCTGAAGCCGTTTTTGAAAGAGCCTTACGCCCAAAACAGCTTGATGAGTATGTTGGCCAAACCAAGGCTCGTGCCCAATTAGAGATTTTTATTACAGCGACTAAAGCAAGACAAGAAGCTCTAGATCACGTTCTCTTGTTTGGCCCTCCAGGACTTGGTAAAACCACCCTAGCCCACATTATCGCCAGAGAGCTTGGTGTGAACTTACGCCAAACCAGTGGCCCGGTTTTGGATAGACCTGGTGACCTTGCAGCATTGTTGACGAATTTAGAAGCAAACGATGTGCTCTTTATTGATGAGATTCATCGCCTCTCTCCTGTAGTTGAAGAAATTCTATACCCCGCCCTTGAGGACTACAGCTTAGACATCATGATTGGTGAAGGCCCTGCAGCACGTAGCGTCAAGATTGATCTCAAACCATTTACTTTAATTGGTGCCACTACTCGTGCCGGCATGCTCACCAATCCCCTACGTGATCGCTTTGGCATCGTGGCAAGACTCGAGTTCTACACGACCGAAGAGCTCACCAAAATCATTACGCGCTCTGCCAGCCTACTTAAGGCTGATATTGATCCCGAGGGATCAATTGAGATTGCGAAGCGCGCTAGAGGCACTCCACGCATTGCCAATCGCTTATTGCGTCGAGTGCGTGACTATGCCGAAGTCAAGGGCACTGGCACCATCACTAAAGCGATGGCTGATGCCGCATTGAAGATGCTTGATGTCGACCCAAGCGGTTTTGATGTGATGGACCGCAAATTGCTTGAAGCCATCTTGCACAAGTTTGATGGTGGTCCAGTGGGGATTGATAACCTAGCCGCAGCGATTGGTGAAGAGCGTGACACTATTGAGGATGTCTTAGAGCCTTACCTGATTCAGCAAGGCTATCTGCAAAGAACTTCCCGCGGAAGAGTAGCAACCCGTCAAGCCTATGAGCATTTTGGCTTAACACCACCTAATGATAGTGGCCAGATAAGCTAAGGAAAACCACCAATCCTAGTTTGGTCTATTGGGATAGATTTTACCTGTTAAGTTACTGTAGGCCGCTCCAACCAAAACTAGCACTACAGAATCTATCATTATCGGAAAAAATGCATACCGATAATGCATGACATTACCAAGCACCACAATTAAAGCAATTGCAGCGGCTGGAGGGTGCAAGCAGCGCAAAATAAACATTCCAAAAATGGATAGACTGGCTGCAAATGACATTGCCATCAGCGGGTCGTCCACAAAATGAATTACTGAAATACCAATTAAAGCAGATAAGGTATTGCCGGCAATGACTGCCCAAGGTTGGGCCATAGGGCTCTGTGGAAGTACAAAAACAAGTAAAGCACTAGCACCCAAGGAAGCCATAAGCCATTCATTGACACCACTGAGATCTCCAAGAAACTTTGAGATAGTGAGCACAAGTAAAAGACCTATAAATATACCGAACACGGATCGAAAGCGCTCTAACCAAGAGACATACGGCTGATCTCCGCCAAAATAAAAAGTATATTTATTTAAAAGATATCTAAGCGAATGTCTCATCGTGATTCATTTTTTCTGAAACAGCAAAGTAATATTTAGCGGTGTAGTCAATTTCTTTACCGCTATTTAACTAGCGTCACTCTAGCAAATTTACGTTTACCTACTTGCACAACAAAGGTACCGGCCTCGATTTTTAATTGCTTGTCAGCCACTGTTGTGCCATCAATCTTGACGCCGTTTTGCTCAATGTTGCGCATCGCCTCTGATGTTGATGGGGTTAAGCCTGCAGCCTTCAGGAGATTGGCTATCTGCATTGGGGCACCAGAAAGATTTACCTCTGGAATATCCTCAGGTACGCCGCCCTTAGCGCGGTGATTAAAGTCTTCAAGTGCTTTTTCTGCAGCAGCTTGGGAATGGAAACGGGCGACAATTTCCTGTGCGAGTAACACCTTGCAATCTTTAGGATTTCTGCCGGCAGCAACTTCTTGCTTCATTAAATCAATCTCAGCCATCGGGCGGAATGACAATAACGTGAAGTAATCCCACATCAATTCATCGGAGATACTCAAGAGCTTACCAAACATCTCACTAGCAGGCTCGCTGATACCAATGTAATTACCTTTGGACTTACTCATCTTGTCAACGCCATCCAAACCAACCAGTAATGGCATAGTCAAAATACATTGTGGGTCTTGGCCATACTCACGTTGGAGCTCACGCCCAACTAAAAGATTAAATTTCTGATCAGTACCGCCAAGCTCTAAGTCACTCTTCAAAGCAACCGAGTCGTAGCCTTGCATTAAAGGATATAAAAATTCATGCACAGAGATGGGCACGCCACTACGGTAGCGTTTTGTAAAGTCATCACGCTCTAACATTTGCGCAACGGTATATCGTGCTGCCAACTGAATCATGCCGCGTGCACCGAGCGGATCACACCACTCGCTGTTGTAGCGCACTTCAGTTTTAGCAGGGTCTAGCACCATGCTCGCTTGACGGTAGTAAGTCTGCGCATTGACAGCAATTTCTTCTGCAGTCAGTGGTGGGCGTGTTGCATTGCGTCCAGAAGGATCGCCAATCATGCTTGTGAAATCACCAATCAAGAAAATTACGGTATGACCTAAATCTTGGAGCTGACGTAATTTGTTCAAAACAACTGTATGACCCAAATGAATATCAGGTGCTGTAGGATCTAAACCTAACTTAATACGTAAAGGCGTGCCAGTTGCCTGACTCTTGGCTAGCTTTTGAATCCAATCGGCCTCAACCAATAACTCATCACACCCCCTTTTAGTCACTTCAAGGGCTGCAAAAACTTCGGGGGTCAGTGGGTATTTTTGTTCTGGTTTAGCCGTCATGCTGTATTGGTGAACTGATTCGGTTAAATTAGTATT
The DNA here is from genome assembly GCF_018688255.1 of Polynucleobacter corsicus. NCBI lineage: Bacteria > Pseudomonadati > Pseudomonadota > Betaproteobacteria > Burkholderiales > Burkholderiaceae > Polynucleobacter > Polynucleobacter corsicus. Next base: position 1,837,217 of record NZ_CP061314.1, read on the forward strand.
TAGATTGCTAAAGCATAATTGTCGCATTCCTGAGAACAAAGTCCTGATACCGCATGAATAAGCCCCATCCACTCTATATTGGCCTGATGTCTGGCACCAGCCTAGATGGAATAGATGCCGTACTGGCAAAGATTGGGGCAGCTGGTGATACCAGCCTTTTGGGGTCAATGAGCACTGTATTTACCCCTGAATTGCGTAAAGCCCTTCTAGACTTACAGAGTCCCGGACCAAACGAGATTCACCGAGAAAATCAGGCTGCTAATGCCCTCGCAATAGCCTATGCAGATGCAGTCAAGCATTTGCTGGCTCAGAATGATCTATTACCTGCCGATATCAGTGCGATTGGTGCCCATGGTCAGACCATTCGTCACCAAGCCGATCTCGCTCATCATCTGGCTTATACACACCAGACCCTCAATCCATCCCTGCTTGCAGAGCTAACCGGAATTGATGTCATCGCAGACTTCAGAAGTCGCGATCTCGCTGCTGGTGGTCACGGTGCCCCCTTAGTGCCAGCCTTTCATGCGCAACAGTTTGCTGCGGATAAAAATATTGCTGTCCTTAATCTCGGCGGCATTGCCAATCTCACTCTCCTACCAAGTAAGGGTGAAGTGAAGGGTTTTGATTGTGGCCCCGGCAATATGTTGATGGATGCTTGGATTGCAGAACAGCAAGGCCATACATTTGATGAAAATGGTACCTGGGCATCTCAAGGCAAAGTCAATCCAGCACTACTTTCAAGAATGATGACTGATGCATTTTTTGCAAAAGCCCCACCAAAAAGTACAGGCCGTGACGACTTTCATTTGAAGTGGCTACAAAAGCACATTGGTACAGAGAACATCAATTCAGAAGATGTGCAAGCTACACTATTACAACTGACTGTAGACTCGTCACTCCAAGCGGTGCTACGTCATGCGCCGCAAACCCAGGTTCTAATTGTCTGTGGTGGTGGTGCACGCAATATTGCCTTACTGGAATTATTTAAAGCCAGAGCTGAAGACTTATTTAACAGCTCACTCGAGATTATGACCAGCGATGCACTTGGGATTGATCCACAACTAGTAGAAGGTCTTGCATTTGCCTGGTTAGCGTGGGCTCATAAAGAAAAACGGCCAGCAAATTTGCCAGCCGTTACGGGAGCTAAAGGTCCTAGGATTCTAGGCGCTTGCTATCCAGCTTAAGTTACTAAGTTAGTTCTTATGCGGAGAAGGAAGAGCCGCAACCGCAAGTGGTTTGCGCGTTAGGGTTCTTAATCACAAACTGTGAACCGTTGATATCTTCTTTGTAATCAATCTCAGCGCCAACTAAATATTGGAAGCTCATTGAATCCACCAACAAAGTCACGCCATTCTTTTCAAATAGGGTGTCATCTTCATTCACAGCATCATCAAATGTGAAGCCGTATTGAAATCCTGAACAACCACCACCTTGAACAAACACGCGTAGCTTCAGTTCTGGATTACCTTCTTCGGCAATCAAGTCAGCCACTTTTGCAGCGGCGCTATCCGTAAACACCAACGGGGTTGGTGGCTCAGCTAAGTCTTGTACTGGTTGTGCAGTGTCTTGCGTGGCTAATTGGGTCATGATTTACTCCTAATTCAAAAAACAATAATTCATTTTAGGCTTTTAATTCCAAGCTTGCTGAAAGGTCTTTCCAGCTAGCCCCATTATGGTGAAACAGCAATCTGAGTCAATCCAGTGGTCTCAGGCAAGCCAAACATCAGATTCATACACTGAACCCCTTGGCCTGAAGCACCCTTTACCAAGTTGTCCTCAACCACCAAAATAACTAAAGTATCTCCGTCGCCGGGACGATGAATGGCGATCCGTAAGCCATTACTACCCCGAACAGAGCGTGTTTCTGGATGGCTACCCGCCGGCATTACGTCCACAAAAGGCTCGCCTTGATAGAAATCCTCATACAGCTTTTGGAAATTCACCTTCATTCCAGCCTCAGTCAAGCGCACATACAAAGTTGAATGAATACCCCGAATCATTGGCGTCAAGTGCGGCACAAATGTCAGACCAATCTGATCATGACCAGCGATAGCCTTCAAGCCTTGGACAATTTCTGGAAGATGACGATGGCCTTTAACAGCGTAAGCTTTAAAGTTATCAGCCGATTCTGACAATAAAGTCCCAATTTCTGCCTTACGTCCAGCACCTGAAGTACCTGACTTTGAGTCAGAAATAATATGTGTGCCATCAATCAGCTGTTTGCCACCAGTAGACTTTGGTGACAGTAATGGGGCAAGGCCCAGTTGAACAGAGGTGGGATAGCAGCCAGCCAAACCCACGACGCGGGCTTTTTTAATTTCTTCACGATTGATTTCTGCCAAGCCATAAACTGCTTCAGCCAAAATTTCTGGGCAACCATGTTCCATGCCGTACCACTTAGCAAATTCTTTGACATCTTTTAAACGGAAGTCGGCAGCCAGATCCAAGATCTTCACATTATTAGCAAGCAATTCTTTTGCTTGCGCCATTGCTACACCGTGAGGTGTTGCAAAGAACACAACATCGCATTCATTTAATTTAGCTTCATCCGGTGTGGTGAACTTGAGATCAATGCGGCCACGCAAAGAGGGAAACATCTCGGCCACTGGCATGCCAGCTTCCGTGCGAGAAGTAATTGCCTGGATCTTAACTTCGGGGTGCTGCGCCAACAAGCGCAGAAGCTCCACTCCGGTATATCCCGTGCCACCTACGATGCCAACTTTAATCATGCCATTCTCCAAAATACCGACAGATGCATTTTATCTCTCTAATACGCTGACTGTAGAAACAAAAAGGGCCGCTTGCGCGACCCTTTCGATAAAACTATAGCGACTGAAAGAATTAGCGCTTGCTGAACTGCTTACGACGACGCGCGCCATGCAGACCAACTTTTTTACGCTCAACTTCACGAGCATCGCGAGTGACCAAACCTGCTTTGGACAGGGCTGGCTTCAAAGTGATGTCGTAATCCATCAATGCACGAGTAACGCCGTGACGAACTGCACCAGCTTGGCCAGTTTCACCGCCACCGCTAACGTTTACTTTGATATCAAAGGTTGTTAGGTGAGCTGTGAGAGCCAAAGGCTGACGAGCGATCATGCGTGATGTTTCGCGAGCAAAGTAAGCATCGATAGGTTTACCGTTAACAGTAATCTCACCTTTGCCAGATTTAATGAATACACGTGCTACAGAGCTCTTGCGACGACCTGTACCGTAATTCCAATTTCCATAATTAATAGCCATTTAGTTTCCTTAAATCTCTAACGCTTTTGGCTGTTGAGCCGCATGCGGATGACTGGCGTCGCCGTAGACTTTTAATTTCTTAATCATGGCATAACCTAGTGGGCCTTTTGGCAACATACCCTTCACAGCCTTCTCCAAAGCACGACCTGGGAAACGGTCTTGCATCTTGTCGAAGTTGGTCGAGCTAATACCTCCTGGGTATCCGCTGTGACGGTAATAAATTTTGTTCAAGCCTTTTGTGCCTGTAACACGTAGCTTAGAAGAGTTGATGACAACAATGAAGTCGCCGGTATCAACGTGTGGGGTGTATTCAGGCTTGTGCTTGCCGCGTAGACGGAGTGCCACTTCACTGGCGACACGACCGAGGACTTTGTCCGTAGCGTCAATCACGAACCATTCATGCACCACCTCATGGGATTTTGCAGAAAAAGTTTTCATGATTTCTCAAATTGTTATAGTCAAAAAAAGTTACTCCAACTAAACCACGTCCACCTTGGCCCTGCTTATGTTTGCAAGCTCGCAGATTCTGTAATTCACTTGGTAAAACAATTACCGCTGACTGGTTCGGTAATTCAGTAAAGCCTTGAATTGTAACCCAAAAAAAACCCAGGAACTAGTCCTGGGTTGGAATCCACCTATGTCTAAGTGGAGGAGACACTGGGCGGTAAATCAATCTCTTATATAAGACTGACTACCAATGTGGTTATTGTATCGAGAAATATGGTGCAACGCAAGAATATTGACCAAAATCAATTTTCTGATGATTTTAAGGAAAATTTGCTGAGCAGCTAAGCCCCATTATTATTGTTAAACTATTGATAATATTGATTAATTTATTAAATTAGGGGTCACTAACATGGAATGTCAAGTAAGTTGGTTAGGTAATGGCGGCATGGCGTTTTCGGCAAAAACAGGCAGTGGCCACCAAGTCACCATGGACGGACCGCCCGAAGCTGGAGGCAAAAATAGTGCCCCAAGACCTATGGAGCTGATTTTGGCGGGTACTGGGGGCTGCTCTGCCTTTGATGTGGTGGCAATCCTACAAAAAGCTCGACAAGAGATAAGCGCCTGCGATCTCCATCTGACAGCCGAGCGGGCAGAGACTGAACCCAAAGTATTTACCAAAATTAACCTGCATTTCACGGTTAAGGGCAAAAACCTCGATTTAACCAAGGTTGAGCGTGCAGTGAAGCTTTCCCATGAAAAGTATTGCTCCGCGACAACCATGCTCGCCAAAACAGCAGAAATTACTTATTCCATCGACGTCCTGAATGACGAATAAGTATTGAGAAAGTGCAGAGTCAATCGATAAGCCGGATTCTGTCGCCTAGATTTGCATCTAGGGGCAATCATTCCTCTAGGCCGGCAGTTACCTGACGGCTCAAGCTCCCTACCCGCAGACTCAGCGGGACGCCTCATCGCCTGCTTACTTGGGATTGCTCCAGGTGGAGGTTACCGCGTTTCACCGTAACTAAATACGCTCGTCTCTGTGGCCCTATTCCTCACGTCACCGTGGATGGCCGTTAGCCATCACCCTTCCCTATGGAGTCCGGACTTTCCTCCCCCTCAATAAAGAGGCGGCGATTGCCCAATTGACTCTGCGCCTGCAGTCTAACGCAGTCGCAGAAATTTAGTCTAAAAATGAATTAGGGGCTTGTGTGGCAACTTAAGCCAAGGTCCAAGCAATCGTCTCACCTGCACGCAGCGGCACAATCGTTTCGTCACCCAAAGGAAGCTCTGCAGGAATACTTTGCGCCTGCTTTACCAAAGTTACTTTCTTGGTATTGCGTGGCAATAGATAAAAATCTGGACCAAAGAAACTGGCGAAGCCCTCAAGCTTGTCCAACTTGCCAACACTCTCGAATGCCTCAGCATATAAACCTAAGGCATTAAAAGCGCTATAACAACCAGCACAACCGCAAGCAGCTTCTTTAGCACCCTTGGCGTGGGGCGCACTATCGGTGCCCAAGAAAAATCTGGGGTTGCCACTCGTTGCAGCCTCTAATAGGGCAACGCGATGTTCTTCACGCTTGAGTACTGGCAAGCAGTAGTTATGCGGACGAATACCACCAGAAAAAATCGCATTGCGATTCATTAATAAATGTTGCGGAGTAATCGTAGCGGCTATATTATTTTTTTCAGCAGTGTGCGCATCACGTACATAGTGCGCTGCTTGCTTAGTAGTAATGTGTTCAAACACAATCTTCAGCTCAGGAAAATCTTGACGTAAAGGTTCGAGCACTTCATCAATAAATACCGCCTCACGATCAAATATATCAATGTGAGCACTAGTCACTTCACCATGCACTAACAAGGGCATGCCGACAGCCTGCATTGCTTCAAGTGCAGCATAACAACGTTTAATGTCACTCACACCCGCATCACTGTTAGTTGTTGCTCCTGCAGGGTAAAGCTTAAATCCAGCAATGCCGGCATTCTTTGCTTTACGTACTTCATCCGCAGAAGTGTTATCTGTGAGATACAAGGTCATTAGTGGTGTAAAGCTAGTCACGCCCAAAGATTGAAGACTGGCTTCAATGCGACCGCGATACGCATTTGCCAAATCAACCGTAGTCACTGGCGGCTTCAAATTTGGCATGATGATGGCACGCGCAAATTGGCGCGCAGTATCCGCCAATACATCTCGCATTACTTCACCGTCACGAATATGCAAATGCCAGTCATCCGGCTGAATCAGTTGAATTTGTGTTGGGCTATTGGACATAATTATTTATCAAGCAAGATGATGCGGAAATCGTTTACGTTTGTCAGTGTAGGGCCAGTTTCTACTAAAGCATCTAATTGCGCAAAAAAACCATAGCAATCGTGCTGGTCAAGGTACTGTGAAGGGATCAAGCCTTGCTTATTAGCAGCCTGGCGAATCGCGGGAGTAAACCACGCACCAGCATTCTTTTCACTACCATCGATACCATCAGTATCTGCAGCTAGAGCTGAAACATGAGGAAGATCAGTTGATGCTGCAAAAAATGAAAGTAGATACTCACTGCAGCGGCCACCACGACCCTGAATTCCACTAGGAATAGTTACCGTACACTCACCACCCGAGATAAAGGCGATTGGTCCATTGGTCTTAGTCGATAAACACTGTCGGGCTAAGGCAGCTTGCTCTATACCTACTTCTTGAGCTTCCCCGGCAATGGTGTCACCCAAAATCACTGGCTCATAACCTTGTGTACGGACGTAGTCTGCCGCAGCCTCAAGACTTTTATAGGCCGTAGCAATCACATGATTACTAACTGCAGTATTTTGTAGATCTGCTTCTTTTAAGGTCTCCAGAACTTCACCCGCAAGACCACGCTGCAAATGAGATAAAACAGATTCTGGAATAGAGTCAGAGCTTAAGTGATATTTAACCAAAATATCCAGAGCATCTTGGAAGGTCGAATAATCTGGCGCGCAAGGTCCACTTGCAATATCTGCAGGAGCATCTCCAGTGACATCCGAAATCAGCAATGCTTCAACTCGAGCACCGCGTGCAATTGCCAGCCTTGCTAAATTACCACCCAGAATCGCTGACAAATGTTTACGAACAACATTCATCTCTTCAATTGGCGCACCTGAGCGTAAAAGCGCCTCGGTAGTCTTGCGCATATCTTCGATACTGATGCCAGCTTGAGGCAAAGTGAGCAAACTTGAACCGCCGCCGGAGATTAAGGCAATCAAAACATCGCCAGCTTGTAATTCACCAACTAAGCGGTAGATTTCCTTAGCACCGTCCATGCCGGCTTGATCAGGTACTGGATGACCTGCTTCGATAATTTGGATATGACTAGTAGGGGAGTTGTGCCCATAGCGGGTCAACACTACCCCCTCAATCATTGCATTAGGCCAATGACTCTGAGCATGCGACTCTAGGGCAGTTGCCATTGATGCACTGGCTTTGCCTGCGCCCACCACTAAACACCTTCCTTTTGGCTCCGAACCTTGAGGAAAGATCTTACCGAGATATTCAGGAACAATTTGGATTGGGTCAGCCACCGCTAAAGCCGCGGCAAAGGCATTTTTGAGAATAGTTTCTTGCTGGCTCATAAAGATATTCTAATCAAGAACGATGCGCTCTTGCATTTGCCACATTTCAGCATACCGGCCACTAGCAGCCAATAGCTCTGCATGCGTTCCACGCTCCACTATCTGGCCATGCTCCATGACCAAAATTTGATCCGCATGAATAATGGTGGACAGCCTATGGGCAATAATCAAGGTCGTACGGTTTTTAGCCAAGCCAAGTAACTCTTCCTGAAACGCCCGCTCCGTTTTAGAGTCCAGCGCCGATGTTGCCTCATCAAAAATTAACATTGCTGGCTTTTTGAGTAGGGTGCGTGCAATCGCAACACGCTGCTTCTCACCACCTGATAATTTCAGACCACGCTCGCCTACTTGGGTGTCGTAGCCATCTGGGAGATGCTTGATGAAACGATCAATCTGCGCCGCCCTAGCAGCCTCATGAACTTCTTCAATTGAAGCATTAGGGTTGCCATAAGCAATGTTGTAGCCAATGGTGTCATTAAACAAGACAGTGTCTTGAGGAACAATACCAATTGCCTTGCGCAAACTTAATTGAGTGACATCCACAATATTTTGATCATCAATCAGGATCTTGCCAGACTGAACATCATAAAAACGAAACAGTAAGCGGGCTAAAGTGCTCTTGCCAGCCCCGCTCTGCCCAACCACTGCAGTAATCGTTCCCGCAGGGATATTAAAGCTGACATCCTTCAGAATTTTACGCTTAGCCTCGTAATGAAACGAGACATTTTCAAAGCGAACATCTGGACCACGGCTTTGATCACTAACGCGTAAGGACTGGGCATTGGGCACATCCGCAATCTCCTTCTCCGTATTCAGAAGCGAGAACATACGATCCATGTCAGTCAGCGCCTGCTTAATCTCACGATAGATCACGCCCAAGAAATTCAGCGGAATATACAACTGAATCATCAGGGTGTTAACCAAGACCAAATCACCTAAGGTCATAGATCCATCAATTACACCTTGCGTTGCTCGCCATAAAATCAGGACCAATCCAATAGCAATAATTGCCTGCTGCCCAAGATTGAGTACTGCTAAAGATTTTTGTGACTTCACTGCAGCTGTTTGGTAGCGGATCAGATTTTGATCGTAACGGCTAGCCTCAAAGGCTTCGTTGCCAAAGTACTTTACTGTCTCAAAATTCAACAAGGAATCAATTGCCTTCTGATTGGCCTTGGAATCCATGTCATTCATGGTGCGGCGGAAGTGGGTACGCCATTCCGTCACCACTACTGTGAAGCCGATATACAAGACTAAGGCAACTAGCGTAATGGCAGCAAACCAAATATCGTATGCAAAAGCTAAGTAACCAAGCACCAAACAAAATTCAATCAGGGTTGGCAGGATGCTATAAAGCGAATAAGAGATCAGCGACTGAATACCACGTGTACCGCGCTCAATATCTCGGCTAACCCCGCCGGTCTGACGAGCTAAATGAAAGCTCAGTGCTAGCGAGTGTAGATGCTCAAAAACTTGTAGCGCTACTTTACGAACGGCATTTTGAGTAACGCGTGCAAAAAGCGATTCACGTAACTCAGTAAATAATGAGGCAGAGACTCTTAAAAGGCCATAGGCTAATATCAATCCAGCCGGAACTACCAATAATGCCTGGGGCGAATCTGCCTTGATATTGAGGGTATCAATCAATTCCTTCATCAAAATTGGAATGCCAAGATTGGTGACCTTGGCAGCAACCAAACAAGTCAGAGCAATCGCAACCCTAAACTTGTACTCCAATAGGTAAGGAAGTAAGTCACGAATAACCTTCCAGTCGCTACCTCGTGACGGCTTTGAATCTGCTGCTGAATGGTGATGCCCTGATGAATGTCTCATCACTCTATCTTAGTCAGTTACGCTCTGACGCGCAGAAAATAACTTGAGAATCGCTTCGCCATTACTGGGAGAGAAACATTTACTCACTGCTTCAGCATGAGGCAGCCATTGATAAGCCACGTGCTCTCTTGGTGCCAATTTGACTGAGACCTCATTTGGGACCAGTAATGAGAACCAATGCTCGGCATTTCTAGTCACTCCAGGGGCGTAACGGTGACGCCATTGCGGATAAATCTCGTACTCAATCTGGTGATGCATATCCTGCAAAGAACCCGCTGGAAGAGACTGAACATCAATTCCGGTCTCCTCAAGGACTTCGCGTGCGGCAGCCGCACTAAGATCCTCATCGAAGAAATCAATGCTACCGGTAACGGATTGCCAGAAATTCACTCTATCGGCCCGCTCAATTAGCAAGACCTCCCCGTTCGATTTGTAGATAACAACTAAAACTGAAATGGGGATTTTCAAGATGATCTAAATACTTCCTTAATTAAGCAGCAGGGGCAGCTTGGCGCAAACGAATATGCAATTCTTTTAATTGACGCTCGTCTACCGGACTAGGAGCCTGAGTAAGCAAGCACTGTGCACGCTGCGTTTTCGGGAAAGCGATAACATCACGGATAGATTCAGCACCGGTCATCATTGTGACAATACGATCCAAACCAAATGCAATACCACCGTGTGGGGGCGCGCCGTACTGCAAGGCATCCAATAAGAATCCAAACTTAACTTGAGCCTCTTCGGCACCAATATTCAAGGCGCGGAATACCTGACTTTGCACTGCTTCTTGATGGATACGAACTGATCCACCACCAATTTCACTACCGTTCAGCACCATGTCATAAGCTTTAGCTAAACACTTTCCAGGACTCGATTCGAGATACTGCATATGTTCATCTTTAGGGCTAGTGAATGGATGGTGGCATGCGACCCAACGGGCATTGTCGTCATCGTATTCAAACATGGGGAAATCAACTACCCATAATGGCTTCCAACCTTCGGTAGATAGCCCATGCTCCTTACCCCAAGCAGAGTGACCAATCTTCAAGCGCAAGCCGCCGATAGCGTCATTGACTACTTTTTCCTTATCAGCACCGAAGAAAATAATGTCGCCGTCTTTGGCGCCAGTACGTTTCAAGATGCCCTCGATAGCAGCATCATGCAAGTTCTTCACGATTGGTGATTGCAAACCATTGCGACCTTCAGAAACAGAATTTACCTTGATCCATGCCAAACCTTTGGCGCCATAGATCGCTACAAATTGAGTGTAATCATCAATTTCACTACGGCTAATCTCAGCACCGCCAGGTACGCACAAACCAACTACACGTCCACCCTCTTGATTTGCTGCACCAGAAAATACTTTGAAATCCACATCTTTCATCAAGTCAGTCAATTCTGTGAATTCAAAATTCACACGCAGATCTGGCTTGTCTGAACCAAAGCGCGCCATACCCTCTGAGTAAGGCATGGTTGGAAATGGATTAGGCAACTCCACGTTCATAGTGACTTTGAAAATATGACGAATCATGTTTTCAAATAGCTCACGGATTTCTAATTCATCCAAGAAAGCAGTTTCACAGTCGATCTGAGTAAATTCAGGTTGACGATCAGCACGTAAATCTTCATCACGGAAACACTTAGTAATTTGGTAGTAACGATCAAAACCCGCCACCATTAATAACTGCTTAAATAGCTGCGGAGACTGTGGCAAAGCAAAGAACTGACCATCATGTACGCGTGAAGGTACCAAGTAATCGCGCGCACCCTCAGGGGTGCTCTTCGTTAGCATTGGTGTTTCGATATCGATAAAACCTGCGGCATCAAGGTAGCGACGGCATTCCATGGCCACGTTATAACGTAAACGTAAATTCTTTTGCATTTGCGGGCGACGCAAGTCCAAAACACGGTGAGTTAAGCGAGTGGTCTCAGATAAATTCTCATCTTCCAATTGGAATGGAGGAGTAATGGACGCATTCAAAATCACTAGACCATGACAAAGTACTTCAATTTTGCCGCTGACTAAATCATTGTTCTCAGTACCGGCGGGACGTGCACGTACCAAACCCTTAACCTGAATACAAAATTCATTACGAACCTGCTCGGCTAGTACAAACATCTCAGGGCGATCTGGATCGCAAACAACTTGCACAAAACCTTGATGATCACGTAGATCAATAAAGATCACGCCACCGTGGTCACGACGACGGTTAACCCAACCAGAGAGGGTAATCTCTTGACCAATGAGTGATTCAGTTACCTGACCGCAGGTATGGCTTCGCATCGACATAACAATTTCCTAAAAATCAAAGATGATGGTTTGACTTAGCAGCAGTCAGACCAGTTGAACTGGTGGGGGGAACGGATCCCATTGAAACAATATGTTTGAGCGCCTCTTCAACACTCATCTCTAATTCAATAGTGTGTGCACGTGGGACGATCATAAAAAATCCAGAGGTTGGGTTTGGAGTGGTTGGCAGGAAAACATTAACGTAGTCCTCGCCCAACTTAGCCGCAACTTCTTTTGCTGGCATACCAGTCTGAAATGCAATCGCCCAAGAATCTGCATGGGGATAGCGAATTAATAATGCCTTGCTAAACGCCTGGCCACTTCCAGAAAATAAAGTGGAAGATACTTGTTGAACACTGGAGTAAATCGATCGCACAATCGGAATGCGATTCACCAAGCGATCCCAAACCTTCATCCACCACTGCCCCGCAAAATTGATTGCAAGTAATCCAGTAATCATGATGACTGAAACAACAATCAGAATGCCCACACCGGGTAATTCACGGAAATGTTGCAAATCACCAGAAAACTGATTGGGGAACACAGTAATAATGGCATGCATTACAGAACCAAAAACACCGTCAAGCAAGCCCAAGCCCCATCCAATCACCCAAATAGTGATTGACATCGGTGCCCACACCAGAATGCCTGCGATAAAGTATTTTTTCATTTGCCCACGCTTACGCTTTGCTTAACCTGGCATTTTAGCGGTTTAAGCGGCAATCGGCGACAGTCTAGTGAAGACCAAGGCCGATTATCAGAATCCCAGCCAAAAAGCCGCCCGCAAACAGCAAGGTGCCCACCAAAAGGCGATGAGTCCGTCTTTCCTGCATTAAAAGGCCTTTTAAGACCTCTAATTCAGCATTTTGCTCTCTTTGCGGACCGCGCCCTTGCGCCAAACTCTCCGCAATCAGGCGGGGCAAGGTTGGTAGTATTTTTGCCCAAGAGGGCGCTTCACTCTTAAGCCCTTCAACCAATCCACGCCAACCCAACTGTCGACTAATCCATTTTTCTAGAATCGGCTTTGCAGTCTGCCAAAGATCAAGATCAGGGTCTAATTCACGCGCTAGACCCTCAACATTGAGCAATGTCTTTGATAGCAAGGATAGTTGTGGCTGTACTTCGACCTTAAAACGGCGAGATGTTTGGAACAAACGTACCAGAACAATGCCCAAGGAAATATCTTTTAAAGGTCGATCAAAGTAAGGTTCACAAACGGAACGTACTGCACCTTCTAATTCCTCAACTCGGGTATCTGGAGGCACCCAACCAGATTCCACATGCAATTCTGCGACACGCCGGTAATCTCGATTAAAGAAGGCTAAAAAGTTGAGTGCCAAGTAGTTTTTATCGGTTTCACTTAATGCGCCAACAATTCCGAAATCCAGGGAGATGAATCGCCCAAAACTATCAGGCTCTAAACTAATCATGATATTTCCAGGATGCATATCTGCATGGAAAAAACCATGTTCGAATACTTGGGTAAAAAATATCTCCACGCCCTCTGCTGCTAATTTTTTAAAATCAACTCCAGCGGCACGCAATTCATCAAAACGACCGATAGATATACCGTTCATTTTTTCCATGACAATCACATTGGTGTGACATAGATCCCAATACATTTCTGGAATCATGAGCTTGTCTGAATCAACAAAATATCTTCTTAACTGACTGGCATTAGCGGCCTCACGCATGAGATCAAGCTCATCATGCAGGTGTCTATCAAACTCAGAAACATTTTCAGTTGGCTTTAAACGTCGACCATCAGAAGATAACTTTTCAATGACTTTTGCCAGGTCATACATTAAAGCAATATCGCTCTCAATCACCGGGAGGATGCCTGGGCGTAGGACCTTGATCGCAACTTCTCGCCCATTCCACTCTGGATGCCTCTCAGTGGCACGTAAAGTTCCAAAATGTACCTGAGCTACAGAAGCACTAGCTACGGGCGTTGCATCAAAACTAATAAAGACTTCTTCAACAGGTAAACCAAGTGCTTTCTCAATCAAAAGTCGTGATTCTGTATTAGAAAATGGCGGCACTTGATCCTGCAACTTTGCCAATTCATTGGCAATATCCTCCGACAATAAATCACGTCGAGTAGAAAGCACTTGTCCAAATTTTACGAAGATCGGACCGAGCGCTTCTAATGTCAAACGAATGCGCTCACCTCTGGGTAGCGATTGCCCTGGTGATACCCAGCAAAGAATGGTTAAGAAGCCACGAGCAATCCCAGGCTTCAGAATATCGCGTAGGAGCGGCAGTAAGCCATAACGCCATGCAGTAAAGAAAATAAAATAGAGACGGGCTAAACGACGCACAATGAATTAACCTTTTCGCTCTAAAATTTGGATACGCTTGTCTAGACGATCAACCGCATCACGCAACACACTTAATTCATTCTTACGAATTAAAAAATCTCGTTTATTCAAAAGAACTTTTCTTTCTTCACTGACATACTCAACGACATTTTCCAGTAAATCAGTCGCTGCAGATTTCCCGGCAGAAATGACTTTCTTACCTTGGCGTACGGCAAAGTTTGCAGGTGCATCGCCAATGAGGCGTGCTAGATCTTCCTCATACTCCCACCGAATTTGACCCGCTAAGCGCCCCAATAGTTGTGCCAAGTCAGCATCGCCAGTAATCTTCACTGACTTCATTGCTTGCTCCCGCAAGTTACCAGGACCACCAGCTAAAGCACTCAATGCTCCAGGGGAAACTTCTAACTCTAATGAAGGGGTATCCGCATGAGTCAATGCAAGCAGAGAGCCCTCAGGTGCTATCTCAAAAAAGAGCTGCCCAATTGGCAAACCGAGCAAAATGACTTTGCCAGCATGGCGCGCCAACTCTGCCATAGCCCATGGCTCATCCTTGAGGACATGATTTATTCCTCGGCAAGCGGCAGATGCTGCAACGTGGTGGGTGGTGGGAGATACGGTGTTCATCAGTGTAAAAAACCCGCACAAGTGCGGGCTTTCAGTGGAAAGTACTACAAGCTTAAACTAACTGAGAGATACCCGCTAGTACCCAGCCTCCAGGGCCGCTTACCGGCTTACTGAGATTCCAAATTTCAGAGAAGTTATTCGCCTGTGCGCCTACTTGTTCACGAATCAAGCCAGTGAACTGCACGCTACAGAGGTAGGTATTGTCAGCTATTTCAATTCCGAGCAACTGCGCATTGAGCGTCACTACATCGGTTTGATTAGCGCTGTCAGCGCGTCCGGCCAAGTCTTGCTCAATCGTGGCGAACATGTCTGGGGTCGTGTACTCACGTAATGCAGCTAAATCGCCCTGATCCCACGCCTTTTGCAAGCCTGAGAAAAACTGTTTAGCGTTATCCAAAAATGCGTATTCATCAAACCCTGGCGGCAGCGTTGATTGAAATGGTGCAGGCTCAGCAGCAACACCACCGAATGCACTAGCAGCTGGTGTAAACGCAGGCTCCTGTCTTGGCGCCTGGTCTAGATTGCTACGCTGCATACCTTGCGAAGTCATTTGAGGACTTTTATTAGCACCAGATAAAGTAGGCATCATTTTTCTCATGATGAACATGATGGCAAAGCCGGCTAGCGCTGCAATCAGCAACCCAGTGATCAATGAAGATGCACCCTCACCCAAACCAAAGTGAGACAAGAGGTATCCAATACCAAGCCCTGCAGCTAAACCACCCAGGATGCCTCCCATGCCACCGAAGCGACTTGGTGCTGGTGCTTGAGGAGCGGCAGCAGGTGCTGCTGGTTGAACTTGTTGAGTTGGCTTTTGTGCGGGAGTAGCTTGTTTTTGCATTGGTGCACTTGGTGCCTTGCCGATACTTCTGCCACCACCCAAACGGGCCGCATCAGCATGACCAACGGTGGCAAATATTAAGCTGATACTCAATATAGCTGCCTTGAAAAAATGCTTATTCATATTTTGATCCCCTATAGAACTACTTTAATTCTTAGCCAGCAAAAACTTCAAATTCACTAATATTTAATACCAATATGCAGCGCAACGATACCCCCAGTCATTCTGTGGGTATCTACCTCGTCAAAACCCACTCCCAGCATGATGTCCTTAAGGGCCTGGGCATCTGGATGCATCCGGATCGATTCTGCCAGGTAGCGATAGCTCTCAGAATCTTGGGCAATCTTTTCACCTAACCAAGGCAATACCTTAAATGAGTAGGTGTCATATATCGGTCCTAAAAAGGCATCTGGTTTTGAGAACTCTAGTACCAGCACTCGACCACCGGGCTTAATTACTCTGAGCATCTCTGCCAAAGCAACATCTTTATGAGTCATGTTTCGCAGGCCAAACGCCACTGTCACCACATCAAAATGATTCGCTGGGAAAGGAATTTTCTCCGCATCGAACTGAACGCAGGGTAAAGCCATTCCCTGATCAAGAAGACGATCACGGCCAACTCCCAACATGGAGGCATTAATGTCACTTAACCATACTTGAGCTTCAGAGTTATGACCCCAGCCTGCTGCACGTGCAAAGGCAGCAGCTAGGTCGCCCGTGCCACCAGCAATATCTAATACTTTTTGACCAGGGCGGACTTGAGCACGAGCAATCGTGACTTTTTTCCACAAGCGATGTAGCCCGAATGACATCAAATCATTCATGACGTCGTATTTACTCGCTACAGAATGAAACACCTCGGCGACCTTACCCGCTTTTTCAGCTTCATCAACGCTTTGGTATCCAAAATGGGTCTTACTCATATTCCTCTTTACTTAACTGAAACGACGGTTAATGGCTGCCACAAGATTTACCACCAGCAATACTCATTGGAGCATCACGATCTAGACCAGCAGCAGCTAGTTTATCTAAGTGTTCTTCCCATAATGCTTCTTGGTTCTCGCATAAAAATTGCAGGTAGTCCCAAGAATACAAACCAGAGTCATGTCCATCAGAAAATGAAGGTTTAAGAGCATAGTGACCTACTGGCTCAATATTTGCTATCAGCACTTCACGCTTACCAGTTTGCAAAGTTTCCTGCCCGGGGCCATGACCTTGGACTTCAGCCGAAGGAGACACCACTCTTAAAAATTCAAAAGGTAGGCGAAAGGTATTGCCATTCTCATAAGAAAGCTCTAGCACTTTTGACTGCTGATGCACTACAACATTAGTTGGAATCATTAAACCAACACCCTCTCAATACCGCCTTGATTTGCCTTGGCAACATAATCTTGCATCCAATCAGGGCCTAATAATTTTTGCGCCATTTCCACTACGATGTAATCGGCAGTGGTATCACTATCCGCATCAAAGCGAGCTAGGCCTTGCAGACAAGATGGGCAACTAGTGAGCACTTTGACCTCACCAGTGAAATCATCTTTACGTAATTCATCGGCAGCTTTTTCCATCTCAATCTGTTTACGGAAACGCACCTGAGTTGAAATATCGGGGCGTGTCACCGCAAGAGTTCCAGACTCACCACAGCAGCGATCATTCTTCTGAATTGCTTTGCCATCTTCTGACTGAATCAGCTCATTCACCGTCTTGAGGGGATCTTGCAACTTCATTGGTGAGTGGCATGGATCGTGATACATATACTTCACACCCGTCACATTCGAAAGCTTGACGCCCTTCTCTAGCAAGTACTCGTGAATATCAATAATGCGACAGCCAGGGAAGATCTGTTCGAACTGGTAACCTGCTAACTGGTCATAACAAGTGCCACATGAAACTACTACGGTCTTGATATCCAAGTAATTTAAGGTATTGGCTACGCGATGAAAGAGAACACGGTTATCCGTAATCATCTTTTCCGCTTTGTCGAAGTCGCCATTGCCACGCTGTGGATAGCCGCAGCAGAGGTAACCTGGAGGTAATACTGTTTGCACGCCCACATTCCACAGCATCGCTTGCGTAGCTAAACCCACCTGCGAGAACAAGCGCTCAGAACCACAACCTGGGAAATAGAACACGGCTTCCGTATCAGCGGAGGTTGTTTTGGGATCTCGAATAATCGGCACGTAATTCGCATCTTCAATATCTAAGAGCGCACGAGCAGTTTTCTTCGGCAAGTTACCAGGCATCTTCTTATTCACAAAGAAAATAACCTGCTCTTTAATATTTGGCTTGGTTACTGTGGCGGGTGGGTGCGCAGTTTGTTTGCGAGCGAACTTACGGAACACATCAT
Organism: Polynucleobacter corsicus; assembly: GCF_018688255.1. Classification (NCBI taxonomy): domain Bacteria; kingdom Pseudomonadati; phylum Pseudomonadota; class Betaproteobacteria; order Burkholderiales; family Burkholderiaceae; genus Polynucleobacter; species Polynucleobacter corsicus. Next base: position 1,854,766 of record NZ_CP061314.1, read on the forward strand.
TACCCAAACGCTGGAGCTTATAACCCCAACCAATCATGGTCTTGCGAAGCAAGTTGATAGTGTCTGGATCGGTGGCATTTAAGAACATCATCGATGCCGCTGTTCCCGGATTAAAGCGTTGCTGCCCCATCTTGCGCAACAAGTTACGCATGTTCATCGAAACCTCACCAAAATCAATATTGACAGGGCAAGGTGTTAAACACTTGTGGCATACAGTGCAATGTGCTGCAACATCATCAAACATTTCCCAATGACGAATCGATACGCCACGACGCGTTTGCTCTTCATACAGGAAGGCTTCGATTAAAGAGGAAGTTGCCAAAATTTTGTCACGTGGGCTGTACAGTAAATTAGCGCGCGGTACATGTGTAGAGCAGACTGGCTTGCACTTACCGCAACGCAAACAATCTTTCACGCTATCAGCAATCGCACCAATGTCGCTTTGCTGCATGATGATGGACTCATGACCCATTAAACCAAAGCTTGGGGTGTAAGCAATACTGAGATCCGCATGCGGCATTAACTTGCCCTTGTTAAAGCGACCTTCTGGATCCACGCGCATTTTGTAAGCTCGGAAATCTTTCAGCTCAGCCTCAGTCAGGTACTCTAGCTTGGTAATACCAATGCCGTGCTCACCAGAAATCACACCATCTAATGAGCGAGCCAATTTCATAATCCGATCGACAGCGCGATGAGCATCTTGCAACATCTCGTAGTCATCAGAATTTACCGGAATATTGGTATGAACGTTACCGTCACCAGCGTGCATATGCAGCGCTATGAATACACGCTTACGTAAAGTATTTTTATGAATGGCTTCCAGTTCATTGAGGATGGGCTCAAATGCTAGGCCACCAAAAATGATTCTGAGTTCAGCGCGTACTTCTGTCTTCCAGGAGGCACGTAAGCTGTAATTCTGAAGATCTGGGAAATAGTCATCCATCTGCGTCAACCAATCTGACCAACGCGCCCGCACCTTATCAATCAGTTCAAGAGCTTGCTGTACGCGATCACCCAAAATTTCAGCACTGGGGATTTCATAATCCTCATCGTTTTTGCCAAGTGGCAGAGCACTCTTTTTTAGGAAAGCTGTGAGGCCATCTAAAACTTGTAACTTATTTTTGAGCGAGAGTTCAATGTTGATACGCTCGATACCGTTGGTGTACTCACCCATGCGCGGCAATGGAATTACGACATCTTCATTAATCTTAAAAGCATTGGTGTGACGAGCAATCGCTGCAGTACGCGCACGATCTAACCAAAACTTTTTACGCGACTCAGCGCTAACCGCAACAAAACCTTCACCCACACGATTGTTGGCCATGCGCACAACTTCGCTAGTCGCAGCTGCTACCGCCTCTTCGTCATCACCAGCAATATCACCAATCAACACCATCTTAGGCATTGCATTACGCTTGGATTTAGTGGAATAACCAACTGCTTTCAAATAGCGATCATCCAAGTGCTCTAGACCAGCCAAGATTGGCCCGCCGTTCTTACTCAAGCCCTCGAGGTAGGCTTTGATTTCTACAATACTTGGAATGGCTTCTTGCGCTTGACCGAAAAACTCCAAGCAAACAGTCCGCATAAATTTAGGCATGCGATGCAAAATCCAAGTAGCGCTCGTAATTAATCCATCGCAACCTTCTTTTTGAACACCGGGCAGGCCTGATAAAAACTTATCAGTCACATCCTTGCCTAAACCCTCTTTACGAAAGCGCTTACCTTCTACTTCTAAAGTTTCTGTTTTGAGAACGCGTTCACCTGGCTCACTCCTACCGTCAGACCAAGTCAGCGCAAAGCGTACTTTTTCTGCTACGTGAATTTTTCCTAAGTTGTGATCAAGGCGCTCAACATCAAGCCAATTACCTTCTGGATCCACCATACGCCAGCTGGCTAAGTTATCCAAGGCAGTGCCCCACAGGACGGCCTTTTTGCCGCCAGCATTCATGGCAATGTTGCCACCAATGCAACTGGCATCCGCTGAGGTAGGATCAACTGCAAACACGAGTCCAGCGCGCTCTGCAGCTTCTGCCACTCTGCGTGTCACTACACCGGCACCAGTAAAGATGGTTGAAACTTCATGGACCACGCCCGGCAAACGCTTTGCCTTGACGCTATCAATCTGCTCAAGCTTTTCAGTATTAATCACTGCCGACATAGCGTAGAGAGGAATAGCGCCACCGGTATAACCAGTACCACCTCCACGCGGAATAATGGTTAAGCCCAAAGCAATACATGCTTTTACTAGGCCAGGGATTTCAGATTCGTAGTCAGGCTTCAGAACTACAAGCGGAAACTCAACGCGCCAATCCGTTGCATCGGTCACATGCGCTGCACGTGAGACACCATCAAAACAAATATTATCTGCAGCCGTGATACGGCTAAGCTCTTTGCGAGCACGCTTACGAATCTCAGTCACTTCTTTAAAGCCCTGCTCAAAACGCTCAACCGCGTGATGTGCCGCTTTTAATAAAACCTGAACTTGCTCAGCCGATTCACCGCTAGATCTTTTCTTTACCTCACCAAGGCGATGCCATAAAGCGTCAATTAATAACTGACGGCGACTAGCACTATCTAATAAGTCGTCTTGCAGGAAGGGATTACGTTGAACTACCCAGATATCACCTAAGACTTCGAACAACATACGAGCAGAGCGGCCGGTGCGGCGAATGCCTCGTAAATCATTTAGAACACGCCATGACTCCTCGCCCAGCAAGCGGATAACGATTTCACGATCGGAAAAGGAGGTGTAGTTGTAGGGGATTTCGCGAAGGCGGGGCGAACCCGCCTCGGCATCTAACAACTGATTCAAAGCTAGTGGGGCGTTCATAGCGTCATATTTGATAAATATGCATTTTAATTGAGGGATAACGATATTGACAGGAAACCAATAAAGATGTTGGCTTGGGGTGATAAACCCCTGCAAATTTAAGGGCTTAGAGCTCATTCATGGTACGCTCATTGCATGGCAACGAACTATTTAAAGAAAATTTTATCGGCCCGAGTCTACGATGTAGCTAGGGAAACGGAGCTCCAAGTAGCCCCCGAACTCACAAAGCGCTTAGGCAATCAAGTATTACTCAAAAGAGAAGATAACCAGCCGGTTTTCTCATTCAAATTACGTGGTGCCTATAACAAAATGGCCCATTTACCCCCAGAAGCTCTGAAAAAGGGGGTAATTGCAGCTTCAGCAGGCAATCATGCCCAAGGCGTCGCCCTAGCGGCGGCCAAAATGAAGTGCAAAGCAGTCATCGTGATGCCTCTGACCACTCCCAGCCTCAAAATCGATGCTGTAAAGGCCCGCGGGGGCTCCTGGGTAGAAGTGATTTTGCATGGTGAATCCTATAGCGATGCCTTTAAATACTCTGAGCTTTTAGAGAAAAAGCGGGGGCTTACCTTCGTTCACCCTTTTGATGACCCCGATGTAATCGCTGGACAAGGCACGATTGCCCTGGAGATCTTTCAGCAGCACCAAGAGCCAATTGATGCCATTTTTGTCGCCATTGGTGGTGGCGGTTTGATCGCTGGCATTGGAGAGTATGTCAAAGCGGTCAGCCCCAAAACTAAGGTGATCGGTGTTCAATCAGTCGACTCAGATGCGATGAGAAGGTCACTTGAAGCCAACAAGCGCATCGAGATGAAAGATATAGGTCTTTTCTCGGACGGAACAGCCGTGAAGTTGGTTGGTAAAGAAACTTTCCGTATTTGCAAACGTGTAGTTGATGACATCATCACCGTGAATACCGATGAAATCTGTGCTGCGATCAATGATGTCTTTACAGACACCCGCAGTATTCTGGAGCCTGCTGGCGCCTTAGCTATTGCTGGTATGAAAAAGTATGTAGATAAGCATCGTCTGAAAAAGAAAACATTGGTAGCGATTGCTTGTGGTGCCAATATGAATTTTAGTCGCCTGCGCTTTGTGGCAGAGCGTGCCGACGTTGGCGAATTCCGTGAAGCCGTTTTTGCCGTGACTATTCCGGAGGAGCGTGGCTCCTTTAGACGCTTCTGTGAGTTACTAGGCAATCGCAATGTCACTGAATTTAACTATCGTATTGCTGATCAAAGTGAAGCCCATATTTTTGTGGGCATCGGAACACAAAAAGCAAGTGATAGCAACACGATTGCAAAGCATTTTCGTAAAGCCAAGTTTGCAACGATCGATCTGACTCATGATGAGCTAGCGAAGTCCCACTTGCGCCACATGGTGGGTGGCCGCTCAGCCCTTGCCCAAGATGAATTACTTTACCGCTTTGAATTTCCGGAGCGCCCAGGGGCACTGATGAAGTTCCTCACGAGCATGGCACCGAATTGGAATATCAGCCTGTTCCATTATCGTAATCATGGTGCAGACTATGGCCGTATCCTCGTTGGTTTACAAGTGCCTAAAAATGAGCAAAAGAAATTTCAAAGTTTCTTAGCGTCACTCGGCTATCCACATTGGAATGAAACAGATAATCCGGCTTACCGCCTTTTTCTCAAATAAGAGTTAATCCTTAATGTCATACACACTTACCGGAAAACTCGTTGTGGCGATTTCATCGCGCGCACTATTTGATTTCGAGGAAGAGAATCGCATCTTCGAATCTACTGATGACAGCGCCTACATGAAGCTGCAATTAGAGCGCCTATCTGAGGCTGCTCAAACAGGCGTTGCTTTTCCATTGGTAAAGAAGTTATTAGCTTTTAATGAAGAAGGTGAGCAACGTGTCGAGGTGGTGATTCTCTCTCGCAATGACCCGGTGAGTGGCTTACGCGTATTCCGTTCGGCCGAACACCATGGCCTTCATTTAGAGCGCGGTGTATTCACCAGAGGACGCCCACCCTATCACTACTTGCGTTCCTTACATGCCAACCTCTTTCTCTCTGCGAATGAAGATGATGTGCGTGCCACGATTGATGCAGGCTTTCCTGCAGCTCGCGTCTATCCAGAATCCAGTAAGACTGCAGAGTCTCACCCTAATGAAATTCGCATCGCATTTGACGGAGATGCCGTTCTCTTTTCTGATGAAGCTGAGCAAGTATTTCAGAGCGAAGGCTTGGTAGCCTTTGTTGATCATGAAAGCAAAAAAGCTGCTATCCCCCTGCCACCCGGCCCATTCAAACCTTTGCTAGAAGCACTCCATCGTTTGCAACGCACGACTAGCGAGAAGGGGATGCGCATTCGTACTGCCTTGGTAACGGCCCGCTCAGCGCCTGCACATGAACGCGCTATTCGCACCCTGATGGCCTGGGGTGTTGATGTTGATGAAGCCATGTTCCTGGGTGGACTTTCTAAAAGCGAATTCCTTCGCGAGTTCGAGCCAGACTTTTTCTTCGATGACCAAACCGGTCACTGCCAATCTGCTGCTTCAGTAGCGCCGACTGGTCACGTGGTATCTGGTGTCTCTAATAAGCCTAAAAACTAATGTCGATACTTACACTTGGTCAAGCAACGCCATATCCCGATCAATATGATCCGAGCTTGCTATTCCCCATTGCTCGCTCCGAGAATCGCCTCAAACTCGACATCAAACCAAATCAAGCACTACCTTTTGTAGGAGTCGATATTTGGAATGCTTTTGAGCTTAGCTGGCTCAATAAAAAAGGTAAACCTCAGATTGCTTTAGCAGAGTTTCAGGTGCCAGCCGATTCGCCGAACATGATTGAGTCCAAATCATTCAAGCTCTACCTCAATAGCTTCAATAGCGCCCGCTTTGAAGATGAAGCAGAAGTTCGTGAACAATTGATCACAGATTTATCAGCTGTCGCAGGCAGCAAGATTGCTACCCGCATTAATCCAACTGAAACGATTGCCAAGAAAGGAATGCAGGAGATGAGTGGCGTGCTGATGGACCGCCTTGATATCGAGATCGATCCAAGCTTATCTGCAGACCCAGCCTTGCTAGAAGTGAATGAATCTTTTGGGCCAATCGAGCAATGCCTGGTTTCCCATTTACTCAAATCTAATTGCCCGGTGACTGGTCAACCAGATTGGGCTAGTGTGCAAATTCGTTACCAAGGTCGACCTATTTTGGAAGAAGGTCTATTACGCTACATCATCGGCTTTAGGCAATTAGGCGAGTTTCATGAGCATTGTGTCGAGACGATCTTCACGGATATCAAACGCCAGTGCAAACCAGAAAAACTTTCTGTCTACGCACGCTACACCCGACGTGGTGGCCTGGACATTAACCCCTTCCGCACTGATCACAATGCGCCTTGGCCCGAAAATACTCGTCATGCAAGGCAATAAGAAAATTAGCGGTTAAATAAAAAGCCCTTCTTGAAGGGCTTTTTATCTTGGGCAAAACGAATTAACGCAATCCTTAAAACGGAATATCGTCATCCATGGCGCCAAGGGATGCTGCATTGGAAGATGCTGGTGCAGAGTTCTCAACCGGCTTTGAGCGGCTATAGCTTTCACCACCATCACCACTGCCGCCTACTGGCTTGCCACCCAGCATTTGCATTGTTTCCGCAACAATCTCAGTGGAGTATTTTTCTTGGCCACTAGCATCAGTCCATTTACGCGTGCGTAAACGACCTTCTACATAAACCTGTGAACCTTTTTTGAGATATTGACCAGCGATCTCTGCAAGTTTTCCAAAGAACGCAACACGATGCCATTCTGTGGTTTCTTTCATTTCGCCAGACTGCTTATCTTTATAACGATCTGATGTCGCTACTGAAATATTCGTTACTGCGTCGCCGCTTGGCATATAACGCGTTTCTGGATCACGTCCTACGTTACCTACGATGATGACCTTATTGACTGAAGCCATGTTGTCTCCCGAAGAAAAATAATACGATTAATAAAATCTAAAATGTAGCTAAAAAAATAAATGGAATCAGTAAAGCTACAACTATGCCTTTGCAGTTAAATCCTTTGCATCCACTACTTTTGCAGGTAATTCGCGCATCGACCAAGCAATTATAAGCCAGCACAAAAGCAATGCTGCGCCCATAACAAAGACCGATAAATTACCATGGGCATCCATTAACCAACCCCCAATAGCGGCTCCTGCAAAGAGGCCAATCGATTGGGTGGTGTTGTAAACACCCAAAGCAGTTCCCTTGGATTCTTTTGCATAACGAGTTACCAATGAGGGTTGCAGGGCCTCCAGCAGGTTAAAGCCCACAAAGTAAACCAGCAATGCTACTGCAATCAAGGTTACGGATGAGGCTTGAGTAAAGATGATTTCAGCAATAATCAGAAGTACGATCGCTATTAATAAAACAAGTCGTATGCGTTGTTTTTTCTCACCGTATATTAAGAGTGGAACCATAAATACAAAAGAGAGCAAGACGACAGAGAGATAAACCTGCCAGTGTGCACTCAGTGGAAATCCCGCTTGCTCTAATAGGCGCGGCACTACTAAAAACATAGCCACTTGGGTGGCGTTTAAAACAAACACCCCCACATTGAGGCGCATGAGCTCTGGGCGCAGAAATACCTGCTTCAGTGAATCTTGCTGTGCATAAACTTCAGGCTTGTTATTTGGCAATACAAAATAAGCTACTAACATCGCTATAGCGCCTAAGATTGCCAATACCAAAAACATCCCGCTTAAGCTAATCATGCGATAAAGCGGGGCAGCAACAACCAGCGAAACAGCAAACGATAATGAAATACTTACGCCGACCAAGGCCATGGCTTGACTGCGCACTTGCTCCCGAGTGAGGTCAGCAACCCAAGCAGAGACTGCTGCAGAAATTGCTCCAGCGCCCATAATGCCCCTCCCAATGGCGATCCAAAGCAAATCGTCCTTTGCTGCGCAAATCAATGCTCCAGCAACAAATAAGGACAGACCCCATAAAACGACTTTTTTTCGACCGATTCGATCAGAAAGCCTACCCAAGGGAATATGGAAGCAGGCTTGAACAATATTGAAAATGCCCAGTGTTAACCCTATTAGGAATGCTTGGTCGCCTCCAGGCAAGTCTTTGGCATGGATGCTAAATACAGGCAAAAGCAGAAAAAGGCCTAGCATTCGGAGGCCAAAGATGCCTGCCAAGGCTAAAGCGGAGCGAAGTTCAGAAGGATTCATGGGAAAGAGCTATATTAACAAGTTACGCTAAAAAATCATGAATAACGAAATCAAGATCCGCGGTGCCCGCACCCATAACCTCAAAAACATCAATCTAGATATCCCTAGAGAGAAATTAGTCGTTTTGACTGGCCTATCTGGCTCAGGAAAAAGCTCATTGGCTTTTGACACCCTGTATGCCGAAGGTCAGCGTCGCTATGTAGAGTCCTTATCTGCTTATGCCCGTCAATTCTTGCAGCTGATGGAGAAGCCTGATGTCGATACGATTGAAGGCCTATCACCGGCAATCTCGATTGAGCAAAAAGCGACCAGCCATAATCCCCGCTCGACTGTGGGTACGGTTACAGAAATTCATGATTACCTACGCTTGCTGTTTGCACGCGCTGGAACCCCGCATTGCCCAGACCACGATCTGCCATTAGAAGCGCAAAGCGTTTCTCAAATGGTTGATACCGTATTAGCTATGCCTGAAGACACTAAGCTTATGATCTTGGCTCCCGTGGTGAGTGAGCGTAAGGGTGAGTTCGTAGACTTATTTCAAGATCTCCAAGCACAAGGCTTTGTTCGCTTTCGTGTGCGCTCAGGTGGTGGCACAACTAATACTGCTAAAGCAGAGATCTTTGAAGTGGATCAATTGCCAGCATTAAAGAAGAACGATAAGCATTCAATTGAAGTGGTCGTAGATCGTATTAAAGTGCGTCCTGATATTCAGCAGCGTGTAGCAGAATCTTTTGAAACTGCTCTCCGACTTGCTGATGGCAAAGCCATGATTGTCGACATGGATACCGGCAAGGAAATGATTTTCTCCAGCAAGTTTGCCTGCCCAATTTGCTCCTATTCATTGCAAGAACTTGAGCCACGACTCTTTTCTTTTAATAATCCGATGGGCGCATGTCCTTCTTGTGATGGTCTAGGCCATCAATCCTTCTTTGATCCTAAGCGCATTGTTGCCCACCCAGACTTATCGCTGGCCTCTGGTGCAATTAAAGGTTGGGATCGTCGTAATCAGTTTTATTTCAAGCTCTTACAAACACTGGCCAAGCATGGCGGGTTTGATGTCGAGAAACCTTTTGAGACTCTCAATAAGAAACAGCAAGATCTGATTTTATTAGGCTCGGGTGATGTCACCATTCCTTTTGAATACATCAATGAGCGCGGCAAAAATAGTACTCGTGAGCATGCTTTTGAGGGCATTGTTGCTAATTTTGAGCGTCGCTATCGTGAGACCGACTCGGCAACCGTTCGAGAAGAATTATCACGCTATCAAAATGTACAGACCTGCCCTTCATGTAGTGGCAGTCGCTTGCGCAAAGAAGCGCGTTTTGTCAAAGTCGGTGATGGTAAGCAGTCACGCGCGATTTATCAAATCAGCGCCCTTCCTTTAAAGGAAGCTAAAGAATATTTTGAAGCACTCGAACTCAAAGGCGCTAAACGAGAAATCGCTGACAAGATTGTGAAAGAAATTGGTTCACGTCTACGATTCCTAAACGATGTCGGCTTAGACTACTTATCACTAGAGCGTAGCGCAGACACACTCTCTGGTGGTGAAGCGCAGCGCATCCGCTTGGCATCACAGATTGGCTCTGGTCTCACAGGAGTCATGTACGTATTGGATGAACCTTCTATTGGTTTGCATCAACGTGATAACGATCGTCTTATCGGCACCTTGAAGCATTTACGCGACCTCGGCAATAGCGTGCTGGTAGTTGAACATGATGAAGATATGATTCGCGCCTCTGACTACGTCATTGATATTGGTCCTGGTGCGGGCGTACATGGTGGCGAAGTCGTAGCCGAAGGGACTCCTGCAGAAGTAGAGGCCAATCCTAAATCTCTCACAGGCGCCTACTTATCTGGTCGGGAGTGGATCGCCGTTCCTGAAAAACGTATCCCAGTAAATGACAAGTTCTTAGAAATCATCGGTGCACGTGGCAACAACTTGCAATCCGTTCACGCCAAGATTCCTGTCGGCTTATTAACCTGCGTCACTGGCGTATCTGGCTCAGGTAAATCCACCCTCATCAACGACACCTTGCACCATGCAGTTGCACATCATATCTACGGCTCCAATGCAGAGCCAGCAGCGCATGATGCGATAAAAGGCTTGGAGCACTTTGACAAGGTCATCAGCGTAGATCAATCCCCGATTGGTAGAACCCCACGCTCAAACCCAGCCACTTACACTGGATTATTCACGCCTATCAGAGAACTCTTTTGTGGCGTACCCGCTGCACGCGAACGCGGCTATGAAGCAGGACGTTTTTCTTTCAACGTCAAGGGTGGTCGTTGTGATGCCTGCGAAGGTGATGGCGTTATTAAAGTAGAAATGCATTTCTTACCGGACGTATATGTTCCTTGCGATGTCTGTCACGGTAAACGCTACAACCGTGAAACTTTAGACATTCGTTACAAAGGCAAGAATATCCATGAAGTGCTGTCGATGACCATCGAACAAGCCCATGAATTCTTTGAAGCTGTTCCAATCGTCAAACGAAAACTCAAAACCTTACTCGATGTGGGTTTAGGTTATGTGAAATTAGGTCAAAGCGCCACAACTTTGTCTGGTGGCGAGGCGCAACGCGTCAAACTTTCTTTAGAGCTTTCTAAACGCGATACCGGTAGAACGCTCTACATCTTGGATGAGCCAACTACAGGCTTGCATTTCCATGACATTCAGTTATTACTGACTGTTCTTCAGACCCTCAAGAAACAAGGCAACACGATCGTCATCATTGAACACAACTTAGATGTGATCAAAACTGCTGATTGGATTATTGACTTAGGACCTAAAGGTGGTGCAGGTGGTGGGCAGATTATTGCTACTGGAACGCCCGAGGAAGTGGCGAAGAATGCGGCTAGCTTTACTGGGCATTACTTAGCGCCGCTATTGATTCGCAAACAACCCGTTGCAGCTAAAAAGAAAAAGTAATTTCATCGGAGTGCATTTGTCATCAGAGCAATTTGGATTCGGCTAAATCAGTCGCTTCTGAATTGCCTGAAAGCACCAAGATGTCGTTGGCTTGTAAACGCAAGTCGGGGGTGAGCTCTAATTTGACGTAGTCAGAGCCACCCACTTTTCGCCTCACTGCCTGCACGCTCACACCTTCATTTTCAAGATGCAACTCTTCAAGCGTCTGCCCAATACTGGCTGACTCAGGCAACAAAGTAACTGAGTGTAAGCGCCATGATTCCTTAGTATCCACCTCATCATTCACGCCACGGAAGTAGCCGCGCAACAGGCTATAACGAGCTTCACGGGCGCCAGTAATGCGACGCACCACCTTACGCATAGGTACACCCATGATCAGTAAGACATGGGACGCCATCATCAAGCTACCTTCAATCAACTCCGGCACCACCTCGGTCGCACCAGCTGCTTGTAATTTAGCTAAGTCTGCATCGTCTTTTGTGCGCACCAATACTGTCATACCAGGACGCAGGTGCTCGACTTGATGTAACACTTTGAAACTAGCCGGCGTGTCCGCATAAGTAATCACCACGGCCTTTGCTCTTGACAGGCCAGCTGCAACCAAATAATTTTCTCGACTAGCATCGCCATAGACCACGTTATCTCCAGCAGCGGCAGCCTCATTCACGCGATCAGGGTCCATGTCTAATGCAATGTAAGGGATTTTTTCTTGATCGAGCATGCGGGCTAAGCTTTGACCTGAGCGACCAAAACCACAAATGACCACATGATTTTCTGTGCGGACACTTTTTGCTGCTACACGTGTCAGTGCCAGCGATTGCAATAGCCACTCATTGCTAGAAAAACGCATCGCAATGCGATCACTATATTGAATTAAGAAAGGTGCACCAAACATCGACAGTAACATTGCTGCCAATACAGCCTGACTCAAGGCAGGATCAATTAAATCTAAACCATCAATTTGATTTAAGAGCACAAAACCGAATTCACCAGCCTGCGCCAAACACAGGCCCGTCCGAATAGAAATACCAGGACTTGAACCAAAGGCACGTGACAATAAAGCAATCAAGCCGAACTTAAAAATCAATGGGCCGATTAATAAGATTGAAACTAGCACCCACTGTTGATAAATCACTTCAAAATCTAATAGCATGCCAACAGTAATAAAGAAGAGGCCCAAGAGCACATCTTTGAAAGGCTTAACGTCTTCTTCCACCTGGTGGCGATAGGGCGTTTCGGCAATTAACATCCCTGCCAAGAAAGCCCCTAAGGCTAAAGATAAGCCAAAGTGTTCAGTTAGTCCCGCCATCCCCAAAACAATCAACAAGAGGTTGAGCATGAATAATTCTTGAGACCGCAATTTGGCAACTAAACCGAACCAACGACTCATCAAGGTTTGGCCGATAACAAAAATGAGTACCAGCGCTACCGTGATCTTGATCGATGCTGCAGTGAGCGCTAAAAATAGGTCTCCAGGATTCTTGCCGAGCGAAGGCAGCAAAATCAACAAGAAAACTACCGCTAAGTCCTGAAACAGCAAAATACCGATAATGTTGCGCCCATGCTCGGTTTCAATTTCAGAACGATCAGAAATGAGTTTGGTAACGATCGCTGTGGAGGACATCGCTAAAGCACCTCCCAGCGCAATAGCCGCCTGCCAGGAAATGGGGTAAATCCAGTTCATCAAGAGGCTGGCTGGGACTGCCAGGAGCATGGTCAAAATGACCTGACTGCCACCCAAGCCAAATACGATGGTCCGCATGGCCCGTAGCTTATGGAGGCTGAATTCCAGGCCAATGGAGAACATCAAGAAAACCACGCCAAATTCAGCTAAATACTTCACTGTGGCTGAATCGTTGGCTAAACCAAGGGCATGTGGCCCAATCAGGACGCCAATGGCAAGATAGCCCAAAATAGGGGGTAGCCCAAAATAGCGGAAAATAACTACTCCGGCTACTGCGGAGGCCAGCAAGATGAGAGTTAACTGAAGGACTGACGGCATATACTCACCCCATGATAGCTAAGACTCGTGACCGAACCCTAAAGCTTGCACGCGACACCCTCACGATTGAGGCTGCTGCACTGCACACCATGCGCGATCGCCTTGAAGGCGCTAATGCAGACGCCCTTGTATTGGCAGTTGATCTGCTCCATTCCTGCAAAGGCCGCATCGTCGTCTCTGGAATTGGTAAATCAGGGCATATTGCTCGCAAAATTGCAGCTACCTTTGCTTCTACAGGCTCCCCCGCTTTTTTTGTTCATCCTGCGGAAGCTAGCCATGGCGATCTAGGGATGGTGACCCGTGATGATGTCTTTGTTGCACTCTCTAATTCCGGTGAGACTGATGAACTACTCACCATCGTACCAATCGTCAAGCGCACTGGAGCAAAGCTGATTGCGCTGACTGGCGCGCCCAATTCCTCTTTGGCAAAGTTAGCGGATGCCCATTTAGATGCTAGCGTTGAAAAAGAAGCCTGTCCGCTGAACCTCGCCCCAACCAGCAGCACAACCGCAGCCCTCGCTATGGGTGATGCCCTAGCGGTTGCCCTTCTAGATGCGCGTGGCTTTCAGGCGGAAGATTTTCAGCGCTCACACCCAGGTGGTCGCTTAGGTCGCAAACAGCTAATGCATGTCAGTGAAGTCATGCGTAGTTTTGATGAAACCCCCAAAATTGCAATCTCCGCTTCCCTGCAAGATGCTTTACTCGAGATGACTGCGAAGCGCATGGGTATGGTGGTTACTTTAGATAATGCAAACAAAGTTGCCGGCATCTTTACAGATGGCGACTTACGGCGCTTACTTGAGAAAAGCACCAATTTAGATGGTCTCACTTTAGAAAAGGCGATTACCTCAGCACCGCGCACGATTCCGCCAGAGTTATTGGCAGAAGAGGCTATTGAGATGATGGAAAAGCATCGCATCAATCATTTGGTAGTCACCGATCCTGCAGGCGCATTACTTGGGGCACTCAACCTCCATGATTTATTTGCCGCCAAGGTTATTTAAGTTTTCTACTTTTTTAATTATTCATTTACCCGCTTATATGCCCACCGCCTTTCACGCTCACAACACCAACCCCCTAAGCCAATATCCACAGGCCTGGGATCGTGCTGGTGCTGTCAAGCTTCTCGTTTTAGATGTTGATGGCGTACTGACAAATGGCCAAGTATTTATTGGTGAAAGCGGCAAAGAATCCCTGAAGGCTTTTGATATTCAGGATGGCTTGGGAATTAAGTTATTGGAAAAAATAGGCATCCCGACAGCCATCATTACAGGGCGTAGCTCCAAAATGGTTTTGGCTCGTTGCGAAGAGCTCAGCATTAAACACGTACATATGGGTGTTGAAGATAAAGCCGATGCTTTAGAAAGCATCTTGCAATCGCTTGGACTGAAGTCATCCGACTGCGCCGTTATGGGCGATGACTGGCCTGATTTGCAAATGATGAAGTCTGCAGGCTTGAAGATATGTCCTGCGCAAGGGCATGACGCTGTGAAAGAAGTGGCTCACTTTGTCACCACTCGATCTGGCGGTAGTGGTGCGGTACGTGAAGTCTGCGATCTAATTTTAAAGGCGCAAAACCGCTATGAGGAATTACTTACTCAGGCGCGTGCTTAAGGTCACTTTGTAATGGAACTGAATACCCAAAAAATCAAACTGAGTATCTGGCGCACATCCTTACGCCTGATGCCTTTGATTCTGATGGGTACGCTCACTCTCGTCACGTTTTGGTTAGTTAAGAAAAATGCACCAGCAGAAAAGTCAGCAATTGAACGTGTGCGCCTTCATGAGCCTGACTACACTATTAGCAATGGCGCCTTATCTGCCCTCAATGAATCTGGTGATACTAAATATCGCGTACTTGGTAAGAAAGTCATTCACTACGACAATGACGCTTCAATCGATATTGAAACACCGCGCATACGCTTGTTCCCACCTGAAAAGTCACCGGTGACTGTCAAAGCAGACAAGGGTCATTTAGACGGCGACCTGACAATTTTGGATCTGATTGATAACGCCGAAATATTTAGGCCGCAACAGTCTGCTACAGCATCTGAGCCAGCAAGACCACGCATGCTTGCGCGCTCTTCTTATTTCAAAGTACTCATTAATGATGACATTATTAAAACGGATAAACCTATTACGCTAGAGCAAGGGGTTTCTGTGATGCACTCAAATGATGGTGGCGTATTTAACAACATCGAACAAAGCATGGTTTTATCTGGTCAAGTAAAGGGTCGTATCGAGCGCATACAACCTGGAGCGCAGCAATGAAACTATTGCGAAAATTGCCAATAGTGTTTGCGCTACTAGGAACTTGCCTTACCGCTCATGCTGAAAAAGCTGATCAAAACAAACCCATCATCCTGGAAGCAGAAAAAGTGTCTGTAAACGATGTACAACAGGTCTATGAGCTTGATGGTGAAGTGCTCTTAATCAAAGGCAGCATTTTGATTGCTGGCGCGAAGGGTGATATCAAAGTCGACCCCGAGGGTTATGAGTACGTTGATGTTCAGGGTAACTCTTCATCTACCGCCAGCTTTAGACAAAGACGCGAAGGGCCCGCTAATGAGTTTATGCAGGGTCGGGGCAAAGCGGTTACCTACAATGCAAAAACCGAGCTTCTCACACTGACTGGCGATGCCAGCTTGAAGCGTCTTCACAATATGCAAATGCTAGATCAATTACACGGCTGGAAAATTGACTACGATGATGTTCAGCAGCGCTATCAAGTCTTACCGCCTACTGATGCCAAAGCAGAAGACCTGCCACTAGCCAGAGCCATCCTTTCACCAAGAAGAAAAGCTACACTAGAGAGATGACCACGAATTCCAGTAGCACTCAAAAACCAGCAACTTTAAGCGCTCAGCACCTTCAAAAGCGCTATGGCTCTCGTACAGTAGTACGGGATGTGTCAGTCGAGGTTAAGTGCGGCGAAGTAGTAGGACTCTTAGGGCCAAATGGCGCTGGCAAAACAACCTCTTTCTACATGATTGTTGGCCTGGTTCCCTTGGATGGTGGGAACATTGTTTTAGACGGCACTGACATCACACATCTACCAATTCATGAACGGGCTCGCATGGGCTTGTCATACCTCCCACAAGAGGCTTCTGTTTTTAGAAAACTCAATGTGGCTGAAAATATTCAAGCCGTATTAGAGCTACAAGTGCAAGGTGGAAAACCGTTAAGTAAGGCCGATATAGCGCATCGGCTAGATGAGCTCTTGGGTGAGCTCCAAATCAGCCATCTGCGAGATAACCCCGCTCTTTCCCTATCTGGTGGCGAGCGTCGCCGTGTTGAGATTGCTAGAGCATTAGCCTCCCAGCCTAAGTTCATTTTGCTAGATGAGCCATTTGCTGGAGTTGACCCAATTGCGGTTGGAGAAATCCAGCGGATTGTGCGCTTTTTAAGAGACCGCCAAATTGGCGTACTTATCACCGACCATAACGTTCGAGAAACGTTGGGGATTTGTGATCATGCCTACATCATCAGCGAAGGTAGCGTTCTGGCTGAAGGCAAACCAGACCAAATTATCGAGAATGATGCCGTCAGACGAGTCTACTTAGGCGAAAACTTCCGCATGTAAATATTCGGCGCTTTTTCGGGTATTTACTAAATAAACATGATCTGCCCCTTGGTTTTCAGCAAAATCGCTGATACGCTGGAGGTTCATGAAGTTCATTTCCGCATAAACAAGTACAACATTACAGGGGCCTGCTGCGCACCCCGAATGATTATTTGCGCACGCATTTTGTTTTTCTATGAATAGGAGCTGCTGATGAATCTGAAAATTAATAGCCGTCATGTTGAAGTTACTCCAGCTATGCGTTCCCACCTCGAAGCTGGGTTAGAAAAAATTCGCAAACACTTTGATCACGTTTTAGATGCCACCGCATTTCTGATTGTTGATAACGCCAAAGAAAAAGATCTTCGTCAAGCAGCCGAGATCACCATTCATCTTAAAGGCAAAGAACTCTTTGCCGAAGCACATAACGCAGACCTCTACCATGCTATGGATGCAGTGGTTGATAAACTTGAGCGTCAAGTTGTGAAGCACAAAGAAAAAATTCAAGATCATCACCACGAAAAACATTTTGAGTAATCTCTAGCATCAGGACATCTATAATCTAGTGCTATGAATGCCCTGACCGATCTTTTCGCTTTAGACCGTATTGCCTTAAATAGTCCTTCTAAGAATAGGACTGAGACATTTGCGGCCGTAGGGCAACTATTTGCCAAACAAGCAGGTCTTGAAGCCGAGGCAATTGTTGGCTTTTTAAATGCACGCGAAGACTTAGGCTCTACCGCACTGGGCGCTGGCGTTGCCATCCCACACGGTCGGGTAAAGGGGCTAAAACAGCCGATTGCTGCATTCGTCAAACTAAAAGAGCCAATTGAATTTGCTGCGCCTGATGGTGAGGCCGTGTCCATCCTGATTTTTTTACTTGTTCCTGAAAAAGCAACTCAGCAACATTTAGAAATTCTGTCCTCGATTGCACAGCTCTTATCCGATCAGGATACTCGTAAGCTACTTGCGTCGGAGGGCAGTCCAGAGAAGGTTTGTGAAATCCTACAAACGTGGGGCTCAACTTGACTACTCAACCCCTACTCCTAGAAGGAGTGACCGCCCAGCAAATCTTTGATGACAATGTCTCCGATCTAAAGCTATCCTGGATCGGCGGTCTAGAAGGCGCGGACAGGCGATTTCCGCCAGAGGCTGTTAAAGCCGCTGCAGCCAGCTCAGACTTAGTAGGTCACTTAAATCTCATTCACCCAAGCCGTATTCAGATTTTTGGTGAACAGGAGATTAACTATCATGCCCAACTTGAAACACAGCAGCGAGAAGAACAGATCTTCGACCTCATTTCTAAAATGCCACCTTGCGTTGTTGTGGCTGACGGTAAAGCAGCTGATGCCGCCCTACAGCTTTTCTGCCAACGATCCTCCACCCCACTCTTTACAACAGCGATATCAGCTGCAGAGGTGATTGATCACCTTCGCACCTACCTCACTAAAATTGGCGCGCCCCAGATTACGATGCACGGCGTATTTATGGATATTCTGGGCTTGGGTGTTTTGATCATGGGTGAGTCTGGCTTAGGTAAAAGCGAATTGGGTTTAGAGCTGATTTCTCGGGGCCACGGCTTGGTGGCTGATGATGCGGTGGACTTTGCTCGACTAGGACCAGACTATATCGAGGGTCGCTGCCCTGTGATTCTGCGCAACCTCTTGGAAGTTCGTGGACTGGGCTTATTGGATATCCGCACCATCTTTGGTGAAACAGCCGTACGTCGAAAATTGAAATTACGTTTGATAGTGCAATTGGTTCGTCGCAACGATGGTGAGTTTGAGCGTCTACCCTTAGAAACCCAACATATTGATGTATTGGGTGTAGCAATTAGAACTGTCAAAATTCAAGTGGCTGCAGGTCGCAACTTAGCAGTTCTCGTAGAGGCTGCCGTACGCAATACAATTTTGCAACTACGAGGTATCGATACCTTAAAAGAATTCATGGAGCGCCAGCGTTTGCAAATGAATGCTGAAGCAGAGTCCTCAAAGTCACAAGGCCGCCTTATTTAATATGCAAATTAATCTGATTACCGGCATCTCTGGCTCAGGTAAATCAGTTGCACTGAGAGCATTTGAGGACGCGGGTTATGACTGTGTTGATAACCTTCCAGTCACCCTTCTAGAAAACCTTATCACTACGCTGGAAGGTGAAAAAAGTGAACGTGTTGCAGTGGCCATTGATGCACGTCGCGGTCAGTCGATTGCAGAGCTTCCGCAGATTTTAGAAAACCTGAGACGTAACCATCAGGTACGCATTGTTTTCCTCAATGCTGATACCAATACACTAATCCAGCGCTTCTCCGAAACCCGCAGGCGCCATCCGCTTTCTGGAAAAACTCAGCAAACCCAAGCTGCTACCCTCATCGAGGCTATTGATAAAGAGCGCAATCTCTTAGAGCCTCTGCGTGCTCAAGCACATAGTATTGATACTAGCAATCTACCTGCTCATGCCTTACGATCCTGGATCCAAGATCTTCTGAAAGATAAGCCACAAGGACTCACCGTTATTTTTGAATCTTTTGGATTTAAAAAAGGCTTACCTAGTGAAGCGGATCTCGTATTTGATGTTCGCTGCCTACCCAATCCACACTATGACAAAGTGTTACGCCCCATGTCTGGCAAAGATCAGCCGGTTCGCGAGTTCTTAGAAAAAATTCCTGAAGTCGTCAGTATGGAAAATGACATTATTCAATTTATTGAAAAATGGTTGCCTCACTACATCGCAGATGGTCGTAGTTACCTTACTGTCGCTATCGGCTGTACTGGCGGACAGCATCGCTCGGTTTATCTTGTGAGTCGCATCATTGCGCATTTTCTGCCACAAAAAGATTTGGCCACACTCCAGATTAATTTCTTAACTCGCCATCGCGAGCTAGATTCAATCCCTGCAAAAGCAGCTTAATTGGTTGGGGTAAGCCGTATTTTCCGAGCTGGCGCAAGGGAATCCACTTCAAGTCATCGCCGTCGAATTTCACACCTTCACTTGAGGTCACATGCCAAATCTGCATCCATAAACGACGATGCGTGAAGACATGTTTAATTTCAAGTCCCCGTTCAATTGAGTAAGTACTCTTTAAGGCGCTAGAGATCTTTTCATCTGGCAGCACCAGCTGAAATAATTCTTTCACAGTTAAATCAACTGAATTGTTGCTTGAAGGTTTGGAGTTTTTTTCTATAGGCCTCCAAGTAGATTCAGGCAAAGACCAAAGTCCGCCCCAGATAGCTTTATCTGGACGCCTTTGTAGCAACACTGAATCGCCATGTCTGAGCAACAGCATGTCGCAATTAAATTCAGGGGATTTTGCTTTGATGACTTTGCGCGGTAATAGTAAAACCTGATCACTGAGATTGGCTTGGCATTCTTTTTCGAATGGGCATTTCCTTGTCCCACTCAAACAGATAGGCTTTCGAGAAGTGCACCAGGTTGCCCCAAAATCCATCAAAGCCTGGGTATACACTGGCATATCCACAGCTTTTTTAGGGAGCAGTGTTTTAGCCAGTAGCCACAACTCGTCGTTTACTGCCTTTTCTTGGATGGCGCCACCTACACCAAATAGTCGCGCCAGAATTCGTTTGACGTTGGCATCCAGAATCGGTGCCCGCTCATGAAATGCAAATGCGGCTATAGCACCTGCTGTAGATCTACCAATGCCTTTGAGCTGTTCGAGCAACAATGGGTTATTGGGAAACTTACCCCCAAATTCTTCCATCACTTGCTTGGCACAAGCGTGAAGATTGCGAGCGCGCGTGTAATAGCCGAGCCCCGCCCATTCTGCCAAGACATCATCTAGTGGTGCGGCAGCCAATTTTTTTACCGTCGCAAAACGTTTCATAAAACGGGGATAGCGCTCTAAAACAGTAGCTACCTGAGTTTGTTGCAGCATGATTTCAGAGACCCACACAGCGTACGGATCTCGAATACTCTGCCATGGCAAGCCTTGGCGTCCGTCCTTGCCATGCCAAGCGATCAGCTTAGTAGCAAAGTGCTTGATCAACGCTTCTGACATTGGGGGCAAAAATAAGTAGATCGTTGACCTTGCACTATTTGTTTTATCGGTGCCTTGCATACCTTGCAAGGCTGATCTTTACGATCGTAGACCTTGGTTTGTACCATGAAGTGCCCTGGGTCACCCTCACTATTTACAAAGTCTTTCAAGGAGCTACCACCCGCAGCAATCGCTTTTTTCAAAATCAATCTCACTGCAGTAGCTAGCCTAGAGCATTGTGGACGCGTGAGTTTTCCAGCAGCTTTTGCCGGATGAATACCCGCCTCAAATAAACTTTCAGAACAATAGATATTGCCGACACCCACCACTGCTTGCCCTGCTAATAAAAATTGCTTCACAGCAACACTACGTTTGCGTGAGCACCGATACAGAACCTCAGTACCAAGCTCGCCCTCAAACTCTGGTGAAAAAGGCTCCACTCCTAATTTTTGTAAAAGCGCATTACTCTCAATTGGCCCCTTGGATTTTGAGTGCCATAAAATAGCGCCAAACTTTCGGGGGTCATGTAAACGCAAACTCAGCTTGCCAAACTCGAAAGTCACCCGATCATGTAGCTTGAGGGGGTCGCTACTAGGCAGGACCCGCAAGGTTCCGGTCATACCTAAATGCAACAATAGATAACCCGCATCAAACTCCATTAAAAGATACTTGCCGCGGCGTTCTATTCCCAAGACTTTTTGACCAGCAAGCAAGGTATTTAAATTACTCGGAACCGGCCAGCGCAAGCGACCATCGATAATTTTGACTGCGCTTACCCTAAGCCCCTCTAAATGGGGCTGGATACCCAATCGGGTAACTTCGACTTCTGGGAGTTCTGGCATAAATGGATTGTAGATTCGCGGATTAGAATGTGCTTATGACCAAATTTTTATTAAAGCCTTCATTAAGGGTCTTACTGCTTATAGCTGGACTCGGCCTTAGCCTATCCTCCAGCAGTGCCATCGCTAAATCCAGCAGCCTGGATAGCGGTCAAGCTGTATTTGAGGTCCTAGCCTCTGAAATCGCCCTGCAGCGCGGTGAAGCTGGATTGGCATACACAACCTATCTGGAGCTCGCTCGCCAGCTAGATGACCCCCGCTTGGCACAAAGGGCTATGGAGATCGCAATAACAGCAGGTGCGCCTGAACTTGCACTACAGGCAGCTCAAACTTGGGATGGTTTGGCTGGACCGAAACAAACTAAACCCAAAGAAGTGCTCGTCACCCTCTTAATTCTGAATCAACGCTGGTCAGATGCAGTCAAACCTGCCATCTCACTCTTGAGTCAACAAACACCAGCGCAACGTGAAAATACTTTGCTACAGATTCAGGCGCTACTAGCTAAAGCAAGCGATGAATCAGAAGCACTAAGAGCTTTCTATGAAATCGCTTCAACATTAAAGCCGGAACCAAAAGATCCAGGGCTTCTTTACACCTATGCCATGTCTGCTGAAAAATCGGGACATCTCGATGTAATGGAGAAAACGCTGCGCGAAATCTTGCGCAAAAATCCGAATGATGTAAACAGCTTAAATGCACTTGGTTACTCACTGGCTGATCGCAATCAGAAATTACCAGAAGCATTTAAGCTGATTAGTAAAGCACATCAACTCTCACCTAAAGATGGTTTTATATTAGACAGTCTTGGCTGGGTAAACTTTCGGATGGGTAAAAATGATCTCGCCTTAGATCAACTGCAACAAGCATTTAGCATGAAACCTGAAGCAGATATTGCCGCACACATTGGCGAAGTCTTATGGGCAATGAATCGCCCAGCGCAAGCAGAAGATATGTGGCGCACAGGTCAGCAATTAGATGCCAACAACCCAACTCTCAAAGAAACTTTGAAGCGCTTGAAACCTGATTGGTCGCTAGCAGATACTGCTCTCAAAGGCACATGGGACGGTCGCTTTGCGGTAAAAATTACGGGACTTACCGAAAGTAAAAATCAGGGTGGCTCAGGTGGATTTACATTGACTCAAGACGAACTGACCGACGTATTAGAAATTCGTAATCCAGTAGGTGGATCCATTGCAAAAATTACGATCAAACCTGGTGAGGCGATTCTAGAGCGCGATGGTCAATTAACCACAGCTATCGATGCTGACACTCTGATACAAAATACATTAGGACTGCCGCTACCTGCTCGCGGCTTATCAGACTGGTTGCGTGGGAAAACTCGTCCCGGCGGTAATGCCAGTGTTGAGCGAAATGCAAAAGGGCAAGTGAGCAAAATCACGCAAGATGGTTGGACCTTAAATTACAACTGGAATAATGCGCAGCGTTTAGAAAAACTCATGATGACTCGCAGCTCTAATATTGGCTCGATTGATATTCGCTTGGTGTTTGATAATCCAAATGAGTGAAGTGTGATTGATGAGTAAGACTTTAGAAATCTACTGTCCCGCAAAGCTCAATCTATTTCTACACATTGTTGGGCGTCGTGAAGATGGCTATCACCTACTCCAATCTGTCTTCCAGTTGATTGATTGGTGTGATGTCCTCACCTTAAAGCCCATTTCTGAAAATGAGATTCGTCGTATTGACCCTATTCCAGGCGTTCCCCCAGAACAAGATTTAGTAGTCCGCGCCGCCCAAGCCTTAAAAGATTTTTGCAAGACCAATCAGGGTGTTGAAATCGGCTTGAAAAAAATGATTCCCATGGGCGCAGGTCTGGGCGGTGGATCCTCTGATGCTGCATCCACACTCATAGGCCTGAACACCCTTTGGGATCTCCATCTTGATATCGCTACCTTGTGTCAGCTCGGCCTAAAACTAGGGGCAGACGTGCCATTTTTCATCTTTGGCCAAAATGCATTTGTTGAGGGTGTTGGAGAGAAATTACAGGCAATTTCCTTGGAAACCCAAGACTTTGTGGTGATCTTCCCTAACCAGGGGATTGCCACTGCTCAGATTTTTCAAGACCCTCAATTGACCCGCGATCATGCACCGATTACAATAGATGGCTTTCTTGCATCGCCAAGCTCATATCAGTCGAATGATTGTCAGGCAGTAGCGGTGCAGAAATGTCCTGAAGTGAAGCAAGCTTTAGATTGGATTTACGAGGCAGTGCCCAACTCGGCACCTTGTATGTCCGGCTCTGGAAGTAGCGTTTTTGCCGCCTTAGACCCTAAGACGGACACCGCAAATCTAGAAAATCTTCTGCAAAATCTTCCAAAAGGATGGATAGGTCGAATTGTTCGGGGGCTAAATAAAAATCCCGCTTACAATTTGATTTCTTCAGATTGACCTGTAGGGGAATCGCCAAGCTGGTTAAGGCACTGGATTTTGATTCCAGCATGCGAAGGTTCGAATCCTTCTTCCCCTGCCAAACTCTGTAGATACGACCAAAAAGACATCCATTCGACCTCTACCAAAACTCCAAAATCACCTATGTCCGCCCCAATGAACGCTGATTTACTGACTCTTTTCACAGGCAACGCAAATCCGGTTTTGGCCCATGCGGTAGCCAAAGAGCTCAATCTCCCTATGGGAAAAGCATTTGTTGGTCGATTTTCTGATGGTGAAATCCAGGTAGAAATTCAAGAAAACGTCCGCGGCAAGAACGTGGTCATTATCCAATCGACCTGCGCTCCAACGAACGATAGTTTGATGGAACTCATGATCATGATTGATGCACTTAAACGAGCATCAGCAAGCCGTATAACCGCAGTGATCCCTTACTTCGGTTACGCTAGACAAGACCGTCGTCCACGCTCTGCACGGGTTGCCATCTCCGCCAGAATCGTAGCAAACATGCTTCAATCTGTTGCTGGCATTGAGCGTGTTTTGACCATGGATCTTCATGCCGACCAAATTCAAGGCTTCTTTGATATCCCAGTAGATAACATCTACTCATCCCCTGTATTACTCGCTGACCTTCAGGCCCAGAAAACCCAAAAAGATCTCATCATTGTTTCTCCGGATATTGGCGGTGTAGTTCGCGCGCGCGCAATGGCAAAGCAATTGGGCACAGATTTAGCAATTATTGATAAACGCCGCCCTAGAGCAAACGTATCAGAGGTAATGCACTTAATCGGTGAAGTAGAGGGTCGCCACTGCGTCATCATGGATGACATTATTGATACTGGCGGGACCCTTTGCAAAGCTGCTGAGGCACTGAAAGAGCGTGGTGCTAAGGGCGTTACCGCTTACTGTACCCATGCAGTACTCTCTGGTGGTGCTGTAGCCCGTATTGCCGCCTCTAAGTTAGACGAATTGGTTGTTACTGACACCATTCCGTTGACTGCTGAAGCCTTGAAAGTGAGCAAAATCCGTCAATTGAGCGTTGCCTCCATCCTGGCTGAAACCCTTTCCCGCATTAGTAAGGGTGATTCAGTGATGTCAATGTTCGCCGAATAAGCCGAAAATAGCATTTAAACCCCAGTTTTAGGCAATATTGAGCCTTTTCTAGGCAAAAACTACGATTCCCAAGATATAATCAAAGGCTTTTCTGTTTGGTCGCGAACGGAAATTAACCTTAATTAGGAATTGAATATGAAAGTAGTAGCCTTTGAAAGAAGCGTACAGGGAACGGGTGCGAGCCGCCGTCTGCGCAACTCCGGTAAAACTCCGGGCATCATCTACGGCGGTAAAGACGCCGCAACAGTAATTGAGTTGGATCACAACGCACTGTTCCATGCTCTCCGCAAGGAAGCATTCCACTCATCCATCCTTGATCTCGAAATCGGCGGCAAAGCACAGAAAGTGTTGTTGCGTGATTACCAGATGCATCCATTTAAGCCTTTGGTTCTGCATATCGACTTCCAGCGCGTTTCCGCGACTGAAAAAGTTCACATGCGCGTTCCATTGCACTTCATTAATGCTGACACTTCAGCTGCCGTGAAATTGCAAGGCGCTGTCATCAGCCACATCTCCACTGAATTGGAAATCTCTTGCTTACCAGCAGATTTGCCAGAGTTTATTGAAGTGGACTTGAACAAGATTGAAGTTGGTCATGGTATCCATGCTAAAGATATCGCATTACCAAAAGGCGTTACCTTGGTCTTGCATATTGAGCAAGAAAACCCAGTACTAGCTAACGCACGTATCCCAGCAGTGAAATCTGCCGATACTGAAGCTGCTCCTGCAGCTGCTGCGGCTCCTGCTGCTGAAGCCCCAAAGGATAAAGCTTAATCATTTAAGCTTTATTTTTGCGACAGAGGAAGCCCGCTTACAAGCGGGTTTTCTTTTTTGCAGAAAAGCTTTTATCCTTAAGCACTCATCATGACTAAATTAATTATTGGCCTAGGCAACCCAGGTGAAGAACATATTGAAGATCGGCACAATGCTGGCTTCTGGTTTGTGGACGCACTCGCCAAACAATTAAACGTCCGCTTTGAAACTGAAAAACGCTTTCATGGAAAAGTGGCCAAGGCTACATGGGAAGGTGAAGACCTCTTCTTGCTTAAGCCAAGCACTTACATGAACCTGAGCGGTCAAGCTGTTGGAGCGCTATGCCGCTTTCATAAAATTACACCTAAAGATGTGTTGGTAGTACAGGATGAGCTAGATCTCAAGCCTGGCACTGCACGTATCAAGCTTGGTGGCGGCACTGGTGGACACAACGGTCTAAAAGATATCCAAGCCCACTTAGGAACCCCTGATTACTG
Organism: Polynucleobacter corsicus; assembly: GCF_018688255.1. NCBI lineage: Bacteria > Pseudomonadati > Pseudomonadota > Betaproteobacteria > Burkholderiales > Burkholderiaceae > Polynucleobacter > Polynucleobacter corsicus. The sequence continues at coordinate 1,880,894 of NZ_CP061314.1, forward strand.
GCGTCTGCGTTTGGGTATTGGCCACCCACGCGATCTTGCTGCAGAAGGTGCACGAGTGATGGATGTTGCTGACTACGTATTGAGAAGACCGCTGCAAGCAGAACAAAAGCAGATTGATGCCAGTATTGAAAATGGCTTACAAATTCTGCCCTTGTTCCTCAAGGGCGATGCTCAGGCAGCGATGCTGGAGTTGCACTCCAAAACGAATTAAAGGCTACTAATTACTTATTTAGCGAGTGTTTTTTGGCAGCAGTTAAGGCCTGATACTTTGCCATTAACTGCGTTTGATTTTCAGAAAACGAGGGGTTCATCGGTATGCAGTCTACCGGGCAGACTTGCTGACACTGGGGCGCATCGTAGTGACCTACACATTCAGTGCATTTATTGGGATCGATCTCGTAGATTTCTAAACCCATGTAGATTGCATCATTCGGGCATTCAGGCTCACATACATCGCATTTGATGCATTCGTCCGTAATCATTAAAGCCATATTTTTGCCTACAAGCCTTACTCTTTACTCTTATTGGCTTCAATCTTTTTGATCAACCACTTTTCTACCGATGGGAATACAAACTTACTCACATCGCCACCCATAGAGGCAATCTCACGCACAAAGGTGCCTGAGATAAATTGATATTGGTCTGATGGCGTAAGGAATAGCGTCTCAACATCGGGCAATAAATAGCGGTTCATACCGGCCATCTGGAATTCGTATTCAAAATCAGATACTGCACGTAAGCCACGCACAATCACACGTGCGTTATGTTCGCGAGCAAAATCTTTTAATAAACCTGTAAACCCGACAATCTTCACATTGGAGTAATGGCCAAGAACTTCTTTGGCAATCTCAATGCGCTCATCCAGTGTAAAGAAAGGGCGTTTGCTACGACTATCAGCAACACCCACAATGAGCTCGCCAAAAATGCTTGAGGCGCGGCGTACTAGGTCTTCGTGACCACGAGTAAAGGGATCAAATGTTCCAGGGTATACAGCAACAGTCATAAGGCTCCTAAGGCTTTTTCAGCTACAGGGGAGAGTTTAGTCCCTCTTAGAGCGAAATAGACAAGCTTTTACTTGTCCAGCCTCTAAGTATTTTCCGCAGTGCCAATCAGGCACTAAGGCCTCAATCTGCTCACGGGGGCGACTAGCAGGAAACTCTACGTAAATTCCCCCGCCTGCACTGTCATCACAAACACGAGCAGCCTCTATAAGCGCTTGATTTAACAGGCCCTCTTCCTGAAAGGGTGGGTCTATAAAGATCAAGTTGCTGGAGTGATCAGCTTGTTGTTTTAAGAACTCCAAACTATCTCTGTGAAGAATCTGCACCTCCCCAGGAGCAGGAGATGACTCTAGTAAAGCAAAATTAGCTAGGAGCTTGGCATGAGCCTTTTTGTCTTTTTCTAATAGGGTTACTGAATGGGCATGTCGTGATGCAGCCTCAAAACCTAATGCGCCAGTACCAGCAAACAAATCTAAACAACGCAAGCCGACTAAATCTTGGCCGAGCCAATTAAATAGAGTCTCACGAACGCGATCGGTACTAGGGCGAAGACCAGGTAAATCCAGCACACCTAGCAAGCGACTACGCCAAACCCCACCAATAATGCGAATTTTCTGCGGAGGCTCAGAGCCCCTACTCAATGAAGCTGACCTGACTAGCTTATTTATTTTTTGCTCCTAAGACCACAATTTTCATACGATCCATGGCTAAGTATTTTTGGAACGCCGCTTTGACTTGCTCAAGGTTAACCGCCTCCACTTGCTTAGTCCAAATCTCCATCGTATCGAGAGGCAAATTATTCCAGGCAATGGATGACACGTTATCGAGTAACTTGCGGTTGTTATCAATTCTTAAAGGATAGCCATTGATTAAGTTTGCTTTGGCTGCCTCGAGCTCTCCTTGCGTTGGGCCATCAGCAATAAATTGCGCAATGGTAGAACTCATTACCTCTAGTGCCAAAGTAGCTTGATCATTCTTCGTTTGTAAACCCGCCTGAAATATCCCCGCATCCTTACCAGGGGCAAAGTAACTAAATACGCTGTACGCAAGACCACGCTTCTCGCGCACCTCTGACATGAGGCGGGATACAAAGCCGCCGCCGCCCAAAATATAGTTACCCACAAGCAATGGAAAGAAATCGGGGTTGTTACGGTTGATCGCAGTCATCCCCATAGTAATATGCGCTTGCTGCGAATCAAACGGAATACTAACTTCACGTTGACTTAAAGGCTCCACTGGTGAGCGCTCAAACTCCGGCAACTTAGGTACAGGAGATCCAGACTGAGGCACTCTTTGCAATAAACCCTGAACAATTTCAGCAGCCTCGGCTTTACTCACGTCACCCACAATGCTGACAGTCATTCGATCACCGCGGTAAAACTGTTTATGAAACTGCTGCAGGTCGTTTGCACCGATATTGGCAATACTTTTCACTGTTGGTGAATTGGCTAACGGATAGTTTCCATAAACAGATTTTCTAAAGCGACGATCCAAAACTGACTCTGGCTTAGTCTCGGACTCTAGCAAGGCAGTAGTCATCCTTTGCTTCTCACGCGCTAAGATCTTTGCATCATAAGTAGGTGCGCTCAACATCGCCGAAGCCAATTGAACGGCGCGGTCACGTAAATCTTTGCGGCTCAAAGTCCGAATACGCATGACAGCGCGCTCACCACTCACAGAAATACCGAGGTTTGCGCCAAGGTCTGCAATCTCATCAGCAATCTGAGCCTCATTTAGCAGGCCCTGATCAGATTTAGCGCCATAGTTCATTAGCTGCCCAGCCATGGTAGCTAAACCACTTTTAACTCCTGAGTCATAACGGTCACCTGCATCAATACTGATCTCAATATCCACCATGGGCAGCGCTTTAGTTTGCACTAAATAGGCTTGCGCGCCCTTGAAGAAGTCTAGCTTTTCTATAGGCAATATCGCGTGTGCAGATGTACTTGCTCCAACTATCAGCGCGATTACAAGACTGCTTTGTGAGATGAATTTATTTAGCATCACGATTGCCTCCTTGCTTGCTCTCACCGGACTGGCGCGCTTGCGGATCTAGCACTGCTATGGTGAGCCCTTCATCTACTAAATATTTTTTTGCAACGGCTTGAACTTGTGCGGGAGTAATAGTTTGCATCTTCTCCAGCATCACATCAATATCTTTCCAGGAGAATCCAGCCATCTCTGTGCTACCGATTTCCATGGCCTGGCCAAAAATGGAATCGCGCTTATAAATTTGATCAGACAAAATGCGCACCTTCACCCGCTTGAGCTCTGACTCTAAGATTCCTTTATCAACCACTTCTTTCAAGGCTTTGCGAATGCTGCTCTCTGCCTGCTCTACTGTCTTGCCTTTAGCCATACTGCTACTAATAAAAAATAGTTCAGGCCCTCTAGAGATCATGTCATAACCGACGCCCACATCATTGACTACGCGCTCTTCCTTCACTAGGATGCGATTTAAGCGTGCGTTGTCATAACCGTCCAGTACAGCAGACAAAAGTTCTAGCGCATAGGGCTCGTTATCATCCAGTCTCCCCACTTCTAATTTTGGGACTTTCCAGGCCATCGCTAGTTGTGCACTATCCGCAGGCGCTTTTACTTGCACTCGCTTAGTGCCTTTTTGCATGGGTTCAATCTGAGGCTTACGTTCTGGCAACTCTCTTGCGGAAGCAACTCCGTAATATTTTTCCACCGCTCGTAGAATCACTTGAGGGTCAACATCACCAGCAATAACGACAGTGGCATTATTTGGTTTGTACCAGCTACGATACCAATCGCGTGCATCAATGGCTTTCATATTCACCAAATCATTCATCCACCCAACCACCGGATAACGATAAGGGGAACTCATATAAGCGGTGGCAGTGAGTGCTTCATCAAGCAAGCTACTGGGATTGTCTTCCGTACGCAAACGACGCTCTTCCATCACTACCTGGATTTCTTTCAGAAATTCCGCATCATCAAAATTAAGATTAGACATCCGATCAGCCTCTAATCTCATTACCTCATCTAACTTAGACTTTTCAACTTGCTGAAAGTAAGCCGTGTAGTCACGAGAGGTAAAAGCATTTTCTCGACCGCCCACTGCTGCAACTAAGCGAGAGAACTCGCCTGACTTTACTTTGTGGGTGCCCTTAAACATCATATGCTCCAGCACATGCGCTACCCCCGTCTTGCCGTTCACCTCATCTATAGAGCCAGCGCGGTACCAAACCATGTGCGCAACGGTAGGTGCGCGATGATCTTCACGCACAATCAACTTGAGGCCGTTGGAGAGTTGAAACTCGTGGGTATTTGCTTGGCCTACCTCTGGAGCTGCAAAAGCAGCAGAACAGCTGAGGACTAAATAGAGAGAGAAACTGAATAAAGTGGAACGCATCTGCAAGATCACCTATACCTAGAATTTAATTGATAAGATGCAAGGATTAAATTGTATCGATTATGTTCGGCCTACGTAAAACCCTCGGATCCCTATTTAAATCCAATCAGACTGATGAAGCCTGGTTTGATGCCCTTGAAGAATCTCTCATTCTGAGTGATGTGGGTCTACCCACGACCGAACAACTGATTAGCAAACTCCGTAAGGCTGCTAAATCGGAAAAGGCCAGCAGCCCGGAAGAGCTCAAGCAACTGATGATCGAAGAAGTGGCGACACTCCTAAAATCTTTGGAGCCCAGCCCCAATCCCTTGTATGTCCATGAGCAAAAGACCACACCAGAGGTGTGGCTAGTCATTGGTGTCAATGGCGCCGGCAAAACCACCACGATCGGCAAACTCTGCAGACTTTTTCAGTCGCAAGGCAAATCTGTCTTACTGGCAGCTGGCGATACTTTCCGAGCTGCGGCACGCAACCAGCTCCTTGAATGGGGTGGCCGCAATCAGGTCGATGTCATCATGCAAGAAAGTGGTGATGCGGCGGCAGTGGCTCATGATGCTATTCATGCGGCGATTTCTCGTAAAAGCGATATTCTGATTATTGATACTGCCGGCAGACTGGCCACTCAAGACCACCTGATGGAAGAGTTAAAGAAGGTCAAAAGAGTGATCGGTAAGGCCCTTCCTGGGGCGCCTCACCAGACTTTGCTTGTTCTTGATGGCAATACCGGTCAAAACGGTTTAAGCCAAGTCAGAGCCTTTCATGCCGCTTTAGAGCTTTCTGCCTTGATTGTGACTAAATTGGATGGCACCGCTAAGGGTGGAGTCATTTGCGCACTTGCCCAGACCCTCGGAGATGGGCTAAAACCCGCGGTTTTAGCCTTAGGCAAAGGTGAGGGAATTGATGATTTAGCCCCCTTCACGGCTAGTCAGTATTCTTCTGAATTATTCAATTAAATCATAGACTTATAGAGGTAAAAAACTATTAGCACTCTCTTGACAAGAGTGCTAAAATAGACACTTATTAATAGCAAAAGCATATAAAAGAAAATGGTTCAAAAGAAAGCATACAAACCGCAATCGCAAGCAAGGCAAACACTGCCAGCAGCGCAGACTGCTGCGGCTTCGCTTGCCTTTCCGATGCTGCCTTCCCTGGGGGTTGGCACACTCGACTCTTACATCTCCTATGTGAATCGCGTACCGATGCTCAGCGCTGCAGAGGAACTACACCTCGCGCAAGAATTTCGTCGCACTGAAAATGTCGATGCTGCGAAAACTTTGGTTCTCTCGCACCTGCGCCTGGTGGTGTCTGTTGCACGTCAATACCTAGGCTACGGCATTCCCCATGCTGACTTAATTCAAGAAGGTAATATTGGTTTGATGAAGGCTGTTAAACGCTATGACCCTAACCAAGGTGCACGCTTAGTCTCTTACGCCATCCATTGGATCAAGGCAGAGATTCATGAGTACATCCTCAAAAATTGGCGCTTAGTCAAAGTTGCTACAACAAAAGCACAACGTAAGTTGTTCTTCAATCTGCGCAGTAACAAGCCCACTCTAGCCGCCCTGACCCCAAATGAAGTTGAGGCTTTAGCGAAAGCGCTCGATGTCAAAGGCTCTGATGTAAAAGAAATGGAAATGCGTTTGGCTGGTGGCGATGTTGCCTTAGAGGGTGATGACAGCAATGATGAATCAGCTTACGCACCAATTCAATGGTTGGCTGATAACAGTCAAGAGCCTACTGAAATGATAGCTGCTGCTGCGACTGATGCATTACATGGTCCTCAGCTTGACCAAGCACTCATGGCACTCGATGAGCGTAGTCGCAATATTGTGCAGTCACGTTGGTTAGCTATGGATGCAGAGGGTAATGGGACGAAAACATTACATGATCTCGCCAGCGAATATGGCATTTCTGCAGAACGTGTTCGCCAGATTGAGACTGCTGCTCTCAAAAAAATGCGCGGCCTCTTGCAAACTGAAGCTGCTTAAGCAGCCCTCCTAAGTAACCGTTATTTCAGAAGTTCTTTTAAGTCTTGCGCCAAGGTCTCAGCACCTTGCGCATGCTTGATGTAAAGGCGTAAACGCCCCTGTGGATCAAAGGCGTAGCTTCCTGCAGTGTGATCCATAGTGTAGGAACCAGGGCTCGTGCCAGGTACTTTCTTGTAATAAATCTTAAAGTCCTTAGTTACTTTTTCTAAAGCTGCTTCATCTGCTGGGCGCAAGCCCAAAAAGCGTGAATCAAATGCCGGCACATACTGTTTTAAGATAGCCGCGGTATCTCTTTCTGGGTCCACAGTGACAAACAGCACTTGCACCTTATCAGCCTGAGGACCCAATAAAGTCATGACCTGCTGCATCTCGGTGAGCGTCGTAGGGCAAACATCAGGACACTGCGTATAACCAAAGAACATCAAGACAGCCTTACCTTTAAAGTCAGCAAGCGTTCTCACCTTTCCATCGGGATCGAGCAAACTAAAGTCAGTACCAAATGCTTTGCTGCCCGTGATATCCACATTCTTAAAACTTTGTTGTGGACTACAAGCTAGCAGAGCTAAGCCGATCAGTGACATTACCAATAGGCGTGAAATATAAAAATAAGGTTTGTAAAAATGCATCTTTACCTCAAACGAAATAGTGATCAATTAATAACACTACAAAAAGTAGAGATAAATACGTAATTGAAAAACGAAAAGTCTTCTTCGCTAGCGCATCGCTGTAAGAAACAAACAAAGCGATGGCATATGCAAGGAATATCAAGCCCAGAATGATTGCTGAGATCAAATAGATCACGCCACTCATGCCATAAATATAAGGTAATAAAGTAGCTGCAATCAAAATCAATGTGTACAGCAAAATATTGAGCAGCGTAAAACGTTCTCCGTGCGTCACTGGCAGCATCGGTAAACCACTTTGCACATAATCATCGCGACGGTATAACGCAAGCGCCCAAAAGTGCGGCGGAGTCCAAACAAAAATAATCAGTACCAAGAGCCACGCTTCCGCCGACAAAGTATTGGTGACTGCCGCCCAACCCAAGGCAGGTGGCATAGCGCCTGAGAGACCACCAATGACAATATTCTGTGGTGTAGCAGGCTTGAGTAACCAGGTATAAATCACCGCGTAACCAACAAAAGTGGCCACGGTGAGCCACATGGTTAATGGATTACAGAAGATCCACAAGATGACCATTCCCAAGCCGCCGAGAATAATCGAGAAAACAGTAATGTGAAAAGGTGTCACTTCACCTGTTGCGGACGGCCTCCAAGCAGTTCGCTTCATCTTGGCATCGACAGCTTGCTCGATTAAACAATTCATTGCAAAAGCGGCTCCTGCTAACAACCAAATTCCAACAATGCCACCAATCAGCACTGGATAAGGAACCATGCCGGGAGTAGCCAAGAACATCCCAATGACTGCACAGAACACTGCCAACTGCGTGACGCGGGGCTTAGTAAGAACCCAATATTGACGCCAACGTGGCATCTCTACAGGATTGGGGGAAGTTGGACTACTCATAATGATTTAGACATCTTCATATGAATGGGGGCGGTCCAAGAGGACCATTGGACTAAACGCACCAAACAGAACACCAATGCAGCAGAACCTGCGGTATGCATTAGGGCCGCGAGGAGAGGCCACTGAAAGACCACATTAGAAATACCAGTCAAGGCCTGGAGAATGAGCAAGCCTAATAATAACTTGGCAATCCTAGCCATTCCTGATGATGTGGAATTACTTAAACGCAGAGCACTTATTCCTAAGGCGCCAAGTACCACTACCGCAACCATAGCAAATACGCGGTGTGCCCAATGGATTGTTTGCAAAGCGACAGGTGTAATAGATTCACCTTGAGCATTCAGGCCTAAGCCACGCCATAGTGTGAAACCCTCTTGCCAAGCCGTTTCTGGCCAAAGTCGATCCATGCAAGTCGGAAAATCAGGGCAAGCTAATACCGCATAATTAGTGCTCACCCATGCACCTAAAAAGATTTGTGTACATAAAATCACCGCTGCAAGTAAAAGTAACTTCGTAGAGAGGGGTTTACTCTGTTGGTGAACAGCTGAGGAAGATGTACCCATCCACTCTTGTTGTGCATAAATCGTTAAGCACGCCAATAAAACTAAAGCCAGCATCAAGTGAATCGTCACAATAATAGGCTGCAATTTCAGTGTGACTGTCCAGGCACCGAATGCCCCCTGAGCACATACCAAAATCAGTAAGCCAAGACTGCCTAATAAAGGTTTATTACCCAGGCTGCGGAGCTTGCTCCAGGCAATTGCCACCTGAATCAAAATCAGCGCTCCGACTGTCATTGCTAAATAGCGATGAATCATTTCAATCCAAGCTTTGATGACAGTTACAGGGCCCGTAGGCATACTAGCTTCAGCTTGCTGGATCTCACTAATTGCGTGCCATGGATTTGATGTGCCATAACAACCAGGCCAATCAGGACATCCCAGACCAGAGTCCGTGAGGCGAGTAAAGGCTCCAAACACTATCAAGTCAAATGTCATGAAAACCAAAACCCAATTGAGCTTTTGGAAAAAGTTATATGCCGGCCTAGTCCAGAGATAGGTCAACGGTAAGCCTGCAAAAACAATTGCGATTGCAGCTAACTCCGCAAGCAATAGCAAGTTACTCATTGCAATGTTTCACCCTTACGATTGAGGCGCAATAGCTTCTCAAGATCCTTTTTAATACTGCCAAATTCTTTAGGGGAATTGGTCACCGGAAAAATCATCATCTTGGCTGGGCTCGGATCAATCAGCTGAATCTTCTGACCTGCTCCATCACGATTAAGCCACGCATCAAATTGCGCTCTTAATTGAGTATCTACCGGCAAATCTACAATCTGAAATCCTGCCGTCTTTTGATCGTACGCCAGTAATACCTCTGGATCGACTGCTTTGCCATCAGTATTGACCCAAACTAGTTGAACGCGACTACTTTCGCGACCAACTGCAATGCGTAGTTGGCGCATTAAAAATAGAGCCTCGAGACAAGATTCATTCTTAATGGTGCATTCCCCAGCGGGCCTTGCCACTAGCAAAGTCCATTTTCCATTAAAAGGAATATCAAACCAAGCGGAATTCATATCTTGCACAGGCTGAACTAGGGTTCCAAAGTTCGTCTTTCCACCCTCTGGCTTAAAAACGTAATATGCTAAATAGGAGGCAATCACTGGGGCCGCGCACGCAAGCAATAAAAACAGCATCTGAATACGCCCACGTCGAGTTTGCACGTTAATTACAGATGCATCTGTTTGTGATGCTGGAATCAATAATTCTTTATCACTCACCCTCTATCTCCATTCACAGCAAGCTCTCGCCGATATTTCATGAGCCCATTAATGAGCCAAAATAAAAATCCAGTCAATGCCAAAGCAAACCACTGGAATGCATAAGCATAATGGCGATCGACTCCGTTTGTTGGGGAGGGCCAATTTCTTAGTAAACCATCCTCTTTCGAAGAACCAGACTCTCGAACGACGAATGGAAGTTGCTTCCATTCATGGCTTTGAGCCTCAAGACCCAAATCAAAATTTTGTTCAATCCGAGGGCTCACTTTCGTAGAATCCTTCTTTCCCAACTCATAAACCCTTCCAGGGTGAGGGAAAGCAATTCCCTCAACAGTCACCATGTCATCCACTGTTTTCACTGGGGGTAACTCAATACGATTGTCGTTATTACGTGGAGCCCAACCCCGATTAACCCAAAGCACCAGCTCTTGGCCATCCAATTTCAGGGGCATCATTACATAAAAGCCGGATTGTCCTGCGGCACCAGCACCACCCTCAGGAATCGGGCGAGGACGGTTATCCAGCCAGACCGCCTCATCTTGAATAAAACGCCCACGAGCTAGAATCCGGCGCTCTGTAGCCTGCTCTAGGCTCAAGCTATCGGCATTCGCATTCAGAATGGGCATTTGCAGTCTTGCACTTAAAGACTCACCCAGGCGAATCTTTTGCTCTGCTCGGTTTAACTGCCAAATACCAGCACCGCAGCCTACTACAATCACCACAAGAGCTGATAATGTAGCGACTATACGACTAGTAATTAAGCTAGAAAAGATATTCACAAGGGTACTTTGAGATGAAATGGGTTATTCCAGTTGCACTACTTATTATTGTTGGGAGCTTAGGCTCAGCACTCTATTTCATGATGAAAGACAAGGGTCGCAGCTCAAGAATGGTTCAGTCGCTTACGTTACGTATTGGGCTGTCAATCGTACTCTTCTTGGGAATTCTGATTGCCCACTACTTTGGCTATATCGAAGCTACCGGCGTTCGAGTGGGAACAAACTAAGTGCCCTCCACTAAGAATCAGGATTCAAAATAAATCGGGGCTCAACGCCCCGATTTTGATTTCATTACATCCAGTAAACAGCGATATACAGACCAAGCCAAACCACGTCAACAAAGTGCCAATACCAAGCGGCGCCCTCAAATGCAAAATGATTTTCAGCAGTAAAGTCGCCGCGGATCATGCGACGGAGAACAATCGCCAACATCAAGCCGCCAAGGAATACGTGGAAGCCGTGGAAACCAGTCAACATAAAGAAAGTTGAGCCATAGACACCTGAAGTTAACTTCAAGTTCAAGGCATGGTATGCATGGTAGTACTCATACATCTGAAAGCCCAAGAAGATAATGCCAAGGCCAACAGTAGCAGCTAAACCATTGATCGCCTTCTTCATATGATTTTCACGAATCGCATGATGAGCGTAAGTTACTGTCACACCAGAAGATAAAAGCAACAACGTATTAATCGTTGGAATGGGCCATGGACCCATAGTGGTAAATTTTTCCACTAAACCAGCAGGACCATCATTTGGCCAAACAGCCTGAAAATCAGGCCAAAGTAATTTACTTTCTACACCACCCATCCAAGGCATCGCAATATTGCGCGCATAGAACAAGGCAGCAAAGAATGCGCCAAAGAACATGATCTCCGAGAAAATGAACCAGGCCATGGACCAACGATAAGAAATATCGACGTTCACGCCATTTTTACCTGAGTTGGATTCGGCAATGGTGTCTCCAAACCACTTATAAAGAACAACTAACACCCAAAGTACACCGACTGCAGTTACTGGGCCGCCCCAAGCTGCGTGGTTTACCCAGCCAGACATGCCAGCAGCAAAAGCAAGCAAACCTATGGCTGCCGAAGCTGGATGGCTAGATAGTCCAGGAACGAAATAGTAAGGGGTTGAATTGGATGACATCTTATTCTCTCTATTCAATCAAAAAATAATCAATGGGACACAACTGCTTTAACTATCAAAAGGAGTATGCCCATAAAAATCAAGGCACCTAAAACTCCCGCAATAACAATGTGGACAAAACTTAATGAAGCAACATCTTCCTGCAAACCTGATTTTTTACGCACACCTAAAAAGGCCCACAGGACCGCAATCATCGATTGCGTAAACGAACTTTTCTTACTCATGATGCTGATTTTGATTTAGGTGTGGTTGAGCCAGCTGGTTGCTGACCAACTCCCAATTCAAAGAAGGTATATGACAAAGTAATTGTTTTGACATCAGTAGGCAAGCCTGCATCAATTATAAATACCACTGGCATCTTCTTCATTTCATGAGGCGCCAAAGTTTGTTGCTGAAAACAAAAACATTCTAATTTGGTGAAGAACTCCATGGCGCTTTTAGGTGCATAACTTGGAATTGCTTGAGCCTCAACAGGGCGACTTAAATTATTGGTAACTTCGTAAACAATCTCAGTCATTTCACCTGGATGCACTTCTAAGAAGTTCTTCACTGGGCGAAACGTAAAAGGACCACGGCTATTAGAGTCAAACTCAATAGTCACCTTACGAGAATAGTCAACCTGAGTATTGCCAACTTTATTTGCACTGTAGGCACGAATACCATAGTCGTTCTTGCTAGTGACCACATTAATACCGGTCACCTCACACAAAGCTTTATACATTGGCACTAGCGCATAACCAAAACCAAACATCATGACTGAAGCTATCAAGAGCTTTAGCAAGATTTGGCGGTTAATGGAGGCAATAGCAGACATAAGTATTCGGCAGGCTTTAACCCAATAAGCCGCGTTTAATCAGGATGCCCAGAAAGAACACTAGAACAACAGTTAACAAAATAAAGCCCAATCTGCGATTGCTGGCAGATTGGGATTTGTGCGCCGCTACTTTAGATTCCTGCAGCATTTAACTCTGCAGTAGTTGGAGGCGTTTCAAATGTGTGATGTGGTGCTGGTGATGGCACTGTCCACTCTAAACCTTTGGCGCCATCCCATGGCTTCATAGGTGCTTTTTCGCCCTTACCGTTATAGGCTGGCAGAACAACAAATAGCAAAAAGAAAACCTGAGATAAACCAAAACCGAGTGCACCAATAGATGCGATCGTATTAAAGTCAGCAAACTGGGTTGGGTAGTCAGCATAACGACGTGGCATACCTGCTAAGCCCAGGAAGTGCATTGGGAAGAAGGTGATGTTAAAGAAAATCATGGAAGTCCAGAAGTGGATCTTGCCGCGAGTTTCATTGGCCATGTAGCCAGTCCACTTTGGACACCATTAATAGAAACCAGCAAACATTGCAAACAATGAGCCAGCCACCAAAACATAGTGGAAGTGAGCTACTACGTAATAGGTATCTTGCAAGCCAATATCAATTGGCGCCATCGCCAGAATCAATCCAGTGAAGCCACCCATGGTAAACACGAAAATAAATCCAACTGACCACAACATTGGGGTTTCAAAGGTCATGGAACCTTTCCACATCGTTGCAACCCAGTTGAAAATCTTTACACCTGTTGGAACTGCAATCAACATCGTGGCATACATAAAGAACAGCTGACCAGTGACCGGCATACCAGTTGCAAACATGTGGTGAGCCCAAACGATGAATGACAAGATCGCAATGGATGCAGTTGCATAAACCATCGAGCTATAACCAAACAAAGTTTTTCTTGAGAAAGCCGGAATGATTTCGCTCACGATTCCGAATGCTGGAAGAATCATGATGTAAACCTCTGGATGACCAAAGAACCAGAAAATATGCTGGAACATAATTGGATCACCGCCGCCAGCTGCGTTGAAGAAAGAGGTGCCGAAGTGACGATCTGTCAAAACCATAGTGATCGCACCTGCCAATACTGGCATAACAGCGATCAACAAGTAAGCAGTGATCAACCATGTCCAGCAGAACATGGGCATCTTCATCAAAGTCAAGCCAGGAGCGCGCATGTTCAAGATGGTCACGATGATGTTAATCGAACCCATGATTGAAGAAGCACCCAACAAGTGGAGTGCAAAGATGGCCATATCTAAACCTGGGCCCATCTGTGATGTCAGTGGAGCATATAAAGTCCAACCACCAGCAGGAGCACCACCAGGAGCTAAGAATGAACCAAACAATAAACAAGCAGCCACTGGCAAAATCCAGAAGCTAAAGTTATTCATCCGTGCGAAGGCCATATCTGATGCGCCGATTTGAACAGGAATCATCCAGTTCGCAAATCCAACGAAGGCCGGCATGATCGCGCCGAACACCATTACCAGACCATGCATCGTGGTTAACTGGTTGAAAAACTCTGGTCGCAAAAACTGCAGACCTGGCTGAAACAACTCCAAACGAATACCCAGAGCCATCACTCCACCAGCTAGTAAGCTGATAAACGAGAAAATCAGGTACATCGTACCGATATCTTTATGGTTAGTTGCAAACAACCAACGGCGCCAGCCATGTGGCGTATGGTCATCATGCGCATGGTCGTGTGCGTGATCGTGGGTAGTTGAAATGGTGCTCATGGATTACTCCGGTTTAGTTTGATCTGTATAAATTCTTAAAAAAATTACTTGCCAGCACGCGCAGAGACAATATCTTGGGTCTGAATTACTTCGCCCGTTTTATTACCCCATGCATTACGGGTATAGGTCATTACTGCAGCAATATCGCCATCAGAAATCACGCCAGCCCACTTCGGCATTGCACCCTTACCGTTGATAAGAATGTTGTATTGGCCAGCTTTTGGACCCAGCACCATCTTGCTGCCATCTAATGCTGGGAAGGCGCCAGCACCTTTGCCATTTGGCTGGTGACATGCCGCGCAGTTAGCTGCGTAAACCTTGGCGCCACGCTCTTTCTGTTCATCTAAGGTGTAAACCTTAGATGGGTCGTCAGATGTTGCGCCCATTTCTTTTTTCTTCTCATCTACCCACTTGGTGTAATCCTCTTGGGAAACGACTCTCACTACGATCGGCATAAAAGCATGTTGTGCGCCGCATAGCTCTGAACATTGACCCCGGTAAGTACCGATCTTTTCTGCACGGAACCAAGTGTCACGAACAAAACCAGGAATAGCATCCTGCTTCACACCAAATGCTGGGACCGCCCATGCATGGATCACATCATTTGCAGTGGTAATGATGCGAATCTTTTTACCAACTGGCACTACCATCTCATTGTCCACTTCCATCAAATACGTATTTGATTTTGGCGCAAGATTGTTGATAGATTCACGGGAAGTAGCCAAAGTAGACAAGAAACTAATTCCTTCGCCTTCGCCTTTGATGTAGTCTTAACCCCACTTCCACTGATAGCCAGTAGTCTTAATAGTGACGTCAGAATTGGTAGTGTCTTTCATTGCTACGACTGTCTTAGTTGCTGGCAACGCCATACCAATAACAATGATTAAAGGAATGATTGTCCAAATAATTTCAACAGTAGTGCTTTCATGGAAAGAAGCAGACTTAGCACCTAGAGATTTACGGTGCTTCAAGATGGAATAAAACATCACTCCAAATACGCCTACAAAAATGAGCGCGCAGATGACCAACATCATCCAATGCAACCAATGAATCTCTGCCATGATTTTTGTGGCTGGGGCAGTGAAATTCAGCTGATTTACTGCTGGACCACCCTGCATATCTTCAGCCGCACGTGCAAATGCAGCGCCAAAGGCTGCTACTAAATAGAGCGAAGCCCTAGTGACTTTTCCAAATAAATTCATCTTATTCTCTGTTTATTGTCGTGAGCTTCTGTAAAAAAACACCCTCAGAAAGCCCAAAAAAACGGTATGAAGCAATTCAACTAGACGCAATTATAGGGTTAATTAGGCTCAAGAACAAACGGGGCCTACTATGCCTCACTCAATCTTGATAATGGTTTAAAAGATAGTGAACACTCACACTTAAGCAGGATCATTCCTAGTCTTGCGCCCTATTTGATTTAAATCAATATAAGCGACATCATCTTGCGCCTTAGCGAGGTTCTTGCCCAAAGCCCAGGCATGTCCATAAACCACCTCTAAGGTCAGTTTTTGAGGTAATTGAGTAGCTACGGCACTATTTTGATAGTCGGAACCGAGCAAATTGAGCGCCCTTGCGTCTGACAGAAGGATGCTGTCAGAGTCATAGTCCAAACCCAAAAACTCCATATCCATCACTGGGTCAGAAAAGCGCTCGCCCAGCAGGGCATCTCCCATATCGTGCATATCCCAAGGGCTAGCCAAGTTTTGAATGGGTAATTCTTGCGCCAAGAGTTCATCTCTGAGCTCTTTGCCAGTATCTGGACCCAGATAGCTAAATGTGAGTAGCCCACCTTCTTTGAGTACTCGGCGGCACTCTTGCAAAAAATGCTTAGGGTCGTCTAAGTCCTGAATCAAGAGAACACTCACTACTAAATCTACAGAATTACTAGGAAGGTTAATGTGGCCCGTTTTCTTGTAGTTATCTAGGGAAATAAGGGGTGCCAACTTCATCCTTGAATTCCAAAAACGAGCTACCCTCAATTTAAATAAATTAAAGCCCGATAGCTCGCATTCGGGTGCGCTATGAAAACGAATTCCTGGAAAGCGTTTTGTCAGAAAAGAACTATGCACTCCAGGGAAATCTGGAATTAGCAAAATATCTTTTGGTTCTAATTTCACGATGTCTAATTTTTGCAACATGCGCGTTGCAATTTCATCCTGAAGCCATCTGATTGATTGGGTCATTGGCTCAGTATACTCAGCGACCCATGCGTCCAATAGAGAATATTTTCCAAGCGATTTTTTCTCACCTGCTACCAAGCGCATGTATTGTTTGCGGAGCATTTCAGCGACACACCCTCTGCCTTGATTGCTCCATCCAACTAGAATCAGATCAGCTATCCAATTACGAATGCTGTCATCAATGTGGCCTTACTCTTGAAGCTGGTGAGCTGACAGAAAAACGCTGCCGAGAGTGCATTACTAACCCACCCTACTTTGATGAAACTCACTGTCTCGATCGCTACGAAGGTAGATTGCAGTCTGCCCTGCATCTGTTGAAATATCAGCGGCGTCTTGCTTGCGCACATGGTTTGGTATCAGCATGGAATCAACTGATGACTCATAGCTTAAAAAATTTACAAGCAGACTATCTACTACCGGTACCACTGAGTCCAGAAAAATTGTGTTCTCGCGGCTTTAATCAAAGCTGGGAATTAGCCAGGCGGATTGATTGTGACAAACACATCCATAAAAACCCACACATCTTAAAACGCCATCACCATACCCAGCATCAGGCCAAAGAGAATCGCGCTAATCGTCAAATTGCTATTCAAGATATGTTCTATATCAACCCTCAATTTCAAGGGCAACTAGAATCCTCTAGAGTCATTGTGTTTGACGATGTCATGACTAGTGGTGCAACCTTAAATGAAATTGCTCGCGTATTGAAGGACAATGGGGCATCACATGTTACTAATTGGGTTCTTCTGCGAACGCTGTACCCAGTCTTAAGTAGTTAACATAAAGCTCAGCACATGTTTAATATCGTTTTATTCGAACCAGAAATTCCACCCAACACGGGTAACATCATTCGCCTATGTGCAAACACGGGCGCAAAGTTACATCTCATCGAGCCGCTCGGCTTCCCTATGGAAGATGCCAAACTGCGCAGGGCTGGCCTGGACTATCACGAGTTCGCCAAAGTAAAAGTTCATCCAAACTGGGCGCAATTTTTGGTTGATGAGCAGCCTCAGCCTAAGCGTCTTTTTGCCTTGACCACCAAAGGATCTGGCAAGTTTCATGATGGCAAATATTTGCCCGAAGATTATTTTGTTTTTGGTTCAGAAACCAAAGGCATCACCGAAGAAGTCAGAAGCTCAATTCCAAGCCCCAACCAAATGCGCTTAGCGATGCAAGATAGCAGTCGCAGCTTAAATCTCTCGAATACCGTGGCGATAGTAGTTTATGAAGCTTGGCGCCAAAACGGATTGCTGGGTGGAAGCTAAGAACTTAAACTTCGAGCTTGGGATCACGCCCCATCAGTTTTTTTACTGCTTCATGGGGTGAAAGTTTTCCAGACAAGACCTCGCCCATCATGGCGGTAATTGGCATCTCGACACCCAAACGCGTAGCGAGATTGCCGACAGCAGAGGCACACAAGACGCCCTCAGCAACATGTCCTAAGTTGTCCAAAATTTCAGGTAAAGATTGTCCTGCTGCAAGCGCTAGGCCAACACGACGATTACGAGAGAGATCGCCAGTAGCCGTCAAGATCAAATCGCCTGCGCCAGTTAAGCCCATACAGGTCTCTGGTCTGCCACCAGCCGCTTTTACTAAACGCATCATTTCTGCAAGGCCACGCGTTAATACTGCAGCGCGTGCATTTAAGCCCAGATCCAAGCCATCACCAATACCAGCCGCAATCGCTAAAACGTTTTTAATAGCGCCACCTAATTCCACACCAACTAAATCATCGCTGGCATAAATACGCATATTGCCGTGGTGGAAAGCGCTCTGAACAATGTCACACAAGGTATTAGATTTACTAGCGATGGTTAATGCGCAAGGCATACCATTAGCAACTTCTTGCGCAAAACTAGGTCCTGATAGAGCGCCGTAAGAATGGCGTATGCCATGGCTATGTACTTGATCTTCGCGTTCCACTACTTGGTGCGGCAATAAGGCAGTGCTGGGCTCTAAGCCCTTGCATAACCAAACAATATTGAGTGGGTGCTTTGCAAGGCGCAATACCTGCGCTACTGTTTCTGATAAACCCGACATCGGGGTAGCAATTACCAAAAGATCATTTTCAGACAGGCGATCAATAGCCCGCTCAAAACTCACTTCTAATTGCAGTCCCTTAGGTAAGGCAACACCAGGTAAAAAGGCTGTGTTCGCACCTGACTGCTGCATACCTTCAATTTGTTCAATGCTTCGAGACCAAAGACTAACGTCGCCCGGCTGAAGATAACGTGCAGCTTGCGCTGCCATAGCCGTGCCCCATGAACCAGCTCCAAGCAGCGTCACTTTCATGATCTGTGGGCTTTAAAAGTCAGCTTAGTGAGGAAGAACGATTTTGCTTTCATCGGCTGAGCTACTTTCCGTTGCAGTCGCTTGCGCAGCCTGCATCAGGCGATGCTCGTACATACCGTGGAAATTAATCTCATTCAAATGAATTGGCTGGAAACCAGCACGACTAATAGTGTCAGCAATGTTTGAGCGCAGATAAGGATACAAAATGGTTGGGCAAGCAATGCCTAGCATTGGGTCAATTTGCTCTGCAGGGATATTATTAAATTCAAAAATACCCGCTTGTTTTGCCTCAACCAAGAAGAGCACTTTGCCCTCTACTTTGGCAGTTACTGTTGCAATCAAGGCAACCTCAAAGATTTCATCGCCAAGGCGGGTGACTGCAACATCAATCTCAACCTCAACTTGAGGCTCAGCTGCAACCAATAAGATTTGTGGTGCATGCGGTTGCTCTAGGGATAAATCTTTGAGATAGATCCTTTGAATACGAAAACCCGGCTCTTTTGAAGTATCGGCTGCATCTGGAGCGGAAGTAGTTTGTTCAGTCATGGAAACTTTCTGAGTAAATTTAAGCTAGCAGTGGATCAAGTTGGCCTGCGCGATCTAAAGCAACTAGGTCGTCATAACCGCCAACATGAGTCTCACCAATGTAAATTTGTGGCACTGTACGACGACCAGTACGGGTCATCATGATCTCGCGCTGCGCAGGATCTCGGTCAATCAGAATCTTCTCTAGACTGGCAACGCCCTTCTTGTGCAGAAGCTTTTCAGCCATAACGCAATAAGGGCAAACTTGAGTGCTGTACATCGTGACTGGTGGCATATTTAAGACTCGCTGAATTATTTAACTAATGGCAAGGCTGCGGCTTGCCAGCCTTGAACGCCGCCATCTAGGGCTGCAACCTCTTGGAACCCCAGCTTATTAAGCTCTGGGACAAGCTTGCGAGCATTCGCACCAGACTCACAGACCAAAATAATGGGGTTGTTACGATCTAGCTTGAGCTTATCTATTCCAGATGGAATTTGCTCAGCCAAAATATGCTTTGATCCTGGTAGATGGCCAATCTTAAAATCGGATGCTGGACGTAAGTCCAAAACGGCTGCCTTACGACGATTGATCCAAATAGTCGCTTCTGTAGGCGATAAGCCTTTTCCGCTAATAAGCGTAGATAATGTAGGGAAGAAGAGCGCTGCGCCCGTAACCAGCAGGAGGGCAATCAGCGCTAAATTATCAATTTGTGTGAGAAAGATCATCACCGGATTATAGAATGGCTCTATGAAACAACTTGTCCTTATTCGTCATGGCGAATCCGCCTGGAACCTTGAAAACCGATTTACTGGATGGGCGGACGTTGACTTAACCCCTAAGGGTACTGAACAGGCCCTTGCTGCAGGTGAAAATCTCCGTAAAGCTGGCTATGAGTTTGATGTGGCCTACACCTCAGTGCTCAGAAGAGCCATTCGTACTCTGTGGCACGTTCAGGACGCCATGGACCTCATGTGGTTGCCAGTGGTCCATAGCTGGAGACTGAACGAGCGCCACTATGGCGCCCTCACAGGTCTAAATAAAGCTGAAACTGCCCAACAATATGGAGATGCCCAAGTTCATATTTGGCGTCGCTCCTACGATATACGGCCACCGCTCCTAGAAAAAGATGATGAGCGTAATCCGCAAAATGATCCACGTTATGCAAAACTGAGTGATTCTGACATTCCCCTGGGAGAGTGCCTTAAAGACAATGTGGAGCGTGTATTACCCCTCTGGAATGAATCGATCGCCCCCGCACTTAAAGCCGGTAAGCGGGTATTGCTCGTTGCGCACGGTAATAGCATTCGCTCTTTAATTAAGTATCTCGACCAGGTTTCTGATGAAGACATCATGGAAATCAATGTTCCTAATGGCGTCCCGCTGGTTTACGAGCTCGATGACAATCTCAAACCTATTCAGCATTTTTATTTGAATTAAGGTAAAACTGAAATATGCGCGTATTTTTCAAGAACTTTGCCCTAGTCTCTGTCGGCCTCATCGCCGGGGTTGCAGCCACCATCCAACTATCAGCTACCGCCCAGCAGGGTGCGACGCTCCCTTTGGATGAACTGCGTACATTATCGAATGTCTTCGCTCAAATCAAGCGTGAGTATGTTGAGCCAATTGAAGATAAGCAGCTGCTAACCGATGCAGTCAAGGGAATGGTGAGCAGTCTTGATCCGCACTCCACCTATCTGGATAAAAAAGACTTCTCTGAAATGCAAGAACAGACCAGCGGCAAGTTTGCTGGTCTTGGAATTGAGATCACTTCAGAAGATGGCGTTGTTAAAGTGCTCAACCCAATTGAAGATAGTCCTGCAGCACGCGCTGGACTCCAAGCTGGCGATCTCATTACGCGCTTAGACGACAAACCGGTTCGCGGTATGTCGCTAGATAAAGCGGTACGTACCATGCGCGGTACACCAGGTACAAAAATTACCTTGACTGTCTTCCGCAAGAGTGAAGAGCGTAGCTTTCCAGTAACCATTACCCGCGCTGAAATTAAAGTGCAATCGGTTAAAGCCAAAATTTTGGATAACAATATTGCCTGGGTTAGAGTGACGAGCTTTCAAGAGCGCACCATTCCCGATCTTGCTAAGAAATTAACTGAGCTTGCAAATCAAGACCCAAAAATGAAGGGCATCATTCTTGATCTCAGAAACAATGGCGGCGGCTTATTACAAGGCGCAGTCGGTGTTGCTGCTGCTTTCTTGCCAGCAGATGCTGTCATCGTTTCTACTAAAGGTCAGACAGCGGACTCTAAGCAGGTGTTCAACGCAACACCGGCGATGTATCGCCTCAGTGAGTCTGGAGATCCTTTAGCTGGCGTACCAGCCATGTATAAAAAGTTACCAATGGTAGTTTTGGTAAATGCCTATTCAGCATCAGCCTCTGAGATTGTGGCTGGCGCATTGCAAGATTACAAACGTGCAACCATTATTGGTAAAACGACTTTCGGTAAAGGCTCCGTACAAACAGTTCGCCCTCTAACCAATGATTCAGCATTGAAAATCACTACGGCGTATTACTACACACCAAGTGGTAAATCAATTCAAGCGTACGGCATCAAACCTGATATCGCGGTAGATCAAAATAAAGACGGTGATCCTGATGATGTATTGATCACTCGCGAGATCGACAGCGAGAAGCATTTGCGCAACAAGCAATCCTCAGAAGAGAAACTAGCCTCTGAACGGGAAAAACGTCGGTTGGAAGAGCTACAACGCATTGAAGAAAAAAATGCGAAGAAGACTCCAGAAGAGAAAGAAAAAGAAAAGTCTAAGAAGCCAGTCGAGCTCGGCAGTGCAGATGACTTCATGCTTACTCAGGCAGTCGCATTTATCAATGGCGAGCCTGTAAAACGCTCCGCCTCAAAGCTAGAGTAAGTTCTCGCATTAAGAATACATATGAATGATGAGCAGCTGCTTCGCTACTCGCGGCATTTACTACTAGAAGAAATTGATGTTGCAGGCCAAGAAAAGCTTCTTGGCTCCCACGTCTTGATTATTGGTGCCGGCGGATTGGGAAGTGCTGCCGCGCCTTACTTAGCTGCAGCTGGCGTCGGAAAAATGACACTCGTTGATCATGACCAAGTCGAGCTTACTAATTTGCAGCGCCAAATCATGCATACCCAGAATTCGATTGGTAAGACTAAAGTGGAGTCTGGAAAGCAATTTTTACAAAGCCTAAATCCCGCCCTCACGATTAATGCAATCGCAGAAAAGGCTTCAGAAGATTTACTCAATACACTCTTGCCGGCAGTGCATCTTGTTTTAGATTGCACGGATAACTTTGCTACCCGCCAGCTGATCAATCAAGCCTGCTTTATTCACAAGATTCCCCTTGTCTCCGGATCTGCACTCAAATTTGATGGTCAACTCAGCGTCTTTGATTTTCGTAATGAAACTTCACCCTGTTATGCCTGCCTTTTTTCTCCAGAAGAGCGGTTTGAAGAAGTCAGCTGCGCCAGTATGGGCATCTTTTCCCCGCTCGTTGGCATTATTGGCACAATGCAAGCGGCTCAGGCTCTTCAGGTGTTGATTGGCTTTGGTCAGCCTCTCGTTGGAAGAATGTTGTTGTGGAATGCTATGAATACTCAGATTGATGAGATTCGTATTGCTCGTAATCCCGCCTGTAAAGTATGTGGCTCCCAACACCGGGAAAATTAAGAGAGCAAGTATTCCAATGCTTTAGCCTGCTCTTCGGGCTCATAAGCACGCAGAACCCTAGGGGCACGCGTCTTCAATAGTCCTACATTTGCTTTTAATATCTCACGCTTGACCAACAATAACTGACTGAAGTGCATTGAGAAATCCGTCAGACCGAGTGCAAGCAATAGCTTCGTAAATGCTGGATCGCCAGCCATCTCACCGCAAACAGCAACAGGCACATCAGCGCGCTTAGCTTGATCAATGATGTTAAATAGCAAATTCAAAATGGCTGGATGCAAAGGATCATATAAGTGTGCCACTGCATGATCTGCGCGATCAATTGCCAAGGTGTACTGAATTAAGTCGTTAGTACCAACAGAAAGAAAATCGAATCGATTGATAAATAGCGGCAGCATCAAGGCAGCTGCAGGGACTTCAATCATTGCGCCAACTTGAATATTAGGATTAAATGCCTGGCCACGCTGATGTAATTGCTGCTTAGCTTTTTCAATCAATCCAAATGTTTCATCGATTTCGCTGGCGTGAGCCAGCATCGGAATCATGATGCGCGCCTGACCATGGGCCGATGCGCGCAAGATTGCTCTAAGTTGAGTTAAAAAGATTTCAGGTTCTGTCAAAGACCAGCGAATCGCTCGTAAGCCAAGTGGTGATGTGCCAGTTTGAGAGGTATCGCCACCTCCACCTAAGGCCTTATCAGCGCCAACGTCAATGGTTCTAATATTGACGGGCAGACCATGCATTAAATCGACTATGCGACGATATTCCTCATACTGCCGCTCTTCATCAGGAAGGGCTTGCTTACGATCCATAAACAAAAATTCGGAGCGGAATAAGCCAACGCCTACGGCGCCTAACTTCACCGCCTGAATAGCATCTTCTGGCAATTCAATGTTGGCAAATAACTCAATCTCGACCCGATCAGCTGTTTCTGTCTTGGAATGCTTTAACTGCTTAAGCTTGCGAGTCTCTTTTAAGGCTTGAGCTTGTAGCTTTCGATACTCGGCAAGAAGTTGTTCATCGGGCGCAACCACGACAACTCCATACTCTCCATCTAATATCAGCCAATCACCATGACGAATCATTTCACTGGCATGTCGTACACCGACTACTGCCGGAATTTCCATACTGCGCGCAACGATAGCGGTATGAGAGGTCTTACCACCAAGATCGGTTACAAACCCCGTAAAAGCGTGATCCTTGAAACGCAGCATGTCATGAGGAGCAATGTCGTGGGCAACAATAATCGACTCAACACCGATATCGCTTGCAGGCAAAAATTCAGCATCATTTAAAGGATCTTTTTGCTGGGCATTCAAGGCCTTAATAACGCGCTCTGCCACCTGACGAATATCGTTAGCACGCTCTTTTAAATAAGTATCCTCAATATCTGCAAATTGCTCTAAGAGATCATTTAACTCGGTTGTTAAAGCCCAAGCCGCATTTAACCGTTGAGTGCGAATTAATTTAATGGGCTTCTCAGTTAAGGCAGGGTCAGCCAAGATCATGCCGTGAACATCTAAGAATGCGGCCATTTCTTGTGGCGCGTCTTTAGGTAGGCCTTGACGTAATTGCGCTAACTCCTGGCGCACCTGCTCAAAAGCATCTAATAATTTTTGAGCCTCATCCTCTTCCTTGCCAGCTTCAACTAAGTAATGACTAACCTCTAATGCAGCACGCGATATCAGTACGGCCTTGCCAATGGCAATACCCTTGGAGACCGCTATTCCGTGCAAAGCAAAAGTCATCCTTACTCGCCCTCACCAAATCGATCATTGATCAATGCAGTTAAAGCCTGCATGGCCTCATCTTCTTTTTCACCAACGGTTTCTAAAGTGACCGTACTTCCAATCCCAGCGGCCAGCATCATGACACCCATAATGCTCTTGGCATTGATTTGACGACCATTACGAGATAAGAAGATTTCACAGGGAAACTCAGCAGCAAGCTGCGATAGCTTGGCTGATGCTCGAGCATGTAAGCCCAACTTATTAATAATTTCGATTTCAGCAACAGGCATAGCGAATCCTATTTCTCTGTAGTGGCTTGCGGGGTTTTAGAGCCTAGACGCAGAATGCCATTTTGACCACCTTGAAGCGCTTTATGAGCCAACTCTTCCAGGCTCTCGCCACGATGGGAGATGCAGCGCATCAGCATAGGTAAATTGAGGCCCGCTAAAACAATGACAGGGGCATTCAAACCCGAAAGTGGACCCAAAGCTTCAAGCTTAGATGCCACATTGGCTGGGGTGGCACCCATCACATCAGTCAAAACCAAAACGCCCTGACCTGTATTGACTCCATAGGCCGCTTTTAAGAGTCGATCGAAGCTGATTTTTATATCTTCGTAGGGCGGAATGTCTACAGCCCTCACTCTCTCAGGTGCCACACCAAAAGCATGCTCAGCAAAACCCAGCATCGCACTTGCTACTGGAGTGTGGGCAACTATGACGATTCCGATCATGTTTATGCCAATACCTTTTCAAGCGCCGTTAACCAAAATTTGGGCACATCAAATCCACTTTGCTCAGTAATTTCTACAAAACAGGTCGGACTAGTCACATTAATTTCTGTGACGTATGCCCCAATTAAATCTAATCCTACCAAGAATAAGCCTCGGGCATTCAAAATGGGAGCCAAGCGCTCCGCAACTTTTCTTTCGGCATCCGTCAATGGCATTGCCACTCCCTTACCGCCAGCAGCTAAATTACCTCGGATTTCACTACCCTGCGGAATGCGGGCTAATGAGAATGGCACCACCTCACCACCGATCAGTAACACCCGTTTATCGCCTTGCTTAATCTCTGGCAAGAATCTCTGCACCATCAAAGTACGCGTGCCATTCTCGCCTAAGGTCTCAACAATGCTGGCAAGATTTAAAGCATCTGGCCCAACGCGAAATATACCCATACCACCCATACCATCTAAGGGCTTAATCACAATGTCTTGATGCTCTTGATGAAACACCTCAATCGCACTGAGTTCACGTGTTACTAAAGTTGGTGGAATAAGTTCTGGAAACTCGGTGATAGATATCTTTTCGGAATGATCCCGAATAGCAGTTGGATTATTAAATACTCTCGCACCCTGTCGAACCGCAGCAGACAGTAACCAGGTGGTATTGAGATATTCAATATCAAATGGCGGATCAGTACGCATCATGACTGCGTTAAAGGAATTTAGTGGGCGATCTTCTATAGCACCCAATTCAAACCATGCGGTACCGCTTGGTTTGATGTCGAGAAACTGGCAGTCTGCAACGACAAAATCTTTTCTCCAGAGGATATTGCGACTTTCGCAAAACCAAAGCTGATGCCCAGCTTCTTGTGCAACTCGCATCATTGCTAAGGTGGAATCTTTACTAATCTTGAAAGACTCTAAAGGATCCGCAATGAAAAGCAGGTTCATGTCAGTATCCGAATAAATTAAGCAGCTTCAGCATTAGGATCAGAGCGCTCTAGCTCTAGAGAGGCTGCCAGCAAGGCTAGACGAGCGACGACGCCATACATATAAAAGCGATTAGGCGGTGCGCTTCCAGGCTTTGCACCTAAGTCTGGAATCGAGTTTTGCTCAAATGCCAAAGGTACAAAATGCATGCCTGGAGCGTTCAAATTCTCATCAGGACCACGGTCAGTATGCACTCGATAGAAGCCACCAATCACATAGCGATCGATCATGTACACCACCGGCTCCGCAACTGCTTCATTGACCTTCTCAAAGGTATAGACACCTTCTTGAATCAAAACATCACTTACCTCAAGACCTTCTTTTACAACACTCATTTTATTGCGGTCTTTGCGGTTCAGGTCTTTGAGCTGTGAAGGATCATTTACCACCATCACACCCATGCCATATGTACCAGCATCCGCTTTAACAACAACGTAGGGTTTTTCTTTAATGCCGTACTCACGGTATTTCTTAGCAGTCTTCTTGAGAACTTTCTCGACAGCCGCCTGTAACTCTTCTTCTCCCTTGCGCTCATGGAAGTTCATATCAGAGCAACTAGCAAAGTAGGGGTTAATCATCCACGGATCAATATCAACTACCTTGGCAAACTTCTTAGCAACCTCATCGTAAGCAGCGAAGTGTTTCGACTTACGGCGAACGTGCCAGCCAGCATGCAGACCTGGCAAGAGATACTGCTCATGCAGGTTTTCTAAGATCGGAGGAATGCCTGCCGATAAATCATTGTTTAGCAAAATTGAGCAAGGGTCGAAATCTTTTAAACCAAGACGTTGCTTCTTCAAACCCAAACGAGACAAAGGCTCCATCAAGAGACGATTGCCATCAGGCAAATCAATCCAAGTTGGTTTTTTAATTTCATCAGACAAAGTACCTAAGCGGACATTAAGACCGGCTTGACGCAAGATCGAAGATAAGCGCGCAATATTCTGCAAATAGAAAGTATTACGAGTGTGTCGCTCAGGTATCAATAGTAAATTTTTTGCTTCAGGGCAAATCTTCTCGATTGCCGCCATTGCTGCCTGAACTGCTAAAGGCAACATCTGGGGTGAAAGGTTGTTAAAACCACCTGGGAAGAGGTTGGTATCAACTGGTGCAAGCTTAAAGCCCGCATTACGCAAGTCAACTGAGCAATAGAACGGCGGAGTGTGCTCTTGCCACTCAAGCCTGAACCAGCGCTCAATCGTTGGAGTTGCTTCTAATACCTTCGACTCGAGGTCAAGAAGGGGGCCGCTTAGGGCAGTGATGAGATGTGGAACCATTCCACCATTGTAAGATTTTTTAAAAGAAAGACGCGGAATCCGAGGATCCCGCGCTTAAAAACCGGGCAGCTAACTAAAGCCGCCCAGTGAGGGGTAAAATAGCTGATTAAGACTCGTAAGCGGACTCACCGTGGGAGCTGATATCCAAACCTTCGCGCTCTTCATCTTCTTTAACACGCAGGCCAACCACGATATCAACCAATTTGAAGGCGATATAAGAGACCACGCCAGACCAAATTAGAGTAACGATCACGCCTTGGCTCTGAATCCACAATTGGCTAGCGATCGAGTAGTCAGGGGCTGCAGCATTCGCTACATAATCCCAAATACCTGTTCCGCCTAAAGCTGGGTCTGCGAACACGCCAGTCAACAAAGCGCCCAAGATACCGCCAACGCCGTGCACACCGAATACGTCCAAGCTGTCATCTGAACCCAAAAGCTTCTTGAGACCAGTAACACCCCACAAGCAAACTACACCAGCAGCAGCACCGATTACGAGGGCACCCATTGGGCCAACAAAACCAGCAGCAGGGGTAATCGCAACTAAACCTGCTACGCAACCAGATGCGCCACCCAACATGGAAGGCTTACCTTTAAGAACCCACTCAGCAACTGACCAGCTCAATACTGCTGCAGCGGTTGCCAATAATGTGTTTACGAATGCCAAGGCTGCACTGCCGTTTGCTTCGAGAGCAGAACCGGCATTGAAACCAAACCAACCGAACCACAAGAGTGAAGCACCAATCATCACGAACACTAGGTTGTGTGGCTTCATCGCTTCTTTGCCATAACCTAAACGTTTGCCAATCACGAATGAACCTACCAAGCCTGCGATCGCAGCATTGATGTGAACAACGGTACCGCCAGCAAAGTCGAGAACACCCTTCTGCCACAACCAACCAGCACGCGCTGTGATTGCTTCAAGTGATGCTGCATCTTTGATGTCATCAGGACCAGGCCAGAACCAAACCATGTGAGCGATTGGTAAGTAGCTGAAAGTGAACCAAAGAATGACAAACAAGACGATTGCAGAAAACTTAGCACGCTCAGCAAATGAACCAATGATCAAGCAGCAAGTAATGGTTGCAAACGCAGCTTGGAAGGCCATAAATACATACTCAGGAATCACAATGCCTTTACTAAATGTCGCGGCAACTGAATCTGGAGTAATGCCAGCCAAGAACAAGCGATCGAGTCCACCAATGAATGCGCCGCCTTCAGTAAATGCAAAGCTGTATCCATAGAGAGCCCACAACACGGTGATCAAGGCAAACACAAACATACACTGTACGAGTACAGAAAGAATGTTCTTGCTACGTGTTAAACCGCCGTAGAACAAAGCCAAACCAGGCAATGTCATCAAGATTACTAGTGCGGTACACACTAATATCCAAGCTGTATCACCTTTGTTCGGAACTAATGCAGGAGCAGCAGCAACTGCGGCTGCGGCGGCTGCGGCTACTGGCTTTGCTTCATCAGCAAAAGCTGGCGAAGCTACCATGACACTGGTTGCACCAATGGCCAAGGCCATTGCGCTTGCAGCTAGGAGTCGTTTCATCCAAGTTAACATTTTGAACCTCTCTTTAAAGTGCTGACGCGCCGGTTTCACCGGTACGAATGCGAATGACGTGTTCAACTGGGGATACAAAAATCTTGCCATCACCAATTTTTCCAGTACGGGCAGATTTTTCAATTGCTTCAATCGCTCGCTCCAAGATGCCATCTTCAACAGCAGCTTCAATTTTTACTTTCGGCAAAAAGTCGACTACATACTCAGCACCGCGATACAACTCAGTGTGACCTTTTTGACGGCCAAAGCCTTTAACTTCAGTGACGGTGATGCCCGAAACTCCCACTTCCGAGAGAGCTTCGCGCACTTCGTCAAGCTTGAAGGGCTTGATGATTGCGGTAATTAATTTCATGTGTTTCTCCGTTCAGAGGAAGGAATTAGAAAGTTTTTGTGAGGGACACTATGCCAGTGGCCTTACCTGCGCTACCGCCATTCGCTGTTGTGTATACGTAGCTGCTGCTACCTGGTGCTTTTGCAATGTTAGTACCAGTGTAAGCAACAGCGCCGGTTAAGCCACCTCCGAAATCTTTAGTCAAGCCAAGCTTCCAGTCTGTATAGCTCATTTTGTATCCCTGAATATCATTTGGGACATACTGATAACCGACGTGTGCATTCAAAGAAACTCCATAGAATCCTGTGTCATAGTTTGTAGTTAAGTCAGGATATAAAGAGCCTTTGCTGTTGTTAATACCGAAGAGATTGGTTAGACCATATGAAAATTTAACAAAACCAGTCACAGCTCCAAATGTGTAATTCTGAGCGGCATAAATCTCTGTTGTGCTTGGAGTTGTTCCAGAAAGCTGACGTGTGGCTCCAGCATTTGCCAGTGTCTTACTGATACCCGGCATTCCGGATGTTGGGTAGTAGTACTGCAATACGCCTACGTCACTAACAAAACCTTCGCCAATCAATTCTTTCTTAACACCAGCATAGAAGTCCATCTCAATTGGTGCTGTTGTTGTTGGAGTTTGGTTGTAACCATCGCTAATCCAGCTGATATTCGAGTTCCAGTTTCCTACATAGAAACCGCTATCGTGTGCGTAGTCAAAGCCACCTTGAATTGCTGGCTTGTTGTTTGTTTGTGTCAAACCACGATATACATAGCTGCTTGCAACAGTTACGTTTGCCGTAATTGGGCTAACCTCTGGGGCCTCTGGTGCAGCTGCAGGAGCTGTTTGCGCAAATGCTGCTGTTGCGAATAAGCCAGAAGCTGCTAGAGCGATGGCTGACTTTTGAATCGTTTTCATATGAAACTCCTTAATGGTCATAAAAAAGGGATAGATGCTTTATTGCATGGAGTGATCATG
The DNA here is from genome assembly GCF_018688255.1 of Polynucleobacter corsicus. Classification (NCBI taxonomy): domain Bacteria; kingdom Pseudomonadati; phylum Pseudomonadota; class Betaproteobacteria; order Burkholderiales; family Burkholderiaceae; genus Polynucleobacter; species Polynucleobacter corsicus. The sequence goes on from NZ_CP061314.1 coordinate 1,911,331, forward strand.
ACGGCTGGGACGCTTGCAGATTTGTCACGATTCACCTAAATAAGGCTTATGCCCAATTTTGGTGCTTAGATATGCCCCATTTTCGTTCATTTTGGTGCATATGCAGCATTGTTAGACGGTTTCGGCTGTTTTTAGCCCAACAACTTAAAATAGATTCCGTATCTTTTAAGCAAATTCCAATAGAACGGCGGTCAGCATCATGCAAAAACCAGGTGAAATCCTAGAACAAATCCAGCGCATTGCTAGTGATATGCAGAACAAGGTTGGGGATGCTATTCGCAATTCACCAGCACAAGAGATTGAAAAGAATGTGCGCGCCATGATGAATCAAGGTTTTCAGAAAATGGACTTAGTGACTCGCGAAGAGTTTGAGTTGCAATCTAAAGTATTAGCTAAGACCAGAGAAAAGTTGGAAGCTCTCGAAGCTAAAGTAGCTGCTCTAGAAAAGTCTTAAACAGTATTGAGTTTCATCTAGAAACTATTCCGGATGAAACTCATCAAAAAAATTTGAGTACGCCTCTTCAGAGAAAAATGTTTTGGCATCTACACGAGCTGATGCAGTGTGCAAAACTGAGACCTGATAAATCCAAGCCCCATTATCTGGCGTCATTCTGGTGATCCAACGAACCCGCATTGACTGCTCTATCCTGCCAGAAGATTTAAATTCTAAAAAATAATCTTTAGTAGCTGCGCGCTGTTTATTTGCAGTCCGATATAGAGCTTCAACACTAACAGCACTTTGCTGATTTACATTTGCGCGGCTAAATAAGTTTCCTTGCAACTGCTCCAATAAATTGGGCGCCAAGCTTACTTGATCTTTACTAAAACGAATCGCACTCACCGAATAAATATCATCATCAATCTTTACCGCTTCTAAAGTTTGTGGAATTTCTTGGTTTTGATATGGCAGTCGTCGCTCAATCTTTTCAGGCTTACCCGGAAAGAGGGCACTGTAAGCCTCTTGTGGAGACTGCACAGTCCGCCAATCTAATTTAGGACTACATGCAGCAAGTAAAAATACAAGCGCTAGAACTACACCAAACTTTTGAAGCATGGGTTTAGATAACACCTGCGCTATGTGCTTGTTCGTCAGCATGGTAGCTAGAGCGCACCATCGCGCCCACGGCAGCATGGGAGAAGCCCATTGCGTATGCCTCTTCCTCGAATTGCTTAAACACATCTGGATGGACGTAACGCTGAACTGGGAGGTGATGACCTGACGGCGCTAGGTACTGACCAATTGTCAGCATATCGATATTGTGCTCACGCATATCACGCATCACCGCCAAGATCTCTTCATCTGTCTCGCCCAATCCCACCATCAAACCACTCTTAGTTGGAATGTGTGGAAAGCGCTCTTTAAAGTCTTTTAATAATTTCAAGGAGTGCGCATAGTCTGCGCCAGGACGTGCTTGCTTATACAAACGCGGTACGGTTTCTAGATTGTGATTCATCACATCTGGCAGGCCTTTTGGCGCGTGCTCAGAAAAAATATCCAAAGCCTTGTCTAAACGGCCACGGAAATCTGGCACCAAAACTTCAATACGTGTGTTCGGGGAGAGATCACGTGACTGAGAAATGCAATCTACATAATGCATTGCACCACCATCACGTAAATCATCGCGATCTACACTAGTAATCACCACATAATTTAATTTCAGAGCAGCAATCGTACGCGCTAAATTACCCGGCTCTTTTGTATCTAATGGATCTGGTCTGCCATGGCCAACGTCACAAAATGGGCAACGACGTGTGCATTTATCGCCCATGACCATAAAGGTAGCCGTGCCTTTACCAAAGCACTCGCCAATATTAGGGCAGCTTGCTTCTTCGCAAACTGTGACCAATTCATTTTCTCGAAGAATCTTTTTAATCTCTGAGAAGCGGGAATTTCCAGAGGCGGCTTTTACTCGAATCCAATCGGGCTTTTTGAGCACTTGCTCCAAGGGAATGATCTTGATCGGAATACGTGCAGTTTTCTCACTCGATTTCTGCTTGCGGGAGGCATCGTAATTGAGATCCTGGCGACTATTAATAGTGGCAGTGGTGTCGAGTTCCGGCTTATTGGTGGTCATGATGAAATCAGTTGCTTTTGCAAATGCCCTAAAAGGGTTTGGCTAATAATGTCTATATTGTCCTTGATCCCAAGAGTTTGCATATCTACAGTCCTTAAGCCCTCATACCCACATGGGTGAATACGGGCAAAAGCAGCTAAATCAGTAGATACATTGAGGGCAAGCCCATGATAGGAGCATCCCTTGGAGACCTTGAGACCCAGTGCAGCAATCTTGGCGCCTCGGTACTCCGCCTGCATTGAACTCTCCTGCGCAATATAAATGCCAGGCGCGCCAGCATGTCTTTCTGCCTGAATACCAAAATCTGCCAAGGTATCAATCAAAGCCTGCTCGATTCGGGAGACAAGCTCTTTTACAAAAATACCCGAACGTCTCAGATCAAGCAGTAAATACACCACGATTTGTCCAGGCCCGTGATACGTGATTTCACCACCACGATCAACCTGCACTAATGGTATTTGATTACTAGGGGAATGTAAGTTACCCGCATCCCCCGCTAAGCCCAAAGTAAAGACCGGGGGATGCTCCAGAATCCAAATTTCATCTGGGGTATTGCTATCTCGCTGCTGCGTAAAATCCCGCATCGCTTGATAGGTTGACTCATACTCAGCTAACCCTAAATGTTTTACTAAAAAATGCATACCGATAATTTAGAGGACAACGCTAACCAAAGGATGCGTAGATAAAGTGCGATACAACTCATCTAACTGCTCTCGGCTGGTAGCAGTGATTGGCAATGTAATGCCTAAATAATTTCCATCTTTGGAGGGTCGCTGCTCAACCTTACTCTCATCGAAGGTAGGATCAAATTGGCGAGCAATGTGCAAGATGGCGGGCAAGTATTCTGGATTGGACTTACCCATTACCTTGATTGGAAACTCGGATGGATATTCGATGAGGGATTTTTTATCTTCAGTCATGTGCTTTTATCTCTCTAAATTTTCTGTTTACTTTATTGATTGCGGTGATCGGGCATACCCAACCAAGCGCTAGTAATGATGTTGCGTATGCAATGCAAACGTCGATGGAAAAAATGATCAGCACCCGGCACCACTTGTACCGTTAACTCTTGGGGACGCGCCCAATCTAAGACATCGATCAAGGGAATGGTTTCATCTACCTCACCATGAATCAAAATCGTATCAGCAGGCACGGGCGCTAAGACCCATTTGCCAGCCGCACTACCCACCATGACGAGCCGCTCAGCTGGGCGCCCTAGCTCTGCCAAGCGCTGTACCAAATGGGTTCCCACAAAGCTGCCAAATGAAAATCCAGAAACCACTAAAGGCAAAGTATTGGCAGTCTGTACCCATGCCTGTTGCGCAGTTCCCTCAAATTGATTCCAACTAGAAGGGGTACGCATCCAATCAGTGACGTGCAGTAAGTCTTCCATCTCGCCAACACCGTCATCATGAACTCCGGCAGTAGTCCCTACCCCACGAAAATTAGGACGCACACTAAGGTAACCCAGTTGATTAAAAGCACGTGCCATGGTTTGCGCAACCTTGTTATCCATCGTTCCGCCCATTAGTGGGTGTGGATGCGCAACCAAAGCCAAACCTCTCACCAAAAAATCAGGATTATTTTTTAATTCATCTGGCAGATCAATCGACATTTCGATTTGACCCACAACACCATCTATATGAATTATTTTGGTACGGCTATTCATGAGAAAGCTTTCTGAAATCTTTTTAAACTAACTGCAGACGCTCTACTGGGCGCCCCTGTATTAAGTGTGACTGGATAATTTCTTCGACATCTTCAGTATCAATAAAGGTGTACCAAATACCCTCTGGATAAATCACCGCCACCGGGCCATAGGCACAACGATCTAAACACCCTGCTTTATTAATGCGGATGTTTCCTGGGCCAGATAAACCCAACTCTTTGACACGCTTTTTTGCATAATCAAAAAGAGCAAAAGCATTATGACGATCACAACAATCTTCGCCGTTACTGCGCTGGTTTAGGCAGAAAAAAACATGATGTTTAAAACTCATAGGTCATCTCAATCAAGGTTTTAAATTAAAGTTGGCTCTATTTCGGAGTACCCAAAATAACGCTAGTGGCAACCATACTACTGAAACCCATTGCATTAATTCATTAAAGTGTAATAGTCGACCTTGATACCAATGTCGTAATGTCAGAATGAAATACGGGTTGTCTGGCAGGAGATTAATTACTAAGGTGGCAGTAACTAAACAAGCGATTGCAAGCCAAGCTTTGCTTGGTGCAGAAAACTGGAGAGCCCATCTGAGCAATAGACTGCCCAACACCATTCCCCAAATAGCCCCTGCGGTGAGCCACAACAAACCAAATTCTGCCCCGAACTGCAATGCAGTAAAGGCAATCTTTACTACAACGGTGAAGCAAAGCAGACTATTGAGAATTTTCCACTGAGGCGCTTTTGCACGCATCCCCAAAGATAGCAAGAGTCCGGTGCCGAGCCAACAGACTGCCGTAATAATGGATTCCTGGATGACATGATTGACCACCATGGTGCCCCAGTCGACGGAGGAAAAAATCGCGTGACCCCATACCCCCGTACCCAACCAAGAGCTTTGGGGATAGATCTGAGCCCAAGGGAAAAGTAAAAATAAAGCGCAAGCAGCCCAGTTCACACCAAACCATTGGTCAAAGCGACGACGTATTGCGCTCCCAGAGAGCCACTGGGGGCCCAAGGGAATGGCTAATAAGCCACCCATCAAACCGCCCAATACATTGGCCCACCAATCCATTTGGCTCGGAATGCGAGTGGGCAACCAAGTTTGTAAGGACTCCACGCTAAAAGCCAATGCCGCACTAAAGCTCAAGGCGACGCTTAAGGCAACAAAATTGCGCCAACGGGGGTAGCAGGCAAAGACCAGCAGAAATCCCAGGGGAATATAGGCCAAGACATTGACTGACACATCAAAGAGCGTAATAAAGCGGGGCAAGGGGGCATCCAACCATGCCCATGGGGGGATCCCATTGGAAAAGTTGAAATCAAAGGGATTTAGGCTCACATAGATGATTAAAAGCGCATAGCTCAAACTAATGGCCCTAGCCAAAGGCATTGCCTGGAGAGGCCAAACAAACTTGCGAGGACGCTGATCTTCGTATTGCATTCCCTTATTCTAGGTCAGCCAGCCTAGATCTTTCTACAATAGAAAAATGAGCCCGAATTGCATTCTCGAACGCGTTGCCACCACCAAATCAACTAATGATGATTTATTAGCTCGTTGGCGTGCAGGTGAATTGATTGATCCCGTTGCACGTATCGCCCACGATCAGACCTCTGGTAAGGGTAGAGCTGGCAGAGTTTGGCTTTCCAACCCTGGAGATACGTTGTGCTTCTCCTTAGCCTACCCATTCGATAAACGCCCTCATGAACTGAGCGGACTTAGTCTAGTCATTGGACTAGCAGTTATTGCCGGCATTGCTGGAGCTTTACAGATCAATGAAACCACTCTTCATCAGCAAGGTCTTAGACTGAAGTGGCCCAACGATTTACTGCTGAACAATGCCAAGCTTGGTGGCATCCTCATTGAAGGTGGGCAGAGCAACCCAAGCTCACCCACTTGGATGGTGATCGGCCTGGGCCTGAACTTACGTAATGCAGAATTGATTGCACAGAACTCAGCAAATCAAACTTCTTTTACTGCCGCTGCTTTGGATCAACTCCCGCCTCATCACACACCGATTCCCGATACGGAGTTTATTTGGCTAAAGCTGATTGAAGCATTTGAAAGTCATTTAACCCAATTTGAAGAGTATGGGTTTAGCTATTTTAAAGATTCCTGGTCGCACTGGGATGCCTTTAACGGTCAGTCTGTTTGTATATCAGGCGCCGGCAAAGAGTCCGTCACTGGAGTCTCTTCCGGAGTGGATAACTCTGGCGCCCTTATTCTTCATCAGCATGACAAATCTATCGCCATTCATGCGGGCGATGTTTCTTTGCGAGTTCAATCATGAGTCTGTATTTGGTATTTGATCTTGGCAACACCCGGCTAAAGTGGGCCGCAGTCGAGTCTACTCAAAACATTGCAGACCGCAATAAAAAACTGTGGGCATACTCTGGGTCGATCAGTACTAAATCTTTCCAGTCAGCCGAACTACGCGCTGAGCTGTCTGACTATATTTCTAAAACTTTACCTAAGCCAGATGCTATTGCCTTTTGCTGCGTAGCAGGCGATGCTGCTATTGAAAATCTACGCAGTCTCTTTCCGCAATGGCAAGATCTTGAGTGGAAACAATTTACGGGCAGCAGTCCCTACCAAGGCTTACGAACACTCTATCAAGACCCCAACAAATTGGGCGCAGATCGATGGGCCGCTCTGATTGGCGCAAGAGCCCTCTCCAGTACCAATACGCTAGTGATCAACGCTGGGACGGCCACTACCATTGACTTGCTGGGTGGTAATGGCGTCCATTACGGCGGCTGGATTTTGCCAGGCTTAAGTCTGATGCAAGAAAGCTTGCAACAAAATACAGCCCAACTCCCATTAGCAGCTCGCACTAACAAGCCTGAGGCTCAAGCGAGCTTTGGCAGCACTACAGATGAGGCGATTACGGGTGGTTGTGATGCGGCGCAAATGGGAGCAATCCTACGCGCAGCCTACCTAGCTAAAGGGATGAATCACCCAGTTGAGCAAATTTGGCTTGATGGGGGCAATGCAAAAATTTTGGCAAATGAAATTAGACAGTTTCCAGAGTTAGCAGCAATGCCAGTAGAGCCTATTGAAGGTTTAGTGCTACGTGGGCTTTGGGCTTGGCTCTTACAAAACTTGAAAGCCGCCAAGTAAGTCAACTGGTGCGGATCTTACCTAATAGGGTTGTTGTGGAGCGCTCGTATAAAAATGGGATCGCAACCGCTGCGCCACCCCAAGTTTTCACAAGGCGGGTCTCCTCCAGGGACTCAATTTCATAATCTCCGCCCTTAACGTAAATATCGGGATGAATCTTGGCAATCAGATTCACTGGGGTCTGCTCTGTAAATAACACTACCAAGTCGACACTCTCCAGTGCTGCCAATAAAGCCTGGCGATCAGCCTCGGTATTAATTGGCCTGTCATCACCCTTACCCAGCATCTTGACCGAGGCATCTGAATTCACCCCCACTACCAGGCTAGCGCCCAAGGCTCTGGCTTGCGCTAGATAACTGGCATGCCCTCTATGCAGGATATCGAATACGCCATTCGTAAATACTAGGGGTCTCGGGAGTGCCGTAATCCGAGCCTCCAGCTCCGTCGGAACGCAGACTTTAGACTCGAAAGAAGGTGGGGATAATGAGCTCATAGCGCCATATTAATGGCATTGGGCTAGATTCAACGATATTTGCCAGAATGTCTTAGACTTGGGCATCCCCGTTCCACCCAGAGGCCCAAAATGATTCGTTATATGCCACGCTACTTACTGGCACTACTTTTTTTGCTGACAGTAATGCCATTTGCAAAGGCAGCTCCACCTGCCGGCAGCTGCAGTCCGCTTTTATCTCACACCTTTCCACGATTGCAGGATGAGGCGCCTCAAAGCCTTTGCCAATACCAAGGCAAAGTCATTCTCGTTGTGAATACAGCCAGTTTTTGTGGCTTCACGAGCCAATACGAGGGTCTTGAGAAGTTGTACGCCAAATATAAAGACCGTGGCCTGGTTGTATTGGGGTTTCCATCAAACGATTTTGGTCAACAAGAGCCAGGTAGCAATAAAGACATCGCTGACTTCTGTAAAAATACCTATGATGTGAAATTCCCCATGTTCGCTAAGAGCTCAGTTAGTGGCAGCAATCCAAACCCACTATTTAAAATGCTCATAGCTAAAACTGGAACGGCACCGAAGTGGAATTTTTATAAGTACCTGATTGATCGGAACGGAAATGTAGTCGATTCTTTTGGCAGCATGACAAAACCAGCAAGCAGCAGTATTACTGGTGAAATAGAGAAACTTCTTGGAGAAAAAATTTAGTGGGTAAGAAAAAAGTTGCCATCATTGGCGCTGGTATATCTGGCTTAGGATGTGCATACGCATTAAGGCAGCACCCAGATTTAGAAATCACCGTATTTGAAGGTGGTAACCATATTGGCGGCCATAGCAATACTGTAGACCTCACACTAGAAACTCCTCATGGCCAGATAACTCATGGAGTCGATACTGGATTCTTGGTATTTAACCGCAAAACCTACCCGCGCTTAGTTCGTCTATTTGAAGAAATTCAGGTTCCGATTGCGCCATCAGAAATGTCCTTTTCAGTATCCATTGATGCGGGAGGAAAAAACGGGCGCAGTAAAAAAATTGAATGGGCTGGCAACGATCTCAACTCCTTCTTTGGTCAAAGATCTAATTTATTCTCCTTGTCATTCTGGAGAATGGCCTATGACATCTTGCGCTTTAATCGCCTCGCCACTCAACTCGCAGAAGAACAAATTACTGCCAAACTTGAGTACTCAGAACCAGATGAGCGCATTAAAGATTTTCTAGATCGCAATCGTTTTAGCACCAGCTTTAAAGAAAATTATTTCCTGCCAATGATTGGCGCTATTTGGTCATGCTCTGTTGAGCAGATGCTAGAGTTTCCGATTCAGACTATGGTCCGCTTCTGCCATAACCATGGTCTCCTGCAAATCCAAAATCGCCCGCAATGGCTTACCGTTAAAGGCGGATCCCGAGAATACGTCAAGCTTTTAGTAGCGGATTTAGAGAAACATGAAGTCCATTTTGTCCGTGAATCCGTTTCTCGAGTCAATGCGAGCAAATCGGAAGACTCTCCAGTTGAAGTGATTACACTCTCTGGGCTTCACCAGTTTGATGAGGTGGTAATGGCATGTCATAGCGATCAAGCACTAGAGTTGGTTCATGGCATCGATCAAGACGCACGCAATATTTTGGCCTCGGTTCCTTACCAGAAGAATCGCGCAATTTTACATACCGATATCAATTTCTTACCCGCTACTGAACGTTGCTGGGCAGCATGGAACTACACCGCAAAATCTGGTGCAACACCGACTGCACAACAACACGTGAGTGTGAATTATTTAATCAACCGCCTACAACCTCTACCCAAAGCATTCGATGGCACACAAGTTATTGTGAGCCTGAATCCACTGACAGATCCTAATCCAAAATTGGTGCATGAAGAAATCCATTACTCGCATCCTGTCTTTGATATGCGCGCTGTGCAGGCACAAAAGGAACTGCCTTTAATTCAGGGGAACTCTTCAATCTGGTATTGCGGAGCATGGACAGGGTTTGGCTTTCATGAAGACGGTTTGCGCTCTGGAGAATTGGTGGCCATGGATCTCATGGAGAGTATTTCTCATCGCGTTCAATCAAACTCCATTAAAGATTCTCAGTAAATGGATTTGCCAACGATTAATTTTGGAGCGGTAAAGCATCGACGCTTTCGTCCCGCTATTAATGCATTTGGCTATGGCGTATTTACTTTATCTATTCCAATGCGTGCGCGCAGGAATAATCCAATATTACTCAGTCAGCATGGACTCAAAGATAAGCAGTTTGGACTTTTTTCCTTTTTTGACCAAGACCATGGATTAGGCGACGAGAACAGTCTGTCCTGGATCGAATCGATTCTTGAAGAAAATCACGTTCATCATGATGATGGTGAAATTTGGTTGCACACTTTTCCGCGAGTGCTCGGCTATGTCTTTAATCCAGTCAGCTTTTGGATCTGCACCCAAACCAATGGTCAAGTGCGAGCGGTACTAGCTGAAGTAAATAACACCTTTGGCGAACGACACTGCTATCTACTCCATCATGACTCTGGTAAAGCCCTGCAATCCGGAGAGACGCTTGTGAGCAATAAGGTATTCCATGTCTCGCCCTTTTGTGACGTCCGAGGGGAGTACCACTTCCGCTTCTTATTTCCCCAAGATAGCAATTCAAGGCGTAATATTGTTTGTCGGATTGAGCTACACGAGGACGGCGCTCCATTAATCAACACCAGCATCAGCGGCCTTACTCAACCCTTGACTAAAAGCGCTCTCTACATAGCCTTTCTGCGCTACCCCCTCATGAGTCTGGGTGTCATTGGCCGAATTCACTGGCAGGCATTGAAATTATGGCTAAAAGGTGTACCCTTTCACTCAAAACCTAAACCACCAGAACTTGAAGTTACTCGATGAATCGCCCCGGTCAAACACTGCTATCCCGCCTCACCTTCTCTCGCCCTGAAAGGCGAAAGTCCAAACCTCAACAAGGTAATGCAAGTACAACAGCCCTATTGGGTCTTTTGGCGAAATTGCGCAGTGGGCACCTAGTGCTCACCCTTCCTAATAATGAAGTAAGAGAATTTGGCAACATCTCAGACCAACTACATGCAGAAATTCAAATTCTAGATTGGTCCGTATTTAAACAGGTTTTATCTCATGGTGATATCGGATTCGCTGAAAGCTATATCCGAGGCGAATGGAATACCCCCGATCTCAAAGCCGTTCTAGAGCTAGCCATTCGAAATCGTACTATCTTAGATAAAGCAATTTATGGCAGCTGGTTTGGATCCATAGCCTATCGCCTGAGGCATTGGTTTAGAGACAATTCTAAATCCGGAAGCCGTAAAAATATTCACGCGCACTATGACCTAGGCAATGCCTTTTATACGCTTTGGCTAGACCCCACAATGAGCTACTCGAGTGCATGGTTTTCTGAGGGTGATAAGCAATCACTCATGGATGCCCAGCGCGCAAAAATCAAACGTATCCTAGACTCCATCCAGGCTAAAAAGGGCGATCAAATCTTAGAAATAGGCTGTGGTTGGGGCGGCTTCATGGAAGAAGCCTTACGCAATGGCAACCAAGTCACTGGTCTGACATTGTCGACGGAACAAAAAGCGTTTGCAGACTCTAGACTTCAAAAGATTTCTACAGAAGTAAGTAATGCAAAGCAATTTGAGGTTCGGTTGCAAGACTATCGGGACTGTAAAGAGCAATTTGATGGTATTGCCTCCGTTGAAATGTTTGAAGCGGTTGGTGAAAATCATTGGGCTGAATACTTCCAAACAGTTGCAAAACGACTCAAATCGGGTGGCCGAGCCTGCATCCAAACTATCGTAATCGCAGATGATTTATTTGATCGCTATCGTCAGAGTACTGACTTTATTCAACAGTATGTGTTTCCAGGGGGCATGCTCCCCTCTCCAGCTAAATTCAAGGCTGCTGCAGCTAGTGCCGGTCTAGAACTTGAGGCAGAGTTTGCCTTTGGTGCTGACTATGCCAAAACCTTATGCTTATGGCGCGATAGCTTTAATCACAAGATTGAAGAAATTTATCGCCTTGGTTTTGATGAGGCATTTATTCGGCTCTGGAATTTTTATCTCATGTATTGTGCCGCCGGATTTTCTGAAAAGAATATTGATGTGGTGCAGTACACCCTCAGACATCAAAATGTCATTCACTCAAGTGATGCACTGCGCCCATGAAACAAAAAGGAATAGATTCTTTTGTAAATCAACGGATTTGGGTCATTGGGGCTTCCAGTGGTATTGGTGAGGCCTGCACAACAGCTTTTATCAAGGCGGGTGCAAAAGTTGCGCTCTCTAGCCGTCGTGCCGAGCGGCTAGATACTCTCGCACAATCTGCGGAGCCAGGACAAGCCCTAGTGCTTCCATTGGATGTCACCCATCAAGAGCAACTCGACTCTGCCTACCGAAGCATCCTAGAAGCCTGGGGTGGCTTAGATCTACTGCTGTTTGTCTCGGGCGTATATACCCCCTTACGTGCTGATAATTTTGAATTTGAGATTGCACAGAAAACCATTGATGCCAATCTACTGGGTCCCATGCGGGCGGTCAGCATTGTGATGCCAGATATGCTCAAGGCGCATGCCGGTCATATTGCCATCGTTGGTAGCGTAGCGGGATATAGCGGACTACCTAAAGCTTTAGCGTATGGGCCGAGTAAAGCAGGGATTATTAATTTCTGTGAAACCCTGTATTACGACTTACTGCCGCAGGGCGTGAGCGTGCATATGATCTCACCGGGATTTGTTGCGACAGAAGCTACCGCACAAAATGATTTTGAGATGCCGGCGCTCATCACTGCAGATAAAGCCGCACAAGAAATCCTTGCAGGACTGCAGGCTGGAGAGTTTGATATTCACTTCCCCAAGCGGTTTTCAGGATTCTTAAAGTTCCTCAGAATCCTGCCTTACCCGCTTTACTTCTGGATCATTCGACGCTTCGTCAAGATATAAGAGCCTGAATTACTTGTACTTATCCTTGCGGATTTTCTGCTCTAAGTAATCCATTACCGCAATCGCTTTTGCCTTGGTTCCAGCAATAGATGGGGATGTGACGTAGCGGCCTTGCATCACAATTGTTGGCACACTATCAATACGATAGGCATCAGCCATCTGTCTTGCAGCACGCGCTTTAGATACAACGGCAAATGAGCGATAGGTAGCCAAGAAAGTATTGCGATCGATGCCTTGTGAGGCCACCCAATCAGCGATCTCATTTTCTGTCATGAGGCGCTTGTTTTCTTTATGCATGGCATACATCACTTTGTCATTCATTGCCTCACCTTTACCCATAGATTCCAGGGCATAGAACAACTGGCTGTGCGGCATGAAATCATCTCGGAAAGCCACGGGCACTTTACGGAATGTCACATCCTTTGCTTGGCGCTTAAGCCAGGCATTGAGCTCTGGCTCAAAGTCATAACAATGGGGGCATCCATACCAAAAAAACTCGATAACTTCGACCTTCCCTTTGGTCTCAACTGGCTGAGGGGTAGGCAGAATACGATAATCAAACCCCTCCTCAATCTTGGGACTTTGCGCAGCAGCAAGGCCTGAAAAAGAAAATGCTAATCCAAGAATCGTGGCAGATAAAAAGGCTCTTTTAGATTTAGATAATGTAATCATGATTTGCTAGATTTAATGACACTCGGTTTAATGCCCATGCCAGTTAGCTTATCACGCACGGGGTTGCTTTCTTCAACACTGTTGTAAGGGCCAACACGCACACGCCAAAGCGTATTACCCTCACTGCTAATCTCACTTAATTGCGATTGAATACCCTGAATCGCTAAGCTCGCTTTTTGTGCATCTGCATCGGCACGCTTATTAAAGGCACCCACTTGTAGAAAGTAAATAGCATCTGATTTTGCAGCAGGAGCTATATCTACCGGCTTCTTACCATTAGCTAAATCAGCAATTGGATCTGGCGCATTAGCGGCAGGTGCTGCAGACTTGCCTTGCAAAGGCTTGTTCAGATCTAGAGCCTCTGCCGGGGGAGTCGCTTCACCTTCCGCCGGCGCTGATCCCGATTTAATTGTTAAAGGAAGATTGGGAGCTCTAACTCCAGGGCGCTCTTGCGGTGTGTTTTTAGAAAGGTAAAAGGCAATCACAAAAGCAACGCCGAGGCCAACACCAAGCCCTAAGATGAAGCCAAGAATAGTGCCGCCATACTCCGGACTCGAAGACCGGGTCTTTGGAGTGAAGCTGGTGTGTTGATTGTTTGTTTTCATCGTATCCCCATCCTTCTTTTTACTTCTTAAGCGCTAGCAAGTACTACAGCTTACATCTTAGCGGGTGCTGATACACCTAATACTTTTAATCCATTTTCAAGCACTTGGCGCGTTGCTAGGAGCAATGCAAGGCGTGCCAATTTCAATGCGGGGTCATCCACTAAAACGCGATCTGCGTTATAGAAAGTATGAAAGTCGCCCGCTAAATCACGTAAATAAAAAGCTAATGCATGTGGCGCTAAATCTGCAGCCGCATCAGTCAGCATTTCTGGATATTCAGCCAAGCGACGCAATAAATGATCCGAAGCTTTACTTTGCAGTAAGGAGAGGTCCGCGCCTTTAAGGTCGGACACTTTTCCGCCCCATTGGGTCAGAATTGAACAAATCCGCGCATGGGCATACTGCACATAGAACACGGGATTCTCATCATTCTGCTGTAATGCCAAATCAATATCGAAAACAAACTCTGTATCGGCCTTGCGGGAGATGAGGAAGAAACGCACAGCATCTCTTCCACGCTGTAGTGCCAGCTCACGCTCATCAGCAGTCATCTCTGGCGTAATGCCACCAGACCACTCCACTAAATCACGCACAGTCACATAGGAGCCAGCACGTTTAGAAATTTTGACTTCTTCACCATGGCGCATCACCGTCACCATCTTATGTAATACGTAGTCAGGGTAAGTTTTCGGAATATCCCAACCACGCTTCTGGGCCACACCCTGCAAGCCAGAGCGGACACGGGCGATGGTGCCGTGGTGATCGCTCCCTTGGACGTTAATTACTTTTTCAAAGCCCCGATTCCATTTACTGGTGTGATAGGCAACATCAGGCACAAAGTAGGTAAAGCTGCCATCAGACTTACGCATAACGCGATCTTTATCATCGCCATCATCTGTTGTCTTGAGCCAAAGTGCGCCCTCAGATTCATAGGTCTTACCAATGCTCTGCAGCTCTTCAACAATTTTTGCAACACTATCATCGGTATATAAGGAAGACTCTAGGTAATAACAATCAAACTTCACGCCAAATGTTTTTAAATCAATATCTTGTTCATTGCGTAAATATGCGACGGCAAATTGACGGATCGCTTCAAGATCATCTTTGTATTCAGGGGAAGCTTTAAAGGCAGTCGCAATCTCCGCAATGTATTCGCCGTTATAAGCGCTCTCTGGCCAGGTGGTATCACCAGGCTTAAGTCCATTTAGACGAGCCTGCACCGAGAGCGCCAGATTCGCAATCTGCACTCCCGCATCGTTGTAATAAAACTCGCGGTGTACCTTGATGCCCTGCGTTGCCAGTAAGTTCGCCAAGGCATCGCCCAGTGCCGCTTGACGACCATGGCCCACATGCAGCGGGCCAGTAGGATTGGCCGACACAAACTCAATCATGGCGCTGGAGACTGGGGCTGCCTCTGGCGCTAGCTGGCCAAACTGAGATCCTGCCGTGAGGACTTCTTCCACAACAGCAGTTTTAGCGGTATTACTAAGGCGAAAATTAATAAAGCCGGGGCCTGCAATTTCGCAGGAGGCAATCAGGTCGCTATAGCCAGGTTGCTGCTCTAAGCGCTCAACCAGCGCTTGCGCTAATTCCCTGGGATTTAACTTCCAAGCCTTAGATATCTGAAGCGCAATATTGCAAGCGACATCTCCATGGTCTACTGCCTTAGGGCGTTCTAAGCGAGGTGCGGGCGCATCGCCCAAACCACGCTCTTGGGCAAGACCCTGAAGGGCCGCACTGAGCATTTCAATTAAACGATTTTTATTAGTTAACAACATAGATAAGTGAGTTTATCAGGTGGTAAGCTACTGAAATGATCTATCAATTTCGCTCCAAAGCGGGTCCTGACGTCATCATGCTGGCTGACCTCACCCAGAGAATCTTTGAAATTTTGGGCCGCCCATTAGAGCCTAGAGGAATTTTGACGGTAGAGCAACTTCCAAGCCTCATCATCTCCCTAGAAACCGCCATCCTGAAAGACTTGGAAGAACGGGCTAAAAGTAATGCGACGGATCAAGAAAATAGTGAAAAACCAAAACATGCCGATAGGCTAGGACAGCGTGCCTACCCCTTCCTAGAGCTGATGAAACAGGCAAAAGCCAAAGATGAGCCAGTGATGTGGGGCGTTTAAGCCACCACATCAAGAAAGCTCTTAGTCTATCGAGCTTGCCAACTGGCGGCGAATGTCTTCAATGGACTCATTGCGGCGCTTAGCAAGATCTTCAATCTGGTCTGCTGACAACTTGCCCACATTGAAATAACGTGCATCTGGATGTGCCAGATAAAAACCGCTGACACTAGAGGCTGGGTTCATGGCCATCGATTCGGTCAAGGTCATGCCAATATCTTCTGAACCAATGACACGCAATAAATCTTTTTTCACTTCATGCGCAGGGCAGGCTGGGTAACCTGGCGCTGGACGAATACCGCGATATTCTTCATTAATCATTTGATCGTTCGTCAAAATCTCATCCGCTGCATAAGCCCACAGATCAGTACGAACACGGTGATGCATCAACTCCGCAAATGCTTCTGCCAGACGATCAGCCAAGGATTGCAACATGATTGCACTGTAGTCATCATGCTGTGCATGGAACTCAGCCACTTTTTTCTCAACGCCATGGCCAGTCGTCACAGCAAAGCAGCCGAGATAATCGGCCACATCAGAATCTTTTGGCGCCACATAATCCGCTAAGCAGCGATTAGGTCGACGAACGCCATCAACTACCGGACGCTCAGCCTGCTGACGCAAGTTATGCCAAACAAATAATGGATGCTCGCGAGCTTCATCGCTATACAAGACGATGTCATCACCTATCGTATTTGCTGGATAGAAAGCCACTACAGCATCAGCCTGTAACCACTGACCTTTGATTAATTTATCTAAAAGCGCCTGGCCGTCTTCAAATACTTTACGAGCCTCTACGCCAACGATTTCATCATCCAAGATTGCTGGAAACTTACCAGCCAAATCCCAAGTCTGAAAGAACGGTGTCCAGTCAATATATTTAGCGATATCACTTAAAGCGAAATTCTTGAAAACACGACGGCCAATAAACTTCGGCTTCTCAGGCACATAATGAGCCCAATCAATCAGCTCGCGATTCTTACGCGCAGCTTCTAATGAGATGGTTGGGGACGCTTTTTTATTGGCATGCTGCTCACGAATACGCACATAGTCATCGCGTAGATCCTGAATAAATTTCTTGGCACTTTCATCTGATAACAAGCTCGATGCTACCGATACAGAGCGGGAAGCATCAGGTACATAAACCACTGGGCCATCGTAATGCGGCGCAATCTTGACTGCGGTATGCACACGGGATGTGGTGGCGCCACCAATCATGAGCGGGATTTGACGCTCACGGAAATAATCATCACGCTGCATCTCTTGCGCAACATAAGTCATCTCCTCTAGAGATGGCGTGATCAAACCAGACAAGCCAACAATATCTGCTTTTTCTTCTTTAGCACGCTTCAGAATTTCTGAGCAGGGCACCATCACACCCATATTGGCAACTTCAAAGTTATTACATTGCAGCACTACCGTCACAATATTTTTACCAATATCGTGCACATCCCCTTTAACGGTGGCCATCACAATCTTGCCTTTGGCTTTTGCTTCGCCACCAGAGGCAATGTGTTGACGCTTCTCTTCCTCAATATAAGGAATCAAGATGGCTACTGCTTGCTTCATGACACGAGCACTCTTAACCACTTGCGGTAAGAACATCTTGCCGGCACCAAACAAGTCGCCAACAACGTTCATGCCATCCATCAGAGGGCCTTCAATAACCTCAATCGGACGACCACCTGCACCCATAATTTGCGCACGCAGCTCTTCTGTGTCACCCTCAATAAAGGTGGTGATTCCGTGAACCAAAGCATGGGTTAAACGCTCACGCACGGGGGCTTCACGCCATACCAAGTTCTCTACTTGCTTGGCGCCACCGCCCTTAAATTGGTCAGCAATATCTAGCAAGCGCTCAGTTGGGGTCTTGCCGTCTTTTTCTTTAAAGCGATTGAGGACCACATCCTCAACACGCTCACGTAATTCAGGGTCTAAGTCTGCGTAGACGCCAAGCTGTCCCGCATTAACAATACCCATATCCATGCCCGCCTGAATGGCGTGATACAGGAACACAGTATGAATGGCTTCACGTACGCGATCATTACCGCGGAAAGAGAAGCTGACGTTCGAGACGCCGCCACTCACTTTCGCGCCCGGCAGATTTTCTTTAATCCAGCGTGTAGCGTTAATAAAATCTACTGCATAGTTATCATGCTCTTCAATGCCGGTAGCAATTGCAAAGATATTAGGATCAAAAATGATATCTTCTGCTGGAAAGCCAATCTCGTTAACGAGAATTTGATAGCAGCGCTGACAAATTTCTGTTTTGCGCTTAAAGGTATCTGCTTGACCCACTTCGTCAAATGCCATCACTACAGAAGCTGCGCCGTAACGACGAATCAAACGTGCTTGTTTTCTGAACGGCTCCTCACCCTCTTTGAGTGAAATCGAGTTCACAATCGGCTTACCCTGAATGCACTTCAGACCCGCCTCAATTACGCTCCATTTTGAGGAGTCAATCATGATCGGTACACGGGCAATGTCTGGCTCTGAGGCAATTAAATTCAAGAAGCGCGTCATCGCCGCTTCAGAATCCAACATCGCTTCATCCATATTGATGTCAATGACTTGGGCGCCATTTTCAACTTGCTGCCTAGCAACTACCAAAGCCTCATCAAATTGATTATTTAAAATCATGCGCGCAAATGCTTTAGAGCCTGTTACATTGGTACGCTCCCCAATGTTCACAAAGCGGATATCGGCTGTAACGTTAAAAGGCTCTAGGCCTGAAAGCTTCATCGGCGATATTACTTTTTCAACCTTACTCATGCTGACAGCTCCGAACTCTCACGATAGAAGGCTCGCGGCTTACGCTGCGCAACTGCATTAGCGATTGCACGAATATGATCTGGCGTAGTTCCACAGCAACCACCTACTAGGTTTACCAAACCATCTTTTGCAAAACCATCAACCAGGCTAGAAGTAATATCAGGAGTTTCATCAAAGCCCGTGTCACTCATTGGGTTAGGCAGACCTGCATTGGGATAGCAAGATACTGCAACATCGCAGATGCGAGATAGCTCAGCAATGTAAGGGCGCATCAATGCAGCACCTAAGGCGCAGTTCAAACCAAACGTGAGTGGTTTAATGTGGCGCAAGCTGTTCCAAAATGCTTCAACTGTTTGACCAGATAAAATTCGACCAGACGCATCCGTGACCGTACCCGAAATCATCACTGGCAAACGCTCACCCGTTTCTTCAAAGAACTCATCCAATGCAAACAATGCAGCCTTAGCATTGAGTGTGTCAAAAATAGTTTCAACTAAAAATAAATCAACACCGCCCTCAAAGAGACCTTCAATCTGCTCTCGATACGAGGCTCGCAATGCATCAAACGTCACATTACGCGCACCGGGATCATTCACATCCGGAGAAATACTTGCGGTCTTTGGTGTGGGTCCAATTGCACCCGCTGCAAAACGGGGTTTGTCTGGCGTAGAGTATTTTTCACAGGCAGCGCGAGCCAATTGAGCGGAGATCACATTCATCTCACGGGCCAAATGAGCCATCTTGTAATCCTCTTGCGCAACTGAAGTAGCGCCAAAGGTATTCGTCTCAATAATGTCCGCACCCGCATCCAAATACTGCTCATGAATCTTGCTAATAATCTGGGGCTGGGTCAATACCAAGAGTTCGTTATTGCCTTTGATATCGCCAAGATGACTCTCAAAGCGTTTGCTGCTTGGTAATCCACGGTAATCCGCCTCACTCAGCTTGTACTGCTGAATCATGGTGCCCATAGCGCCATCCAAAATCAGAATGCGCTGCTTTAGAAGCTCAGGAAGTGCCTGACCGCGGGTGTAAGGCTGGGATAAACCATTAGATTGCATTGCGTAACCGGGATTAATCTCTAGAATCCTCTATTGTATTGGCAATAAGCCACTTTTATCTGACCCGGAGCTGCCCCCTATGTTTGGAACCATCCCAGAATTCAATCAAAGCCTTGAAATGATGAAAACCATGTGGGGCCAGGGAGCTGGCGGGCAAACGCCAGGTCAATTCCCCTTCAACACAGATGCCTCCAAGGCTGCCGGGGGCTTTGGCTCAGCATTTCCAGGGCTGGATACCGAAGAGCTTGAAAAGCGTATTAAAGACCTGAAAAGCGTTGAAAACTGGCTTAATCTCAACCTCAACATTTTGAAGACTACCATTCAGGGGCTAGAAGTACAGCATGCCACCATGATGGCACTCAAATCCTTTGGAGATGCCGTTTCAGCAAGCGCTGCCTCTGCCACCGGTGAAGCCTCTAAGGACTCAGGAACGAAAGCCTCTAAACCACGCAAAACCGCAACACGCCGTCGTCGCAAAGCTGGCGACTCAACTTTCCTCGACGAAGTAGGTAATTCAGGTGAGCAATAGCTTCGCCCATAGCAAATGTCATTTGGTGAATATCTAGTTCACGCCTAAATAAAACCGGCACTATCTCACGAGCAGTTGCCGGTTTTTCACATGCTCCCAGCGTTTCCGCCAAGCGCTCATCATGGTGTGCTTTTAACTGACCAATCCGCGGCTTCATTCCCGTGAAGGGCTTGCCGTGGGATGGCAGCACTAGAGTGTCATCGGGCAAGGGCAAATATCGATCCAAGGAGCTCAAATACAGGCCCAAGGGATCTGCATCTGGATCTGCATCGTAGACGCTGACATTGGTAGAGATGCGTGGCAACAACATATCCCCAGAAATCAATACTCCTAAATCTTGACAAAATAATGAAGCGTGTTCAGGCGCATGACCAAATCCCATAATCACTTGCCACTCATGTCCGCCAATCAAAATCATTTCGCCATCAATGATGCGGCGATATTGCCGTGGCACGCCCGGAACCATATTGCTGTAGTAATTCGAGCGAGCACGAATTTTTTCTAAATCTTCTGGTGCACTTAATCCATGCTTCTGAAAGTGATCAGCAGACCCACCACCACCAGCGCGTGCACCAACTGCAGCTCCGCCCTCTTTATGGCTAAGCCATTGCGCAGTTAAATAATCCGTCATAGAAATCCACAGCGGTGCTTGCCACTTCTCACAGAGCCATTGAGAGAGTCCCACATGGTCTGGATGCATATGGGTCACGATCACCCTCAATACTGGCAAGCCTTCTAGCTGGGTAGCAAAGATCTGATCCCAGGCCACTCTTGTCTCATCATTAGCAATGCCGCAATCTACGATGGTCCAGCCTTGAACGCCTTCAAACTCATCCCGTAGCAGCCATAGGTTGATGTGATCCAAAGCAAACGGTAAGCGCATCCGTAGCCAACGTACTCCGGGTGCGACCTCTATTGAACTGCCCGCTTCTGGTAAAGCATCTGCTAGGGGATAATGAATAGAACTCAGATCGCTGGATTGATTTTTAGTATTCATCTATTTCTATTTTAGGTTTGCTTTGACAACAGTTCCATCGCCTTGCATCAACTGGTGTGACATCAACCCCGACAATGGTTTTTGCCGGGGCTGCTATCGCACGCTCCCTGAGATTGCTGACTGGTCTGAACTTTCTAATTCGAACAAGCTGGAGGTTTTGGAAAAACTACAAGCACGAAAACCTCAAGTTATTCAGTAAGCGCCGTTAACTACCAATCGCTTATTTATTAACATCCACAATTAAACGACCGCGCACATTACCAGCCATCAGCTCTGCAGCGTACTTTATAGAATCTTCTAAATTAATTTCGTGAGAGATCTCTTCCAAAGTGTTGAGATCTACTAGCTTGCTCAACTGCTCGTAAGCAGCAATACGTTTTGCTTTTGCTACTGTCACACTATTAATGCCATACAAAGTGACGCCACGTAAAATAAATGGCGCAACACTCGATGGAAAATCCATGCCTTGAGCTAATCCGCAAGCAGCAACTGCACCATCACTCTTAGTTTGAGCACAGGCGTTAGCCAATGTATGACTACCAACGCTGTCGACCACTGCAGCCCAACGCTCCTTTGCTAAAGGCTTACCAGGAGCTGACAGTACGGCGCGATCAATCACCTCACTGGCGCCCAATTTCTTTAAATACTCCGCTTCGGACATTCTTCCGGTACTGGCGACAACTGTGAATCCTAATTTGCTCAACAGCGTAATCGCAAAGCTACCAACTCCACCTGCGGCACCAGTCACCAATACTTCGCCATCGCTAGGCTTTAGGCCATGCTTTTGTAAGGCCATTACACACAGCATTGCGGTGTAGCCAGCAGTACCAATAGCCAAAGCTTGCTTTGCAGTAAACCCTTTCGGCAAAGGAATGAGCCATTCTGACTTCACACGCGCTTGCTGCGCTAAACCACCCCAATGACCCTCGCCAACACCCCAGCCATTGAGCAGCACCATGTCGCCAACTTTAAATTCTGGGCTAGCGCTCTCTAAAACCTCGCCTGCAAAATCAATCCCAGGCACCATCGGAAAGCTACGCACCACTGGACCTTTGCCGGTAATTGCCAAACCATCTTTGTAGTTCAGCGTGGAGTAGAGCACCTTCACCCTGACATCGCCCTCAGGCAAGCTAGCCTCATCGACTTGAGCAAGCTCAGTCCGATAACCTTGATCATCTTTATTTACCAAAATAGCCTTAAACATGCCTCTTCCTTTTAAAAGCGCTGCATTCTCCACAGCAAATACGTAATGGGTTTATCCTAACGAGCATTACTGATTATGGAGGTTTCCATGAAAAAAATTCTACTATTAACCACTACTTGCGGTCTAGCACTCATTGGCTGCTCTTCGAGCCAGATTAATATGTCTATGGGCAATATGCGCCTGATCACTTCCAGTGCAACGCCACAAGATGTGATGGATTTTGCCAGTACAACTTGTCAGAATGACTTTTACCAAGGTGCGAGCTTCCTTTCTAAGGCTGGCAAAGAATATCGCTTTAAATGCGTGAAGGCTGAAGAAAACGAAATTCTGATTCCTATTCCAGGCACTACCATTCCGACTGCAGCGAAGTAAGTCTCTGAATAAGCAAGCATGATGACCCCATTTACCTCCCAAGAGCTCCGCAAGGGATTCTCTTCATTTGCAACTGGGGTCACAGTGATTACTTGCCTAGATGCGGACCAGCATGCTCATGGCATCACTATCAGCTCTTTTAATACCGTTTCCTTGGAGCCGCCGCTGATTTTATGGAGTCTAAAAAAGCATTCTCGCTTGATGCCTAATTTTGAAGTGGGCCATAAACAATTGATTCATGTACTGGAGCGCTCGCAAGAGGCTATGGCGATGCACTTTGCCACCGTGAAAGAAAATCAATTCACCAGCATCCCCCATAAAATTGCAGCAAGTGGACTTACTCAAATTGAGGGATGTGCTGCTTACTTTGAATGCGAGACCGTATCAGTTCACACCGGCGGCGACCATAACATCATCGTCGCCAAAGTCCTCAACCTAAAGCACGCACCAGATAGTCATCCACTCATATTTGCGCATAGCAAGTTTATGGGTCTAGATTCATCACTTTAAAATATTTAAATAGGAATTGAAATGATGCGTTTATGGGGAAGAAAAAGCTCTATCAATGTGCAAAAGGTATTGTGGTGCCTTGCAGAGCTGGGGCTAGAAGAAGGCAAAGATTTTGAACGCATTGATGCTGGCCTTCATTTTGGAAAAAATCGCACCCCTGAGTTTTTAGCACTCAATCCTAATGGCTTAGTACCAACCTTAGAAGACGGCAATCTTGTACTCTGGGAATCCAATACGATCTTGCGCTATCTTCGCAGTCAATACGATCCGTCAACACATTTTCCGACTGACATTGCCGCCCAATATCAATCCGAGAAGTGGATGGATTGGCAAGTAGGGACAATGTGGCCAAGTTTACGTATCGCCTTTCTGGGGCTAACCCGTACACCTGAAAACGAGAGAAACAATGAAGCAATTCGAAAGTCATACCAAGATACCAGTGCACTACTGACCTTACTAGATCAGCAATTGGTAAGCCAAGCCTATTGCTCAGGAAACTCTTTCAATATCGGGGATATTCCACTGGCACTTTGTGTAAGTCGATGGATTCTACTCAATCAAACTTTTCCAGATCAAACTGGACCGCGCCCTTCTTTACACAATATTGATGCATGGATGCAGAGCATCGAAACAGGTACTAAGTACAGCGTAGTTGCAGAAAAAGAACTGAATATTGTGAAGTAAGGCAATAGCTCAATAAGAAAAGGGTGAACTTGGTTCACCCTTTTTCTTTGCTTGTTTGAGTAATATATTACTGCTGCTTAAATTTCTTCTGATGATGATCTGCACCAATAAATAAGTACATCGCCGGTACCACAAAGAGCGTAAACAGCGTACCAATTGATAAGCCAGTAAAGATCACAATACCCATCGATTGACGGCCAGCAGCACCTGCACCAGAAGCAATGACTAGAGGCACTACGCCTAATACCATTGCGGCAGTTGTCATCAAGATCGGGCGCAAACGTACACTACTGGCTTCTACGATAGCATCTAACTTACTGCGACCAGCTTCTTGTAACTCATTGGCAAATTCCACAATCAAAATACCGTGCTTACTAATCAGCCCCATCAATGTAACCAGTCCAACCTGGGTATATACGTTTAAGGTTGTGAATCCGAGATTGATAAAGATGAGGGCGCCAAACAAAGCAAGTGGCACTGAAACCAAAATGACGATGGGGTCGCGGAAGCTTTCAAACTGAGCGGCCAAAACCAAGAACACAATTAAGATCGCAAAGAACATAGTCACCAAGAAACCGCCTGACTCTGCCATGAACTGACGAGATGGCCCAGCGTAATCCATGGTGTAACCGTTCGGCGCAACCTCTTTCAAAGTTTGACGCATAAACTCCAGTAAATCTGCTTGAGAAATAAACGGGGTACTCACACCAAATATCGTCGCCGAGTTGAGCTGCTGAAAGTGATTAATAGACTGCGGCACTACTCTTTGCTTAATGGTTGCAATGGTACGAGCCTGAATCATCTGACCGCTAGGGGTACGTATGTAGTAGTCGAGGATTTGGTCTGGATTTAAGCGGTCCACTTGCTTCACTTGCGGTATGACGCGATAAGAGCGGCCAGCAACAGAGAAGTAATTAACATAGCCGCCACCCAAAGCAGCGGATAGCGCACTCCCCACTTGCTGCTGGGTCATGCCTAGTGCAGCTACTTTTTCACGATCGATTTCCAAAACATCTTGCGGTTTATCAATCTTCAAATCGGAATCTACGAAAAAGAAGTTGCCACTACGACGCGCTTTATCTAATACCGCTTGAGATACCTCATTTAACAATTCGTAAGACTCGGTAGTGTTAATGACTACTTGAACCGGCAAGCCCTGTGCGCCAGGCAAAGCCGGGAATTGGAAAGCTGCAACACGAGCACCAGCAATCGAATTCCACTTACTCTGCATATCTTCTTGGAACTTAGTGGCATTACGACTGCGCTGACCCCAATCTTTAAGTAAGACACCGCCAAAGCTGCTCGTTGGACTGGTGATCTGGAACATCTGCTCATACTCGGGCTCTGCTGCTGATATTTGATAAATCTGATCAGCATAAGTCTGCATCTGATTAACCGTACTGTTAGGCGGCCCCGAAGCCTGCATCAATACAATGCCCTGGTCTTCTGTTGGCGCTAATTCAGAACGTGCAGTAGAGTAAAGATAAGCCACCCCACCCAGCAAAATCACGCCCATCACAATAATGACCTGCCAAGTGCTCAAGAGCTCACGCAAAGTGGTTTGATAACTGTGGTGAACTTTTTCAAAAATACGGTCAATCTTCTGAACAAACGCTGAGGCCTCTTGTTCTTCAGTAAAGATGCGTGAACACATCATCGGAGAAAGCGTTAAGGCAATTAATCCAGATACTGCCACTGCACTCGCTAAGGTGAAGGCGAACTCGGTAAAGAGTGCACCCGTTAAACCACCCTGAAATCCAATCGGAATATACACTGCGATCAGCACTATGGTCATGGCCAAAATAGGGCCGCCCAACTCACGCGCAGCAATTAAAGAGGCCTCTAATGGAGACTTTCCTTCCTTCATGTGGCGGTCTACGTTCTCGACCACAATGATGGCATCGTCGACCACCAAACCAATTGCTAAGACCAGGGCTAGTAGCGTCAGTAAATTAATGGAATAACCCAAGACCTGCATTAAGAAGAATGTGCCAATGAGAGAAAGTGGCATCGCAATCACCGGTACTACAACTGCGCGTGCACTACCTAAGAAAAGATAGATCACCACTGTCACAATTAACAGCGCCTCTAATAATGTGGCTACTACTTCATCAATCGAGGTAGTAATGAACTTAGTAGAGTCGTACACCACCTTCCCAGACATCCCGGTTGGCAACTGCTTCTGAATCTCTGGCACCGCGGCACGAACCCGCGCTGCTACATCAAGCAAGTTCGCCTGTGGTGCTACCTTAATCGCGATAAATACCGACCTCTTGCCACTAAATGCGACGTTGGTGTTGTAATCCTCGGAGCCCATAGTCACGCTAGCTACTTGATCCAAATACACAATATTGATGCCGTCTTTTTTGATCACCAACTTACGGAACTCATCAATCGTATGCAAATCAGTACCCGCTACCAAGTCCACTGCGACCATGTCGCCTTTGGTGCTGCCCACTGCTGATAAGTAGTTGTTAGCTGCCATGGCGCTATAGACATCATCTGCGCCCACACCAAGGCCAGCCATCTTCTCGCGATCGAGCCAAGCACGTAAAGCAAACTTTCTGCCGCCGGTAATTTCAGCGTTCTGAACACCGTCTATAGAGTCTAGCTTTGGCTTGACTACCCGCAACAGGTAATCAGTAATCGCATTGTTTGGAATATCTTCGCTATAAAAACCCATGTACATGGCCGCAGTCGATTGACCAATTTGTACGGTTAATACGGGCTGTTGAGCTTGCGGTGGCAGTTGATTCTTGACCGAGCTAATTTGGGTCTGGATCTGCGTCAACGCCGCATTGGAATCGTAATTCAGCTTGAGAGTGGCCGTAATTGTCGATAGGCCACTCACACTCATCGAGGATAAATAGTCAATACCTTGGGACTGAGCAATCGCCGTCTCTAAGGGCTGTGTAATAAATCCTGCAATCGTCTCTGGATCAGCACCGTAGTAGGCTGTCGTAATCGTCACAATGGCATTTTGGGTTTGCGGGTATTGATTCACCGGCAAGGATCCCACCGCTTTCAAGCCAAACACCAGGACGAGTGCGCTCACCACCAGTGAGAGCACTGGCCTACGAATAAATATGTCAGTCCAGTTCATCTAGGACTTATTCCTGTGGCTGTGGGTTAGGTGAATTCGCTGGTAACACCTTGTTATTCACAATCAGCGGTGTTCCATTCTTCAACTTGAGTTGGCCGCTAGTAACCACTGTGGCACCCTCATCAACCCCTTTAAGAATCGCTACCTGATCTCCGCGTGTAGGCCCAGTAGTCACAAACACTTGTTGAGCCTCCAGTACTGGCTTGCCCTGCTTATCTTTTTTACCAGTTGGCTTAGCAATAAAGACAGTTGAGCCATACGGGTTATAGGTCACAGCCGTCTGCGGCAAAGTTAGCATCTTCACCTGATCGCCTAATTTGATATTCACATTAGCAAACATGCCCGGCAAGATTTTTTTGTCTGGATTAGCTAACTGAGCCTCAATCTGAATATTACGTGTATTGGTATCAACCTTCGGGCTGACGGCGGTGATCTTGCCAGTAAAGCTTGCATCCTTGAATGCATCAGTCGTCACCACAATTTCTTGACCAACCTGAATTTGTTCGGCATTACTTTGCGGGAGATTGAAATCCACAAAAATCGGATCCAAGGTTTGGAGTGTCAGCAACTTATCGCCCGGGTTAACAAACTGACCAGGGTTAATCATCACAATACCAACACGCCCACTAAAGGGAGCCTTCAAGTTCTTCTTGGCTACCAGAGCAGTTTGCTGCTCTACCTGTGCCTGCTTAGACTTGGCATCTGCTTTGCTAGTGTCGAATACATTCTTACTAATAGCCTGAATCTCGAGCTGCTGTCTATCACGCTCATTAATTACCTTAGCTAAATCTGCCAATGCTTTTAAAGAATTAAGCTGGGCTACATCAGATGCATCATTTAACTTAATGAGTAACTCGCCCTCTTTGACATCCATGCCGGATTTAATGGATACGCTTTGCACCAAACCACCAATTTCAGTACTGAGCTCAACGCCTCTAAATGCACGCACATTACCAACGCTAGATAACTTAGGTTGCCATGCCGTCGTTTCTACAACCATTGTAGAAACCGATGCTGGTGGCAAGCCCATGCCCCCAATGAAATACTTAATCATGGCGGTCTTGAGTTGATTAAATCCAAAAATCAAACCTAGCAATAAAAATACACCGCACAACATAATGGTCATACGACGACCCAAAGGAGTCATAGACTGCAATTTAGCGTTGATCTTGCTGCGCATAAAGCGTTCGCGCAAACGCACCCAAAATCCTTTTATCTTTTCCCAAAGAGCAATCAGTCTCTCGCGAAGTTTCCACTCAATCGCCTTCGCAGACATCCAAGCCCATAAGGCAAGCGCTACTAAAGTTACCTTGGTTTTAATTGTTTCCAGAAGTTTCATTTTGATCTTTGTTCGCTATGGCTTTTGGTTGAAAGGCTGGGCCGGTGCGATTCCACCAACCACCACCCAATGCTGCAAATAATGCCGCTGTATCTGAGAACCGGGTTGCTTGCGCAGAAACCGATTTGACTTTAGCAATTTGATATTGATTTTGGTAATAGAGGACAGCCAAGTAGCTGGCAGTGCCTAGCTTGTATTGCTGTTGCACCAAATCTAAAGTTTCATAAGCGTAGCGTTCGGCATCCGATGCAGACTTTAATGCTTGAGCACCAGTTTCGAGAGCTCGTAAGGAATCAGCCACTTCTTGAAATGCTTTGAGCACAGTAGCTTGATATTGAAAAACTGCTTGTTCGTAATTAGCCATCGCACCACGGCGTTGAGCTAATAATTGCCCGCCCTGAAAGAGTGGCTGAAAGATACCGCCAGCAATAGACCATAAAGTGGCATTGGGCCCAAACAGGGCTGCACTAGTTAATGCTGCCGATCCAATTGCGCCAGTGATATTAAATTGCGGCAATAAATTCGCAGTAGCAACACCTACTAAAGCATTGGTGGCCTTAAGTTGCGCCTCTGCTGCACGCACGTCTGGTCGCTGACGTACTAAGCTCGATGGTACTGAGAGCGGCAGCTTCTCTGGCAAATGCAAAGACTTCAAGTCAAACTTGGTGATATTGGCATTACTAGGTAACTCGCCCACCAATACCGCTAACTGGTTGCGCGCAAATGAAAGATTGCGTTCATAAGTAAATAAATCGACTTGTGAGTTAGAAACCAAAGTTCTTTGTGAGGTCACATCCACTCGAGAAACTGTACCAATTACTAATTGCTTTTCTGTCACCTCAGCTAAATTCGTTTGCGCCTTCAGAATTTCTTCAGTAGCCTGCATCTGTGCACGCAAAGCCGCTTCTCGTACCGCACCGGTAACGATATTGGCCGTCAAAGAAAGATAGGCGCCTTCTAGCTGAAACTGCGCAATTTCCTCTTTTGCTCTAGCGCTTTCAACTGCTCGGCGTGCACCACCAAAGACGTCGAGCTTATAGGTGACATTTACAGAGGCGTTGTAGAGGTTGTAAGTGTCAGACCCGAAAGGCAAGCCATAAATTGCAGCAGGTTGTAACTGCCGTGTGGCACCACCATTTAAACCAACGGCTGGGAAATACTGTCCACCAATTTGTGCGTTGACATTTTCTTGGCTCGCACGAAGCGCAGCATCAGCCGCACCTAAATTAGGGTTTTGCTGAAGAGCCTTTTTAATGAGGGCATCTAATTCAGGGGACTTAAATAACTCCCACCACTGAGCCTCAATATCTGCGCCTTCAATAAATTCTTGCGCTGCGCCCCCTGGAACTCCTGGTGCCGTAGCTAGCGTCTGAGAAAGGGTAGTTTCGGTATATCTGGATGTATTCGGAGCTTCAGGTTGTTTGAAGTCTGGGCCTACCGCGCATGCAGAAAGAAATCCCGCAAAAATAAGCGGAAGCGAACGCAAGCAAGAGAATTCTTTGAAGCCGAACATGAACTGTGACAAACATCCTTTTCTATAGCAGATATTTGAACACACTTTTCTAAACGAGTCTGTGTAACACCTTGATTTAAATAATAAATTTTGTGCACAGCTAAATACAGAAGTCAAACAGATTTTTTATACCCCCGGCATCTTTTTAGTGGGCAATTCTTCCAAAGCTTCCGTTATTGAAATCCTGCATTGCCTGAGCTATCTCTTCTTTGGTATTCATAACAAATGGTCCATAGCCAACGATAGGTTCATCAATAGGTTCGCCGCTCAGTAGCAGGGCAATAGAGTCTTCCAGCACATTCACCTGAATATCCTGACCTTGGTTGCTAAACATCAACATCTGAGCATCCTTGGCTACTACCCCCTCACCCGCTTCAATAGCACCCTTAAGTACGACTAGAGATGCATTCCAACCCTCAGGCACTGGAATACTTGTGGAACCCTTCCTCAACTTCAGATCAATCACCTGCAGAGGGGTGAATGTACGAGCAGGGCCTTGATTGCCATCTAACTCTCCAGCGATGATGCGGGCTTGCCCAGAACCATCCTTCAAGTCAATCGTAGGAATCTGTTTATCCAAAATGGCCTGATAGCCTGGCTTGGTCATCTTCAGCTTTGCCGGTAGATTGACCCACAACTGCACCATGTTCAGAGTGCCGCCGTTTTTGGCAAAGCCCTCAGAATGAAACTCTTCATGCAAGATGCCAGAGCCGGCAGTCATCCACTGCACATCGCCAGGGCCAATGATGCCGCCCTGACCAGTGGAATCTTTATGCGCCACTTCGCCCTCATAAACGATTGTGACAGTTTCAAAACCACGATGAGGGTGCGAGCCTACCCCCTTACGTTCAGTGGTTGAGAGAAACTCTGCTGGACCCGCATAGTCCAGCATCAAGAATGGGCTCATCTGCTTTCCCAGATCTTGATAAAAGAACAAGGTACGCACAGGGAAGCCATCGCCAACCCAGTGACCCTGATCATTGCCTTGAATGCCGATTACTTTTTTCATACTCTTGGGATTACTCCACCGTAACGCTCTTTGCGAGGTTGCGTGGCTTGTCGACATCGGTGCCTAGGGCACAAGCGGTGTGGTACGCCAGGAGTTGAAGCGGAACTACATGCAAGATTGGTGAGAGATTGCCGTAGTGCTCAGGCAAACGAATCACATTGATACCTTCACTACTAGTGATCTCGGTATCTTGATCAGCAAAGACATAGAGCTTGCCACCACGGGCTTTGACCTCTTGCATATTGGACTTGAGCTTTTCCAACAAGTCGTCTTTAGGGGCTACAGTAACCACTGGCATCTTGTCAGTAACTAGCGCTAAGGGTCCATGCTTTAACTCGCCTGCTGGATAGGCTTCAGCATGAATATATGAAATCTCTTTTAACTTGAGAGCGCCCTCAAGAGCAATCGGATAGTGCATACCCCGCCCCAGGAATAAAGCGTTTTCACATTTAGCAAATGCTGCACTCCAAGCAATGATCTGAGGCTCAAGTGCTAGGACCGCATGCAAAGCTTTTGGTAAATGGCGCAAGTCACGTAAGAGCTCTTTCTCTCGTTCGGGACTTACTTTTCCTGCACGCTTAGCCAATGAAACAGCCAATAGATAAAGAGCAACTAGCTGAGTTGTAAATGCTTTAGTAGAAGCTACGCCAATCTCAGTGCCAGCCTTGGTTAAGAAATTCCAATTGGTTTCACGAACCATAGCACTAGAGGCCACGTTACAAATCGCGAGAGTGTATTGATGCCCCAGCGCTTGCGCATGACGTAATGCCGCCAAGGTATCGGCAGTCTCACCAGACTGGGAGACCACCACAATTAATGTATTGGGATTGGGTACGGTTGTGCGATAGCGATATTCACTGGCGATCTCCACTTGCGTCGGAATGCCTGCCAAGTCCTCGAGCCAATATTTAGCAACACAGGCAGAGTAGTAGCTGGTGCCGCAAGCTAAGATCAAAATTTGATCAAACTTTTTCCACTGCTCGGGATCAGCATGAAAGAGTTCTGGACCAAAGCTAGCGATATTGGCAAGTGTGTCACCAATAGCTCTGGGCTGCTCGAAGATCTCTTTTTGCATGTAGTGCTGATATGGTCCCAGATCCACAGAGTCAGCCTGAGCAGGCATCAGCTTTTGCTCTCGCTGCACTGTCTTTCCTACCTGATCAATGATCTCAACGCTCTCTGCCTTGAGAACCGCAACATCGCCCTCTTCCAAATACATCATGGATTGCGCACGACCAGCAAGCGCTAAAGCATCAGAAGCGAGGAAGTGTTCATTATCGCCAAGAGCTACAACTAAAGGTGAACCTACTCGCGCCCCCACCAAAACATCTGGACGATCTTGTGCGATCACGCCGATCGCATAAGCACCATGAAGTCTTGGTAATACAGATCGGACTGAAGCGACTAAATCTATCTGCTTACTGGACACATAAGCTTGATGAATTAAATGCGCAATGACTTCAGTATCCGTTTCTGAAGTAAATACATAACCTGCTGATTTCAGCTCAGTGCGCAATGATTCGTAGTTTTCAATAATACCGTTATGAACAACCGCAATCAAACCCCCAGAGATATGGGGGTGGGCATTTTGTGTATCGGGCTTACCGTGCGTTGCCCAGCGAGTATGCGCAATACCTAGGGTGCCATGAAATTCTTTGCCCTGCTCCGCCAACTCAGAGACACGAGCGGTAGTGCGAGCACGCTCAATTGGATGCTTGGCATCATCACCATTAATTACAGCAAAGCCACAAGAATCATAGCCGCGGTACTCAAGGCGACGTAGGCCTTCAATTAAGACTTCAACAATATTCTGATGTGATGCTGCGCCAACAATTCCGCACATTATGTTTTAGCCTTCACGGATTTTTTTGAAGCTACTTTCTTTGCAGCTACTTTCTTTACCGCCGCATTCTTTTCCTTCTTTACTGGGCGCTGCCACTGTATAGAAAGTTGCTTGGCTCGTGACACGGTCAACTGATTTGGAGGTGCATCTTTAGTCAGAGTTGTGCCGGCACCTAGGGTAGCTCCACGGCCTACGCGTACTGGAGCAACCAACTGAGTATCAGATCCAATGAAGACATCGTCCTCAATAATGGTTTGGTGTTTATTGACACCATCGTAGTTGCAAGTAATCGTACCGGCACCGATATTCACTCTAGAGCCCACGATGGAATCGCCCACATAGGCCAAGTGATTGGCCTTGCTGTTTGCGGCAATCTTGCTGTTCTTCACTTCGACAAAGTTGCCAATATGTACATCATTAGACAAATCCGCACCAGGACGCAAACGAGCATATGGCCCGATTAGTGAATTTGCCCCAACCTGTGCACCATCGATATGGCTGTAGGGATGAATCGTGACATTCTTGCCAATCACGCTATTACGCACAATGCAATACGGACCAACTTTTGTACCCGCAGCCAAAGTGACGCAACCCTCAAATACACAGCCGACATCAATAAAGACATCCGTGCCGCACTCTAGCGTTCCACGAATATCAATCCTCGCTGGATCAGCCAAAGAAACACCGGCATCCATTAATACATTTGCTTGATTGAGTTGATGTACTCGCTCTAATGCAGCCAACTGATCGCGACTATTCACACCCACGGTCTCATATTCAAAATCGGCCTGTGTAGTGCGAATAGGTACGCCATCTGTGACTGCCATGGCAATCACATCAGTTAAATAGTATTCACCTTGGGCATTACTAGCACGCAAAGACTTTAACCATTTCTTGAGTGAGTTTGTTGGCAGCACCATGATGCCGGTATTGATTTCTTGAAGACGTTTTTGCGCAGGTGTTGCATCTTTTTCTTCAACAATCTCTTTCACTGAACCATCGATATCCCGAACGATACGGCCATAGCCCGTTGGATTACTCAGATTTTGAGTGAGGAGCGCTAATGCAGAATCTTGACCACGCATACCATCAGCCAATTTGGCTAATTTTGAGAGCGTCTTTTTACTTGTGAGTGGCACATCACCATACAGAACCAAGGTAGGCTCATTCACATCTAGCTTAGGCAAGGCTTGTAATAAAGCATGGCCCGTTCCTTTTTGCTCAGCTTGTAAGGCAGTAGCTACTTTGCTAAAACGAGAATCTTGCTCGCTAGCAGCTTGGAGGAATTGCTTTACATCGACAGCGCCATGGCCAACAACGACGATAGGGCCAGTTTTAGTGCTTTTACCTTGTAGGTCTAAAGCCGTATTCAAAACGTGCTGGAGAAGGGGTTTCCCGGCCAAGGTTTGAAGAACTTTGGGTAAGGCGGACTTCATCCGCTTTCCCTGCCCAGCAGCCAAAATAACGATATTCATAAAAAGGGATTATAAGACCCCTGAATCAGGGTTCCACAGGCTATTTCATCGATTTCCGTCTCGTCAATTGCCTTGTCGCCAGCAGATCTTGCGGCAATGCCTGACAGTTCTGTAGAAATCTCTAAATTCTTAAAGTCAAACGCTTCGCTATCCATCAAATGGGAAGGCACGATGTGGTGCATTGAGCGAAAGAGATTCTCAACGCGCCCAGGGTGCTTTTTCTCCCAATCGCGCAACATCTCTTTCATGGCGCCACGCTGTAGATTGGGCTGACTACCACACAGATTGCAAGGAATGATCGGAAAGTGCATGTCTACCGCATAACGCTCAAGCAACTTTTCAGGAACGTAGGCTAGAGGGCGAATGACAATGTGCTTGCCGTCATCAGATCGTAACTTTGGCGGCATACCTTTAAGCTTGCCAGCAAAGAACATATTGAGCATTAATGTCTCTAAGATGTCATCACGATGGTGGCCTAAGGCAATCTTAGTAGCGCCTAACTCATCTGCCACACGATACAAAATGCCACGACGTAATCGAGAGCAAAGTCCACAAGTCGTTTTACCTTCTGGAATGACGCGTTTGACGATGCTATAGGTATCTTGATTTTCAATGTGATACTCGACACCCAAAGCTTTTAAATAATTCGGCAAAATCTCCGCCGGAAAACCTGGTTGCTTTTGATCTAAGTTGACAGCAATAATTTCAAAATTAATTGGGGCGCGCTCACGTAATTTCAACAGAATATCGAGCATGGCATAACTATCTTTGCCGCCCGATAAACATACCATCACTTTGTCGCCATCTTCGATCATGCCAAAATCGCCAATTGCTTGACCAACTAAACGGCATAGCTTTTTCTCAAGCTTGTTTTCTTCTAAGACGACTTTACGGATATCACTCATAGCTGCTAAATTTTTTCTTTAATTTCTTTAAGCCTGCTTCATCCGAAACACCTCAACACCAACGGAGTGGCAATCAGGATAGACATCGGGCTTGGCCGTACTCACACGAGCAGCAAGGACCTTAGGGTGCAATAGCATTGCAGTCACAATGTCATCGCAAAAGGTTTCTTGTAAATGGATATGGCCCTGGGAAGACCGTGCCTTAATGGTTTCACGCATAAAGTCATAGTCCACCACCTCCTCCAATAGATCATGTGAAGGGGTATTCATATTCAGCGGAATATAGAGATCTACATTCAAAATGACGCGCTGCTCACCCTTCTTCTCAAAATCATGGACGCCAATATTGATATAGATTTCATAGTCACGTAGAAATAAGCGACGGCAATCAGCAAGTGCTGGATTAGAAAGAATGGTGTTCATAAATTGTGGATTGATTCTTTCTTTATTAACTATTTTTTATTCTGTATTCAATGCTTAATTAGTTTTAAACATCACATCGCGTAATGATGGCAATAGATGCTGTCCGCCATCTACGTATAAGGTGGTGCCCGTGATCGCATTGGAGCTCGCTAAAAATACAGCTGCTTTTGCAATATCACTGGGTGTCGATGACCTTCCTAATGGGGTCATTTGGTGCGCCTCAGTAAAACCAGCTTCGGTTTGATCGCCCGAAGTCAGGGTAATACCAGGTGCTAGACCAATCATGCGTAAGTGCGGAGCAAAATCTACCGCCAGCACTTCAACTGAAGTGAGAAGTGCTGCCTTAGATAATGTGTAAGACAAATAATCTGGATTGAGATTAATTAATTTTTGATCGAGCAACTGAATTACAGAAGGAGTCAATAAATCACTACTGCTTACTTGCTTTGTCCGACTCTTTTGATATTCAAACATCAGCTGAGATAACAAGATTGGGGCAGCTAAATTAACCTGCATGTGGTCTTGCAAAATCTGACTACTGAGCGGAGTATCGGAATTGGCACGATCATATTCAAAGATCGAGGCGCTATTAACCAGGCATTGCAAGTTACTGAACTCAGCAAGCACTGCAGTAAATAGAGAATTGATTTCCGCCTCATTTGCGAGGTCCGCCCTGAATGCTACGGCCTTACGTCCTAACTGCTGAATTTCAGTCACGGTAACTTGATCCTCAGATGCCGACTGGCCATAATGAATTGCAATATCCCAGCCCTGACGAGCAAACTCCAAGGCAATTTCTCGACCAAGACGCTTGGCAGCGCCGGTCACTAAAACCGCTTTATTTTTCTGGGGTTGTGGGTTTGAACTCAAGTTACCTAAATTCTCTTAGACTAGCGAGCTATGGATATTACCTTGACCAGCCTTGAAACGGCTCATACCGAGCTTCTTAGCCAGAAAATAATGGCAGAAATCGCCTCAAACGGCGGCCAGATACCCTTTTCAAGATATATGGAAATGGCCCTCTATGAGCCAGGAATGGGCTATTACAGTGCTGGGGCTCATAAATTAGGTACTGGAGGTGATTTCACGACCGCGCCTGAGCTCTCCCCCTTATTTGGCGCGGCTATTGTAGAAACGCTTTTACCCATTCTGGAAGGTCTTCAAACTCAAGGGCTCCCCACCCAGATTATGGAATTTGGTGCCGGTACGGGCAAGTTAGCCGAATCCATTCTCAACCGTCTGCACGAGCTTGATTTCACCCTGGATCACTACGACATCATCGAGATCTCACCCGACCTAGCTCAAAGGCAAGAAGAGCGACTTCAACAGCTCTCGAAGAAACTCAATCTATCTACTCAATGCCGTTGGCTCAGCTCCTTGCCCAAGGGCTTCAAAGGCATTATGTTGGCCAACGAAGTCATTGATGCCATTCCTTGCGATACCATCATTTTTCAAAATGGCTTCTGGTATTGGCAAGGTGCCTCAGTTGTTGATGGCAAACTTACTTGGTCAATAGGAAAGCCGGTTGAACAGTCGCTACTTCCAGAAGCATTACTGAATGGAAATTTTTCTGAAGGCTATGTCACTGAGTTACATGCACCAGCAAATGCCTGGATGCGGCAGGTTGCCGATCATCTCGATACCGGACTCTTTCTTACTTTTGATTACGGATTTCCTGAGAGTGAGTACTATCACGCTCAACGTCTCGAGGGAACCTTAATGGCGCACCATCGCCATCATGCAATTCAAGATCCGTTTTATCTTCCAGGATTATGTGATGTGACTACCCACGTAGAGTGGTCACAAATTGCGCGTAGTGCGCTAGAGGCAGAAGTGGATGATGTTTATCTTAGCAATCAAGCAAGTTACTTGCTTGATGCGGGTATTGGCGATATCGCATTAGAGATTGGCGACCCCAGCAGTCCAGAAACTTTTTTACCCATTTCAAACTCTCTGCAAAAACTATTATCTGAAGCGGAGATG
Source organism: Polynucleobacter corsicus (assembly GCF_018688255.1). Lineage (NCBI taxonomy): Bacteria > Pseudomonadati > Pseudomonadota > Betaproteobacteria > Burkholderiales > Burkholderiaceae > Polynucleobacter > Polynucleobacter corsicus. The sequence continues at coordinate 1,948,715 of NZ_CP061314.1, forward strand.
GGTGAACTCTTTAAGGTCTTCGCATTCTCAAAGAAACTGTCCGACATATTGCCAGAACATGCATTAGAAGACTTGCCTGGCCTGCGAGGCAGAAACCGACTTTAAGTTGATGAGGCAGTTAGCGCTACAGTAATGGCTGAGAGTCTTGCGGCATCTACTGCACGGCGAATGCTTTCACCATTGGATCGGTCTTGTGCAGGGATACCAGCGATCACTTCTGCAGTATTGAGTGCCTGAGCATCTTGTAATGCCAAAATCAAAGAGTCGACATTCAGACCGATGCGTTTAGCTAAATCTAGTAAAGCCTGGCCACGATCAGGCTTGCGCCAAACATCTGCACGATTAAACCAAGCCAGCACATCGGTAGCTTGATATACATCTCCTGCTGTCTGCTCAGTTAATAAATTCAGCTCGCTAAATATTTCACTGAAATCACGCACCTCATTTGGCATTTTGACGCTAGCTGCCCATGACCGAATTTCACTGGCAGGCAAATGCATCAGAGTGATAGCGCAGCGATCTTCCAGACAGCTATCTGCTGCATGTAAATGTGCAATAAGCTGCTCGCGAAATTCTTCTTTAGCCAAATGGGATGTTAGCGTTGATGGCAGCAATATCTTTGCTGCGTGAGTTTCTAGCAGAACTTGGAACATTCGCATTGGTTTGCTGGCAGTAAAGCCTCTAGCTAACTCCTGCCAAATTCTTTCGGCTGAGAGTGCTGACAGTTCATTTGATTGAACAATGGCCTGCAAGGCATCCATGGTTTCTGGCGCGACCATGAATTCCGGAAAGCGGGCTGCAAAACGAGCGATACGCAATAGGCGCAAAGGATCTTCTGCAAACGCATCAGATACATGGCGGAAAATTTTTGACGCCAAATCATCCTGACCGTTATAAGGATCCAAAATGGGTCCCGCCCATTTGCCATCAGCCCCCACTTCTTGGGCCATTGCATTAATCGTTAGATCACGACGCTCTAAGTCTTGTTCTAGGGTGACAGTCGGGTCGGCATAAAACAGAAAGCCCTTGTAGCCCTTACCCGTTTTACGCTCTGTACGCGCCAAGGCGTATTCAGCTTGAGTTTCTGGATGCAGGAAAACGGGGAAATCTTTACCCACCGGACGATATCCCTGCGCAATCATCTCTTCTACGCTAGAGCCCACCACCACATAATCAATGTCATGCACTGGCAAACCCATGAGGGTGTCCCGAATGGCGCCACCGACTGCATAGATCTTCATCGACTTATTTCATGCCTTTTAGTGTGCGTCGGCTGATACCAAACACTTTACTCAGGGCATCTACTCTATTGAGAGGCAAGATATTTGGCACTTTCATAGAGGCAATATTGTCGCGCGACATTAAGGTTGGGACAGGCAGAAACTCAAAGGCCAGAGCCTGAAGGTAACCAACAAAATCCGGGACGGAAATGATCGCGCATTTTGTGTCGACTTTACGCGCAGCAAATTCCACAATCTCTTTCATGGTGTAGACCGTAGGCCCCACCAAATCATAAGACTCACGAATCGTCGATGACATTTTTAAGGACTTTGTAAATGCAGTGGCTACATCATCCACACTCACTGGTTGGAACTTTGCGCCTGAATTTGCCAAAGGCATCACCGGAAACAATTTCGTTAACTTGGCAAATAAATTAATAAATTGATCTTGTGCACCAAAAATGACTGAAGGTCTAAAAATAGTCCAGTCGAGATTGCTAGCATTTACTGCGGCCTCTCCATCACCTTTACTGCGCTGATACATCGATGGGCCATGAGAATCCGCGCCCAATGCACTCATATGCAAGTAACGCTTGAGACCATTCATCTGCATGGCGGTGATGATGCTTTTTGGGAGATCAACATGTGCCGCTTGGAATACTTTTCCATAAGGCTCTGCTGGCTTGTCATGCAATACACCCACCAGATTAATGACGGCACCGCTAGGCTGGATTCGTGAGCAAAGCTCTTGCAGAGAATCAAACTCATGTACATCAGCATCTTCTAAATGTATCTTTGGCAACAGGCGTAATTCACGTGCGGATGCTAAGTGCTTAGTGGGCAGTAATACAGAGTAGCCCTCTGCTTGTAATTGGGCAGCCAAGACTCTGCCTACAAAACCGTTACCACCAATTAGCAGAATGTCGTATTTCATAAAAATCCCATCTTATTAAATTACTAAGGCAGCTCAGAGGCGTTTGCTACTTTAGGAGTGATCACCCCTAAACGCTGCTTTAAAGATTGCGTTTGTCCATGTATTACCGATGAATAGTACGTTGAATTAGCCAAAACGTTTTTTACGTAAGTGCGTGTTTCATTGAACGGAATCGTTTCCGCAAAAATGGCACCCTCTGTTGGGCTGGTGAGTTTTTCTCGCCAAGTTTTCGAGCGTGAAGGACCGGCGTTATAGGCCGCTGAGGCTAAAACCCAAGAGCCATCTAAGTCTACTAAGACCATATTCAAGTAATTGCTACCCAAGGTGAGGTTAGTATTGGTATCGGTGAGTTTGTCATTGGTATAAGAGGTCATACCAATCTTCTTTGCTACATACTTTGCTGTATTTGGCATCACCTGCATCAACCCGGAAGCGCCTACCGAAGAGGAGGCATTCATGATGAAGCGTGACTCTTGACGAATCAACCCATAAGTCCAAGCTAAATTCAAATCAATTTGTTTTGCAATCGGCGACAGCTCGTCACGATAGGGTGTTGGATAGCGCAAACTGAAATCATGCTCTTGCTTTGTACGGTCTGCAGTGTTGACAACGCGGTCATATAGACCAATACGCTTGGCGTACTCAGCAGATGCTAGTAGTTGCTTGTCAGTCATATTGCGCAACTCCCAGTTCCACTCGCGATTGCCTTCAAAACGCAAATTCATGGCATAGAAACGCTCGCCCCTGATAAAGCCTTTGCGCTGAGACATCGCTTCTATTTCTGCATCACTCACTTTGGTGCGAGTTGGTGCATGATTGGATTTACCTAAATCTTCGCGCGCAAGCTGCCCATAAAAGCTGTACTGATCAGAAACGAGCTCGAGGTTCTCGCGTGCTTTTTCATTTTGACCATCCACCTTCAATGCACGCGCATACCAGTAGGTCCAGGCAGGATCTTTACTACGTACAGCAGGATTCATACCTTCAATTGCATTCTTTACCAGCATCCAATCCTTAGCGCGCAAGCCTGCACGTACCTTCCACTCCTGGCCTTCAGCAGAGAGTAGCTCGTTATAACCTAGCTCTTGTTGAAAACGATAGGCATCATCTGCATTGGGATCTAATTTCTTTGCAAGGAACTGGCCAATGACACCCCAAGCCACAGCCTGGTTCTCTTTGCTATAGCGTGATGCATTTTGTGAAAAATCTTTAAACGCTTTTGCAGGATCTGCTTTGGCAGCTTTCACAATCTCGGCAATAGGATCTTCGCCACCCAAGCGACGTGACATCGTATCAAAACCCATCTCACTAGCAGCGCGGCCGATTGCCTTTGCTTCGCTCGGTGTCATGCCACTAGTACCAACCAACACAGGCACCAGCTCTTGGCAAGCCTGACCGAAATAACGTGGATCTAATAATATTGCGCGTGCATCAATCGCTACTTTGGTTGGGTTCTCACCTTGGGCTAATTTCGACTGTAATGAATAGCACTTCACCTGCGTGTCATCATCTAAAGCAAACTTGGGATATTCAACATCAAAACGCGACCAGTCTTTACGCTTACCTAAAACGAGTAACCAATCATTACGCATCCGATCGGCCAACGCCGTACCTTGATATTGATTTAGAAAAGCCTGCACCTGCGCATCTGCATTAGTGTCTGACCGAGCGCTGCCAGCACTATCAAATAACTGGGGCTTAATACGAAAATAGGCTACGTAGTCGTCATAGGGGTAATTGGAGAGACTGGCAGCCAGGGTTTGTGTGCGCGCCACATCATTTCGTTTGGCAGCCTCACGCAATTCAATAAAGGTGCGATCGCCTTCAGTAATTTCAAAGGCTGAAATTCTGCTTTCTTTAGTGGAAGTACTTTTCTTGGCTTTTTCCGCAAAAATACTCGGGGAAGAAACTGCAAGGGCTAGAAATAGAATCCCGCCTACAATTTTTTGCCAGCCACCAAAAAGATCAAAACTCTTTTTCACCGTCATACCTTATCGATTTACTATATCTCTCAATTTTCGCCTGATAATGGTCGATATGCACGGCAATTCTCCAAAATCGCTTCGGCAGGACTTGCTAGCCCAAAGGAAACAGTTTGCGGCTAGCGTAAGCTATTCCATCGCTCAAGAAGCCATTTTTGCTGGCCTAGCTAGTTTTTTGGCTGACCATGACACCCAAGTTCAATCCACTGCCTTGTATTGCCCTATACAAGATGAGCTTGACCTAAGGCCTGCTCTATTGGCATGGGCTGACAGCAGGCCAGGCAAAACGCTCGCCCTCCCATTTGCGCGCTCCGATAAACATTTGGATTTTTATATCTGGCAAGAGGGCGATCTGCTCATTCCAAGTCGCCACGGCGTACCAGAGCCCGACCCCAATAACCCCCGCAGACCTCAAATCACTCCAGACTGTATTTTGATTCCCTGTGTAGGCTGGTCACAATCCAAGGTAGGCGATCAAACCCATTATTGGCGACTAGGGTATGGAGGTGGCTACTTTGACCGCACCTTGGCTCAGCTGCGTAAAGCCAAGCCAAACCTACTTTGCGTAGGGATTGGCTTTAATTGGCAAAAGTTAGATGATGCGCAGTGGCAAGCTCAAACACATGATGAGCCCTTAGATGCCATGCTGACTGAGTCAGGCTTAGTAATTACTTATTGAGACTTAAGTTATCTGCAATAGCTAAAACGGCGTCAGCCTGATTCAGCGAATAGAAATGCAGTCCAGGTGCGCCTGCGACTAAAAGCTGGTCGCAAAGATCGGTAACCACCTCTTCACCAAACGCACGAATCGAGGCAGTGTCATCACCATAAGACTGCAAACGCAAACGAATCCAACGGGGGATTTCTGCACCGCAGGCATCTGAGAAGCGTAGCAACTGAGTGCTATTGGTAATCGGCATGATTCCAGCAATCACCGGCTGAGTAACACCCAATTTATATGCCTCATCGACAAAACGGAAATAGGCATCGCTGTTATAGAAATACTGAGTCACTGCGGAGTTTGCTCCAGCCTTCATCTTCTGCACAAAGAAATCCACATCCGTTGCTGGTGACTTGGCCTGAGGATGGCATTCCGGATAGGCAGCGACATCAATGTGAAACCAGTCGCCAGTTTCGGTACGAATAAATTCAACTAATTCATTTGCGTGATGGAACTCACCATACTGACCCATGCCAGATGGTAAGTCGCCACGTAAAGCTACGATACGCTTAATACCTAAAGCTTGATATTGCTTCAACATCTCGCGCACGCTCTCACGTGAGCTACCAACACAAGATAAGTGGGGAGCAACCGCTGCACCAGCAGCGTGAATATCGCTCACCACTTTTAATGTGCCAGATTGAGTAGAGCCACCAGCACCAAAAGTCACAGAATAAAAGGCGGGCTTGAGTGCTTCACTAAAACGCTCACGCACGAGATGTAACTTATTCTCACCTTCAGGTGTTTTTGGAGGGAAGAATTCAACGCTTAATTCCATGATCTTAGGCCTGTGTCTCTATTTCTCTATTGAACAATATCTAGCAAGAGGTGAATTAATAACGGTAGTGAACGGTCTTATAAGGACCTTCCTTCGTCACGCCAATGTAAGAAGCTTGCTGGTCTGACAATACAGTTAACTGTGCATTCAGTGTCTTAAGCTGCAAACGCGCAACCTTCTCATCCAAATGCTTAGGTAGGGTGTAAACACCCACTGGGTATTTATCTGTACCAACTGCATTCCACAGTTCAATCTGCGCAATCACTTGGTTCGCAAATGAAGAGCTCATTACGTATGAAGGATGTCCAGTACCGCAACCGAGGTTAACCAAACGGCCTTTAGCCAAGATGATGATGCGCTTCTCAGGGTTGCCATTGCTTGCTGGGAAAATCACGTGATCAACTTGTGGCTTGATTTCTTCCCACTTGTATTTCTCGATACCAGCAACATCAATCTCATTATCGAAGTGGCCAATGTTACAAACGATGGCTTGGTTCTTCATCTTGATCATATGGTCATGTGTAATCACATGGTAGTTACCAGTTGCTGAAACAAAGATATCCGCTTTATCTGCAGCGTAATCCATTGTCACAACGCGGTAACCTTCCATCGCAGCTTGCAATGCGCAAATTGGATCGACTTCAGTAACCCAAACTTGAGCAGATAAAGCACGTAATGCTTGAGCTGAACCTTTGCCTACGTCGCCATATCCACAAACCACTGCAACCTTACCGGCAACCATCACATCAGTAGCGCGCTTGATCGCATCAACCAAAGACTCGCGGCAACCATAAAGGTTGTCGAACTTACTCTTGGTAACGGAGTCATTGACGTTAATAGCCGGGAACTTTAATTCACCCTTAGCAAACATCTGATAAAGGCGATGTACACCCGTAGTAGTTTCTTCTGTAACGCCTTTAACTTTTTCCAAACGAGTGGAATACCAAGTTGGATCTTGCGCCAATTTCTTTTTAATGGCCGCAAACAAAATCGTTTCTTCTTCGCTCGTTGGATTATTCAAGCAAGCTTGATCTTTTTCAGCGCGTGCGCCGAGGTGCAATAACAAAGTTGCATCACCGCCATCATCCAAAATCATATTGGTGAAACCGCCATCAGCCCACTCAAAAATACGATGGGTGTAGTCCCAGTATTGCTCAAGAGTTTCACCCTTGATCGCAAATACTGGTGTGCCGTTAGCAGCAATCGCTGCAGCAGCATGGTCTTGTGTAGAGAAAATATTGCATGATGCCCATTGCACTTCAGCACCGAGAGCTTCAAGCGTCTCGATCAAGACTGCAGTTTGAATGGTCATGTGCAATGAACCAGTAATGCGCGCACCGCGCAATGGCTGCTGCGCTGCGAACTCATCGCGAATGGCAATCAGACCTGGCATTTCAGTTTCAGCAATGGCGATTTCTTTACGGCCAAAGTCAGCCAAAGAAATATCGGCAATAGCGCAACGGGTTGCTACAAAGTTATTTAAATCGGAAACGGTACTCATGAATGCTCCAGCTAAATACGATCCAATGCTGGAGTAGAAACTCGCTAGCCATTGAATCATGGGTTAGCGAGCGCAGTTGCAATTAGCAAACTCTGGGGTTACCTAGGAGTTCACTCCCTTCAAGCCTGGGGAAACACTGGTTCTCAGTATTCCTTGCAACGCTCCTTGAAGGTATGGCGAAATTGTAATCAATTTCGCCATATTTCGCCTCAATACAAAACAAACTACCAATTTACTGCCTAGAAAGCAGATTACAAGCCAGCAGCCGCACGTAACGCAGGCGCCTTATCGCACTGTTCCCAAGTAAATTCTGGCTCCTCACGACCAAAGTGGCCATAAGCAGCAGTCTTGCGATAAATCGGACGCAAGAGGTTCAACATCTTGACGATGCCTTTTGGACGCAAGTCAAAGTGCTCAGATACCAATTGCGCAATCTTCTCGTCAGAGATCTTGCCAGTACCAAAGGTACTCACCATCACTGAAGTTGGTTTAGCTACACCAATCGCGTAAGAGATCTGAATCAAGCACTTGCTTGCCAAACCAGCAGCAACTACGTTCTTAGCTACATAACGACCAGCATAAGCAGCGGAACGGTCAACCTTGGATGGATCCTTACCAGAGAACGCGCCACCACCATGAGGGGCTGCACCGCCGTAGGTGTCCACAATGATCTTGCGACCTGTCAGACCGCAATCGCCTTGAGGGCCGCCAATAACAAATCGACCTGTTGGGTTTACCAAGAAGTTAATCGCACCTTTGATCAAATGCTTTGGCAACACTGGTTTGATGATTTCTTCGATCACCGCTTCACGCAACTTCTCGAGAGAAATTTCTTCATCATGCTGTGTCGAGAGAACTACGGTATCAATTGAGTCAGGCTTACCATCGACGTAACGCAAGGTCACCTGAGACTTTGCATCTGGACGTAACCAGTTCAAACGGCCATCACGGCGCAATTGAGATTGACGCTCTACCAAGCGGTGTGACAAATGAATCGGCAAAGGCATGAGCTCTGTAGTTTCATCACAAGCGTAACCAAACATCAAGCCTTGGTCGCCAGCACCTTGATCTAAGCCGTCGTCATGCGCCTTATCAACGCCTTGAGCAATATCTGGGCTCTGCTTGTCATAGGCAACCAAAACCGCGCAACCTTTGTAGTCAATGCCGTAGTCAGTGTTGTCGTAACCAATTTCACGCAAAGTGTTGCGAGCCACTTGGATATAGTCCACATTGGCGTTCGTTGTGATCTCACCAGCCAACACTACGAGGCCGGTGTTACACAAAGTTTCTGCAGCAACGCGCGCAGTTGGGTCCTGAGCCAGGATCGAATCCAAGATGGCATCAGAGATTTGGTCTGCTACTTTATCGGGGTGGCCTTCAGAAACCGATTCTGAGGTAAAAAAGTAATCATTTGCCATTGCATATTCCTTTAAAAATTAACACGATCTATGGGACAACTCGACGTGCCAGGAATTTCAACGGCGACGCTTTAGCAGAATTTATGAATCGCCCTGCAAGTTGCCTTAACTCAGCGATGTGTGAATTCTATCCGAAAAACGCCTTATTCATCAAGCATTAACGGAAATTTGGCCCTAGTGCCAGCATTGAATATCATTAGAGGGTGCGCAAACTCCTTCTCAAGCTAATCCTCGCTGCAATAGCAGTATTGCCCTTATTCCTAGTTCAGGTCATTGGAGCTGCCTTAGGGATATTGGCCTATGTAGGATCCAAGCAATATCGCTCTCTTTTTCGCCCTCAATATGAGGCGGTTGTTAAAAGCCATCATCTCCCATTTCAAATTTGGAGTGCAGCAGCGGCTTCAGGACAACTCTTCTCAGACAGCCTGTGGATTTGGTCCAACCCTTTAGCAGCACTAGCTAAGGCTGAGATACAAAATTGGGACGTCGTTGAAGCTGCAATGGCAGAAGGCCATGGAATGATTCTCTTGTGTCCTCATTTAGGGGGCTTTGAAATCATTCCCCGTATTCTTGCAGAGCATTTTCCAGCAACAATCATGTATCGCCCTTCTCGCCAAAGTTGGCTCAATGAGATTGTAGAGAAGGGACGCGCATACCCCAATATGCACTTCGTACCAACAAATATTCATGGGGTTCGCCACATGACCCGCGCCCTTTCAAAAGGGGAGGCAATCGCAATTCTTCCAGATCAAGTCCCAAGCGGCGGTGATGGAATTTGGTCTAATTTTTTTGGTCGTATGGCTTATACGACCACCCTTCCTATTCGCCTTTCAAAACGCCACTCCACTCCAGCGGTGATGTTTACTGCAAAACGTAAATCGATCGGATCTGGCTGGGTAGTTAATGCTAAACGTTTAGAGCCATTTTCAGAAGATCCCAATGTTGCTGCGCAAGAATTAAATGTTGCGATTGAAAATGCAGTACTTACTGCTCCTGAACAATTCATCTGGGCCTATAACCGCTACAAACATCCGAGCGGAGCAGAATTACCACCAAGCAATTAGTTAATAAATTGATGATTTTTTGACATGATCTCATTACAAAACCTTTTCAATTTTCTAGCGCTAAGCCTGCTGCGCCTGTTTGCATTTTTACCCTATGGCCTCACCATTCAGACCGGCTATGGTCTTGGCTGGTTAGCAGCGCACATACCCAATGAGCGTGCCAAGGTTGTTAAAACGAATTTACGCCTGTGCTTTCCCAATCTGAGTGAAGATGCAATTGATTCACTTGCGCTAGAGCACTGGAAATTATTTGGTCGTAGCGTGATTGAGAGAAGTCGCATCTGGCTTGGCAGTGGAAAGCAGATTACCGATATCGTCACCATCAACTCTGCCATTACTTTGGGTGATCGTAAGCCACGCCTCCTAATCAACCCTCACTTTGTTGGACTTGAAGGTGGCTTCATGGCCCTCTCTGTTTTAGCAAGTGAGCATGACTGGCCACGTGGTGCTGGCCTCTACCAAAACATGAAGAACCCATTCTTTAATCAAAAGATGATTGAATGGAGAAATCGATTCGGGGGGAAATCGATTGAGAGGCAAAGTCGCTTGCGTGATTTGATTCGAGAAATTCAAACGGGTAACTTTATTTTTATTGCGCCCGATATTGACCTCGGTCCACGCGACTCTGTTTTTGTACCCTTCTTTGGCATTCAGACAAATACGATCACCTCGGTATCGCGTTTAGCCAGGCTTAGCGGTGCAGAAGTCTGCCTCATGACCACCACTTTGAATCCCAATCGCAAAGCCTACACCTGCAATATCAGCGCACCACTTCCCAACTTCCCAACAGATAATGTGGAAGCAGATACTGCACGCCTGAACCAATATATTGAAGACCTTGTTCGCGAAAGGCCGGCAGAGTACTATTGGGTACATAAACGCTTTAAACATCGGCCGCCCGGCGAGCCAAACCTTTACAACTAATTAGAATTTTTTTTGAGCACGAATTTAAATATGTCCGCACGCACATTACGCTTCACCAAAATGCATGGTGCTGGCAATGATTTCATTGTGCTCAATGGGATTGATCAAGATTTCAGCAATGTCACGCGCGAGCAATGGCAAAAATTAGCCCACCGTCAATTTGGTATTGGTGCCGATCAAATTCTGCTGGTTGAAAAAGCCACGCGCCCTGATGCTGACTTTCGTTATCGTATTTTTAATTCGGATGGTGGTGAAGTTGAGCAATGTGGCAATGGCTCACGTTGCTTTGTACGCTATGTGCTCGACCAAGGCCTATCCACAAAGAATCCTTTGCGCGTAGAAGTAGCGCATGCCGTTCTCACCTTGAGAGCTCATGATGATGGCCAGGTGGAGGTGGACATGGGTGCGCCGATTTTTGAGCACAGCCAAATTCCTTTCAATGCGAGCGGCTTAGCAAGCAAGCAAGAGTTTCATGAAATGCTCTACGCGCTACCTATTAAAACCCCTGCCGCACATGACAGTTGGATCGGCGTAGTCTCGATGGGCAATCCTCATGCAGTGCAAGTGGTGGGCGATGTCGATAGCGCACCCGTTCTTGAAGAAGGCCCATCAATCGAAAAGGATGCGGCATTCCCGAAAAGAGTCAATGCAGGCTATATGCAAATTCTGAATCGTAAAGAAATCAAGCTGCGTGTTTTTGAGCGTGGTGCCGGCGAGACTCTTGCTTGTGGCACTGGCGCATGTGCTGCAGTCGTCTCCGGTATTCGTCGTGGCTTGCTCGACTCACCCGTCAAAGTACATACCCGTGGTGGCGATTTACAAATTGCCTGGGGTGGCATGATCAATGAAGTGGCTCAGCCTGTCATCATGACTGGCCCAGCGATTACCGTGTTCGAGGGTGAAACTACAATCTAAAGAGCGGAGCTGCTCTTGAGATTAAATACCGTATTTCTCGCGATAGGCTTTCACTGCTGGCAGATAGTTTGTTAATTCGGTATTGCTAGAGCTTGCCAGGAAAGTCATCAAGTCTGCCAAGTTCGCAATTGTAACAACTGGCAAGCCAAACTCTTGTTCAACAGCTTGCACTGCTGACTTGTCACCAACCTCTGTAGCGGTCCCTGACTTTTCCATACGGTCCAAGGCAATTAATACCGCTACAGGCTCAGCACCCGCATCACGAATGAGTTTCACAGACTCTCTGACAGACGTCCCAGCAGAAATTACATCATCAATGATGACTACCTTACCTTTGACTAGGGCGCCCACCAATGAACCGCCCTCGCCATGATCTTTGGCTTCTTTACGGTTATAGGCATAGGGCACATTACGACCAGCATCAGCCAATGCGATTGCTGTTGCTGCAGCCAATGTAATACCTTTATAAGCCGGTCCATAGAGCATGTCGTACTGGAGGCCAGACTCTTGTAAAGCATTGGCGTAATAGTTGCCCAGCGCCCTTAAACGGGTGCCGTCATTAAAATCACCCACATTAAAGAAATAAGGGGAAAGGCGTCCAGCTTTAGTTTTAAACTCCCCAAACGACAAAACATTTGCCTCTAGGGCAAATTGAATAAAGTTATCTTGATTAGAATTTTTTGAGCTCATAGGCCTATATGTTACGCATCATTTCTGCCAACCTCAACGGTATCCGCTCGGCGGTCAAAAAAGGCTTCTTGCCTTGGGTTGTAAAGCAAAAAGCGGACTTTGTCTGCATGCAGGAGCTCAAGGCTCAGCAGGGTGATCTGGAGGATGCCATCCTCAATCCAAATGGCCTGCATGGCTTCTTCCATCATGCTGAGAAAAAGGGCTACAGCGGTTGCGGCATCTATACCCCACACAAGCCCGATGAGGTGCTCTATGGCTATGGCAATGAGGAGTTTGATGCTGAGGGGCGTTATGTCGAAGCTCGGTTCAAAAAGCTTTCAGTGATCTCGGTATACATGCCCTCAGGCTCCAGCTCGCCAGAAAGACAGGAGGCTAAGTATCGGTATCTGGAGTCTTTCTTGCCACACCTAGTTGAGCTCAAAAAGTCAGGGCGCGAGATTGTGCTGTGTGGAGATGTGAATATTGCCCACAATGAGATTGACCTCAAGAACTGGAAAGGCAATCTCAAGAACTCAGGATTTTTGCCTGAAGAGCGCGCTTGGCTAACAAACCTGTTTGGCAAAGTCGGCTATGTAGATGTCTATAGAAAGCTAGAGCCCGAAGCGACTGAGGCCTGCTACACCTGGTGGAGCAATCGTGGTCAAGCGTATGCAAAGAACGTAGGTTGGCGTATCGACTATCACATCACCACCCCAGGGATTGCAGCAAGCGCCAAGAATACTGCTGTGTATAAAGATGAGCGCTTCTCAGATCACGCACCACTGACAGTTGATTACGACTGGTCTATTTGGTGACCTGAGAGTCATGCTTTTTAAATTCAACCACCTTGAAATGAATAGTGAGCCAAATCAGAATTAAAACTGGCGCACCAATAATCGCAGTACTGATAAAAAAGCTTGAGTAACCAAAATTATCTACAAAGACGCCAGAGAAACCAGCCAACCACTTTGGCAATAAGAGCATCATTGAACTAAACAAGGCGTACTGCGTTGCGGAGTACTGAATATTCGTCAATGCCGATAAGAATGCAATGAATGCAGCCGTTGCAATACCAGAACTCAAGTTATCGGCAGAAATTACCCAGATCAAGCCATGTAAGTCATGGCCCTGCGTTGCAAGCCAAGCAAATAACAAATTGCTGACGGCCGATAAAATCGCACCCAGAAACAAAATCCGCATCACTCCAAAACGCAAGGTGAGAACACCCCCAACGAAGGCGCCAACTAGTGTCATCACTACACCAAAGACCTTGCTCACTGCTGCCACCTCATCTTTGGTATAGCCCATGTCAACATAAAACGGGTTGGCCATAATGCCCATCACCACATCACTAATCCGGTAGATGGCAATTAAAGACAAAATCAAAATAGCGTGCCAACCGTAGCGCTTAATAAAGTCGGCAAATGGCTCAATCAAAGTTTGATGTAGCCATGCTTTTGCATTGCGTGCTTTTGCAAGTTCAATGCGAACGGGCTCTTTACTAAACAAGGTAGTGACTACACCCACACCGATAGAGAGTGCCATGCAAAGATAGGCAAATTGCCAGGCAGCTGGATCATAAGCAGCGACACCAGATTCTACGCGAGCAGCTAACCAGAGAACACCGGCACCAGACCAAATTAACGCAAGTCGATACCCTGTTTGATAAGTAGCTGCCAAGGCGGCCTGATGGTCACTATCAGCTGACTCAATTCGAAAGGCATCTAAAGCAATATCTTGAGTGGCGGAACCAAAGGCAACCAGGAGTGCACACCACACAATCGGCGTCAGTTGAACTTTGGGATCAATGCTAGCCATACCGACTAGGCCAACAATAATGAGCAGTTGAGCAAAAAGTAGCCAGCTACGCCTTCTGCCAAATAATCTTGACAACAAGGGGATAGGCAATCGATCAACCAAAGGCGCCCACACCCACTTAAAGGCATAGATTAAGCCAACCCAAGTCAGGTAACCAATCGTGCTGCGATCAATGCCGGCCTCTCTTAACCAAAAGCTCAGCGTTCCCAAAATAAGCAGTAGGGGTAAACCGGCGGAGAACCCCAAGAAGAGCATTCGAAGGCAAGGCCATTCGAGATAAACCCGAAAATCTTTTAGCCAGGACTGAGCGCTACTAAGCACGTCGAACGCGGAACAGCGCTAGGCTTCCAAAAAGATTGGGCATCAAGGTCACTTGCCGCCCCTCATGCAAGATGCATTGATCCAAAATCTGCAAGCCTAAGCTCGAGGCTAATTTTTCAAAATCAGCAACGGTAAGAACACGCACATTGGGTGTGTTGTACCACTGGTGAGGCAAGCTTTTAGAAACTGGCATACGGCCAAAGCCAACAGCGAGGCGGTGAGACCAGTGACCAAAGTTCGGGAAAGAAACAACCGACTCTTTGCCAACCCGAACTACTTCACGCAAGATCTTTTCAGTTTCGTGAATGGTTTGTAAGGTCTGGGAAAGCACAACCGTATCAAAACTATTGTTCTCAAAGAGTGCTAAGCCCCCTTCAAGATTTTGCTGAATCACGTTCAAACCTTTTTGCACACAAGACAGCACGCGCGCATCATCAATTTCAACCCCATATGCATGCACGGGTTTTTGTTTTTGCAAATACTCTAAGAAGCTGCCATCACCGCAACCGAGATCAAGTACCTCGCTATTCGGTGCAATCCAATTCGCTATTGCAGCAAAGTCTGCGCGCTTCATGCCTTCACCTCGAGCATTTGTTCAAAATAAGCACGAATCAGATTGTGATAACGCGGGTCATCCAACAAGAAAGCATCGTGCCCATGTGGCGCATCAATCTCCGCATAACTGACTTCACTCTTATTGCTGAGCAAAGATTCCACAATCTCGCGACTGCGATTAGGTGGGAAGCGCCAATCTGTAGAGAAGCTCACCACTAAGAACTTAGCTTGTACTTCCGCTAGAGCACGATTCAAACTGCCTTCATAACGACGAGAAGGATCAAAGTAATCTAGCGCTCTAGTAATCAACAAATAAGTATTGGCATCAAAGTAAGTGGAGAACTTGTCGCCTTGATGGCGTAAATAGCTTTCAACCTCAAACTCCACATCAAAGCTAAAGCGATAGTCTTGAGATTCGCCACTAGGCCTTTGTAGCTCGCGCCCAAATTTTTCTGCCATGTCATCATCAGATAAATAGGTGATATGTCCGACCATGCGAGCCAACTTGAGGCCGCGCTTTGGTACTACGCCATGCTCGTAGTAATTGCCACCATGAAAATCTGGGTCAGACAAAATCGCATTACGAGCCACTTCATTAAATGCAATATTCTGCGCACTGAGTTTCGGTGTTGATGCAATGACTAAGCAGTGTGCAAGGCGTTTTGGAAACTGGATTGACCAGGCCAATGCCTGCATGCCACCTAAGCTCCCCCCCATTACTGCCGCAAAACGACGGATGCCCAACTTATCGGCCAAGCGCGCCTGGGTATTTACCCAATCTTCCACTGTAATTACCGGAAAATCAGCGCCATAAGGCTTGCTAGTAGCAGGATTGATGCTCATGGGTCCTGTGGACCCAAAGCAAGAGCCTAAATTATTAACGCCAATCACAAAGAAGTGATTTGTATCTACTGGCTTGCCTGGCCCAATCATGTTGTCCCACCAGCCGATATCTTTTGCATCATCCGGATTGGGTCCGGCCACATGGTGTGATGCATTTAATGCGTGACAAACCAGCACAGCATTACTTTTATCAGCATTCAGCTTGCCGTAAGTTTCAATTACTAAATCGTAGCCAGATAAGATGGCGCCACTTTGCAAAGGCAAGGGCTCGGCAAAGTGAATAGTATTTCTAGAGAGGTGTAGCTCGCTCATTCGGACAGAAGAATGCGAAGGCTAATATCAGATGCTTCGGTTGGAAGCTTCTTAAAGCCACTGCGGGCAAAACGGTGCCAGCGACCCAAAACATAACTCATCAACATTGTCGCGCGAATACTAACTTCATCTTGAGGGACATTTGCCCAAGGGCCATCCTGAGTTAAGGCGATGCGCAGTGCCTGCTTTAAAGACGCCTCAACACGATCAAGCACTTGTGTAATGCGCTCTTGTAGGCGATCATCTTCTTGCAATAGGGCATCGCCCAAGAGCACACGAGTCATGCCAGGATTCTTTTCTGCAAAGAATAAAAGCATCTGCAAAATACCACGGGCTTGGGCAAGCCCAGACTCTTCTTTTTGATTGATCTGATTAATCAGACCAAAAACCGTTTGCTCAATAAATGCAATCAGGCCCTCAAACATCTGCGCCTTACTAGCGAAATGTCGATAAAGCGCTGCTTCTGAAACTTGAATTTTTGCAGCCAATGCCGCAGTCGTGACACGCTCACCTTTGGGGTTTTGCAACATCTCTGCCAACACTTGCAAAATCTGGAGGCGGCGCTCCCCCGGGCGTGGGCGCTTGCGTGTCTTGCCCTCTTCGGCAGCCGTCACTTCGATCTCTGATGCAGTAGGGTCAAAAGAATCACGCATATTTATATCTCTTGTTCAGCTATTAGCGGGAGCGAATCATCGTTCCGAATGCTTGCTCTGTCAGAATCTCCAACAATAAGGAGTGCTCAATTCGTCCATCAATGATGTGCACTGAATTGACGCCACTCTTTGCTGCATCTAATGCAGAGGAAATCTTTGGCAACATGCCGCCAGAAATAGTACCGTCAGCAAATAGGCCATCAATTTCACGTGCAGTCAGGTCGGTCAAAAGATTGCCGCTTTTATCCATTACCCCAGGAATGTTAGTCATCATGACTAATTTCTCTGCATGTAAAATTTCTGCCATCTTGCCAGCTACTAAGTCAGCATTAATATTGTAGGCCTGACCCTCTTCACTAAATCCAATGGGAGAGATCACTGGAATAAAGGCATCGTCCTGCAGTGCTTTTACAACTGCAGGATTAATCGCCTCAATCTCACCAACAAAACCTAAATCAATAGTTCCGCCAGGCTTCTTTTCGTCGGCAACCAGCATCTTTTTTGCACGAATCAAGCCACCGTCTTTGCCAGTCAAACCAACTGCTTGACCGCCAAAGTGATTAATCAACATCACAATATCTTGCTGCACTTCGCCACCAAGAACCCACTCAACCACTTCCATGGTCTCTTCATCGGTCACGCGCATACCTTGAATAAAGGTGCCGGTCTTACCAATTTTCTTCAGGGCTTCGTCAATTTGTGGGCCGCCGCCATGCACCACCACAGGGTTCATGCCAACTAGCTTAAGCAAAATGACATCGCGTGCAAAGCTTTCCTTCAGACGCTCTTCAACCATTGCATTTCCACCGTACTTAATCACAATAGTCTTACCGTGATAAGCACGAATGTAAGGCAAGGCCTCGGCCAGAATCTCCGCCTTTAGTAAAGGGGAGATGTCGCTAATAGATGGGGATTGCGTTGTCATTGCTGCTTTTATATTCGGTCTAGTCAATTAATCGCCAAACAACTTTTGACGTAGTTCGCGGCGCTCTTGCGCCTCTAAAGAGAGATTAGCCGTTGGACGTGCAATTAGACGGTTCAAGCCAATCGGCTCCCCGGTCTCTTCACACCAACCGTAATCACCAGACTCAATACGGGCTAAAGCCTGCTCTACTTTTTTCAATAGCTTGCGCTCACGATCGCGCGTACGCAACTCAAGAGCATGCTCTTCTTCAATCGTTGCACGGTCCGCAGGATCAGGAACCAAAATGTTTTCACGCAAATGCTCTGTTGTTTCCGAAGCATTTTTCAGAATGTCGCTCTTTAAGGTCAATAACTTCTGACGGAAAAAATCTAACTGGCCGGCATTCATATAGTCCTTTTCGGACATCTTGAGTAATTCAGCTTCTGTTAAAGGGGCACCTTTAGCAACTTTTGCGCTTGCTGCTTTACTAGGGGCTTTTGCTGCAGCCGTAGATTTTGTTGGTGTTTTTACCGTCATTTCATTCTTTCCATGGATCTAAATCATTATTGCTTCATTCTGCCAAAGTTTTATTACCCTTTAGCCAATATTTATCAATATTGGCCGTGGCGGCGGATTGTACTTTAAATTTCCTAGACCAAACAGCCCTCAAGCCCAGCCAGCAGGGTGTCTTTGGGCAAATCTATCCCAATAAAGACCATGCGGGTTTGCTTGGGTTCTGCACCCCATAAACCAGCCATATCACTGCCCATCATCTGATGGACGCCCTGGAACACGACTTTTCGGTTACTCCCCTTCACGTAGAGGACGCCTTTGTAGCGCAACATCTTCTCCCCGAAGACCTCCAAAATACCCCCTAGGAAGTCCTCTAATTTTTTATGATCAAAGGGTTTATCACTACGAAAAACGAAGGATTGGATGCGGTCTGTATGGCCCGCATGATCATGGTGATCGTGACTATGGTCGTGATGGTCATGGCTGTGGTCATGGCCACAAGTAGCGTGATCATGATCGTCTTGCCCTAAAAAGTGAGGATCAATATCGAGCTTCGCATTCAAGTTAAAGCCCTTGAGATCCAAAACGGCATCCAAAGGAACAACCCCTTTTGAAATACCCTGAATTGGGGCACGGGGGTTCATATGCATTAAACGATTGCGCAAGGCATCTACTTGAGCAGGCGTTACTAAATCCGTCTTAGTAATAAAGATTTGATCAGCAAAGCCCACTTGGCGCTGCGCCTCTTCATGTTCGGTCAGTTGTTGGGGGCCATGCTTGGCATCCACCAAAGTAACTACGGCATCCAGAACATAGTGGTCCGCTACGTCATCATCCATAAAGAAGGTTTGAGCTACTGGGCCTGGATTAGCAACTCCAGTGGTTTCAATCACCACGCGCTCAAAGCTAATTTTCTTATCGCGACGTTGCTCCCAAAGCGCATTCAGGGCTTCAACCAGATCTCCACGAATGGTGCAGCAAATACAGCCATTACTCATTTGCACAATGTTCTCTTGATTGTCTTGAACCAAGATGTCGTTGTCGATGTTCTCTTCGCCAAACTCGTTCTCAATCACGGCAATTTTTTTGCCGTGCTGCTCAGTCAGGATGTGTTTGAGCAAAGTGGTTTTGCCGCTACCTAAAAAGCCCGTGAGAATTGTTACCGGAATTAACGCCATCTGTGATCCTATCAAAATCTATAAATACATTCCCCAAGTGGGAAACCTTCTATCTTACCGAGTTCTTCAAGCTTTGCCAGCTTTCGCACGGGGGTGCGCTTTGTCATATGCCCGTGCTAAGTGCTGGAAGTCTAAAGAGGTGTAAATCTGGGTGCTGGCGATGCTGGCGTGCCCCAACATCTCCTGCACCGCCCTCAAATCCTGAGAAGACTGCAATACATGGCTAGCAAAGCTATGGCGCATCATATGCGGGTGCACGTGGGTGGGAAGGCCTGCCCGCATGGCTAAGGTGCGTAAGCGCGCCTGAACAGTGCGGGGAGATAAACGCACGCCCGTAGCGGAGATAAATAAAGCCATCGATATATCTGCCTGCTCAAGCAGATCTCGAGCAGCACGCCAGACTTTGAGTGATTGCATTGCTGGTCCACCTATAGGGACTGAACGACGTTTGCCGCCCTTACCCAAAACTGTCACCTCTGCAGCATCCCAATCTAGCCAGCCAGCAGACTCATGCTGACGATCCTTGCTTTGCATCACATCAATGCCTAACAGCTCTGATAAACGTAGACCTGAGGAATACAACAAATCAATGATCGCGGCATCACGCACCGTCTCTAGATCCTTTTTTTCTGCAGCTTCTTTGACGGCCTGATTTACCAAAGAGAGTGCCTGCTCGACTGAAAGGGCTTTTGGTAAAGACTTCAAACGCTTAGGCGCTTTTACATCATCAACTGGATTGGCAACTAGATTTGCAGTAATCCTACCTGCCTGCGCATCACGTCGTGCATCTTTCTCAGTTAGCCAGTCATACCAGCCACGCCAAGCAGAAAGGGCTCTTGCAATCGTGCGAGATGACTTTCCTTTTGAATGTAAGCGACCGGCCCAGCGTCGTACGTGAGCATTGGTAACCTTTAACAACTCGACGGCATCATCTGTTGCCAATGCCTGTAACTCACCAAGATCCATGCGGTACGCTTTAAGCGTATGCGGTGAGAGCTGCCTTAATATATGCAGCTCGTGCAAGTACTCCTGCACTAAGGGGTGCAGATCAGCTAGTGCTTGGCTCATAAGCCTGGATACGATCCAAAGCTGCAGCAGTAAGTTCAGCAATCTGACGCAAATAGAACGCGCCCATATCAGCAGTAAAACGGGACTCGTCTTTGCTTGCTAATAAAAGTACTGCTGGCGATTGCGCTACGCCAATGCTTTTACCTAATGGCAGACCAATAGCCACCATGCTTTGCCACTCAGAATCGATAGTCACTTGAGTTGCCAACAAATCTACACTCGCTGCAGCTAGCTCTTTGGCAGAGCCGCATAGTGGCGTATCAATCCATGGGCCAAATGCTGCATTGGGTGACAAGAGTTGTGCCGACTCGACCTCAAACACTTCCGCCAAACCTGCAGTCACTGCAGACTCCACATCTGCCTTGGTGTTAGCGCGCATTAAACGTAATAACCAAGCCACTAAGCTTTGCTGGGTTTTGTCATTACGACTACCAAAGTGCAGCATCTCACTTAGGCGACGATTGAGCTCTTGATTCTGTGTACGCAGCAACGTCATCTGGCGCTCCTGTAAGGAGATCGCACGATCCTCGTGGGGATGCTTTAAACGAATTTCATTTAAAAGATTGGCGTAACGCTCAAAGAAACCCGGGGTGGCACGCAACCACTCTGCTACCAATTCTTCTTGTTCGGCCTGCTTAGGATCGATTGCGCTCATCTATCTTTTTCTCACTTATTTTCTGATTTATTTTTTTAGCTCAGCTTTTTACGCAGAAGCTCATTTATTTGACCTGGATTCGCTTTACCTTGCGAAGCTTTCATGATCTGGCCTACCAAAGCATTAAATGCTTTTTCTTTACCGGAGCGGAACTCTTCAACCGACTTCTCATTGGCCGCTAACACTGTATCGATCATGGCCTCAAGTTCACCACTATCGCTAATCTGCCTCAAACCTTTAGCATCAATGACTTGATCAACAGTACTAATGGCCTTGCCTGCGATAGCCTCTTCCCACAAAATTGCGAAGATATCTTTTGCAATCTTGTTGGAGATCGTACCGTCTGCTACGCGAGTTAATAGTGGCGCCAAATGTTCAGCTTTTAATGGCGCATCTGCAGCAGCAATTCCAGCGCGATTAAGTGATGAAGCAAACTCACCTGCAATCAGGTTCGCTGCAGCTTTTGCCAAAGACTGACCAACAATCGCAAGCAGCCCTTCAAATATCTTGGCAGTGTCGCGATCTTGCGTGAGTAGTTGTGTATCGTAGGCGCTTAAGCCAAATTCACTTTGCCACTGTTCACGAAGCTGTGCCGGTAAAGCTGGCATCTTGCTGCGCACATCGGCAATCCAGGCGTCATCAATCACTACTGGCAATAAATCTGGATCCGGGAAATAGCGATAGTCATTGGCATCTTCTTTACTGCGCATACTGCGAGTCTCTTGACGATCGGGATCGTATAGGCGGGTTTCTTGCACAACTTTGCCACCATCTTCAATCAATTCAATTTGGCGACGTACCTCGTATTGAATTGCCTCTTCCAAAAAGCGGAAGGAATTTAAGTTCTTAATTTCGCAACGGGTACCAAATTCTTTTTGGCCTACAGGTCGAACAGATACGTTGGCATCGCAACGGAAAGAGCCTTCTTGCATATTGCCGTCACATACCCCAAGCCAAACAACCAGCGTATGAAGTGCTTTTGCATAGGCAACTGCTTCCGCAGCACTGCGCATCACTGGTTCAGTCACAATTTCTAGCAATGGTGTGCCAGCACGATTTAAGTCAATACCACTAGATGCTTCACCGTGCGGACCTAAGAAGCCCTCTTCATGAACCGACTTACCGGCATCTTCTTCCATATGGGCGCGCGTGAGCTCCACTACTTTGACTTGATCGCCAACCAATATTTCCAGATGGCCGCCAACTACTACAGGAAGATCCATCTGGCTAATCTGATAACCCTTTGGCAAGTCCGGATAGAAATAATTCTTGCGCGCGAAAATACTTGCTGGTGAAATCTTGGCATTGACAGCTAAACCAAAACGAATGGCATGTTCAACGGCTTGACGATTTAATACTGGCAATACCCCAGGTAAAGCTAGGTCAACAGCACAGGCTTGAGTATTCGGGCTTGCACCAAAACGTGTACTCGCCCCGCTGAAAATTTTAGATTGTGTTTGTAGCTGCGCATGGGTCTCTAGACCAATCACGATTTCCCATTGCATCATGCCACCTCGCTTGCTTGACGCAAATGCCAATCACTATTTTGCTGATATTGATGCGCCACTTGAAGTAAGCGCGCCTCAGAAAAATAGTTTCCAATTAACTGCATGCCAATCGGCAAATTACTTGTATTGAAGCCGCAAGGCACGCTCATCGCCGGCAGCCCTGCTAAGTTGGTTGAGAGCGTGTAAATATCCTCTAGATACATTTGCACGGGATCTTTTGATTTTTCACCTAAGCGCCATGCAACATCAGGGGCTACAGGTCCCAAAATGACATCGCATTTCTCAAACGCCGCCTGAAAGTCAGCTGCAATAATGCGGCGAATTTTTTGTGCCTGTAAATAATAAGCATCGTAATAACCATGACAAAGTACATAAGTACCTACCAAGATGCGACGCTTTACTTCCGCACCAAAACCTTCGGTGCGTGATTTCTTATACATATCAGATAAGTCGCGATATTCATTTGCGCGGTGTCCGTAACGCACGCCATCAAATCGACTCAAATTACTGGAGGCTTCAGCTGGAGCTAAAACGTAATAGACCGGAATAGATAACTTAGTTTTAGGCAGGCTAACCTCTAACAGCTTCGCACCTAAGTCTTGCAAAGCTTTTGCTGCAGCATTGACTGCATTGGCTACTTCTGGAGCAAGACCATCTGCAAAGAATTCTTTTGGCAGGCCAACTCGTAATCCCTCAAGTGGTTTTGCTGGATTAGAGCTGCCTTCTTTCCAAGACTGGGTGAGGTAGCGACCGTAGTCCTCTCCAGAATCCGCCAGTGAAGTGGAGTCACGTGAATCATGTGACGACATGGCCGTGAGCAATAAAGCACAGTCTTCTGCAGTCTTGCCCATTGGGCCAGCCTGATCCAGTGATGAGGCGTAGGCAATCATCCCGTAACGAGACACGCGCCCATAACTCGGCTTGATACCGGTTAATCCGCAAAATGCCGCTGGTTGACGAATGGAGCCGCCAGTATCTGTGCCTGTCGCAATTGGAGCCAATCCAGCCGCCACCGCTGCTGCAGAGCCGCCAGAGGATCCACCGGCGACATATTCTGAATTCCAGGGATTAAGGACTGGTCCATAGGCTGAATTTTCATTGGAGGAACCCATGGCGAACTCGTCCATATTCGTTTTGCCTAGGCAAACCATGCCAGCGCCATTGGGATTCAGTTCGTCTGGAATTCCGAGATTAGAAACTACGGTGGCATCAAATGGGCTCAGGTAGCCCTCGAGCATTTTGGATGCGGCGGTGGACTTCCAGCCACGCGTCACAAAGACATCTTTGTGGGCAACCGGGATACCGGTCAGCTTTCCGGCCTTTCCTGAAGAAATGATTTGATCTGCTTTGGATGCTTGCTCTAAACTTAAGTGAGCACTTACATCAAGATAAGCATTCCAATGCTTTCCGGCTTCGATTCGATCCAGAAAGTACTTTGTCAGCTCGGTGCTGGAGACCTCTTTAGCAGCCAATGCTTTGGCCATTAAGGCGATGGGGGTTTGATGCCAACTCATTCGATCACCCGTGGGACTAAGAAGTAGCCATCCTGCATAGCAGGGGCAGATTGCATATTTTCAGCGCGATGGTCAGTCTCTGTAACCGCATCATTACGCAGAGGTTGCGCCAGATCACGCAGAAAGAGGATGGGGTGAGCTAAGGGGGCAAGACCGCTCGTATCGACAGCTTGCATCTCCTCAACCAGGGCAAAAACTGCCTGTAATTGGGGCAATACTGCCTCGGCTTCTGCCTGACTTAACTCAAGGCTGGAAAGGTGCGCAATGCGCTGGACATCATCAAGTTTCATGGGGCGCTAGAGTATCATTCCTATATATATTTTTTAACACTTACTTATTTTCCCACTACATCATGTTTGGTTTTTTTCGCAGCTACTTTTCTAATGACCTGGCCATCGACCTAGGTACCGCCAACACCTTAATTTACATGCGTGAACGGGGTATTGTGCTTGATGAACCGTCAGTTGTGGCAATTCGCACTGAAGGTGGCCCAAATGGCAAAAAAACCATTTTGGCGGTTGGAAAAGAAGCAAAAGCCATGCTGGGGCGTGTTCCTGGAAATATTGAGGCCATTCGCCCGATGAAAGACGGCGTTATTGCCGATTTCACAATTACCGAGCAGATGCTCAAGCAATTCATCAAACTGGTGCATGAGAGCAAGCTATTAAAGCCAAGCCCGCGCATCATTATTTGCGTTCCTTGCGGCTCCACCCAAGTTGAGCGTCGCGCTATTCGCGAATCCGCACTAGGTGCAGGCGCATCACAAGTATTTTTAATTGAAGAACCAATGGCAGCAGCAATTGGCTCAGGACTGCCAGTTTCAGAAGCAGCCGGCTCTATGGTTGTTGATATCGGTGGCGGCACAACTGAAGTTGGAGTGATGTCATTGGGTGGCATGGTTTACAAAGGCTCCGTACGCGTTGGTGGCGACAAGTTTGATGAAGCCATCACAAACTATATTCGTCGTAACTACGGCATGTTAATTGGTGAACAGACTGCTGAGTTGATTAAGAAAACTATTGGATCTGCATTCCCAGGACAAGAAGTGCGCGAGATGGAAGTAAAAGGTCGCAATCTTTCTGAAGGTATTCCACGCAGCTTTACTGTGACCAGTAATGAAGTGCTTGAAGCATTGACGGATCCACTAAATCAAATCGTGACAGCAGTGAAAGCTGCTTTAGAACAAATTCCTCCTGAGCTTGCATCTGACATCGCTGAACGCGGCATGATGCTCACCGGTGGTGGCGCGCTATTGCGCGA
This sequence comes from Polynucleobacter corsicus, assembly GCF_018688255.1. NCBI lineage: Bacteria > Pseudomonadati > Pseudomonadota > Betaproteobacteria > Burkholderiales > Burkholderiaceae > Polynucleobacter > Polynucleobacter corsicus. The sequence goes on from NZ_CP061314.1 coordinate 1,973,943, forward strand.
CCTCGATCGCTTGCTGCTCGAAGAAACTGGCCTTCCTATTCATGTTGCAGAAGACCCACTCACTTGCGTTGCTCGTGGTTGCGGTATAGCTTTAGAGCGCATGGATAAGTTGGGTGGCGTGTTCTCTCAAGAGTAATTGACCTAAGCGTCGATTAGGGACTTGCAACATAGCGCTCCTCCTCTTTTCAGACAAGGCGTTCCGGCTTTAGTCAAACTGATTGTCTGTCTATCGATCAGCATCGCCTTGATGTTGATCGACTTTCGCTTTAAAGCACTTGATCCGATTCGCAATAACGTCAATTGGTTATTGCGCCCACTTGAGTATGTGATGATGATGCCGCGCAATGCGTATGACGCGAGCTCAGAATATTTCATAACACGCGGAACGCTCGACAAAGAAAATCAAGCAATGAAAGCGCGTCAAGCAGCGCTCTCTTTGCTGGCCAATCAGTCAGAATTTCTACTTGTAGAAAATCAAAATCTACGTCAGTTGATGGATTTGCAAAAACAAGTTCCATTCAAAACACTGCCAGTGGAAATATTATTTAATCCACCCAATCCTATTTCTCAGCGCATTGTGATTAATCGTGGAAGTGAAGATGGTCTGAAGTTGGGCAACCCCATTGCAAACGACTCCGGCATCTTAGGGCAAGTAGTGCGCATTTATGATCGCTCTGCAGAAGTGTCATTGTTAGAAGATCGTGACTTCGCAGTTCCAGTACAAATTGCACGTAATGGCTTAAGAGCAGCTGTATTTGGTGCTGGGCGCGGCAACCCGCTTGAGCTTCGTTACCTTCCTGTAGCCAGCGATCTTGAAGTGGGTGATGTACTCATTACCTCTGGTATCGATGGCATTTATCCGCCCGGCTTTGCTGTAGCCGTGATTAGTCGCATTGAACGCAATGCAGATAAGAACTCTTCCAATGTATTTTGCGTGCCAGTTGCACCAGTTAACCGCTATCGCCAGGCCCTTGCCCTGCTGTACGACCCGCAATGGGATGCAAAGGCGTCTACTACTATTGGTAAACCTGGTACGTCGCCGACCAATACCCCTGGTCGCCGTCAAACTCGTACGCGAGGCATGCAATGATCGATCTTCAAAGCGGCTATATTCTGCGTCCGGTAAATCCGGTCTTTATTTATTTCAGCCTGTTTTGTGCACTACTACTCAATCTATTGCCGATTGGTAATTACGGATGGGTTCCGGACTGGCTCATTATTTGTATCGTGTTCTGGAATATCCATCAGCATCGCTATGTCGGTGTCATCATTGCCTTCATTCTGGGCCTCTTGATGGATGTCCATAACTCTGACTTGCTAGGCCTTCATGCATTTAGCTACTCATTGGTGGCTTACCTTGCTATCTCTTGGCATCGTCGCATCATTGCTTTAACAGTTTTAACGCAAGCTCTGCATCTAATACCAATCTTCTTATTAGTCTCTTTATTTCCAGTGCTGGCTCATTGGTTATTGAGTGGCGAGATTTATTGGTGGGCTTTAACTGGTGCCGCTCAGGCTCTCATCGAGGCACTGCTGTGGCCTTTGGCAACACGTATCTTGTTGTCACCTCAACGTCGTCCCATTGACGTTGATCACAATCGCCCAATTTAAAGAGCGGTATGGTTTCATTTAAAAAACCAGATCTCGATTCGTTTCAAGAGCGCATTCATATTGCGACCTTGTTTGTCACCTTCTGCTTCTTATTGCTGATTACGCGATTGGTATGGCTGCAACTGGTAAGTCATGGCAAATATGCCTTATTGGCAGAAAACAACCGGATCGCTCTCGTACCTGCTCCAGCCAATCGGGGCCTGCTCATAGACCGAAATGGCATCGTGATTGGCAGAAACTATTCGGCATTGACCCTAGATGTGAATGCAGCAGAGCTTAAGGGAAACGTAGATGAGCTCATCGATGAACTCTCTCAAATTGTGCTGATTTCCCCAAGAGATCGTCGAAATTTCAAGCGCTCCTTTGAGGATTCCCGAAAAATGGGCACTTTTCCACTTAGATCGATGCTTACCGAGGCTGAAACAGCGCGATTTATGGCCAATCGCTACCGATTTCCGGGGGTTGAGATTCGTGCTCGCAGTTTCCGAGAGTACCCCTACAACGAGTTGGCCTCTCATTTAATTGGCTATATCGGACGCGTTTCTCAAAGAGACAAAGAGAAAATGCAGGCAGAAATTGAGAACTCTAAAGCGGATGATCCTGATGCACTTCAGACTTCTTTTTTGCCGGGCATTCAGTACGTCGGCAAGATTGGCTTAGAGCAAAGTTATGAAAACGTTTTACGTGGAGTGCCAGGATACGATCAAGTAGAAATTACCGCGGGCGGCAAGCCAGTGCGCACACTCTCTAGCTCGCCATCTGTGCCCGGAAAAAATGTGGTGCTGTCCGTTGATATCAAACTGCAGTACTTGGTAGAGCAACTCTACGGAAATTTCCGCGGTGCATTTGTAGCGATTGAGCCTGAGACTGGAGACATCCTAGCCTTTGTCTCTAAGCCAAACTTCAATCCCAATGACTTTGTTGAGGGCATTGATTCAGTAACTTGGAAAGAGTTAAACGACTCGCCACAGAAGCCACTCTATAACCGCCCGCTTAAAGGAATTTATCCACCGGGGTCAACCTATAAACCATTTATGGCACTCGCAGCTTTAGAAACCAAAAAGCGTACACCATCACAAACCATTTCAGATCCGGGTTATTTTGATTTTGGTAATCACACTTTCCGCGACGATAAAAAGGGTGGGCACGGTATTGTTGATATGCAGAAGTCGATTGTGGAATCTTGCGATACCTACTACTACTTGTTAGCACGTGACATGGGTGTCAACATGATGCATGACTTCATGAAGCCTTTTGGCTTTGGTCAAATTACTGGCATCGACTTACAGGGCGAATCCAAAGGCATACTTCCATCCACTGAGTGGAAGAAAAATACTTTTAAAAAGCCAGAGCAGCAAAAATGGTATGAAGGCGAAACAATTTCCCTTGGCATTGGTCAGGGCTATAACGCATTTACTATTTTGCAGTTAGCGCATGGCATGGCCAATTTAGCTAATAACGGTATTGTGATGAAGCCGCATTTAGTAAAGGCAATCGAAGATCCCTTTACAAGAAATCGTACTCTAACTACACCTAAAGAAAGTTATCGAATCGATCTCGTACCCGAGAATATTGAGGTGATTAAAAAAGCGATGGTTGAGGTAAATAATTCCGGAACCTCTGCATCTGTTTTTAAAGGTACCGGATACCAAGTTGGCGGCAAGACTGGAACAGCGCAGGTATTTAGCTTGAATTCGAAAGAATACAAGCACGGGTCTACTGCAGAATTTTTACGTGACCATGCTTTGTATATTGCTTTTGCCCCCGCAGAAAAACCGACAATCGTCATTGCGATGGTTGTAGAGAATGCAGGATTTGGCGCGCAATACGCTGCGCCGATTGCACGTAAAGCACTTGATTTTTATCTTGAAGGTAAATGGCCAAAGGAGATTCCTGAATGGAAAAGAGCGCCATAAACAAAGCAAAGAAAATATTTCTCAGTATTTTTAGTGGGCTCGATCGCCAGCTAGGCCTTATTCTACTTGGCTTAGCAGGCATTGGATTTATTACTTTCTTATCCGCAAGTCAAAATACGCCCGTTCGTTTTGAGGATGAGCTGCGTAACTTGGCACTTTCTTTTGCGGTCATGTGGATTGTTTCTCGCGTTCCACCAAAGTGGTTGGAGACGACTGCAGTATGGATTTATGGAGTCGGACTTGCGCTGCTGATCGCAGTCGCTATATTTGGATTGATTAAAAAAGGTGCAAGACGCTGGCTCAATATTGGTTTTGTGATTCAACCATCTGAGCTCATGAAAATTGCCATGCCACTCATGCTGGCTTGGTACTTCCAAAAACGGGAGGGCATTCAAAAGTCTTGGGACTATGGCGTCGCAGCAATCATTCTTGGTATTCCAGTGCTACTCATTGCGCGTCAACCTGACTTGGGTACCGCGCTCTTAGTGTTTGCTGCAGGCATGTATGTAATTATTCTTGCTGGATTGCCGTGGAAGTGGATCTTGCCGTTTGTTGGCCTTGGCGCTTTTGGAATCATTCTCATCATTATTTTTGGCAGCACCATTTGTGCCCAGGATGTTGTATGGCCGCTAGTTCATAACTACCAAAAACATCGGGTGTGCACCTTGCTCGACCCGAGCAGCGACCCACTTGGAAAAGGCTTTCACACCATTCAGTCGATGATTGCAATCGGCTCAGGTGGATTTTTTGGTAAAGGCTGGTTCCAGGGCACGCAAGCCCATCTCGAATTTATTCCCGAAAAACATACCGACTTTGTCTTTGCTGTTTTCTCGGAAGAGTTTGGCCTACTGGGTAATTTAGTGATGTTGGCACTTTTCTTCGCCTTGATTAAACGAGGCTTAGCCATCTCAGCTAGCGCACCCAATCTATTCACTCGTCTACTAGGCGCATCTGTCACGCTGATTTTCTTTACCTACGCCTTTGTCAACATCGGCATGGTGAGTGGTTTATTACCCGTGGTTGGAGTTCCACTACCGTTCATCAGTTATGGAGGAACTGCCTTAGTGACTCTGGGGTTTGGAGCCGGAATTTTGATGAGTATTCATCGGCATCGACGCTTAGTGCAAAGCTGAGATTTGAGCTTGGGCATGTGTACTAATTTTTTGCATTTCCCCTAGAAACAAAAAAGCAAGAATTACTTCTTACGCTTGTTAACTGAATCTTTAAATGCTTTACCAGCAGAAAACTTAACAGTTTTAGCAGCAGCAATTTTGAGTGGCTCACCAGTTTTTGGATTACGGCCCATACGTGCAGCACGCTTACCAGAAGAAAAAGTACCGAAACCGATCAGTTGTACTGAGTCGCCTTTAGTAACAGCTTTAATGATTTGCTCAATAGCAGAATTCAATGCAAATTCAGCTTTGGCTTTTGAGATCTCAGCGTCGTCAGCAATCGCTGCGATTAGTTCTGCTTTGTTCAAGTGAAGCTCCTTATAGATATTGATGTCAGCGCACCTTGCGCTTACATGATTTTAACCACAAAAAATTACAAAAATAAAGCTGCGTCACAGCAATTTTTTTCTTACCCATTTTTTACTCTTCTATAACTGTCACATCAGATACAAAATACTCAGTATCGCCAAAACAGCTTGTAGGCAATCCGATATGCTGATCATATTTAAGGGCAACTTTTTTACCTAGATTAGCGTTAATTTTTTGTGCCACAGCATCATCACGCACTGTAAAGAGGAATTTTTCTGACATGGTTCCCGGCATGGACACCATAGCTAGCTCACCTTCCCAGGTTTTACATACATAGCCTCGGTTGGAAAACTTTTGCACATAGCCAGCACGCTCACCGCTGCCATAGCTCCAATTGAACATAATCCAGGTATAAGCCGCCAAACCAGCCAGGCCAATCAATATGAGGCTTAAAAGCCATTTTACGAATCTATTCATGTGGATTTCCTTAACGAATCATCATTGCAGCGCTGATTAGGCGCATTCTTGGTGGCCTACTATGGCCCCAATTAACATTGGAGCATATTCATTATGAAAATAGGGGTGAAATGGTGCTCCATACAAATTAAAATGTTGGTATTAACGCTAATTGGTACATTCAATGGAACTTCGTCACGTCATTTTTCTAATTTTTGTTGTATCGGCTATCTATGTTTACTTTAGAGGGAAGGTGCGATTTGGCTTAGTTCGCTCTCTAACAGACTACCAAGTACTTTTAGCGCCAATCAACAGTCTGCTCTACTTGTTTTCAAAAACCAAGGCTGGGGCATTTATTCCAGTTGCAGACTTTCCCGAAATGAAGCCCCTGCAAGATCATTGGCAGACCATCCGTGATGAGGCACTAGCTTTGAATGCGGATGGCGCCATAGCAGCCGCTACGGGATACAACGATATTGGATTTAATTCCTTTTTTCGGACAGGCTGGAAGCGCTTTCACCTCTATTGGTATGGCAAAGAAATGCCATCAGCGCAGCTCCAATGCCCTAAAACTGTTGCCATCCTCAAATCAATCCCCTCGATCAAGGCGGCGATGTTTGCCTCATTGCCACCCGGGGCAACGCTAGTAAGGCACCGAGACCCCTATGCGGGCTCGCTACGCTATCACATTGGCCTAGTCACCCCAAATGATCCCAAGTGCTTTATTAATGTGGATGGAGAGCAGTATTACTGGAAAGATGGTGAGCCAGTGATGTTTGATGAGACTTACATCCACTATGCGGCCAACGAAACAGATCACCAACGCATTGTCTTATTTTGTGATGTAGAGCGGCCGGTTCACACTAAATTGGTGCAATTATTAAATCGCTGGTTTGGGCGTTACGTCATGAGCGCAGCCTCTTCCCAAAATGTTGAAGGGGAGAAGGTCGGCTTTGTAAATGTTCTCTTTAAGTATTTTTATCACCTTAGGGCGCAGGCCAAAAAGCTCAAAGCAAAACATCGCAGCGTGTATTACATCGGGAAATGGGTTTTAATTTTAGGAATTCTGTACGCCATATTTTGGTAAACCTTAGGGGCTTAAGGCCTCTGTAATCTGCTCTGGGGTGATTGAGCCCCAGATTTCCACTCTCTTGACGCGGCTACTTTGTCCCGACAAAAGCTGAATTTGTTTTTGTGGCACTCTCAATTGCTTAGAGAGCCAAGACAGCAGCATTTCATTTGCCTTGTTTTCCAGGGCGGAGGCCTGGAGAGATATCTTGAGACAGCCATCATGCAGGCCAACCACCTTGGTCAGCTTTGCGCCTGGCTGGCAATGCAAATGAAGAACAATGCCAGTGGGGGTTTGCTTTAACCAAATAGGCATCATTAAAGTACTTTAAACTCAAACCATGATTATGAAGAACTCCAACGCCTTAGACCAGCTATTTGCCAATAATCGCGAATGGGCAGAATCCATGGTTGCTAAAGATGCCAATTTCTTTAAGCGCTTAGTTTCACAGCAGGCTCCAGAATACTTATGGATTGGCTGTTCAGACAGTCGCGTACCCGCAAACGATATTGTGAACCTGCTTCCTGGCGAACTTTTTGTACATCGTAATGTTGCCAACGTGGTGGTCCATACCGATCTGAACTGCTTATCTGTAATTCAGTTTGCTATCGACCTATTGAAGGTCAAGCATATCTTGGTAGTGGGGCATTACGGCTGCTCAGGCGTGCATGCCGCCCTAACTGATAAACGGGTTGGCCTTGCCGACAATTGGTTGCGTCATGTGAAGGATGTACATCAAAAACATGAGCGCTATCTTGGCGAAGTGATCCCATCTCCAAAACGTCAAGATCGCTTATGCGAGCTCAATGTTATTGAACAAGTAGTCAATGTTTGTGAAACTACCATTGTTCAAGATGCATGGGCTAGAGGGCAAGACCTGACGGTACACGGATGGACTTACCGTCTTGAGACCGGCCTAGTCAATGATTTGGGTATGTCCATTAGCTCTACCGAAGAAATGAATGTGCGCTACGCTAAATCTTTATCTCGCTATGACACTGAATAAATTGAGTTTTGTTTAAAAACTTTTCAAACTATTCTGGGGTAGCACTCCTTAGATTTCTGGTATCGCTTCCCTACAAGACCTTAGTCTCTGTTGGCTATGGCTTAGGCTATCTAGCATCCCACATTCCCAATGATCGCAATCGCGTGGTTCAAAAAAACTTGAAGCTCTGTTTCCCTGAGCTAAGCGAAACAGAAGTTGATCAACTGAGAAAGCAACATTGGCGACTACTAGGCCGCAGCTTAGTTGAAAAAAGTATTATTTGGCTGGGCAGCAAAAAACAGCTTGCCGATATGATTGAAGTTCGCTCGGAGATTGATCTAAATGATAGACAGCCACGCATTTTAGTGAACATGCATTTTATTGGCATTGAAGGTAGCATTATTCTGAGCGCACTTGCCAAGGAAAAAGGTTGGCCTCGTACCTCTGGCTTTTTTCAAAGAATGAAAAGCCCCTTCTTCAACAAGAGGATTGTTGAATGGCGCAATCGCTTCGGTGGAAATTCGATTGACCGCCAAGGAAACACGCTTGAGCTCATTCGAGAAATCCGTAAGGGAAGCTTCATCATTATTGCGCCCGATATTGATTTAGGACTCAAAGACTCTGCTTTCGTTCCCTTTTTTAATATTCAAACTAATACGATCACAGCTGTATCGCGTCTAGCCAAAATCACAGGGGCGCAGGTCTGCATGATGATCACCACTCTCAAGAAAGATGAGGCTGGCTACATTTGCACCATTAGCAAGCCCCTTGAAAACTTCCCAACCGAAAATCCTGAAGCCGACACAGCGCGTCTCAACACCATTTTTGAAAAAGAAATTAGACTCAGGCCAGCTGAATACTACTGGGTTCATAAGCGCTTTAAAAACAGGCCACACAATGAGGCTAGCCCCTATTAACACGTCGGCTGGGGCTTAGATTTTTATCCCCAATAATTTTGCAGCATTGCCTCCTAATATTGCAATACGGTCTGCATTACTAAGGCCAGGAGTATTCATGACATGCTCAACTGGATACTCTTCCCAAGGAATAGGATGATCAGTTCCTATAACAATTTGGCTTGCTCCGACTTGGGCTACTAAATGGCGAAGCGCTTCGGGAGTAAATACTAATGAATCAAAATACAGCTGGTTTAAATATTCAGTAGGTTTTTTCTTCAGAACAATTTCTGGATTACAGTTTTGAGGAGAAACAAAACAACTGTGATCCATGCGGGGCGCATAAGAGCCTAAGAACCCACCGCCATGTGCTGCCAACACTTTCAGTTGTGGATATTTATCTAAAACACCTTCATAAATTAAGTGCTGCAAAGCAATCGTTGTATCAAGTGGATTGCCGATAACATTTGACATCCAACCATTACCCTTAAATCTTTGGGCCAACTGAGGGGTACTTTGTGGATGAATGAAAAGGGTCACATTTAACTCTTGGGCCTTAGCCAGTACAGGATGAAACTTAGGGTCTGAAAAATCTTGGCCTAAGACACTTCCACCAATGGCTGCTCCTCGAAGACCCAATTTCTTTACCGCATCCTCAAGCTGTTGGACGGCTAGGTCGGGGTATTGCATTGTTAAGGATGCAAAGGCGGCAAACTTATCTGGCCGCATTGCGCACAACTCAGCAAGATGCAAGTTATTAAGTCTGCATATTTCTGCAGCAGTATCTCTATCCTTCCTGTACCAATAGGGGTTGATGCTCAAAACCTGCATATCAATGCCCTGCGCCTCCATCGCCTTAATACGCTCATTGATCTGTATGAAGTGCTCTGGCACCCCCTTTGTTGGAGGGGGTACTGACTTTGCATCCTCCCCCATGAGGTCAATTGCATCCTGAAAAAGGCAATGGGCGTGTACGTCTATCGCCTTTACACGTTTGCCATTAATAAAAACTGGGGTAAGGCGTCTAGGCCCCTTGTTTTGGACCTCTGCTGCGTGTAATAAGCCACAACCACAAAATGTGAGGCCACCAAGTGCTTTTGCTGAGGTTTTTAAAAATGATCTTCGACTATTCATATTGCACTTCCCTAAATATGTAGCATTTCACGATGACTAAACTCATGGTCAAATTAGCAATTAAAAGTATTTCCGTCAAATATAGTTTTATATAAAAATGGCCAGAATGCGTACTTCGTTGCCTTGTAATTCATAATAAGGTCATGGAAGAAAAAATACGCGTATCCAAGCTACTCTCTGAATTGGGTCTTTGCTCCCGACGTGAGGCAGACTCTTATATCGAGCAGGGCTTGGTCACGGTCGATGGTGAAGTGGTCAATGAGCTTGGCTCACGGGCTTTTCGCCATCAGAAGATTGAATTGCAGTCTGGCGCTAAAGCGCAGCAAGCATCCCGAATTACGGTCATTTTGAATAAGCCAGTCGGTTTTATTTCTCACTTTGATGACGAGCAAGAGTACCAACCAGCAGCCTCGCTCATCACTCCCGAGAATTACTTTGCCAGCCCGCTTGATAAGGGCCGCAATCCACGCTTTAATACCCGCGGCTTAGCGCCCGCCGGTCGCCTAGATATTGACTCCACCGGCATGCTGGTCTTAACTCAAGATGGTCGTATCGCAAAACTCCTCATTGGTGAAAACAGCCCCGTCGAGAAAGAGTACTTGGTCCGAGTTGAAGGCGCACTCTCTTTTGAAGATTTAGATCGCCTCAAACATGGCCTGGAATTAGATGGTGTCGTTTTAAAGCCAGCTCAGGTCAGCTGGCAGAACGAGGACCAACTTCGCTTTGTTCTACGCGAGGGCCGCAAGCGCCAAATTCGTCGTATGTGTGAAATCGTTGGTCTCCGGGTTTTAGGTCTCAGGCGTGTGCGTATGGGTAGAATTTCTCTAGGTGCCCTACCACCCGGGAAATGGCGCTTTGTAAGGCCTGAAGAGCAATTCTAAGAAGCACTACCCGTCTATAATTCTGTCACTTAGATTAAACGCAGAATTACCATCGATACCACCACCTCCAGCACTCCCGGCGCAGAAGTTTTAAGACGCCGTAGCTTCGCCATCATCTCTCACCCAGATGCCGGTAAGACCACGCTTACTGAAAAACTCTTGCTATACGCGGGAGCGATTCAGATTGCGGGCAGTGTAAAAGCCCGTAAGGCAAGCAGACATGCGACCTCAGACTGGATGGAAATTGAGAAACAGCGTGGTATTTCTGTAGCCAGCTCAGTCATGCAAATGGAATATCGCGATTGCATTATTAATCTTCTAGATACCCCAGGCCACCAAGACTTTTCCGAAGATACTTATCGCGTATTGACTGCAGTTGATTCTGCATTGATGGTGATTGATGCTGCTAATGGTGTTGAGTCACAGACCTTGCGCTTGCTTGAAGTCTGCCGTGCGCGCAACACACCAATCGTCACCTTCATCAATAAGATGGATCGCGAAGTAAAGCCCCCCATGGAGTTGATGGATGAAATTGAAACTGCACTCGGTATTGAAGTAGTTCCTTTTACATGGCCAGTAGGTATGGGTAAATCCTTCGCCGGTGTGATTGATATTGCCAACTCTCAAATGCGCATGTTCAAAGCGGGTGAAGATCGCGTGACCGAAGATTCTCATGCAATTGTTGATATTAACGATCCCGCCCTAAAAGAGCGCCTCGGTACTGATCTTGAAAATGCGCTCGCTGAAGTAGATTTAATTAAAAATGCGATGCCCGCCTTTGACCGTGAGGCCTTTCTAGCAGGCCGTCAGTCACCAGTATTCTTTGGCTCAGCCATTAATAATTTTGGTGTTCGTGAAATTCTTAACACCTTAGTTGAGCTTGCACCATCACCGGGATCACGCAAAGCATTACAACGCGAAGTGAGCCCAGCAGAGAATAAATTTTCTGCAGTGGTCTTTAAGATTCAAGCAAATATGGATCCAGCCCATCGAGATCGTGTTGCCTTCTTGCGTATTTGCTCGGGACATTTTCAGCGCGGCATGAAACTGAAGATCTGTCGCAACGGCAAAGAAGTGCGCACCAACAATGCACTTTCTTTCTTGTCACAACGACGCGATATCTTAGATGAAGCCTTTCCTGGAGATATTATTGGCTTGCCAAACCATGGCCTACTTCGATTGGGCGATACGCTCACCGAAGGCGAGCAATTGCAATTCACGGGCTTACCATTTTTCGCTCCAGAAATTTTCCGCATGGTCGAGTCCGCAGATCCGTTGCGCTCCAAGCAATTGCGCACAGGCCTAATGCAGCTTGGCGAAGAGGGTGCAATTCAGGTATTTCGTCCCATGACTGGTGGCACTATGTTGCTTGGCGCATTTGGACAGTTGCAGTTTGAAGTGGTGAGCCATCGCTTACAAACTGAATATGGAGCAGAAGTACGTTTGCTACCGGCACGTTACAACTTGGCTCGCTGGGTAAGCTCCGAAGATCCTGTGGCACTTAAAAAATTCATGCTAGAAAATATTCACCGCATGGCAGAGGACGTTGTTGGTGCTTCCGTATTTTTAGCTAGTCACAAATCTGAACTGGATGTTGCTCAACAGCGCTGGGAATCCATTCAGTTCCATGCCCTAAGAGAGCATGCAGGTCTGATCTATCAATCAGACCTCGCTGGCTAACTCTAGCGTGGGCTTGATTGCGGCCAATTGCAATCAAATACCGCAGGTAACTGAGTATCGTTTTTTCTAAACGATGCAGTCTTGCCATATTGTGCGCAATACGCATTGGCTTTTGGTGTAAGTGAGGCAATAGATTCGCTATCACTGTTCAAAAAGGTCACATGATTCGAATCTGATGCATCGGTATAAACCGCAGCGCAAGCACTCAAACCAACCATGCTCAGCAATAAAATATATTTGGGATGAATCATTGCTCCAGTTTCTTTACTAAACTTGCAGTGAGCTTGCTAATAAATGGGCGATAGATCAAAGTACAAATAATCGCCACTGGGTAGGCAACCGCCCAAACCTCTAGCCACTCCCAAAAAAAATCCTGTACAAAACCTACGCGCACCAAAGTGGTGGCCAAAGTAATACTCAATGACATGAGTCCGCCCATGATGGCAGCAAAAATAAGATTAGGAATATTCATCAGGATCTAATCATAGCGCCTTGACTGCTTAACTGTTATTCTGATCTGTGATCACTATTCCGCGCCCTAAATAGGGGAGTCTGCTGAGCAAGCTCAGAGGTTCATCATTCCAAGACTCTAGGAAACTATATGGCTGTTGGCCAAAATCAAAGAAACAGAAAAAATGACCCCATGGTGAGCAAGACTGGCAAAGCTAAATTGGGGCCACTTACCGTGACTCAACTCAGTAAACTGCTCGAATCGAGCACCAAGCCTAAAGAGAAGGCAAAGATACAGAGGGCGCTCAATAAGCGTCCCCCGGTTGCGGCGCCCGCTGCAACAGAAGTCGTAGCCTAATCACTAAGTAATAAGCCCCGAAATTACCGGGGCTTTTTCTTATGTAATATGCTGTCAGCATGAAAGCATCTCCTCAAATTCACTCCATTTATATTGCTGCTCGAGCAGGCGAGCTGATGGCGCAGCTTGCACGAGTTGAGATTATTGCCGGTGAAGGTATTGTGGGCGATCGCTACGCACTAGGTCTTGGCGCATTCTCTAAGGCCAAACCCAAAATACGCCATATTTCCCTCATTGCTCTCTCTGCTATAGAAAATGCTAATGGCCAATTACTTGCTAAACAGCAGGCTCCTTTTGGAGAAGGCGATACCCGAAGAAATCTGGTGATCAAGGGAATTTCTGAGGGGGATCTGAATGATCTCGTTGGACGGATTTTCTATTTAGGAGGCATCGCATTTAAAGGTACTGAATTATGCGAACCTTGTCAGCGACCTGCCAACTTACTAAAAAGGCCCGACTTCATGAATGCTTTTGAAAATAGAGGCGGCCTCAGAGCCGAAGCGCTAGATTCCGGGACCATTAGCAATGGCGATTCGCTCACATACTCATCAGAACAAGAAAAATGATTACCTATACTGAGCATGCAAGCATTAGTCCAGAACAGGCGATCGACCTTTATACCCGCTCTACCCTCGGGGAGCGCCGCCCAATCAATAGTGTTGAAACCTTTGCAGCGATGCTTGTCAATTCAAATCTCACCATTTCCGCATGGGACGGTGCAAAACTCATTGGGATCAGTCGTAGCCTGACAGACTTTGCCTATGTGGCCTATTTAGCCGACCTTGCTGTAGATGAGCATTACCAGCGACAGGGAATAGGAAAGCAACTTATTGAAGAAACTAAAGAGCGCTTAAAGCCTGACTGCATGATTGTGTTACTTGCAGCTCCGAAAGCAAATGCTTACTATGAGCACTTGGGTTTTGAGCACAATCCACGTGCTTGGACCATGAAAAAATAATTCAACTGAATATCGCAATATGTCGACCACAAAACTCTGCCTCATCCGCCATGGTGAAACTACTTGGAATGCTGAAAGACGCCTTCAAGGACATACTGATATTCCCCTGAATGCTAAAGGCGTCCAGCAGGCTCGCCAAATGGCGCAGGCTATTAAAAATACAAAGCTCTCATTCGATGCTTTATATACTAGCGACCTTAAAAGAGCGGCCGACACTGCAAATGCGATTGTTGAATTGTTTGGCGTAGAGGCAAGAGTGGATGGCGCCTTACGAGAGCGCCATTTTGGCGCACTTCAAGGACTCACGATTCAAGAGGCGCCATTACTACAGCCTGCAATTTGGCAAGCTCATATTGCTCGTGACTTAGAGCATGAGCTCGGAGGCGGTGAAAGTATTCGGCAATTTGCAATACGCGTTCAAACTGTTTTAGACAAGATACAAGAGCAACATACAGGGAAAACGATTTTGCTTGTGAGTCATGGTGGTACGCTCGACATGGTGTATCGAATTGCTAGCAAGCAAGCCTTAAAGGCTGAGCGGGTTGCCTCAGTGCCAAATGCTTCATTCAATTGGACTACCCATCAGGAAGGTAAGGGCTGGTCTGTCGAGCAATGGGCTGACACTCGTCATCTCGAAGATTCTGCCTTAGAGGGCGTAGACCTCTAAGCAAAAAATCACCCTTAGGTGACTTTTTGCTTTTCTAGGAAAGGTTTACTTTCTGATGTGAGCGTGACGGGCGGCATCTTGTGACATGCCCTCACCCTTAGGCTTGCCTTCTAGCGCTTCTTTTTCAGCGGTAATTTCTTTACGGCGCTCTTTGCAAGAGCCAGCAATCTCTTGCAAAGCTTTACGAGCTCTCGCTGCAGAAGCTTTGACTCCTTTTCCGTGGAACTTTTCATTCTCTGATTGGTACACCTCAAATGCAGCCATTAGCTTGTCATGATGGGACATATTTTTCCTTATAAATTATTGAAATAATCGGCTTAAGAAACACTCTAACCTAATATATTGAAATTACTTTAATTTATTGTGTCCAGCGATCAATAATGGCCTTTAATTTCCCTGGTCCGAGCTCAGCAAGATACAGGTTAAAGTCATCGCGCAGCTTAGAGTCTTTTTTGAAAGCAAACCCGAGATTATCAAACCCAACAACTTGGTAGCTACTGCTAACTGGGAGATTTAAGGTTTTTTGATAATTAACCAGCATCACGTTATCAACAAATACCAAATCTACATTACCATTTTGCAATGCAAGCAAGGCTTCGGTTGGCGAGGGATATAGCTTTACCTGCTCAACTGAGTAATAGCCTTTTGGCTGCAATACATTTTTCACATAATCATCAAACACGCTTCCTGTCGGATAGGCAATTGTGTATTTACTGAGCTGTGATAAATCCGTTATTTTGATATTGCGGTTTTTTAAACCTATCAACTGCCAGGTGCTAGTGAAGTATGGATTAGAAAAATCCATCACCTCTTTGCGCTTGTCTGTAATAGAAATTCCAGAGAATGCCACATCAGCTTGGCCACTAGTTACAGCGCCTAGCATGCCAAGCCAATCGTAAGCTGTTACTTTAAATGTGCAGCCTCGTGACTTACAGTAGCCCTCAAATATCTCTAAGTCTATACCTGAGTATTTCCCATCTTTTTCAAACAGCATTGGTGGAATCGCGGGCGATATGGCAACCTTAATGAGCTTCGATGGTTCTTCTTTAGAGCATCCACCCAGAAGAAATAAGCCAACTAATAATGCAGTAATGCTGCGTTTAAGTCTCATAGTATTTTCAAGTTTTATTTGATTGAACGATCTTATCAAGAATTGAATCTAACAATACCATCAGAGCATTACTTTATAACCCTGCATCCTTTTCGCATCTCGATTAGCGAAAAACCCAATAAAAAAACCCCGCATACACGGGGCTTTTTATCTGAAGCAATCTACCGATTACTTGGTGCGACTTTTTGCTGCCTTAGGAGCCTGACCAAATTGACCCTGCGCGCTCTTGATTGCAGTTTCTACACTTTTCTCAAAGTTTGCAAAAGCATCTTGGGTGCTTGAACGTACTTGGTCAAAGTTTTGCATTGCCGTATTGAATGCGGAGGTAAAGGAGCTGACATACGCCTCTGACCCTGCAGGCGCTTTTGATGTAGCAGCAGCCACAAAACTCTTCAGATCATCCTGTGATTGATTGATAGCAGCTTCTACAGCCTCAACCAGTTCTTGGTTGCCACGGCGCAGTACTGCAGCAACTTTTTTCTGATACTCGGCAACTTCAGCGACGGCCTCTTGTACTTCTGGGCTTTGCAGAAGGTCTAAGGCTGCTTTTGCATCTTTGCCCTTCATTAATTCAGCTGCTTTAGCTTGTGCATTTGCAACAGCTTGTTGTGCAGCTTGGTAATTGATTTCTGCTAACTCTTGAGCGTTTTCAAGGGCAGTTTGGCCTAGTGCACGTGCACTTTCTGCGGATTTAGTTTGGTTTTCTGTAAATTGGTTTTTGAACATGATTTTTCCCATGAATTGGTTATTTGTTGCACTGCACCATATTAATAGCTTATTTTGGCCTTAGCAAGAGAATTTTGCTGCAAAGCAACATTTTCCTTCCTAGGGCGCTTCCTATGGCTTCAATTAACCATCAAAGTCTGGGCATTCAGATCGTATCTGCGCCTAGCGGGCAAAATACACCCGCCCCCAATAACAATTAAGCAGTTCTATTTTTTAAATAATCAATCACCCAAGCCGGATCACTGTCGCTTGGAAAGATGGGGTAGTGAACGGCCTCGATCACACCATCATTTGCGATCAGGGTGATGCGCTTTAATAGCGTCATTCCAGCAGCAATAAAGGTAGGCAAGCGTAAGGCTTGCTGAAATCGATGATCTTCATCACTGAGCACTGGAAATGGCAAATGCAAACGATTCGCCATCTCTTGTTGATATTCCGTGGATTGAACGCTTAGACCCACAACATCCGCACCAAGCGAGCGAAGCTCTTGATAGTGATCCCTAAATGAGCAACTTTGTGGGGTACATCCCCTTGCTCCCGGGATTTGATCCCACCCATCCGGTAATGGAACATTGGGCTGACCTGTCATTGGGTAGCAGTAAATCACTAAACGACCCTTAATCTCGCCGAGATTCAGCAGGCCTTGAGCCGTTGTTACCAGGGAGATAGCTGGCAAGCTCATACCCACCAAGTGATCGGCGGCTCCATCATCTTGGGGGATGGGTAAGTCACCAGGTAATTGATTGAGATTTGTCATAAATGTAATCTTAGCTTACTAAGCCATAGCCTATCTACAAGTCTTTGGAGGCGTTGATTTCTTCAGTGATGCGACTTCGGCCATTGACTCAAACTGTCGACGCAAAATATTTTTAATGAAGTATTCGATTACTGCTGATGGCACTAAAGAATTCGGCTCAATGTGGGCATCGTACTTAAAGGTAGTGAAATCCTTCTCGGAAAATAGCCGCCAACTTCCCTTGTAATACTTTGTGTCACCGCTGAATTGCTCAAAAAGTAATATTTTGTTGGGGAATTCTACGTACTCCAACTCAGAACGTATTTCAAGTGGGATGAATAGAATTCTTTCCTCAAGCAAGCGAGCGACCTTCACTTTATTGCCTGACCTAGAGAGCACTTTTGAGTCGACCACTCCAGGTAGATTTTTAGCGCCCCCATAGTCAGTAATGAATGTAGAGGCTTCACATAGAGTGATCGGCACCTCATAGCTTGCACTCACCTGGAAGCGATCACCGACTCTCGTTACGGCGACTTTTAAGTCATATGCACTAGATGACTCTTGCGCCAAGGAAATACTGCACGAGGCAATCAGAAACAAGTAAAGGAGCTGCTTCATGCTGGTAGTTTAGCGATATTAAAGTGAGCTACTTATGCATACCATCTAGCTTTTCACTTAAAGCCTCAACAGCTTTTGTTAAAGCGAACAGCTCTTTTTCTTTCAACAAATCAATTTTTTGGTGCAGGAGTTCAATCTCTAACTCTGCCTTCACATTAACCTCAAAATCATTGCTAGCCTGTTGACGATCTATTTCTGAAAGTCGATTCTGACTCATCATGATTGCTGGAGCGGTATAGGCAGCCTGAAAAGATAGCATTAAATTTAGCAAAATAAATGGGTAGGGATCCCATGCATTTGTATTATTCATTGAGTTGTAAGCAATCCAAACAAAGATACATGCACTTTGAACTAGGATAAATTTCCATGAGCCTACCGTTTTTGCGACAACATCAGAAATTTTCTGACCAGCCGTTAACCCCGGAGCATAAACCTCAACATGATTTGAGAGTTTGCGAGGAAAGCCTTTGCGATGCTTGCGCCTGTGGTCCCGAAGGGACTCAAGAATTTGTAGCTCTTCAATAGTGGGTGTAGTAGTGATGGTCATAGTCCCTCGCTTTATGTGACTACTTTACGCTCATCGAGGGAACTTTAGATTCAGCATCCTAGAATGCCGAATCTGCACCGCTTACCTCAATTCAAAGCTAAGTCTTAAATTACTTCTAATACCTTGCTTAAGGAGCTGCCCTCATAATTTGGCATCTCACCAATTTCTTCAAAAGGGTGGCCCAGGCGATTAACCCAAAACACATCAAAGCCATACCACTTAGCCGCCAGGGCATCCCAAGCATTACTCGATACAAAGAGAACTTCTTCTCTCTTCACAGGAAATGCTTTTAGTAAAAGTCCATATGCTTGAGGATCTGTTTTGAATAGACGTACATCCTCAATCGTCACTACTTTATCTAGATAGGGCTTTAAGCCGTTGCTATCCACTACAGTAGCGAGCATCTCTCTGCTACCGTTAGACAAGATGGCTGTAGATAAACCTTTTTCTTTAATAGCTTTTAGAACCTTCAGGCTATCCTCAAAACCAGTGAGCTTGGCATATTGATCCATCAGTCGCTTTTCATATTTTGGTGTGAGATTCAAACTCATCCGCTTACAGACATAGCGCAAAGAACGAATGGTCAATTCCCAAAATGGTAGATAGTGCTTACTACCACTAGGATTGGGATCACTCATTGTTACCAGGCGTGTGTATTCGATTTGCCGATCTCGCCACATTAAAGCAAAGGCTTGGCCATGCCCTGGGAATAATTCCTCTGCCAACTGGCCCATAGAGTAGACATCAAACAGTGTTCCATAAGCATCAAAGGCGATTAGCTTGTACATAATTTGTCCTATATTTTTTATTATGAATATCTATTGTCGTTTAAAAGGAGATCTCTGAAGCACAGCATAAAACCTATAAATGAGAAAACCACCCGGAGGTGGTTTTCTCTTTTTACCAGCCTAAGGCTAGAGGCAATGCTATTTAATTAGGCCGCATGCAATTCTTGGGCCTGAGTTGCCTGCTGGCTGTGATTTGTAATCATCTGGATCACGATGCACAACAACAGATTTTCCTAAAATACCAGTTGGCCCATTATTAACAGCAAAGCCACTTAGCTTTGCAGAGTAAGTAGCATTACCATTGGCATCTGATTTGATGTTTGGCATATCTCCAGCATGATTGGTACCACTTCCGGGCATTCCATGTGATTTTGTGTCTGGATTGAAGTGGCCACCTGCGCTAGTAGCATCAGGGGCAGAGCAATCTCCTTTTTCATGCACATGAAACCCTTGCTCAGCATTTGGCTTTAATCCAGAAAAGTTTCCAGTAACCAAAACATCATGCCCTTGCCATACAAAATTTACCGTACCTTTTGTATTTGAGCCTGAGCGTGAATCTAAGCTAGCGGACGCTTTTTGACCGGCACCTTGCTCCATTGACTGACAAGCTGTCAGCAATAGAATTGACACGGCGCCTACTGATAGAGAAATTTTTTTAATCATGAATTGCCTCTTTTTGTTTATATAAACTCAGGATAGATCCTGTGCTGACACTCTTCAAGCAAAAAATTATACTGCCATTGGTCTTGTTGACTTACTGTAATAAAACTATTTTTACATCTTAATGATGCGCCAAGCACCGTCTGAGAGGCCATCGCCAATCTTATCGCCCGGCTTGATATCTTTGGCATAGAAATACAAAGGCATGCCATTAAACGCTATCTGCTTTTTGCCATCATCGCGAGTAATGACTGAATAATCACCGGACACAGCTGGGCTGCCCTCAACCAAGAGTGGTGGCCAATTGCTTGCGCACATACCATTACAAACTGACTTACCAGAACCAACGACATCCTTGCTATAGGTGTATAGGGTCATGCTATTGCTGCCAGCCAATACACCATCGTTAGCCTTAGTAAATGGCGCCAATGCTACTCCTGTCATTGATGCGCAGGCTGCCAAAGTAGCTGTAGCCACCAATGCTATTAATGCACTTTTTATACGGTTCATATTCACTCCTTTTTGGTTGATAAGCCACTTTAATCCTAATTTTGGTCTCTCGCTTTGAATCGTATTGACTAGCGATTACATAGATAAAAAAGGTTAAAGATGCTTATATTTAGAAATGGTTCTCGATAATCATTTCTGTCTTAGGAATAAATCCTGGTTTTGGCCAGGCCGGCTTTATACCTTTACCGATGACTAGCATGGCGGCAATAGCATAATCTTTCGGCAAATGAATCAACTCTGCAACCTTGTCAAAATCAAAACCTACCATTGGACAAGAGTCATAACCCATTGCTTTAGCAGAAAGCATCATTGTTTGAAGCATGATCCCCGCCGAACGCATTGCCTCATCTCTCTGTAATTGCTCTTTACCAGAGTAGAAAGGATGAATCCAAGGCACTAATATATCTTGAGCTTCCTTGGGTGCATTTACCCAGTATCTCGCAGGATCCTTTTCCCAAGCCTTGATATCGACAGTCACTACAAACAGCAAAGATGCTTCGGTGACTTGAGCTTGATCGTGAGCAGCCTCTCTTAACTGTGCTCTCAGGGCTTTATCAGTAACATTAACCAAACGCCAGTGCTGGATATTAAAAGATGATGGGGCCTGCATAGCTAACTCGAGCAGCTGCTCTGTCTCTTGCTGAGTCAATTGATGATTGGGGTCGAAAGACTTTACGGCTCTACGCTCGCGAATTGCTTCAAATGTATTCATAGTTTCCTTTATTGGTTTAACCGAAGTTACAGAGATTCTAGACGCACCTCTTTAGTATTTTACGAATTATTATTGCCCCAGGAGATCATGTATCGCTTAATGGGGATATGAGGGACTGATGGCGCCTGACTCTGCCAAGCCTGAAAAGAAAAATAGCCTAACAAGCAAGCCATTGAGATTCTTGGTGGCCCGGGACGGAATCGATTGGGGCCCAGGATGCTCAATGCTATCTTGTTAAGACCAAAATGCCTTCATCATTGGAGCATCCGCAATTCCTCTGTCCCATCCTAATATCAAATGGGCGCCAATCCATTTAGGGTCTCAGAGAGTTCACCCCCACCATAGACAAACTTTGTGCGCAAAATTTATACGGGGTTTTGCAAGAGGTTGAATTGATTGGGTTATTTTGACCCATATAAGGATGGTGCGTGAATTTAGTGGCGTGATGGGGATGTGACTGACACAAGGATGGCGACTCCTTGTCGTGATCGGGCTACCCCACGCATGAGGCATCCTTTTAATGGACAGTACAGAAGGCGTCTATTTAATCGACGCTCACAATATCTGAGGGCTCGAATACCTAAATGATCTTTGGAAGAGTCTGACTTAGCAACCTGCTAATAGTTTCAGGGGCCACGCCAATATAAGCACCTATCTCTTTTTTTGTTAACTCCCATTTCAGTTTTGGAAAATCTTTTATCGCGGTATGGTATCGCTCTTCGCTACTGATTGATAGTAGCTGCGTAATTAATCTATTTTCAATTTTTTGATGTTTTGCAAAAAGATAGGCTATGAACTTCTCTCTTAATTGAGGATGCTTAGATAAAATTTGCTCCCAATCGGCAAGAGAAATGCTAATTACTAAAGTGTCATTACTAATTGAAGCTAAATTGGTGCTACTAGATACCTTAGATAGCCATTCTATGTAGAAACAATCTAGGCTATCAGGATATGAAATTTCGAAGATATGCTCTCTCGTTTTAGATTTCTTTAAGACCCTTTTAATGCCTCCAGAAATAATAAAGTGGACATCTTTTGGTGTGGAGTGAGCAGATTCAATAATCTGATTTTTTTTAAATTCATTTACTCTGTAAAGATCTCTTAGCTCCTCGAGGTGTTCATCGCTAAATTTATCAAAAACCATATTCCTTTTTAGCAAGGAAGTATGGTTTTCGTTGGACAAATTCTTCAAAGGTAAAGCCTCTATTGACTTATGAAAATAATTTCAAAGCACTAAGAAGTGTTTTATATACACCCCATCCCAGAGGGATTGCAACAGCTGCCCAGGCCAACATTACTGTAGCGCTCGATGTATGCTTGTGACCCGCCTCACCCTTAATCACTGAATCTAGTGACTTTTCATGTGCCAACTTCTTCTCTTCAGCTAACTCAGCATCGGTCATAAACCATTTATCAGCCACAGGACGAATCATGAGATTACAAATCAAACCAATAACTAACATTCCAGTCAAGATATACATGGTTTGGTTATAAACCTGTGCGCGAGGTAAACCTAGGCTCAATTGATAGTCACGCATATAGTTAACAACTACAGGGCCCAAGATTCCAGCAGTAGCCCAAGCAGTTAATAGTCGGCCATGAATAGCGCCAACCATCTGCGTACCAAATAAATCTGCAAGGTACGCTGGAACAGTGGCAAAGCCGCCGCCATACATACTTAAGATGATACAAAAAGCACCCACAAATAAAGCGAGGCTGCCTGCCTGTGCGCTACTTGGTACGCTGTAATACATTGCAGCGCCAAGGATAAAGAATACTGAGTAGGTCATCTTGCGACCAAACTTGTCTGACAAGCTTGCCCAAAAGAAACGTCCACCAATATTGAAAAGGCTTAATAAGGCAGTAAAGCCAGCTGCAATACCAGCAATCGCAGTCAGTTGTGTTTTATCTAATTCCGTAAATGTTTGTTGAACACCAATTAAGCTACCAGCAAAGACTTCTTGTAGCATAGGTGATGCCATACCAATTACACCAATACCAGCAGATACGTTCATACAGAGAACCATCCACACCAACCAAAATTGTGGAATACCCCAAACCTTTTTCACATTCACGCTACGCTTAGTAATCATGGCGTTATTTGTTTGAGCAACCGGTGTAGTCCAGCCAGCAGGCTTCCAATCACTGGCAGGAATCCGATAGCCAAACGCACCGGCCATCATGTAAATAAAATATCCTAAAGCCATGACGATAAAAGTTTGTGCAACGCCAACGCTCGTAGGGCTAGAGAAATTTTTCATGAGCATTGCAGCTAATGGTGAGCCAATCATGGCGCCTCCACCAAAGCCCATAATAGCCATACCGGTAGCCATACCACGGCGATCTGGAAACCATTTGATCAAGGTTGAAACTGGCGAGATGTAACCCAAGCCCAAACCAATCCCTCCAATAACACCTGAGCCAAGAATCATCATCCAAAATTGATGGAGGTATATACCCAAGGCGGAGATAAGCATACCGCCGCACCAGCAGAATGCCGCAACTACACCTGCTTTACGTGGGCCTGCACGTTCTAACCAGCCACCCCAAATAGCAGCAGCAGCACCCAGAAATACAAAAAATAATGTGTACATCCAGCCTAAGGTAGAGATTTGCCAATCACATGTTGTAGTAAATAGCTGGGCAAAAAAGCCAACGTCAGCTGCACATTTAATTGCCTCAGTACCGCCAAGTGATACACCTAGAGCTTTCGATAATGGCAACCAAAATACTGAGAAGCCATATGCCATTCCAATGCATAAATGAATTGCGAGTGCAGCCGGCGGCACAAGCCAACGATTAAAGCCTGGACCTGCGATCGTTTTTTCTTTATCCAATAAATGGAACATAGCATCTCCTAGTTATTTTGTTTCTTTGATATTTTTTATACGCAAGCACTACATATTTTTTGCAGCAATGAAGCACAAGTGCGTTTAATTGCATCGAGGTCCTTATGAGACCTTTAGATAAACTACTTAATGATTTATTAGATCCAATATAGAAGTTTTGGATAATTTACGTCTGAGAGGTAATTTATAGCCCTACTTTAGTTATGGTATTAGGACTGACGTTTTCACAATTATGCAAGCAAGAAATAAAGTTTTGACAAAATGGCTATCAACAACATTGAAGGGTATTAAGGGTAACTACTTAATGTATTAGTAAAAATCTTGGGTAGTGTCGGCCCGATTGTTTTTGTTTGCTCAGCTATTAATAAATTATTTGTTGTTTTAAACGACATTTCAAGAACTACTCCTAGATGAGTGTCGATTAAATCGACGCTCATTTGGGAACATTGATGTATTTAAAAGGACAATGCCTACATACATTTCCACAACAAGTGCCCCGTTTTAAGTGCGCTTGACTGGTGAGCACTTGATAGCCTGTAGCAGGATCAACATAGGTATCCTCACCCCTCTCGCAGGCTTGTTGATGAAGCTCCTCTATGCTCGGCATAACCAGTATTTTATATATGACCAGTGCAAGGATGACAAATCCCCTCGTTAATAACTGTCCTTATAAAGGACGCCTCTAGTCAAGAGGGAAGTTGGAGGGCCTAGAGAAATGGTGCCTAACCGAGGCCAATACTAGAGATTCAATGGGCCACTTTTCGTGTTGTGAGAATTCTTGGTGGCCAGAGGCGGAATAAACCAAGGCTCGAGGATTTCTCCCTTCTGAATACTAAACACCATGGCCATTGATATAAGTTTCTAAGAACTTGATTTGACTGCCTTGAAGTTCAATGATGCTTTTGACTAGATCTCCAACAGAAATAACTCCAATTACTTTATTTTTTTCCACCACAGGAAGATGTCTAATATGCTTGTGAACCATTATTGCCATACATTCTTCTAGTGAGTTAGATGGCATCACAGTTAGCGGGTTTGCGGTCATTATTTTTGAAACGGCCATTTGTTTTGGATTGTTGTGCGGCAACAATACCTTTATAGCGCAATCGCCCTGTGAAACAATCCCCACTAAAGCTCCATCATCTACGACCAAAATAGCTCTCACTCGATGATCGCGCATCAGCGTCAAGACATTTTCTACAGTGTCAGATGATCGTACAGAAAAAATGGTATTCGCTTTTTGCTCAATAACTTGCTTTACTGTTGTCATAAAAATTTACCCATTAAATTGAAATTTAAACGTAGTCGCTGATACTTAATCATTTTTTACTTAAGTGAAATAATTATATTCTCAGACGTCATCCTATCCAAGACAGGACCGTTGAATTTCTTCGCTGCACAGAGCCGAATTTACTAGAGCCTAGAATAGCTGATCCTAAGTAATGCACTTATACAAAACCTATCCCAGATTTAAAAAAACTAATGTTATTAGCGTATAGAAAGTAAATTTCATTCCAAGAACCCGCTTACTGAAATCAGGAGACGGGATATTCAAGCCCGAGATGGTTACCAACCACTAAGGCGCTCCATTTGGCTCAAGACACGTAATTAAGATAATTCCAAAAGGAACATATTCAGCAAAGTTACCCTGAGCTCGAATAGCTCTTTCTAGATCATCATTGCCACCGCTTCCTATGCCGAACTTATTCTTTCGTCTCAATCCAATGACGGCAAAAGAGGCTTTATAAAGATGATGGTTAAGGCGGCAGCAATAATAGAGGCGATCAACAGTATTTACAGCTTCCGAGAAGTTTTTAGATATTAATCGGGTATAAAAACAGCCGCCAAAAGGCGACTGTTTGGTTTCTTGGTTGCCCGGGGCGAAATCGACTAGGGCTGAGGATGGTTAATCCTATCCATTTAAGACCAAAACGCTTTCATCATTGCCGTATCTGTAATACCTCTATCATGACCGAACTTAAAATATGGCGCAATCCACTTAGGATCAATCAGGTTTTCTACTTTACTAATACCGGGAGGGAGTCCAACAACAATGTGTTTTGTTTTCGTTCCGCCAGCCTCTAAATCTTTGATTTCCTGATTAAGGGTATTAGGTAGAGAAGAAATTCGTAAACCTTGTTTTTGCTCATTAATAGAGCCATCTCCAAGCGAGATAACAACAGCACGTTTCACACCAGCAATTACATCGCTATGAGTGCTACTTTGATAAATGCCACCATCCATACATAAACGCTCCTTCAAAAATGTTGGCCCCAACTGACCGGGCACCGAAGAGCTCGCGGCGCAAGCAACATCTATGGGGAGATTGTTTTGCCGAGAAACTACTAAGCGCTCTCCCGTAAAGCAATCAATTGCCGTAGTAAATACACCATCAGAAGGCCAGGTAGTAGTGGTTAACAACCTTTTGGCAACCTTGTAATAATTAGCCGCTCCATCAGGATTCAAAGAAGCCATAGCCGCCTTCCCAATACGTTGAATCGTGGCAGGAGCCGCATCGTGAGAAGTGAGTTGCGCATGTTGCGCCCTCAATTGAGAGACATTGAATTGAACTGCCGGCATCATCTGCGCCAGAATTTTTGGAAATTCCGCAAATAAATCAATCTCGCTCTCAAGTCGCCATAAGTGTCCTGCTTTGAGCATCGCGGCACAAAAAGAACCGGCCGATGTGCCGACCATCACATCGGCAATGCTCAGATCAACGCCATTCTTTTTAAGTGAGGTAAGGTACCCAGCATACCAAGCAATCAATGGGAAGCCGCCGCCGCCTAGAGCTAAACCTCGCTCCTTGCCCTGAGCAAATGGGTTCTTAAATGGGATAGGATGAACCAAGCCATCATTCCAGCCTGCTGTTGACTGAATATCATCCTTGGCAACCAAGGCCTCTACTTCGGCAATAGTCTTTTTAGATGGACTTGGGCTTTGAGCAAAAGTTTGCGCACTAGAAGCAAGAGCAACACCAACAGCAGAGGTTTTTAAGAAATTACGGCGGGAAGATTGAGTCATACTAGCTCCATTGATAGATAACTAATTTATAGCAGATCCCCAAACATCAAAACCACTCGGAGGTGATTTTGGTATTTCTTAATGGTCCACGGCGAAATCGACCAGGAGCCTTGGATTGGTTTACGTTATTTACAGGCTATTGCCATAGATGCTCTACTTTCTCTGGCCTTTTGAGCCATGAATTCAAAACGCTCCCTAAGGTTGTTTTTCATAAAGTACTCAATGATGCTCGAGGGAATAAGGGTATGAGGCTCAACTAAAGCCTCATACCTAAAGATAGTTGAATCTTTGTCTGGGAGAAGTTTCCAGCTACCTTTGTAGTACTTGGTATCGCCGCTAATTTGCTCAAAAGCCACCAAACGATTTGGTACCTCGGTGTATTCAATAGTAGATTTGAGCTCAATTAGAAAAAATAGAATTTGTTCTTCGATGACTCTATACACCCTCACCTTATTACCAAACCTAGAGATCACTTTTGATTCCAGTATTCCGGGTATATTTTTTGCGCCCTCATAAGCAGTAATGAAAGCAAAAGCGCTACAGATATTTATTGGCACAGTGTAGGAAGCATCTATCTGAATGCGGCCATCAATTGCCCTAGTGCTCACGTGAACATCATAGGGATTTGAGTTTTCTTGTGCGTAGACCTGGGAAAGGAGCAAAACTAGGGCTACAGGAAAAATCCATTTCATTTATGAATTTTAAAAGTATATTGAATTTGTCGTTTTAAACGACATTACCAGCACAAGGATGAATAATTGAAGTGTCCTTTTAAAGGACGGTCCATGATGGGGATATCTGAGACTAATGACCTCCTCCCAATAAATTGGACACCCTAAATTAGAAAAAATCGGCGATATTATCCCTAAGGAGGGGTGCGCCATGAAGAGGTCAAAGTTCACAGAAGAGCAGATTAGTTTTGCATTGCATCAAGTCGATACCGGTACTTCGGTTGATGAGGTCTGTCGTAAGATCGGTATCGGCCAAGCTACTTTCTACAACTGGAAGAAAAAATATAGTGGCCTGGGTATTTCTGAGCTCAGACGCTTAAAGCAACTCGAAGAAGAGAACCGCAAGCTCAAGCAGTTGGTGGCTGATCTGAGTCTGGATAAAGCCATGCTGCAGGATGTTCTGCGAAAAAAGCTTTAAGGCCGGCGCAGCGTAAGCTGCTGGTCGGCCATCTCATTAAGCAATACCGAGTGAGTGTGCAGCGCGCTTGCGCAGTATGCCAGCAAGCACGCTCAACCTGGTATCACAAACCCAAAGGCAAGCCATTCGATGTTCCTCTGAAGGCAAGGTTGCAAGAGATTGCCCGAACCCGTATTCGATATGGATTTAGGCGGATGTACATTCTAATTCGTAGGGATGGTTGGGTGGTCAATCACAAGCGGCTGTATCGCCTATATCGTGAAGAAGGCTTGAACCTTCGGTGCAAGCGGCCTAGGCGTCGCAAGGCAGCAGCCAGTCGTATGGAGAGGCCCATTCTGACAGGTCCTAATCAAGCATGGAGTATGGACTTCGTATCGGACGCCTTATTTAACGGCAATAAGTTTCGAGCCTTAACTTTGATAGATAACCACACCCGTGAGTGCTTGGCGATCTATCCCGCGCAAAATATTCGAGGTGATGATGTCGCATATTTACTAGGGCATATTGTTTTGCAAAGAGGTAAACCTTTGTGGATTCAAGCAGACAATGGGCCGGAATTTATTTCCATTGCACTCGATCGCTGGGCTTATGACAACCAAGTCATCTTAGATTTTTCAAGGCCAGGAAAACCCACTGACAATGCCTTTATTGAATCCTTCAACGGTAGCTTACGAGACGAATGCCTGAACGTTCATTGGTTTATGTCGCTGGAAGACGCACAGGAAAAGCTTGAAAACTGGAGACAGGATTACAATTGTTTTAGACCGCATTCATCACTAGGGGATCTCCCGCCAGCGATGTTTGCAAAGTCCTTTTGTAGTTCAACCACATCGCCTGATTTTCTAGCTCAGAGCTGACCGATTTGAGGGTGGAGGTCACTAAGGGGTCCAACCCAAAAGAAAATAGCCCAACAAGTGGGCTATAGGTGTACGACCCGTGGTTCTTGGTGGCCCGGGGCGGAATCGAACCACCGACACAAGGATTTTCAAATATCCTCCGATAGACCGCTTTCGCTTTAATTTCAAAGGCTTGAGTGACCAGTCTCGACTTGTCTAAAAATTGTGCGTCCTTGTGCCGGTCAAATTTGGCAATGAAATCAGAATCTTGCGAGGGACTATTTTTCCGTGTGTACAGATTGTGTCGCCATACCCTACCAGTCAATCACCATAGTGTCTATGAATGTCGTTTTAAACGACATAGAATCCCAATCTCTCCAATTGAGATTCATTCTCAATTATATGCTAAGATGAGAACAATTCTCATTAAGCATATTTGGCATTTAAGATGTTTTTCTCATTTAGCACCAACCACACAGCCTTTTTCAGCCTAGTTAGCTCCCTTTGCTTGGTTGGGCTATCTTTGCCTGTCTATGCCGAGTCCCCCGTAAGCGATACCCCAATCGTTTTAGCTGAGTCACCCGTCAGTAGCGCTCCCACCATCGACAGTCCAGTCGCTCTCGAAAGTGCATCAGAGCAATGGAGTGTTCATGGGCAAGCAACCTACATCAATCAATTTAAAAATAACTTTAATTCTCCCTATTACGGATCTAAGAGTCTTTTAAATAAATCTGATGGCGATATCTCTAAAAGCTATACCTTCTCAGCCACAGCATTTTTAGGAACGAGGCTATGGGAGGGTGCTGAAGCCTATATCAACCCTGAGATGTTTGAAGGCATTCCCTTTTCCGGTCTCAGCGGATTGGGTGGTTTTAGTAATGGTGAGCTACAAAAAGGAACGGCAATTCCACCAATCTATTACATGGCAAGAATGTTTTTACGCCAGACCTTTGGCTTTGGTGGCGGACAAGAGCATATCGAAGGTGTTGCTAATCAGTTAGCAGGTAATGTAGATAAACGTCGCCTTGTAGTGACATACGGAACATTCTCGGCATTAGATTTCTTTGATGCCAATGCCTATAGCCATGATCCTCGCACACAGTTTTTAAACTGGTCGCTCATGGCCAGCGGTGCTTATGACTATGCCGCCAACTCTCGTGGCTACACCTATGGCTTTGTAGGCGAGTATTACCATGATGAAGAATGGGTGATGCGCCTAGCTCGATTGGCTATGCCCAAGTCACCAAATTCATTAGCCCTAGACTATGACCTCACACAGCAGTACGGCAATACAGCCGAGATAACTCACCTTCATACGATTAATGGACAAGCTGGTAAGGCTCGAGTTCTAGTCTTTCAAAATCGCGGAATCATGTCTACCTATAACAATGCGATGAATTTTGGCCAACAGAGCAATACCACTCCAGACATCTTAAGCACACGATATGGGTATCAAACTAAATGGGGCTACGCATTAAATGGCGAGCAAGCAATTACAGAAAATATTGGCGCCTTTGGAAGGTGGAGTTGGAATAATGGCCAAACTGAAACGCAAGCATTTACAGATATCAGCAATTCATTATCTGGCGGCCTATCCATTAAAGGTGCTGGTTGGGGAAGACCACAAGACACTATTGGAATTGGTGCGGCACTCAATGGAATCTCATCACAACAAATTAGCTACCTACAAAAAGGTGGTGTAACGATGTTCATTGGCGATGGCAGACTCAACTATAAGAAAGAACAAATCTTTGAAACTTTCTACAGCTGGAATGTTTATAAGAGTCTGTCGCTATCTGCCGACTATCAGCGTATCGCAAATCCTGGATACAACACAGATCGTGGGCCAGTCAATTTCTATGGATTAAGAGCCCACATTGAAATGTAATCGCATTGATCCTTTATAGTGCCGACATGTCTCTTTTGCGATGTTCACTTAAGCCCCTCAAGTTAGCGCCTTATTTGCTTTGCTTGAGTAGCATTGTATTTGCGGCACCTTTTGAGATTAAGGTTCACGACGAACTCATTGCAGAATATCAAGAATCTGCTTTTGAAGTAGAAACAAACTTATTTCAAGCTCCGGCGTCCCAAGGCCTAAAGTCAAATGTCTTTCAAACTAGGCTTGAGTATAGCTATGGTATTACTGAAAAAAGTGAGATTGGTGCCAACATCTACTTGAGCAACTACAACGGCGTGAGCTATGTTAACGGTGGCAAGATAAGTCATATGTATATTCCAACTCATGATGAGGAGGGCTTATGGCACTACGGGGTGAAGAATGAGATTAATTACATCAAAGATGTAGGCGGCACAGAAACTACCTTTTATGAATTAACTCCTATCTTGGCACTTCAACTTCAAGACTGGAGATTTACCATCAACCCAAGCGTTGATGTGACATTAAATAAAAATAGCTCAGCTACATTTTCGCCGTCTGCTAAAGTGGCTTATGAGCTAACGCATGCCGTTGATGTTGGTATGGAGTACTACGGAGATAACC
This sequence comes from Polynucleobacter corsicus, assembly GCF_018688255.1. Classification (NCBI taxonomy): domain Bacteria; kingdom Pseudomonadati; phylum Pseudomonadota; class Betaproteobacteria; order Burkholderiales; family Burkholderiaceae; genus Polynucleobacter; species Polynucleobacter corsicus. The sequence continues at coordinate 2,005,251 of NZ_CP061314.1, forward strand.
TGCCTAATAAAAGTTTATACAACATCTCTCAACAGCCCCATACTGCCTATCTGGTCATGGATGCCAAACATGGCAAGTCATCGTTTAACTTTGGTATTGGTAAAGGTGTCACGGCTAATAGTGACAATTGGGTGATTAAACTCATAGCCTCACTGAGCTTTAATTAGTGATATCGTTTTAAACGACATTACCAGCACAAGGATGAATAATTGAAGCGTCCTTTTAAAGGACGCTTCATGATGGGGATATCCCGCTCTAATGGCGTCTAACCCTGCCAAGACCCAAAAGAAAATAGCCCAACAAGTGGGCTATAGAGATTCTTGGTGGCCCGGGGCGGAATCGAACTAGGGCCGAGGATGCCTGATCCAAGCTCTTTTTAATTTCGTTGTACTCAAATCGAGCTTTTGGATTTACCTTGGAATGTTACTGAGCCCATTGCTCACAAAGTACAGTTGGGTTTCCATAGCCCCGCCCATTTTCCATTCCAGAATTCATGCAATAGTTAAATCTTTCTAAAGCACGCCCAGTTAAGCCTGTGTTGTATACGCCCGCTCCTGACGTTCCTACTGAAGGAGGCGGCCCCCCAGAGCAAACCAATTGACCGTTTTGTGCAGAGATATTCGTACATTGGGTGGCATTTGTAAGTCTTGCCGCTACCCATTGGCCTCGCCCATTCTGACAAGACGCTACCATAGTTGTCCCCTCCATAGCTGATGCTTGACATGAATTAGACCAATTGCCAGGAATCATTCGATATGGCTGAGCATTTGTCTGAAATGCAAGAAGTGTGAAGAAAGTAAAAACCGATACTCTAAGAAATAACATGGCAGTTCCTTTTAATTATTTAAATATCCGTTGGTGATAAGAACAAACTTAATCTCCCTCTCTTTGGAGGCTGTACTTCAGAGTGAAGTCATACTGTCTGGCAAAAAGCATGCTGGACATTAACGCAAGAGAATTCCTGGTGATACTGGGATACTGCCAGGGACTTTATTAAGGCTTAGTAATTGCGAAATAATCTTCAAGACCATTGGCGAATAGCCGTTATCGTTTGCTGGAATACTATGAACATCGTCATCAATATTTTTTACTCTTGCAAAATTTTTATTACTTGAGTCATTTTTTCTGACAATCAATAAGGCATATTGATTTTCTTGGCCGATTTTTCGAGCTTGAGTAGTTGCTGATGGAGGCAATGTAACAATGAAGGGGTTTTCTTGATTCTGGGCGGATACTACCTGTCCAAGATATTCGAAGACTGTATTGGGTGATCGAATGGTTAAGATTAGTTCAGATTTAGAGCTCTTATTTTTAGGGGCGTTTAGACTTGCTTTGCAAAAAATGTCAGAGCTAAATTCTTCTTTAACAAAGTTGGCAAATTTGTTCTCATCAACGCAAATCTTAAATTGAGGTTGCAGTTGCATTTGGCCGTACATTCCACCATAAGCACCGGATGATCCACCATACCCGCCATACCCACCTGGACTTTGATAAGACGATGGCATGTTAGGTTGTGAATAGTTTGCTGTTCTACCTAATGCAGGAGAACTATTTTTCTTTGGCCCCTCTTTGACCTGATCAACAGTCAAGCCGTAACTTAGCAACTTATAAAGCTCGGCTTGGAAGGCGGGATATTCTGGTAAAAGCGGATTGTTTATATACCGAGTAGATTTACCATCAGCTTGCTTAATTTCAATTGAAGCAACTACTAGACTAAACATTACCTCTCTTGGGATGTTATCGGAAATAAAAAACTTGGCAGTTCCAATAGGGATTTGAGATAAAAATCCTTGCAGAAAAGTGGCATTATCAAGTGAGGACTGGGAAAAGTTAAAACTATTACCAAAGGATGGTGCAAGAGTCGGGCTAAGTGAGCTTATGCCAAGAGGGCCGCCCGCAAGTCCTCCAATGAAACCATTCATTGATGGACCTAATCCTGTATTAAAACTTACATTTCCAGATCCATTGATGCTGGGAATATCTAGAAAACTTAAAGGGCGCTCATTGGATGCGCGGATGATATTAATCAGGATGCTATTTAATTGGTACTGCTCCAAAATGATAGCGTAGCGTGCCGACATCTCTGTAAAGTCTGGAGTGACGGGAGTAGTGCAACCCCCAATCAATATTGTTATTGAAATTGAGCTACAAATTGCTTTGATGCCATTAATGATGGTGGAATTCACTGACACCCCAAGAATTGAACTATGTTCGAAATCTAGGTCGGTAGGTTTGGCAAGATGCCAAGTCAGCTCAGAGGTCTGTTGGAATCATACTAACTGATTACAGTTGGTGATGGAGTATATAAAGGGTAAACACTTGAAATATTTGTCGTTTAAAACGACATCGCAAGCACCGGCCCTAGATGACAGTCGCTTAAATAGACGCAGGACCGACACAGGGATGACAAATCCCCAATAAATAAAGCGTCCTTTTAAAGGACAGTTCATGATGGGGGGATGTGAACGGCAACTGTAAACTATGTGGTCGGTACCGGACGTAAAGCATGTGTCCGGTACGGACCCGGTACGGACCGGTATTTCTTGGTGGCCCGGGGCGGAATCGAACCACCGACACAAGGATTTTCAAATATCCTCCGATAGACCGCTTTCGCTTTAATTTCAAGGGCTTGAGTGACCAGTCTCGACTTGTCTAAAAATTGTGCGTCCTTGTGCCGGTCAAATTTGGCAATGAAATCAGAATCTTGCGAGGGACTATTTTTCCGTGTGTACAGATTGTGTCGCCATACCCTACCAGTCAATCACCATAGTGTCTATGAATGTCGTTTAAAACGACATTTCAACTGGCGTTCTTAAATTAGCGGTGGGAATGTATACCCATCAACTTTAAATACTTTTAAGCAAGCGTTAACGACATCAGCATCAAATAGCTTGTCACTACCCATAGCGATTTCTTCTAATGCGGCATCTATACCTTTACCTTTTCTGTAAGGGCGATCAGATGACATTGCCTCTACTGTGTCTGCCACACCCAGAATACGAGCCTCCTCACAGACAATATCGCCTTTAATTGCGTTGGGGTAGCCACTGCCATCCAAACGCTCATGATGCTGAAGAACTGCTTGAGCAATATTCCAAGGAAAGTGAATATGTTTGAGCATGTCATAGCCAGCTTGAACATGATTCCTAAGCATGGCGACCTCAAAGTTGCTTAGGGCGATGGGCTTTGTGAGAATTTCTGCGGAAATAGAAATTTTGCCAATATCGTGAACTAAGGCGGCCATACGAACACCTTCAATGGTATGTATGGGCAAATTCATTTCCGTGGCAATTGCCACAGCCAAATTTGCCACGCGCTTTTGATGTCCGCCCGTATATGGATCGCGAGCAACAATGACATTGGCTAAAGTGTCAACCATTTCGTTCATAGAAATGTTGACTGAGTGCTGATACTCGAGCAACTCCTTTTCTAGCTTTTTTCTATCTGAGATGTCGCGAATATTACATTGAATAACGCGGTCGCCATTAACGCCATAGGCATTGCTGATAAACTCTACATTAATAATCTCTTCATCTTTTCGTTTTAATGGGAGATCTTCATAGCGTATGTAGCCCTTGTCTTTGAGCACGGTAAAGGCTGTTAAAGCCGCGGCTTTATCTACCATCGCGCCAATTTCCCACAACTCTTTACCGATGAGCTCATCTCTTGTAAAGCCCAGTAGGTTAGTAATGAATGGATTAGCGTCTTGAATGACTCCCGTTTGAAAATCAAGTATCAAGATACCATCTTGAGCGGTCTCAAATAATCGCCTATAGCGTAGCTCTGATTGTTTGGCTAACTGTTCTTTGTTTAAATCGTTTGTCATCAATATATTTGGTGAAATCAATAAATCCACCATCCTCTTGATTTCAGTGTATACCCATTAATTCTGATGGTTATAGACTTTTAGTCTATTTAAGAGCTTAATTGAATCAATCTATCTTTTAGATGCGAGGAATATTTTGTACATAGCAATTAGCCTTTACAGCTTGTCTTTACTTTGCCAGGTTGTCGCATCATTAATTAGTCTTTCGTTATTTCGATATTCAGCAAAAGTATATCGTTTTCCTTGGCTTTTACTCGCTATAGGCTTGGCAATGATGATTGGGCGAAGAATGAATCCCATTCTTCATATATTCGAAACCGATCATTATGATTTAATAGACGCCCTCTTATCTCTACCAATTTCTGGTTTTTTATTACTTGGAGTGCTTGGTCTTAGAAAATTACTCCTCAAGTCTGACGATAAACAACTGACACTTGAAACTCTTGCTCAATTTGACCCCCTCACCAACAGCTTAAGTCGCACTGAAATTCTTTATCGAGCCTCTGAAGAAATTGATCGATCACGCAGAAATAAACATTCCTTTGCGCTTTTAGAAATGGACATTGACCATTTTAAAAATGTAAACGATCTGCTTGGTCATCATGTTGGCGATGAAGTCTTAATTAATTTAGTAAGGCACTCCCAAGAAGCCCTTCGCTCTATCGATTCAGTTGGACGAATTGGTGGAGAAGAATTTCTAATTCTTTTGCCAGAAACAGAAGCCGAGGGAGCCGCTCAAATTGCCGAGCGTTTGCGTAAACATATTGCTAACGCGATAAATGATACGAGCGCCCCAATACCAGTAAAAATCACCATTAGTATTGGGGTGACGATTTTTGAGCCAAATGAAAACCATAGAATTGCGCGTGGAATAGTGCTCAATGAACTCATGAATAAAGCTGACTTAGCAATGTATCAAGCTAAAAATGAAGGGCGAAATCGTGTTGCCTTTTGGAGCGCCTCTACCCCCCCTTAAGAGGGCATGATATTAAAAAGGAATGATTAATTCTTCCATCACATAGCGATAAAAGTAATTGGGGCCTAAAAACCCAGCAGACTTTCCATAACCAGCACGAGTCTTAAAGTAATAGTCATTTGATGCTACCGGACTGGTTGCCGCGAACTCATAAAGTTGTGTAGTGGTACTTGGATCTTGATTGACTGTTTGCCGCCCAACACCTGCTGTGCCACTGAGCATCCAACCCGCCATTCTTTTTCTTGCCCCAAACGCAATCATCGTTTCGTTATAGGTTGATGGGTTGAAATAGTTATTAGCAACATTGGTATTGGTATCCCTAAATTGGCGATAACGCAGTTGCGCCGTTAGCCCGTAGTCTGGCACTAGGTCGTAAATGAGCTTTGCCCTCACTATTGGCCTTGTATTAGTGTCAGAGAAATACATATTGGCACCCATCAATATCGCAGTTAAACGCTCAAGAACTTGTTGCTCAATGCTCACTCCGCCAAGCGTGTAATAGATTCCATTGTTTAAGGAGTTTTGCGTCTCCACTCTATCTCGATTAACAATCACTTCAGCTTTTGTAGAGTCTGTTACGCGAAATCCATAATTACTATCAGTTGTAACTAATTGATGGCTATTCTCAGTGTTGTAACCAATATTGAGGTTATAGCCTAGAGCTGTTCGCGGATTAATTGCCTTTGTCATTAACGTATATTGCTCACCTGTTGAGCTCCAGCCGCCTTGCGTAAAGTAATTGTGCTGATAGGTAATGCCTGTATATTTTTCACCATGCTCGTACAAAGGTAGGTAGCCTGCCTTGTATTTGTATGTAGAAAACCCTTCGCTATCGGAGCTGAAATACACATTCGGCACTGAAATAGCCTGCTTTGTTTGCTCTGTCTCTTCTTCGGCATTCGCATGAGAACTAAACAGTATGGAGATCATTAGAAAAATCTGAACTATTCTTTTCATTTCGTTCCCCAAGATTTACGAAGATTTAACAGCTCAGAAAAATATCCATAAACACAAGCGGGCTGAAGCACTAAGCCATAGGCAAAAACATAGGATAAGAAGCCCAACATATTTGCCCGGACCGTTAAATGCTCAGCATTAAACATCGCCTTGCCCTTTAAATACATTTGCCAATTGAGTAAAAAAGCCATCGGCAATAGTGATAGCGTCATGGGGCCTGCTATCCAATAGATGCCAAAACAAGCCAGGATTAGTCCAGGGATAAATCCAAAAGTAAAAGCAATATCCATTAGTGGAAACAATGTATTCCACCAAATGTATAGTGTTGAAAATCTTGGCTTAACAAGAATCGTGGGGTTGTCCTTAAAAGCTTCTATCAATCCCCGTGACCAACGCCTTCTTTGGTGTATGAATTTACTTAAAGTATTGGGGCAATCCGTAAAAGCCAAAGCATCCTCAGCATGTCCCACTCTATAGCCTGCTGACAAAATTCTCCAAGTCAGTACGATATCTTCACCGACCATCTCTGGCCAACCGCCCAATTCCAAAACTGTTTTACGGTCATACAAAGAGAATGCGCCTTGGGCAACTAAAGTACCTTGGAATAAAGACTGAATTCGCTTGATAGTCGCAATACCTAAAAAGTAATCCCACTCCTGCGCCTTGGTAACCCAGTTTTCTCTTGAATTGCGAATGAGAATTTCTCCAGCAACTGCTTTGGTATTGATTGGATCGGAGAGGTATCGACCAACTAAGTGACGGACGCCATCTTTCAATATATAGCTATCAGCATCGATTGAAATAATAATATCCGTCGTACATTTTGCCAAACCATGATTGAGAGCGGACGCTTTGCCACCGTTACGCCCTAAATCAATGAGCTCTAAATTGGGATGAGCCAACTGTAATGCTTTAACAGAATCGACAGTCTTATCACTAGAGCCATCATTAATCACAATGATGCGAATATCTGCTGGGTAATCCTGTAGAAAAATTCCTGACAGAGATGAAGCTATTGATGCCCCCTCGTTATAGGCGGCGATTAATATAGTGACCGGAGGGTAATGCTGATCAAGTATCACTTTTGGGCGGCGATCTAGTAGAAGAGCCATGGCCACAAAAGCATTCATAAAGCCTGGAACAATAGCTACAAATGTAATGACGAAATAAGCGAGGAATGTTCCTATTTCATTGCTCAGGTCTGAATACCAGGGCTGGGAATGCCAAAAAGAAAATCCCATCCAACTTAAGGAAAATAGTAGTGAAACGATAAATTTTCCTTTTACTGAAAAATACAAAGGATTCCACCAAAATTTATAATTGTTCAGAATACTCCCTGATGGGATTGTTTTGTCGTTTTAAACGACATTGACTGACACAGGGATGTTTAATTGACATGTCCTTTAAAAGGACATTTGATGACCCTGATATCCCAGTCTAGAACCAGAGTGGCTGAATCCTGATTGACGGATTAAATCTATGGGATTTGACTAAACATGCTAGGCGCAAGGTCTAAGCACCATTAAGCACTAGAAATAAAAATAGCCCAACAAGTGGGCTATAGAGATTCTTGGTGGCCCGGGGCGGAATCGAACCACCGACACAAGGATTTTCAATCCTCTGCTCTACCGACTGAGCTACCAGGCCAAGACTGCTATTATACGCAAACTGTTCTTAAAGCTGTTAAAAAATCCTCTACTGTGCGTTTCCACCTTGTAGTTATCAGCCTTTCTGCTGTATGCACGCTATACAAAATAGTTTTCACTGTGTCCATTTTGTCCCACTGTAAAAACCCTGCGTTTACTTAAACCACACCCTACAAGCACACAAAACCTACCAAAATATTGCTGTTAGCAGTTGTAGCACACCAAAAATCAGGTTGTCCTTGTACTGTGCTGACACTACGCTATAAAAATGCGTCGTCCGTTTACACAGTTAGTTAAAGCACAAGGTACAAGTAGCAACAGCCTCACCACCTTACAAAATGACAACATTGTGTACTTGCGCGACGGAGAGGTAGTGCTGTACAAGCGTGAAAACAGTAGCGTATGGCAGATGCGCTACAGGCTATATGACAAGGAGTGGCGCAGGGTAAGCACAAAGCATCACAACATAGACTACGCAATACGAACAGCAGGCGACATATATGACGAGGCGAGATTTAGAGAGCGTTTAGGATTGTCGTTCACTCGTCGCAAGTTTGGTGCTATCGCTAAAGTTTGTTTACAAGATATAAGAACAGAAATAGACGCTGGCATAAAGCCAATGACTAACAGCGACTACACAAGAGCAATAAACAAATATCTTATTCCGTTTTTTGAAAACTACTATATAGAAAATATAGACGCAGAAGTAATGCGTCAATATGAAGTGTGGCGCAATGAACTAATGAAACGCATTCCGTTAGCGAGTACATTAGCAACTCACGCAAGCGCATACAGACGAGTGATAGACACAGCAATACAGCGTGGATGGTTGAGCGAAAACTTACCTACAGCACAAATGAGTAGGCGTGGAGAGAAAGGTAAGGCGCGACCAGGCTTCACGCGAGCAGAGATTGATTACTTGTTAGATTTTTTAGATAGCTACAGTAAAGGTGGGCACAGTGCTCGCGCAAAAGAAATGCGCTTGTTGAGTAGAGACTACATAGAGTTATTGATTGGTACAGGTATGCGCTGTGGCAAAGAGAGCCTACACATTAAATGGAAGCACATAGAGTGGTACATAGACAGCAACACAGCAAAACGGTACCTGCGTATATGGGTAAGCGGAAAAACAGGCGCACGCCACCTAATTGCTAAGCACAAAGTACAAGAAGCATTAGAGAGATTAATAAGTAGAGAGCCAATATTTAATGGCAAAACATTGGACATGGTGCTAGCAGAGAAGCATGATGTTTATTTGTTTAAGCTATCTGACGGCGATCGTCCAAAGAGCTTTCACACAACATTTAATTGGCTAATGAAAGCAAGTGGCTTACTTAAAGATGCGGCTACAGGACAGAACAGAACACAATACAGCCTGCGCCATACCTATGCCACCCTAGCACTTACTGATGGCGGCATGGATGTACATACACTAGCAAAGCAAATGGGAACAAGTGTTGGGATGCTTGAAAAACATTACAGCAAGCTAACGGCGACAATGGCGGCGGATAGATTGGCTTAAGCGTAAATTTTTTTTACGCTTGCCACTTAGCTAAAGTCTTATTAACAAGTTAAATTTGAAAAACTTATCATCAAAAACCTTTCCGAAGTCATGCCGTGTTGTGCTTGCCGTATCAAAGAAGCTATGCTCAAAAAGATAGTCATTAAGGTTGGTGTTGGATTGGGTATCGTCTAAATAAAAACTAGCTAATTTGCCATCAGCCTTAACTACGATCATTCCACCGTTCGCCGATAAGGATCCATTCCAAAGATCTCGTGGCACCATACCAAATGCTGTAGCTGTCAAAAATTTAGAAATGATCTTTTGGTAGTCACTTGTATTGGTGAAATTGAAAGGGTTTTTATTCGCCACAATCGCCAATAAATCTTTTATATATTTTTCCCTATTGCTGGCTCCATAGTATTCAACAAGTAAGCGACTAATAAGAATTTCTAAATTTTGATCCACCCTTTGTAAGTTTTGCTTGTATGTTTGATTAACAGAGCCGAGATGCTTCAGTGGCAATGACTTAACAAGTCTGCCTAAATTTTTAGGTGTCGGGTCGGCTATGCTAATTTTAGAGGGTGCTTCATATAAAAAATTAGTGGATTGTGAGGCGTTTAATAAAGAAGTTGCGCCACCTAAATTACTTTTGATGCTAAAGCCTTTTATGGCTTTGGTTTGACTGGCTGAGTCATAGATCTCTAGCTTAATATCACTTTTTTCAGAGCGAGTTGCTTTTATTTGAGGATTAAAAAAGTCATTCCACAGACTATCAAGCTGATTAAAGCTAAAGGTTGTTGATGTGGAAGTTTGGATCTGTTGGAAAAGGCTTGTAGCAATACCTTTTACATCACCAATTGGAATGCTGTTGTTTTGCCCATCATAGTTAGCAATAACAGAATCATTTTGAACAGCTAAGCTAACAAATTTATTGGGAGCATCTGTGGGTATAAGGATTGAATGAACTTTATATTGACTGGTATTTTGGTCGGCTAAAGATTTGTCGGACAAAATAAAATTGGCATTACCAATCAGAGCAAGAAGCGCATACGCCTCACTCCATTCACCACGATTCATTGTTAAGTTTTGTATCCTGCTCATAAAAGGCAGGATACATCAAACTATTAATTTTTAGAACTTTTAATATATTTGATAATTGATTTAGCAACTTCTTGTATCGCATCAACGGCAACACTATTACCAAGCTGTTTCATTGCCTGACCTTTGGCAACAGGAAATTGAAAATCATCAGGGAATCCCATCATCTTCTTCCCTTGTTCAACGCCCAACCTCTTTACTTGTCCATCCACTAAGTAAGCATCCCAATTTCTTCTATCATCTATGCCTGAGCCTTTTCCTCCAACCCGAAGAGTAAAGCCAATCTCCCGAGAACATTCACCACCCCAAACATCAGACATATTAAATTTCAATTCTTTTTTGTCAGGAAATTGAAATGGCTCTTTGTAATCATCTTCTTTGCGGAAACCAATAATAAAAATTCTCGGTCTATGCTGTGGTAGCCCGTAGTCAGAAGCTTTCACGACCTTGTAGTGAATGTCATACTCAAGTTCTACTTGTAGTATTTGCTTAATTACATCAAATGTTCTGCCAGTGTCGTGATTTTGTAGGTGCCTTACATTTTCCAAAAAAAATGCTTTGGGTCTCTTAGTTTTTAATATGTCTCTAATGTGAAAAAACATATTACCCCGTGACTCATGTTCTTCATTAAATCCCTTTTTATGTCCAGCCTGTGAGAAAGGCTGACAAGGAAATCCCGCACAAAGAATGTCATGATCAGGAATATCATCAGGATCAATATTTGTAATGTCGTCATTAAATAAGGGACTATCAAACATATCTTCGCTAAACAAGTTAGGCGAGATGGACTTAAAGTTTTCTTTATAAGTCTTGCGGGCGAAAGGATCTTTCTCAGACGCAAATACGCATTCACTCCCTTCATTATGAAATGCGATGTGGAAGCCGCCAATTCCTGCGAACAGATCAATAAACTTAAGTTTATTTTTGTTTGATTTGGATGGTTTGCGTGTTTTATTCATAGTGATTTATTTTTTAATTATATTGTCTTTTAGCGTAAATATTTTTTACGCTTATTTTTTACTTACTCTTCTTTGTTCCTGTTGGTCGCCCAGCTTTACGCTTATAAGGGGTTGTTATTGCTTCAGTAAAGTTCTTATCGGATGGGAATCTTCCTCTTGCCGCATTCTCAGCAACTAATGACGCACAGCGAATCAATCTGCTTGCGGCAATGCTAAGCAATTCTTTTCTATCTGCTAATTCAGCCTCTAATATGTCGCCCGCCTCTGACTCAATAAATGACTGTGCTGGGATAAGTCTTAGGTGATTGCCAATTTTCCAAAGTGGCACATCCTTCTTATATAAGCGTAATGCGGTTAATCCATTCTGTAATGTATCAATGCGCAATTTACTATTTGACAGTTGGTATAAGGGCGCTACTTGTTTTGGCAGATCTGCTGAAAATCCATAACCCTCTAATTGCTTGCGTAGTTGTTTAAGTGCTTGCGGAAGAGTTAGATTAAGAGGTAATTCAGCCACTACTGAATTAACTCCCGCCCATTCATTTATTAATTGCTTTTTAGTTGAATCTAAAACGCCTACAACATTGACTTTTGGTAATGGCGCACTTATCCCATATAACCGCATGCCTATCTCACCCCACCAGTCTGCTTCCCGCATTTTGTAGATTGGACCAAAGTCACTTACAACTTGCGCTACATCCTTAAAGTCTTTTGGTAATGGGTAGGGTGATTTTTGCTTAGCTAATTTACGCATTACAGCTTCATAGCTGGGACTTGCTTTTAGGTAGTCACAAACCAAGTCATATCGCAAATCAGGTTTAACTGAAATTCCAGTCTGTTCATAGCTTGCCTCCAATGACATAAGGCGTGGGAGAGGTTTTCGTCCTAAATTAGCCATTTAATATTAACAAGTATAGATAAATTATCTCATCATAATAATTCATGTTAATAAATCTTACAATAGATACATAGATTGAACAAAGCAACACAGTTCATCCCTCTTTAACAATTAGCAAATTTTTGTAGTAGCAGTAAGCAAGCGTCAATTTTTTTGACGCTTAGCAGTAGTCAGTGTGTAAGCAATTTAGCAAGCACGCTTTTAATCAACGCCATTTCTTAAGGAGATAAACATGGCTAAATCAGTAAGCAGTAAAACAGCATTGTCCGCACAATCAATCATTGAGAAAGCGGATGCTTTAGTAAAACAGCGTGAAAACTTTGAACAAAATGAATACGCACGCAGTAATCAGCGTTTGTATGAAATTTTGGCGCAAGTGTTAGAAATGTATGAACAAGCAAGTATTAGCAAAACAACTTTGTCTGAAACTGTTAAGCAAATGAAGGCTAAGTTAGAAGCAAGTAAAGTGCGTGTTCAGACTAATACGCTGGCATTAACACTATTTGTGCGCTATGTATTCCGCACTGATAGACAACGCAGTATGAACTACAGCAGAACTTTACAGGCGGCTTTACAGCAAGGCATTAATGCTAAGCAGTTAGCGCAGTTTGTAGAGGACTGTGGCGGTGTAGAGCAATGTAAGAAGCGTTTTACTAAATCAGAGAAGGTTGTGGCAAAGGAAACTGTTATTGCTAACAATCTAGCTTTAGTAGATGACACATTAGCTAGCTTAGCTGAAAACCCATTAGCAACATTTAAGGTTCCTAATAGTGTTGTAGCTACTACCTATGACAAAGAGTTTGTATTTGTAATTGGTAAGGCTGACAAGCAAGGCAACATTAAGGCGCTTGGTGCTGTGCCAGCATATTCAGCGGGCATGGCTAAGTGGGCTAAACAGCAATTAGCCTTGTTTATTAGTAATCAGCAGGCAATTACTAAGAAGCATGCTAATGCTAAGCGCAAGGACACAGCACTTGCTACCGCAAAGTCTGCCGCAAAAAGCAAAACGCCCACTGAAACAGTAGGCGAATTGTTAGCGGCTTAACTTACAAAAGTGTTTTGAAACTTGGGCTGGGTGTTGGCGCACTCAGCCCACAAACAAAGGATAACTGATATGAATAGTAATTTCAAGTATCGCCCTCAGACTATAGATGAGTTTGTTTTTGCTACACCTAAATTGGAGACACAAATCAAACGCTATACGCAGGGTAAGTCATTATTACCATTGGTGCTATATGGAGCATATGGGACTGGCAAGAGTTTATTGGCAGACTTAATTCCAAAGGCATTAGATGGCGCAGATGTAAAAGTTAATTACATCAACGCAGAAGAATTAAACAATGCTAATGATGTGCGTAAAAAGTTTTTTCGCTCTGTTCAATTTGATAAGTTCTTTACAACTAATGGACAAAAACACAACTACACCGTAGTAGAGGAGGTTAATTTTGATCCTAAAGCAAAGGGCGCATTACGAGTGTGCTTGGATGATATGGCTGAGCGAGAACTGTTTATCTTCACAACAAATGAAGTTGATAAGATAGATAAAGGCTTGCTTAGCAGAGCTGAAGTAGTTGAAGTATTGCCTGCGCCACCTGATCGTTTCTTCCCTCGCGCACAGCACATATTACGCAGTGAAGGAGTTGATTTAGAAGACAGTGTCTTGCGTGATGTGTTGGAAACAGTGTATGAGAACGATTATGATAATCGTGCCTACTATCGTGCTTTAGATGAAATTATTGAAGCATGGAATGACAACACACTACAGCAATAATCAAGCGTAGATTTTTTTGACGCTTAACTTTTAAGCCCGCTTATTAACTTAGGCGGGCTTTTTTTATACCAACTCAACAGCCTTACGCATCATATCGTCCGACGCAAAAATATAGATGGAAGTTGTCTGTATGTCCTTATGTCCCATTAAGTGCTGTAGTACCTTAATACCCACACCATTGCTTGCTAAGTTCGTTGCGAAAGTCCTGCGTCCGCTATGTGATGAGGCTTTAATACCTGCTTTGCGATAGAGCCAAAAGAACCATTGTGTCAGCGTGTTAGCAGAAAACCCATTTGACTTTTCTGTAGCAAACAAAGGCAGTGATGTGTCTTTAGGTGAGTAATGCTTTAAGTAAGTAGCTAATTCAGTTCGTAGCTTTTCATTTACAAACACCACCCTTCCTTTGTTGCCCTTCGTTTGACTGGCAGATAAGCGTATCTCGCTTTTAATCGTTCCATCTTCATTTCGCACATCGCATATTCTTAGTGCGGCAATCTCCCCAACTCGCATCCCACTCCAACAGCTTGTCAGTAGCATCGCCCTGTTTCTAATGCTGTATTTCTGTTTTGTGCTGATGTAGCGCAATACCATATCTATTTCTGATTGATTTAATGTTTTTGCTTGTGCCATTTTCTTGCTCCATAAAAGAATTTATTGTTATTAGTATGTTTTCTTATTAGCAAAATTCCTACCGAAAAATGGCAGAAAAAGATCTTCCATAAATCAATGACTTACGCAGTCAAAGTAGCTCGTTATAAGAATTTAGTAATTTTCTTATTACGCCGTAGTCAATAAGCCACACCTATAGCAAGCCCTATACGCTTTTATTTAAGCGTTCTGTAGCTTGGGTATTAACTTAGTCGGAATTTTGCTTTGTAGCGTTGATTTGATGTATTGCTGTGCTACGCTTATAAAACCAACGCTAAAGGACTATATGAGTGATATGTATTTGACAGAAGCTGACTTTAATTTTCAGAGTGATAACGCTGAATTAAGAGAGAAGGCTGAAAATATTGTCAATTTCACAAGCTCAGTCCTTTTAGATTTAAGCGACGAAGATATTGACGCTATCAAGCAGTTAGAGGACATATTTCTATCTTTACAAGATTCCTTATTTTCAAATTCAGACACAATATTAAAAAGTAAGCGTTTGGGTTTTACGGAAGAAGATAAAAAGAAGTTAGATGAACTACAAATAATTCTTTTAGATAAGTGGAAAGAATTTGGATTCACCGAAAGCTTCTTTCATCGGCTATATCAAGTTCAGCGCCAATTGAATGGTTCTGAATTAAACGCCAATCAGAGCGAACGCTTAGATTTGTTATTTCAAATACTTAATGAACAGAAAACCCTTGTAATTGCTTTCAATGTAATGCGTAGTAAGGATCGCCCTGTGATATTGGATGTAGAAGAATATATGTAGATATATGCCACGCAAAATTTCAGGTAGTAGCTGTAAATTTTTGTAGCGCAGTTTTTAAGGGGTGCGTAGATCTTAGCCACTGGTGATTTAATCTAACCACACCCTATTAAGCCGAATCTATTACATCTCCGTTGCCATCTTCTAATTGATAGACATGTTCTGTGGTGCCTTTGCGATCACTGAACCAATCATCATCTTCATAGTTTTCATATTCAATGTGATAAAGCATCTTATAAAGTTCAAACCAAACACTTGGGTCTGATGGTGCTTCGTCAGGATATTCCTCCAAATCTTCACCACTACTTTGTTCTACACGAGATTTAAGTGCTTCCCATTGATCTTGATCTTCTGTATCAAACTCTTCCCAAAATGATTGAATAACAGTTTGATATAGATCTTGTTTCGCTTTGAACTTAGGCATTGTAAATTCCTATTAAGTTGAGAAATCAAATAAGTTATTACATTGATAGGCGAAATACATTCGCCTGTGATTTCGCTTGCGCTCATCACCTTTTCTTCTCTAACTATACTAATAAAATATTAAGCTGAGTTAATGCTTAATGAACTTTTGATAGATTCAACCTACACTGAGCCTTAAGCAACAGGCTCAGTTATAGAAAAGTTCTTTTGATGAGTTCTTTACTACACCACTATAAGCACAACCAATTGGTAAGGGCGGTTTCGCTATCTCCTTTTATGTGCGGCTTAAAACGCAACAATGACAAAAGCAATAAGTGGCTACCTTTATCTTGTTTGAAAGTTGCTGTGTAAGCAGGGCTTTCTCGTGACGCTCACAGCCCTATAGGCTGTCGTCTTTGTGCTGTTCATATACTTGATTCAATTAGTTAGCAAAGCTAATAGCGTCCTGTTAAGGATAGTGAATACAAGTCTCTGCTACCGCACAGAAATTCCATCCCTGTGACTCTTAGTCCAGTTTTAGGGCGACATAACAACTGAGTGTCGCTACTCGTTATCGGTAGTAATTGTTGGCATATAGAGCTTTCTTCTGTTCTATTTGTCTAATTTATTTATACAAGTGATAAGAATAGAAATAAGAATCTGGCTTTTTATTTGGTAAGAATGGGGCTTTGTCCGTAAGCCTCTTGTCCAGTTAAAAACTCTGGCAATAAATTAAGTGTGTTCATTAACTTATAGGAGAAATAGCATGAGCACATTAAGCACTTTGAAGTTGGTAGCAGTAAAAAAGCCAACCCATATACCAGCACTACAGCATCGCCGTAATAAGCTGTCTAACAAGTTATGGGAGCAAATCAATTTGGCGCAAAGTCAAATTGATGGCAAGCCGTTTGTAGTAATGAAGTTTCGCTCGGTTAAAGATATTGAAACGGGCTTACGCAAACAAGTAGAAATTCCCAAACGCATTAAAGCGTGGTGGTTTGTAGCAGACACAGGCAAGGTTTGCTTTTCTGTGAAATACGGCACACGCACTTTGGAGTTGGCGAAAGGCAAACCCAGTGTTCAAGTAGAAAGCGCAGAAGACTTAGTTAAAGCATTAACTGCCATTAAGTCAGCAGTGGAAGCTGGTGAGCTTGATAGTCAAATTGAAGAAGCAAGCAATGCGCTACGCAAAGGATTTGGCAAATGAAGCAATACAGGCTATGGGTACGCATCAATCAAACGCAAACAGCCAATACGATTGTGTTTGCGGACAATGCGTATACGGCAAAGCAATTAGGTGAGGCGCAGTATGGAGCTGGTAATGTGCTGAACTATACGGAAGTATGAGTAGTGCTTTAGTGGGGGCTGGGTTAAATACTTGTATGCGCTTTTATGAATTTGCCCACACCCCCACAATCAAGCCTATCAAGCCAATGAACCCACAGCAATATCGCCTGTATAGCCTAAAGCGCAACAAAGAAAATGCTAAGAAGGCTTATAAGGCTGAGAAGGATAGGCAGACTGTAGCTAAAGCACAGCAACAGATTTTCAAAGCTACTCACTAAAAATCTGTAGCGCAGTTTTCAAACGCCACGCAGAACCTAACCCCCACCAGTTTTAATCTAATACCCCCCAATAACTATTAAATGTGAAATATGTGTTTTGACGCAAAAAGCGTGGGTTTTTGGCAGTTTTTATATGTATTTTTATTTTGGTATGAGTGGGGACGAGAGGCTATGCTGAAATGGGCGTAAATTATTTTTACGCTACTCAACATACTTTCTGCCAGCACCATAAAACACTTTTTCAACACACCAAGCAATATTTTTTTCTGCGCTGTATCAATAGAAAACGCTTGTAAATATTTTTACTGTGTAAGTTTTTTAGTGTCACTGTGTCACACAGCGTGTCACGCACCACTTTGCTATCGCCCTGCGAAGCATATAAACATTGGGCTTTTGACTACCGTAGGAGTATTTTCAATCCTCTGCTCTACCGACTGAGCTACCAGGCCAAGAGCTGGAATTATAAATGAAACTGTGCTTCTGCCTGAAAAACATGCTGGCTGAGGTGGGTTGTGTCGATTTGATGGCTTTAGGATTCCCCGGGTCAGCCAAAATATATCGGCGCCTATTCTGCAATAAAGGTATTTTCCAGCCTGCCAATACCACCCATTTCTACCACCACCACATCGCCATTCACTAGATATTTTGGCGGCTTAAATCCGATTCCAACACCTACGGGAGTGCCGGTGGCGATGATATCGCCGGGATAAAGAGTAATGCCAGCGGAAACTGTTGCAATCATGTTGGGGATATCAAAGATCAGATCCTTCGTGTTGGAGTTCTGGCGTAACTCACCATTCACCCAGCATTTCACTGAAATATCCTCTGCATTAACTTGATCAGCAGTAACGACCCAAGGACCCATAGGGCAGAAAGTGTCAAAGCTCTTACCAAGAAACCATTGCTTATGACGCTGCTGCCAATCTCTAGCAGTCACATCATTGATGGCAGTGTAGCCCCATACATGCTTCATTGCGTCAGCCTCACTAATACCTTTTCCACCCTTGCCAATAATGATGGTTAATTCAGCCTCGTAATCAATTGCTGTTGAAACTGCAGTGGGAATGATGACATTCGTATTAGGCCCCGTAACAGATTCAGGAGGCTTCGTAAAAAAGATGGCATGTGACGGAATATCTTCACCAGGCTTAGCGCTACCGTCAAATCCACTATTAGAAAATTCTTTTGCATGCTCATGATAATTTTTTCCTACACAAAAGATATTTCTTCTGGGTCTTGGGACTGGAGCTAACAAGCGAATGGCGGAAAATGCATGGGTTGCCACTGGCTTAGATAACTTTCCCGCTAAATCTGCGCGCAATATTGCCACTACGCCATCCTCGCTGACATCTACACCCAAATCCAACTCTTCAACAGATTTACCATCCTCAGAGATTGAGCCAATCCGGGTTTTACTGGGGTCATTGAGCAGAGAAAATGTAGCGTATTTCATGGTTTTGTCTCCATTTGGGATTTTGTCTTAAAAACCCTAGGTTTTAATGCTCAAGATTGTAGTAGAGTAAAAAGGAAATCAAATAATAACCAAGTAAATACTATGAGACAAAAAATTGTTTCCGGCTTAATGCTTGCCAGCTTAGCCTTATTTTCTCCCCATGGCTTTTCTCAGGAAGCATGGCCAACCCGGCCAGTCACCATGGTCGTCCCATTCCCACCTGGGGGCGTAGCAGACGCTGTAGGCAGACCTGTTGCTGAAGCTATGTCACGCATTCTGGGGCAGTCGGTTATTGTTGAGAACAAGAGCGGTGCTGGTGGTGGTATTGGCATGGCATCTGTCGCTAAATCTAAGCCTGATGGCTATACAATTTTGATGGCGCTCTCTTCGATCTCCATTATTCCTGAAGCAGATAAGGTGGTTGGTCGAGAGCAGTCTTTTCAATTGAACCAGTTAAAACCAATTGCGCGCTTTACTGCCGACCCAACAGTATTGGTTGTCAGGACAGACAGCCCATGGAAGGACTATAAATCGTTTGTAGCGGCGATGCGCGCAAATCCAGGCAAATACAATTTTGGCTCCTCCGGAAATTATGGGACGATGCATGCACCAATGGAAATGCTGAAGTCATCCGAAAAGTTTTTTATGGTTCATGTTCCTTATACCGGGGCCGGCCCAGCCATTATTGGTTTATTAGGTGGCCAGGTAGATGCTTTGGCTACCGGGCCATCGTCCATCGTTCAACAAATTAAAGCCGGCAAGGTTCGAGCTCTCGCGCATTGGGGCGATGGACGACTAGCAAGCATGCCTGAAGTACCTAGCTTCAAGGAGATGGGCGTAAAGATCGAGTTTGCTCAATGGGCGGGCTTATTTGTTCCTAGCGCAACTCCCGATGTAATCACGAGCAAGCTACGCGAAGTAGCCAAACTTGCAGCAAATGATGATCGTGTCCGATCGGTAATTAATGGTGCTGGTAGTCCAATTCAATATCTAGATGCACCAGAATTTAAGGTGTATTGGGATAAGGAATCAGCTCAAATGATTGATGTTGTAAAAAAAATTGGTAAGGTTGAATAATGAATTGTCATCGCTTATTTAAATTCCTATGTCTTGCATCTTTTATGGTGCCTCTACTTGCACAAGCAGCTAATGTTCAGGAGCAAATGGCAGAATCGCCAGCAGTGAAAGCTGCGGTGGAGGAGCTTGTACTTGCAAACCATATTTTGTATGACCAGAATGCAGTAGATGGATATGGTCATATTAGTATTCGAAATCCAAACAATCCCACCACTTTCTTCCTGGCCAGAAGCGTTGCCCCTTCAGTTGTGACTGTTGCGGACATTATGGAATTTGATATGAATGGCAAAGCCTTGCATGGTGATACTCGAACAGCCTACGGCGAGCGATTTATTCACAGCGGCATATTGCGCAATCGCCCTGATATTAATTCCGTAATTCATGGACATGCCGCTCCAATACTGCCATATGGCATGACTGGATCTACCTTAAAGCCTGTCTACCATATGAGTGCATTTTTGGGCGAGGGTGCGCCAATATTTGAGATCCGAAATTTTGCAAAGCCTAATATTGATACAGATATGTTTGTTAGCAATAATGATCTGGGAGATGCTCTATCAAAAACCATGGGACTACAGTACTTTGTGCTAATGCGTGGCCACGGTTATGCAGCGGGTGCTGACTCCATTAAAAAAGCTGTGTTCAGATCTGTTTATGCCATTCAGAATGCCAGCATTCAGTCCGAAGCAATGAAAATGGGCACAGTGCAATACCTCACACCTGGCGAGGCAACAGCATCTCAAGAGACTATTGAAAAGACTATTGGACGTCCTTGGCAGCTTTGGAGCGAGCGGGTTAAAAAACCTTAGTCAGTAGGCGCCATGGTTTTAGCTCGCGCAGTATGTAATTTTCTATAGCTATCAATCAAGCGGTGATGCCTATCGAGGCCCTCCAGCTTCATGCTGGTGGGGGTCAAACCATAGAAGCGAGTAGCTCCATCTACGGACCCCACTACAGCATCCATTCTCTCGTTACCAAACATTCTTCGTAAATTGACTATGTAGTTATTAAGCTCCAAGTCATCAGCTAGCGCTATCTCTAAAACTGCATTTAAGGCCTGATAAAACAATTTGCGCTCGACTGTATTGTCGTTGTACTGAAGAAAAGCGCCAACGAGCTCATGGGCCTCATCAAGTTGCCTTAAGGCAAGATGAATGAGTAGCTTTAGCTCCAATACTGTTAGCTGGCCCCAAGGGGTATTTTCATCAAACTCGATGCCGATTAGTGTGGCGATATCGCCGTACTCGTCCAGCTCATTATTTTCTAAGCGCTCAAGTAGTGCGCCTAAGCTTGCATCATCTAAAGTCGATATATTCAAAATATCGGCACGGAACAACAATGCTTTATTCGTATTGTCCCAAACTAAATCTTCAATTGGATAAACTTCAGAATAGCCTGGTACCAAGATTCGACATGCAATTGCCCCTAGCTGGTCATAGACTGCAACGTAAGATTCTTTGCCAATAGATTTAAGAATGCCGAACAAGGTTGCCGCCTCTTCTTCATTCGAGTTTTCACCTTTGCCAGAAAAATCCCACTCAACAAAATCGTAATCTGATCTTGCACTAAAGAAGCGCCAAGAGACGATGCCGCTCGAATCAATAAAGTGTTCAACAAAGTTATTTGGCTCAGTGACCGCTTCACTTGCAAAAGTGGGTGTGGGCAAATCGTTGAGACCCTCAAAGCTGCGCCCCTGCAGTAGCTCAGTCAAACTCCGCTCCAACGCCACCTCTAAACTGGGGTGTGCACCGAATGAAGCAAATACTCCACCTGTTCTTGGGTTCATCAAGGTAACGCACATGACTGGATATACACCACCTAGTGAAGCATCCTTGACCAGCACTGGAAAGCCCTGCTCCTCAAGGCCCTGAATGCCTGCCAAGATACTGGGGTACTTTGCAAGCACCTCCTGCGGAACATCTGGCAAGGAAATTTCACGTTCAAGGATTTCACGTTTAACTGCTCGCTCAAATATCTCAGATAAGCATTGCACTTGGGCTTCGGCCAGTGTATTGCCAGCGCTCATGCCATTGCTGACATAGAGGTTTTCAATCAGATTCGATGGAAAATATACAGTCTCACCATCGGACTGGCGCACATATGGCAAGGAACAAATCCCGCGCTCGCCATTACCAGAATTGGTGTCAATTAAATGCGAGCTACGTAGCTCGCCATCAGCGTTAAAAATACCCAGGCAATACTCATCCAGTATTTCCTTAGGTAAGCCATCTTTAGAGCCTGGCTTAAACCAACGCTCATTTGGGTAATGGACAAAAACGCCATTGGCGATCTCTTCACCCCAGAATGCGCCCGCGTAGAAATGGTTATTGCTCAGTCGCTCGATATACTCACCCAAAGCTGAAGCAAGGGCGCTTTCTTTTGTAGACCCTTTGCCATTGGTAAAACACATTGGTGAGTGGGCATCGCGAATATGTAAAGACCATACATTCGGAATTAAATTACGCCATGAGGCAATCTCAATCTTAATCCCCAGATTAGCCAATACGCCAGACATATTGGCAATAGTTTGTTCTAGCGGTAAATCCTTGCCAGCAATGTAAGTGCTCGAGTTTGAGTCTGGCTTTAAAGCCAATAAAGTTTGAGCATCTGCATCTAGGTTTTTAACCACCTCAATGACAAACTCTGGGCCTGCTTGCACGACCTTCTTCACGGAACAGCGCTCGATGGAACGCACAATGCCCTGACGATCGTTGGCAGAAATGTCTTCCGGCAGTTCAACTTGAATTTTGAAAATCTGCTGGTAACGGTTTTCTGGATCGACAATATTATTTTGAGATAGGCGAATGTGCTCGGTTGAGATATTGCGCGTATCGCAATATAGCTTCACAAAATAGGCCGCACACAGGGCTGACGACGCTAAGAAATAATCAAAAGGTCCCGGGGCTGAACCGTCACCTTTGTAACGGATGGGCTGATCAGCAATCACCGTGAAGTCATCAAACTTGGCTTCAAGGCGCAGCTTGTCGAGAAAATTAACCTTTATTTCCATGGGAATAATTCCGAAATGATATGGGCGCTATTATCCGTCGCAACGGTGATGCCATGTACTACATCAACAGCCTCTAGATCATTCGCGGCAATGATGGGAAGGCCTTATTGTTCAGCTTTATTGCGCGAGGTATCGATTCCTAGAGCTTTTAGCTTGCGATATAGATGAGTCCGCTCGAGACCAGTGTATTCAGAAATTTTGGTCATGCTGCCACCCATGATGATCATTTGATGTTCGAAGTACGCTTTTTCGAATAAGTCCCTAGCCTCACGAAGCGGCAAATCAAAATAGGTTTTTGCAATTCCACTGATGTACTCACTACTCTGAACTTGAGAGGCTTGTTCACTGACCACTGCTTTTGTACTTGGGCTTGATGAAGGCGTCACTGACACTTTTTCTTCGGCGGACTCAACATACTTGGGGGAGCTTTCCAGGGCCTTACTCACCGTCTTGAGTAACTTTTGGAGTGCAATTGGCTTTTCTAAGAAATTGAGTGCGCCTATACGCGTAGCTTCAACAGCTGTGTCAATCGTGGCATGTCCTGACATCATCACCACAGGCATGGTGAGTTGCCCAGTTTTAGACCACTCCTTCAATAAACTAATTCCATCGACATCTGGCATCCAAATATCCAGCAAGACAAGATCTGGGCGCATTTGTTCACGAATTGTACGGGCCTGCATAGCACTCTCAGCCGCATACACGGTATGGCCCTCATCCGTCAGAATCTCATTGAGAAGCTCACGAATACCCATCTCATCGTCGACCACCAGAATACTTGCCATTCTTATGCTGCCTCTTTTGCCAGATTCATAAACAATATTGATACTTTTGCACCGATTACCTCATCCGCCTGCATGCGGTTCCGGATTTCGATTTTGGCACCGTGATCATCTACGATCTTCTTCACCACCGCCAATCCCAATCCAGTGCCCTTACTCTTCGTTGTTACATAGGGCTCAAAGGCTCTTGCCATTATCTTAGCTGGAAAACCTGAACCGCTATCACTTATTGTTAAACGCACCGCATTTTGTGGCACGCCATTCAATTCGCCATAAGGCACTAATTCTGTTTTTACTTCAACCGGCTCTGATTGATGAACGCCCTCAAGAGTAGCATCTTGGGCATTTTGCAAAAGATTGTGAATAATTTGTCTGAGTTGCGTAGGGTCGCCCATAATATTTGGGACGCGTGGGTCCAGATGGGTCTTTATGGGGCTTCCTTCATACAAGCCCAGAATCTCTTGCGTCAAAGTATTGATCGAGACAGGTCTCAATTGCGGGCTTGGCGTCTTAGCAAAGTCTCTGAAGTCATTCACCATCTGCTTCATAGCCTGTACCTGCCCAATGATGGTTTCCGTACTGCGATTCATCATCTCTTCCTGCTCAGGACTCAGCTTACCAGCCAGCTTATGCTGCAGCCTCTCTGCTGAAAGCTGTATTGGGGTGAGTGGGTTCTTAATCTCGTGTGCTAGACGTCTAGCCACCTCACTCCAAGCAATCGAGCGCTGCGCACTCACTACGTCGGTGATGTCATCAAACACCACCATGCGCAAATCTGCCGTCAATTCAGTTCCACGGATAAACAAAGTAACGCCAGGCTCGTTTTCAAACTCGTTTGTACTATGAAGCTGAATCTGCTTTTGCCATACTGGTACTGATGTATTTTTATCTTTTGCCGCTTGACCGCCCTCTATGCCAACAGCCAGCTTCATAGTGGCAAAGCCCTCTTTAATCGCATGATCAAACTCGATAAGGCTGGGGCTATCACTTAAAGGACGCCCATCCATTTGCGTTAAATCTTGCCCAAAGATACGATCAGCACCGGCATTACTTGAAACCATATTGAAATTCTTATCGAAGATGCAAACTCCGGCGGTTAAATTGCCTAATACTGTCTCTAAAAATGATTTGGATTCTTGTAGGGAGGTTCTAGTATCAGCAAGCTGACGAGTCATCACATTAAATTGACGCGTCAACATTCCCAGCTCGTCACCCGTATCTAACTCGGGCTTAGGTGATAAATCACCCTGAGCAACAGCCTGCGTTCCTTTTAAAAGCATCAGTAGGGGCCGGGCCAGCTGACGACCCAGAATTAAGGCCAAAGTAACGGCAACAAATAAAGCAAAGAACAAGGTTAAGGTCAGCGTACCCACAAACATTTTTCGTAAGCCTGTCCGTCCCAATGACTTCTCTTGATAGTCGCCATAGGCCGACTCAACCGCAACAATGTTCTTAGCCAATGGCCCAGGGATGAATCGCACCAACTGCAAAATATATTTATCGTCGACATCTTTGCCAGAGGCCTGTTTTTTACGAACAATCGGCACAATCGCTCTTACTCGATAGCCGCGTTTACCACCATCCACTTCAATTTGGTCTATGAAGGTAATGCCTTTCTTTTTAAACGCATCTGCAATTACATCGGGGCTGGGCGCAGGAAAATATTTGTTGGGCCTTGACTCACTTGTCATTATTAGGCTGCGCTGTATGTTAAATAGACTTACCTCTTGAATGCCGAATTGATTACGAACCTTCATCACCATGGTGCCAACCTGATCGGTAGTCGTACCAGGTGGAACGCTGACGATTTGCTCAGCTATATAGTTTCCCTCAGACAGAATTTCTTCTTGAGCAACTCGCAAGGTAACGCGCCCTAATTCAAGGCCTGCATCTAGTGCGGACTCTACCTGAACATCAAACCAGGTTTCAATACTGCGGGATACGAACTGTAGAGAAACTCCGTACAAAATCAATCCCGGGACAACCCCAACTAAAGCAAAAATCATTGCCAACTTTGCCACTAGGCGTGTTCCGAAATATCCCTTTCGCCAACGAATTGCGATGACAATCACTAAGGTCAAAATGACTAAAGTCAAACAAATACCAACCACCACATTAGCTGCATAAAGCCAAATAAAGTAGTTATCAAAAAACTCGGTATTAGATGTTGCAATTGACAAGAGTGCCAACAATAAAAGCGCAAAAGCACCAATCAACACCATCGCCGTGGGCAACGCACGCCTTTTCCAGGCGTCTTTCTCAAACGCATTTGACCCAATGAAGTCTAAAGAGATCTTCATCGTTTAATCAAGTTAGGGCCGTTTGGTGAAAACGGAAAGCGTACCCAGTCGCTTGTGACATTCCAATCGCGATTGTTGAGCGCATTTACCTGAAATGGTTTGGGCAACTTACTTAAGTCCAAGCTCATCTTTAACGCTGCAGTGTAAGACTTGCTCGAATCAATTTGGCCGCCATCAATTACCCGCCAACCCCCAATACTTCCCACGGCCTGCAAAGCCTCAGATATCGTGTTTGCAGAAAAAGTAAAGCCTTCAGAAGCAATACGGTATTGCTGAGTCATTGGCTGATAAGAAAGGCGGGTTGATCGCTGAGCAAGCGCAGGCTTTTCATCAAACCAGTACCAACGTGACCGCGTCACATCAAACTCAGTTTGAAAATATAAAACTACGCCTTTTTGAACGGCATCCTCTAAGCCCGGGGTTAGCTCGATCTTAAATGTGGCATTCAGAAGCCAATCGTTATCCACCCGCTCCAGATCAGCAGTCTTGAGCTTGATTCCCTCTGCACTTGCCGCGACAGAAAATAGGCTCAGGGCCATCAAGACACAAAGGGTGAATTGTTTAATGCCTTGGCTCATGGCCCATTTTTCTTAAACAAAGCATAGTAAAAACCGTCATTTAGCTCAGCAGGCAAAATTTGCCCCGGTGCGCTTAATCGTAATGCATCAGCATGCTCTTCAGCGAACCATGTTGCCTGCTCCTCACCCTCCTCTGGGAACACAGAGCAAGTTACATACAAAAGTGTGCCACCGACCTTCAGGATCTTCCAGGCTTGCTCCAGAATAGCGCGCTGCCTCAGTTGCAAAGCCTTAATATCCGCCTCACGCCGCAAAAATGGAATGTCTGGGTGCCTTGCAACAATGCCCGAGGCAGAGCAAGGTGCGTCCAAAAGAATTTTGTCAAATAACTTGCCATCCCACCATGCTGCCTTTGAGGCATCGCCACGCACAACGCGAACGGCATCAGACTGCAGACGCAAGCGGTCTAAGTTGCCGCCGATTTTTCCGAGACGCTCACCGTCGAGCTCCAAAGCAGTCATATCGCATTGCGCCAACTCTAGTAAGTGGGCAGTTTTTCCGCCAGGTGCAGCACAGGCATCCAATATGCGCTCACCCGGTTTTGGATCGAGCAATACAGCTGCAATTTGTGCCCCTGCATCTTGAACAGAAACTGCGCCACTATAAAAGCCCGGTAAGTCTGAAACTGGCAAGGCCTCGTGTAATAACAAAGCAGACTCTAATGTGACCCCAGCGATACTATCGATCGCTTCGGCTTTGATACCAGCCTCATGCAATAACTCTTGATATTCCTTACGCGTATGTTGTTGAGCATTTACCCGCAAAATCAAAGGTGCCCGCCGGCCTTGCTGAATCAACATTGCTTGCCAAGCCTTTGAATAGTTTCGCTTCAGGCTAGCTCGCCACCAGGGCGGGAAAAACATGGGAACAGGGTCTGGTGGATAAGGCTTTTCGTTCTCAGCCTGCACCGCGAGGCTTACCTTGCGAAGCACTGCATTCACTAGGCCTTTGGCATACATTGTGGGCTCATATTCGCTACAAGCTTTTACAGCTTGGTCAACGATCGTATGCGCTGCATAACCCTTGCCATCAGATCCACTTTGCAAAAATAAAGCAATCGCAACACTTAATAAGTGCTCTACCTCTGGTGGGGGCGTCTTGGGAATAAATTGTTGAATGAATTCGTGTGATCTCACCCACTTGCGTAAGGCATCAAATGTGAGACTTTGAACAATAGGCCGCTCATGGGCGTCCAGCTGATCTAACACTTCGGTAAGTGATCGACCTACCATCACCTCGCCAATTGCTTGCGCAGAAATAGTGATTGCCTCTGATAGCGGAAGACTGCGTGATATTTTTTGATCGGTCAAATTACTCTTTCTTAAACTGCATTATTTTTTCCTGCGTACGATAGCCCTGCAAACAAGCGCCCGCGCTAATTTTTTTTCCGCCAGGCTTTTGCATCTCTAAGATTTCAATCACGCCATCTCCACACTGAACATACGCGCCATCTCTACTAAAGTCTAAGACCTGACCTGGAACGGCGTCTTGATATATTTGCACCTTACTAGGCAAACAAGAGTTCCAAAACTTCATTTGCTCACCATTCAAACTACCGGTGGATCCAGGAAATGGATTGAATGCTCGAATACGGCGATCGATTTCTATAGCACTTAAATCCCAATCAATTTCAGCTTCACTCTTTAATATTTTTTCTGCATAAGTAACTCCTTCTACAGGCTGCGGAGTTCTTGCGATTGCAATACCTGCATTTAAATCATTCAGAGTCTTGACCATCAACTCGGCACCTAAGGCTGCCAAACGATCATGAAGTGATGCACTCGTTTCTTGAGGTGTGATTTTTAGATCGCCCACTAGAACAATGTCGCCAGTATCGAGGCCCGCATCCATTTGCATGATGCTCACACCCGTGAGGGCATCACCACTCTCAATGGCGCGCTGTATTGGTGCTGCACCACGCCACCTTGGCAGCATAGAGGCGTGAATATTAAAACAACCATGCCTCCCGTTCTGAGAAGCGAGATCAAGAATAGCTTGAGGAAGAATTAGTCCGTAAGCAACGACCACCATTGCATCAAAATCAATGCCAGATAAATATTGAAACGCCTCTTGCGCTGCAACTCTTTTCTGCAAGTCTAGATGGTTCTGCTTGAGTGTTTCAGGCTGTAATACCGGAATATTTTTCTCTTGTGCAAACACTTTTACAGGGCTCGCCTGAAGATGCATGCCGCGACCTGCTCGGCGATCTGGCTGCGTTAGCGCTAGCACAATTTGATGGCCCGACTCTTCTATTGCACGCATTGCTTGTGCAGCAAACTCCGGGGTGCCAGCAAAAACAATTTTCATTGGGCGCTTAGCGCTCGCCTACTAATTCTTTTGCGCGCTTTTTCATTTTGAGAGAAATACGAGTGCGCTTCAACATAGAGAGGTACTCAACAAATACCTTGCCTTGTAAGTGATCCATCTCATGCTGCAAACAAACTGATAGCAGGCCATCTGCCTCTACTTCAAATTCTTTACCGTTGATATCGAGCGCCTTAACTCGGACGACCGCTGGGCGATCTACTTCATCATAATATTCAGGCACAGAGAGGCAGCCCTCACGCCAAGATTTTTTTTCTGGGCTTGCCCAAACCAATTCTGGATTAATGAACACCATGAGTTGATCTTGGTTGTCAGAAACATCAATCACCACAATACGCTCATGAACGTCTACCTGAGTAGCAGCCAAACCAACTCCGGGGGCCTCGTACATTGTCTCGGCCATATCGGCCACAATTTTTTTAATGCGTGCATCTACCAGCGCTACGGGTTTGGCAACCTTGTGTAGGCGTGGATCTGGATAACAAAGGACGGTTAATAAAGCCATATCGGAATTATCCAACAGAGTAATCAGACTGTCCCGATAGTTCTCTACAGCCCCAGGCTGAAAATTGCCATATGCGCACACCTAAAAATCCAAACATCATCCAAGTTCATCGAAATACCCCCAACTACCCAGCTCGTCTCTTGGATTTATCTGATCCACCCAATTCACTCTATATATACGGGGATATAAGCCTATTAGATTTACCCATGATTGCCATTGTGGGTTCACGTGCCGCTAGTCCAGAAGGGATCAAGAATGCTTACTATTTTGCGCAAGCCCTATCTGCCGAGGGCTTTCTCGTTATTTCCGGGCTGGCCAGGGGTGTTGATGGGGCGGCCCACCGAGGTGCGCTTGGGCAAAATCAGGGGCATCGAACCATAGCGGTATGCGGTAGTGGGCTAGATATTGTGTATCCACGAGAGCATTTAGGCCTAGCCCAAGCCATTGCCAACAGCGGGCTCTTGGTGTCTGAGCTAGCTCCAGGTCTAGGGCCAAAAGCTTGGCACTTTCCGCGCAGGAACCGCATCATTGCGGCCCTGTCCCTTGGAATACTTGTGATTGAGGCGGCCGAGCGCTCTGGCTCGCTCATTACAGCCAGACTAGGTTGTGAGCTTGGTCGTGAAATTTTTGCAATTCCTGGGTCAATACACAGCCCACTCTCTAAAGGCTGCCATCAACTACTGCAGCAAGGTGCCAAGCTAGTTCAATCACCACAAGACATTCTCGAGGAGTTGCCAAAATGGTCAAAAACCTCATTTAAAGGCATTTAAAGCACTATTTTAAGAAAAATGGGGGTTTTAATAGGGTCTTGCCGAAGCCCCAAAAATGAGGTTTTTGGACTTTTGTCAATTTATCGGTTAATAATAAAAAAGGGGCGTGGAAAAGGTCTGGCCAGGATCTGGTTTAAATTGGTCACCCGTTTTCACCCATAAAAACATCATTTCAAGCTCAAATTTAGGCAAAACGCGTGGCAACTAAAGCATCTACCAAAAAAAGCAGCCCCAAGACTTCAAGCGTTGATCACCCTAAAACCCTGATCATTGCAGAGAAACCTTCCGTTGCGAATGACATTGCCAAGGCCTTGGGTGGCTTCACTAAATATGAGGACTATTTCGAGAGCGATGACTTTGTCATCTCCTCCGCAGTTGGCCATCTATTGGAAATTGCCGCACCTGAAGAATTTGATGTCAAACGTGGCAAATGGTCGTTTGCAAACCTTCCAGTTGTGCCACCCTATTTTGACTTACGCCCGATCGCTAAAACTGAATCGCGACTGAAGGTATTGCAAAAGCTCATTAAACGCAAAGACATCAATGAACTCATCAATGCATGTGACGCAGGGCGCGAAGGTGAGTTGATCTTCCGCTTAATTGCACAGCATGCAAAAGCACCGCAGGCTATTAAACGACTCTGGCTGCAATCCATGACGCCAGCAGCCATTCGAGATGGCTTTGCCTCCCTGCGCAGCGATGCTGATATGCAGCCCCTCGCAGATGCGGCACGCTGCCGCTCTGAAGCAGATTGGCTGGTCGGCATCAATGGCACTCGCGCTATGACAGCATTCAACAGCAAGAGTGGTGGATTCTTTCTAACGACAGTAGGTCGAGTACAGACACCAACACTATCAATCGTAGTTGAGCGCGAAGAACTGATTCGGAAATTTATCTCCAAAGACTATTGGGAGGTGAAAGCGGAATTTATTGCTGCGGCTGGCGTATATGAAGGACGCTGGTTTGATCCTAAATTTAAGAAAGATACTGCGGCTCCTGATGCACGCGAGAATCGTCTCTGGAGTGAAGCTGCCGCACAAAGCATTGTTGCTGCGTGTCGCGATAAAAAAGCGAGCGTTAAAGAAGAAGCCAAACCAGCAACTCAATTAGCGCCTCAACTGTTTGATTTAACGAGCCTGCAACGTGAAGCAAATGCGCGCTTTGGCTTCTCTGCTAAAAATACTTTGGGCTTGGCTCAAGCCCTTTATGAGCGCCATAAGGTGCTGACCTATCCGCGTACTGATGCTAAGGCCTTGCCTGAAGATTATTTAGATACCGTGAAACAGACCATGGAAAACTTGGCTGAAAATTCACAAGAATATCGCTCCTTCGCAAAACAAATCTTACAAGGTGATCCTAAGGACCCAAAAGCCAAGGCAGGATATGGCTGGATCAAACCGAACAAACGTATTTTTGATAATTCAAAAATATCCGACCACTTTGCGATCATTCCTACCCTAGAGTCTCCAAAGACCCTCAGTGAGCCAGAACAAAAACTATATGACTTGGTTGTCCGTCGCTTCTTGGCAGTGTTTTATCCTGCAGCCGAATTCCGCGTCACCACTCGCATCACCGAAGCGTCGGGACATCACTTTAAAACTGAAGGTCGAGTACTGGTCACACCAGGTTGGCTGACGGTATACGGCAGATCTAATCAAGCGGATGATGAATTGGTAGCGGTGCAAGAGGGTGAAACCGTACAAAATGAATCTATTGCGGCGATTCCTTTAAAAACCAAGCCGCCAGCCCGCTACACAGAAGCAACCCTGTTGTCGGCAATGGAAAGTGCTGGTAAGTGGGTAGATGATGATGACATGCGTGAAGCAATGGCCGAAAAAGGCTTGGGCACACCTGCAACCCGTGCTGCCATTATTGAAGGCCTGCTGGCAGAGCGGTATATGGTGCGCGAAGCGCGTGAGCTAATACCAACTGCTAAAGCATTCCAATTGATGACGCTCTTACGTGGCTTAGATGTTGAAGAATTAACCCGGCCCGATCTCACGGGTAGCTGGGAAAATAAACTCTCCCTGATTGAGCGTGGTGAGATGAATCGCGACACCTTCATGCAAGAAATTGCACAGATGACGCAGCGTATCGTCAAGCGCGCTAAAGAATACGACAGCGATACCATTCCTGGTGACTATGCGACCATGTCTACGCCGTGCCCTCACTGCAAAGGTTCAGTTAAAGAAAACTATCGCCGCTTTGCATGCGAGAAGTGTGGATTTACGATTAGCAAAACCCCAGGTGGCCGTGCATTTGAATATCCCGAGGTAGAAGAGCTGTTGCGCGAAAAAACGATTGGACCACTGCAAGGGTTCCGCAGCAAAATAGGTAGGCCATTCGCAGCAATTATTAAGTTGAGTGAAATCCCCGAAGATGATGCTGATTATCCAAACGCGGGCTTTAAGCTTGAATTTGACTTTGGCAACACTCAAGAGGATGAATCTGAGGCAATCGACTTTACTGGCCGACAGGCTTTAGGTGCATGTCCAAAGTGTTCTGGTGCTGTATACGAAGATGGTATGCGCTACCTGTGCGAAAAAAACACCGGCCCAGATAAGTCATGTGATTTCAAGACCGGTAAGGTTGTTTTACAACAAGAAATTTCTGCAGAGCAAGTTCAAAAATTGCTTACCGAAGGCAAAACCGATTTGCTAACCAACTTCAAATCTAACCGTACTGGCCGTGGCTTTAAGGCTTATCTTGCCTTGGGTACGGATGGCAAAATTGGTTTTGAGTTTGAAGCCAAAGCACCCAAAGCGGGGGCTGCAGCTAAAGCTCCAGCAAAGAAGCGGGTAGGTGCAAGCGCTGCCACCAAGTCTGTAGCAAAACCTAAGCGCGCTAGTAAAGCGAAGTCGTCTTCGAGCACTTGAGCTGCAATCAGCTTAGCGGCTAAGGCCGACCAAAGAGCACCTCTCGACCCCAGGGCAGTTGCCAAAAATATTCCTGGGCGTTGAGTTAGCGCGCCAATGATCGGTAAGCGGTCACCCGCAACACAACGAACGCCCACAAAACTTCCCGTCTTTTGAAGTTGCTCAGTATCGCCCTCTGGGTAATTCACCAATCCTTTTGCTTGCCCTCGATTAAAGTCATCACTTGAATTCCAATCTTGAAGATCCGATTCGCCCTCATCAAAACTAGAGCCCACTATCCACTGATAATTTCCGTCGGGCAATTTTTTGGCGGGCAAGCAGTAGCCATCGCCAGATATGGCGGTAAGCGGGAGCTTTGGCGCCCACGAACTATTTTGATCAACGGAAAAAATACTTAGCTGTCCGCGGACCGGCCTCAAAGGAAGTCGTACGTCTATGCTTGCAGCCAATTTTTTAGTTTCTAGTGCTGCTGCAATAATGACTTTTCCAGCGGTCATGATGGGCTTGTCTTGAGAGTTCATTAGCTGCCACCCCGCATCGACTTTCTCTAGTCGAGCCACAGGAGTATTCCAGAAGCATGTCAGCTTTGGGTGGGGCTTTAGCGCCTCCTGTGTCGCCTCAGATAAATTGAGCGACGCGCCCCGTGGAAGCCAAACACCATCTTGATCAATGCCACAGATTTGTAATGCCTGATCCGCATCAAATGCTTGTGCCATGCCCTCATCAAGATCAAGTGATTTTAGGTAGCTGGCAACATCATCACGACTAAACGCCTTGTCTCTCTTGTTTGGTTGAAAGATGCCATGCTGATTCCACGTCTGGCCCCAGCGAGCCTCTGCCATCAAAAATGCAATGCGAGTTAAGCGTAGCAAGCGAGGGGCGCCTCGTCCAATATGAGGGTGAGCAATGGCGTATGCATGACTTGAGCATGCTGATGCAGGGCGGGGGGCAGAATCAACAATGCAAACCTCTTGGCAGCGCTCGAGCAGCTCACTGGCAATACTTGCACCTGCAATGCCAGCCCCAATCACCACAATGTCATGGTGTTGGGGTGAGGTCATTAAATAATAATGTTAAAGAGACTTCTTAAATTTCTAGGGGCGGCCTAGGCGTTTAAGCGCTTCTCAATTTTCGCCCGCATCTCTATGAGCTCTTTCGGCAGACGATCACCTAAGCGATCAAATAATTCAGAGTGTAATTTAAGCTCACTCTTCCATTCATCAACTGAGGCAGCAATGACTTTCTCAAACTTTTCAGCGGAAAAGTCGATACCATCCCAGTGCATATCTGCATGCCCCGGGGAGATTCCAAAGACTGTTTCTGAACCCTTTGCGCCGCCTTCAACGCGAGCCAAGATCCAAGAGAGAACACGCATGTTTTCGCCATATCCCGGCCAAACGAATTTGCCATCCTCATCCTTGCGGAACCAATTAACGCAATAGATTTTTGGCAATACTGCACCTTCAGCCGCAAGCTTTTCACCAATATTTAACCAGTGCTGGAAGTAGTCACTCATGTTGTAGCCAGCAAAAGCAATCATCGCAAAAGGATCGCGACGCACAACGCCAACTTCACCAGTAATCGCTGCAGTAGTTTCAGAGCCCATTGTTGCAGCCATGTAAACACCCTCAACCCAATCACGAGCTTCGCTTACCAATGGAACAGTGGTAGAGCGACGGCCTCCAAATAAGAACGCATCAATTGGAACACCTTCGGGATCATCCCAATGAGGGTCAACTGCTGGGTTATTGGTGGCGGCCATAGTAAATCGTGAGTTGGCATGGGCAGCCTTGCGTCCAGCAGCGCCGTCTGCTGGAGTCCAGTCCTTGCCCTGCCAATCAATCAAATGCGCCGGGGGAACATCGGTTAAACCCTCCCACCAAACATCACCATCATCAGTTAAGCCAACATTGGTGAAGATAACGTCTTGATCAAGGGAGTCTATGCAATTTGGATTAGTTAATCGGTTTGTTCCAGGGGCAACACCGAAATATCCTGATTCAGGGTTAATTGCAAATAAACGAGTCTTTCCGGTAACCGGATCTTTGCGGGGTTTAATCCAAGCAATGTCATCACCAATCGTTGTTACCTTCCAACCCTCAAATCCCTTTGGCGGGATCATCATCGAGAAGTTAGTTTTTCCGCAAGCCGATGGGAATGCTGCAGCAATGTGATATTTCTTACCCTCAGGTGATGTTGCGCCCAAAATCAACATATGCTCTGCGAGCCAACCTTGCTCACGCCCCATGTTAGATGCAATACGTAATGCAAAACATTTTTTACCCAATAGCGCGTTGCCGCCATAGCCGGATCCAAAAGACCAAATTTCGCGCGTTTCTGGGTAGTGAACGATGTATTTGGTCTTGTTGTTAGGCCAAGCCATGTCTTTTTCACCAGCCGCTAAAGGCTTACCAACAGTATGAATGCAGGGGACAAATTCGCCGGTCGCGCCCAGCTGGTCAATAACGGCGCGACCCATACGAGTCATGAGCCGCATGTTGATGGCAACATAAGGACTGTCGGAAAGCTCAACACCAATGTGGGCGATTGGGGAGCCGATTGGACCCATAGAGAATGGCACTACATACATTGTTCTGCCGCGCATGGAGCCATCAAACAGAGGATTAAGAGTGGCGCGCATCTCAATTGGGTCCACCCAGTTATTTGTCGGGCCAGCATCCTCTTTATTTGCAGAGCAGATAAATGTGCGGTCCTCAACGCGAGCTACATCATCAGGGTCGGACAAGGCTAAGAATGAGTTTTTACGCTTAGCAGGATTGAGACGTTTAAACACGCCTACACTTACCAACAATTCACAAAATTCATCATATTCAGATTGGGAGCCATCACACCAGCGGATTTTGTCTGGCTTGGTTAGGGCGGCTACATCTGCAACCCATTGAATCAGCTTTTGGTTTTTTACGTACTCAGGTGCATTGGTGTTGATGGTCATGGGAGTCCTATGAAATGTAATATTTTTGATCGCGTTATTTTAACATTTCGGGCGTCTTTTTTATGGACAAACCTGCCAAGGGCAAGTCCTTCACTTGCCAATACAAAATTGACTAAATATCTTGCCCAAAAGATCGTCTGGGAGTAGCTTCCCAGTAATTTGTCCGAGTTGATCTTGTGCCAAACGGAGCTCTTCTGCAAATAACTCCAGCGATATATTGCCATTAGCGGCAAATTGTTGGGATTGATTTAAGTGGGTAGCGGCCCTATCTAGGCAATCTAAGTGCCGTCTACGCGCCACAATCACGCCCTCCTGAGATCCACCCCAACCTACCAACTCTAAAATTTTCTGTTTTAGAGCCTCGATGCCCTCGCCCGTCTTGGCTGAAATGAACAAGGCTTGCTTTTCGTCCTGGTTGGCAATGGGGCTACCCAATAAATCGGATTTGTTGTTGACCTCCAGCACGGGGCACTTAGGCGGGAGTGCTTTTAATATCTGGACTTTTAGCTCCAAAATTTCGGCGCTATTACTTGTTTCTGTAACGTTTGAATCTTGCAGAAAAATAACTAGGTCCGCCGCCCCAATAGCCTCCCATGATCTTTCGATGCCTTTAGCCTCAACTAGATCGCTAGTTTCACGCAAGCCTGCGGTATCAATGATGTGCATAGGAACGCCGCCGATAGTAATACTCTCCTTGACGCGGTCTCTTGTGGTTCCTGCGATAGGCGTAACAATAGCTACTTCCTCGCCAGCTAGGCGATTCAGAAGAGAGCTTTTCCCAACGTTAGGTGCGCCGGCCAAAACCAGCTGGATGCCGTCACGCAAAATCTTGCCCTGTTTCGCCCCCTCCCTCAGCGCGTACAACTTTTGCATTACAGCGCTTAGGCGTTCACGAGCTTGAGCATTCTCTAAGAACTCAATCTCCTCCTCTGGGAAGTCTAGGGTGGACTCCACCAAAATACGCAATTGGGTAATCTCTTCAATCAGGCTGTTAATGTCATTTGAGAAGGCGCCTTGTAGGGAGCGTGCTGCACCGCGTACCGCTGCTGCACTTTGTGCATCAATTAAATCCGCAATCGCCTCAGCTTGGGCTAAATCAATTTTGTTATTAAGGTAGGCTCGTAGAGAAAATTCGCCGGGCTCAGCAATTACTAGGCCCTGATCTTTTCCCAACTCAAGACATCGCTTTATGACCAACTGTAAAAGTTGTGGCCCACCATGACATTGCAACTCTAAGATATCTTCACCCGTAAAAGAGGCGGGGGCTGCAAAGTAAATAGCAAGGAGTTGATCAATTGACTCACCCTGCGCATCTCGAAGTGTGAGTAAGCTTGCCTGCCTGGGTGTTAGCGCCTTATTAAATAAGGCTATGGCCATAGGTAAAAGCTGAGGCCCGCTAATGCGAATGACGCCGACACCGGCTTTGCCAGGTGCGGTGGCAAGCGCAATGATGGGCAGCTTTCTCGTCATCATTGCGGGCACTCCTTGTATATTTTTAACGGCTAAAAATT
Source organism: Polynucleobacter corsicus (assembly GCF_018688255.1). Lineage (NCBI taxonomy): Bacteria > Pseudomonadati > Pseudomonadota > Betaproteobacteria > Burkholderiales > Burkholderiaceae > Polynucleobacter > Polynucleobacter corsicus. The sequence continues at coordinate 2,042,413 of NZ_CP061314.1, forward strand.
TATTTAGCCGGCTTCTTTCCAAACATTTGATTGATCTGCCATTGCTGAGCAATCGATAGCAGGTTGTTCACCACCCAATACAAAACCAAGCCCGCAGGGAAGAAGAAGAACATGACTGAGAATACTAAAGGCATGTACATCATTACCTTCGCCTGAATTGGATCAGGCGGCGTTGGATTAAGTTTGGTTTGCACAAACATGGAGGCCGCCATGATGATTGGCAAAATGTAGTACGGGTCAGGAACTGATAGATCGTGAATCCAACCAATCCAAGGGGCATTGCGCATTTCCACCGAAGACAGCAAAACCCAATACAAAGAAATAAATACAGGAATCTGAATCACTACGGGCAAACAACCGCCCAATGGGTTAATTTTTTCCTTACGATACATCTCCATCATGGCTTGGTTGAGTTTTTGTGGCTCACCCTTGTATTGCTCTTTCATTACCAATAAACGTGGCTGTACTTCTTTCATCCGTGCCATCGACTTGTAGCTTGCTGCAGAAAGAGGGAAGAAAACCAGCTTAATCAGAACGGTCAAAAGGATGATTGACCAACCCCAGTTGCCAACATAGACATGGATATTTTCTAGCAGCCAAAAAATAGGTTTGGCAATAATAGTGAGGTAGCCATAATCTTTTAATAAAGCAAATCCAGGGGCAATTGTTTCCAGGACGCTTTCCTCTTGTGGCCCTACAAATAATTTTGCCTTCTCAACAACTGTTGTGCCTGGTGACACCACGCCCAAGGGTGTTTGCATACCAATGCGGTAAAGATTGTTGTCAATTTTCCCCGCATAAATATCACGCGCTACTTTGTCAGCAGGAATCCAGGCGCTAGCAAAGTAATGTTGAACCATGGCGATCCAAGCTGGATCACCAGCGGGGACTTGGGTAGGAATGGTAATTTTGTTTTTATCAATCGCCGTGAATTCAAGTTTATTGAATTTTTCTTTTTCGGTATACGCGGCAGGACCAGTAAAAGTACTCGCTGAAAATGCTCCGCCGAAAGGTCCAATTTTTTGCTCTTGGGAAGGATCTCGAACAATCTCTGTATACAAAACTAACGGTGTTGTGCTCAAGCCGCCTTGTGTTACACGATGTCCAACATCGACAATATAGCTACCTGGGTTGAGAACAAACGTCTTTTCTAGTTTTACTCCGTTGCGCTCGCTAGCCAAAATAATAAAAGGCTTTCCAGATTCATCTTTACCAGACTTCACCAACTTAAATGTTGTGGTGTGATTTGGTAGATCTAAATTGCCCAAGGCAATTAAACCTGAGCGTGCAAAATATTTATGGTTTGGTGTGTACTGAAATAGCTCAACTGAGGTTTTTTCAGCGGTTAGTTGTTTGGGTAGCTTCGCGCTAATAATATTGCCGCCGCTGGCGCTAATTTCTAAAACCAGCACATCATTTTGCAAAACAAATTTCTCTGATGTTTCGATTGTTCCCGCAACTGTCGCAGTTGTTTGATTTGGCGCTAATGTGTCAACATTTTGTGTTGGTAACGGAATATCCAACTTGGTGGTGGGAGCTTTTTCCACCACGGGCGTGGTGCCCACAATACCTTCACCAAACATCGATGGCTTGCCCTCATGAACCTGCCAGTTGTTGTACAACAACAGGCCCGACATGGAGAAGACCGCCCAAAGAATTGTTTTTTTAAAGTCCATTTGCATTCACTTAATGATGATGAGGTGTTGGTTTTACTGCAGGGTCATGTCCGCCTTGTGACCATGGATTACAACGCAAGATGCGCCACAGCATCAGTCCAAAGCTTTTTAAAAATCCGTGACTAGCAAAACAGTCGCAGGCATATTGTGAGCATGAAGGGGTAAATTTACAGTGCATGCCAATAAATGAGCTGAGGGTTATTTGATAGAGCCTCACAACCTGAATGGCCAACTTGTTAAATAGGCGCACGTTAAATTAGCCCCACAATTTGGGCTCGCAGGCCCTCTTTTTCTTTATTTCGGAGCCTGCCATGGGTTTCTCGACCGATTGGTTTTTTTAGCTTCACCACAACATCGCTATTGAGGTTTGTTGTTTGAGCGCTTCTGACTAACTCACGAATCATGCGCTTTAGTTGGTTGCGATCTACCGCACGCTTAGCTAATTTTTTAGCTACCGCAATACCTAAATCTGGTTTTTCACCCTGATTCGGAGAAGCCAAATACAAACCCCAACACAAACTTGTCTTGGGGCGTGTTTTTAGTAACTCAGAAATCCTGGCGCTATTCAACTGCTAAATTAAACGGCGAGGCGTTTGCGACCTTTAGCACGACGGGCATTTAATACCGCGCGTCCACTCTTAGTTTTCATACGAATACGGAATCCGTGAGTGCGTTTACGACGTGTTACTGAGGGTTGGTATGTTCTTTTCATGATTCATCCTGCAAAACCAAGTATTTTCCTTGTTGGCCAGCAAAAGGTCAACCTGTATAGAAGAATATATAGGTATTTTTCTCTATTTATTTGGCGGAAGTTTAATAAATCATTAATTTATATGGATTTTTTTGTGTTATTCACAAGTTATCCACAGGTTTTCCACGTTTTTCTGGCTTGTGGATAACTTTAGGGGGTCGCTACAATGAATCCTCTAAAAAT